>NZ_BILZ01000167.1 GCF_004000825.1 Paenibacillus kobensis NBRC 15729 | reverse complement strand
AATTGCGCATACGTCAATTGCGCATCTTCAAATACGACCGCGATATGGTCCGGCGTCTGATGAACCTGTTCTTCAAACAACTCTACGACTGTTTTTCCTCGTGGATATTCCGTAGTCGTGTCATTGAAGGTCTCAATGATCAGCCTTTTTTCTTCTTCGTCCACCACACGCAGTTCGCTGATCTTCGCCTCCGGATTGGCCGTCAGTTCGTCCACCAGGCGGCTGAAGTGTTTCATCATCCGTTGTACACTTTCCAACCCGAACAGATCGGTACAATATTCCCAGTTCATTACAAAGCCGTCGTCGGTTTCACCTATGCTTAAGGTGAGATCGAACTTCGCGATGGTATGTTCGCTGGTTATGCCTGTCAATGTTAAGCCGTTCATTTCTAGGTTCGACTGTTCGTTGTTTTGCATGACTAACATCACATCAAACAGCGGATTTCTGGATAAATCCCGTCGCACCTCTACTGCTTCCACCAGTTCCTCGAACGGATATTCCTGATTCTCA
>NZ_BILZ01000166.1 GCF_004000825.1 Paenibacillus kobensis NBRC 15729 | reverse complement strand
GCGCTTGTTGCGGTGAAGCTGCCATCAGTTGTCGTAACCGTAATCGTCGCCGTGCCGTTTCCTACTGGCGAGACTACGCCATTCGTTACCGTCGCTACGCTAGCGTCGCTCGTGCTCCACGTAACGTTCTTGTTCGATGCTGTGGCCGGATTAACCGTCGCCGTCAGCGTTTCGTCCGCTCCGCCTGTTAACAGGCTCAGCGACGTTTGATCCAACGTCACTCCCGTTACTGCAGTCGTCACCGTTACTGTGCTTGTCGCGGTGAAGCTGCCGTCAGCCGTCGTCGCCGTGATCGTCGCCGTGCCGTTCCCTACTGCCGTAACAACGCCATTCGCTACCGTTGCTACGCTAGCATCGCTCGTGCTCCACGTGACGTTCTTGTTCGACGCTGTGGCTGGGCCTACCGTTGCCGTCAGCGTTTCGTCTGCTCCGCCCGTCAGCATGCTCAGCGACGTTTGATCCAACGTCACTCCCGTTACTGCCGTCGTCACCGTTACCGCGCTTGTTGCGGTGAAGCTGCCATCAGCT
>NZ_BILZ01000165.1 GCF_004000825.1 Paenibacillus kobensis NBRC 15729 | reverse complement strand
GGGAATAGAAGTTTACGGGTCGTTAGATAGGGGCCGGATGAAGTACGCACTGGAGCAATTGACAATACGTCATGAAGCGTTGCGCACCAGTTTCCACATGCAGGATGGAGAACCCGTACAGAAGATCGCACAAGTAGTTAAGCTCGAATTGGAGTATGAAGAACGGATTATAGCCCAAATTGCAGAAAAAGAAGAAGACTTGCTGCATCGTTTTGTACATCCGTTTGACCTTGGCAAGGCCCCGCTGATGCGGATGAAAGCAGTAACAATAGGAGAGGACAGAACGATCCTCTTGTTAGATATGCACCATATCATCTCCGATGGTATGTCGATGGATATTTTAACCCAAGAACTTTCCAAGCTGTACAAGGGAGAGCAATTAAACCCGCTGAGTGTCCAATACAAGGATTACAGCGAATGGATGCAAACCAGAGACCTGTCGGAACAGAAAAAATATTGGCATGGTGTATTTACAGAACCGGCGCCGGTGCTGGATTTGCAGCTGGATTACGTAAGGCCGCAGACGCGT
>NZ_BILZ01000164.1 GCF_004000825.1 Paenibacillus kobensis NBRC 15729 | reverse complement strand
ACGAAACGAGATGGAAGAAATTGTTTCCTGTACCTTTGCAGAAGTATTAGGTGTTACCCCGGTAGGGATTGAAGACAACTTCTTCGAGATGGGCGGGCATTCCCTGCGCGCAACCCGGGTTGTTAATCAGATTGAAGCGAAGACCGGAGTACGTCTGCCGCTGAAGACCGTCTTTACCGCTCCTACTGCCCGGCTTCTGGCTAAAGAAGTAGAAGAAGCAAAAGTGAAAGCGTACATTCCGATCCCGCAGGCGGAAGAAAAAGAAACGTATCCGATGTCGTCTGCACAAAAGAGGTTATACCTAATTAACCAACTGGACGACGTAGGAATAGCCTACAATATGCCGGCGGGAATAAAAATGTACGGGTCGTTAGATAGGGGTCGCATGAAATACGCACTAGAGCAATTGGCCATCCGCCATGAAGCGTTGCGCACCAGTTTCCATATGCAGGATGGAGAACCCGTACAGAAGATCACACAAGAAGTTGAACTCGAATTGGAGTATGAAGAACGGATTACAGAAATAATTG
>NZ_BILZ01000163.1 GCF_004000825.1 Paenibacillus kobensis NBRC 15729 | reverse complement strand
AAAATGCCGGATATCCACCTGCGCTAGATATTGCGGCGGTAAAACTGCAATGGTGACCTTGTGCTTGTTAATAAATTGCTCAAATAATCTCGCATCTTTTTGAACATCTTCCGGGCATAAACATAGCTGTGCGCCGACCAACAGACTCATTGTCATTTCGGATACGGTCGCATCGAAAGAAATATTTGCAAACTGTAATACGACATCAGCTGCCGTAATTGCATGATTCCGAATAAAATATTCCCTTAAGTTAACTACACCCTCATGTTCTATCATTACGCCTTTGGGTTTTCCAGTTGTTCCTGATGTATAGATGATATACATCAAATCCTTCGGCGTATTGACATGCCCTGGGTTGGCAGCCTCGCCTGTATAGACCTCCTTATCCAATAAGTCTATGACCGGAATATCTCCTTTGACCGGCAGTTCCGCCCTTCCCAGCAATATGGCTGTTGGCTGGCAATCTTCCAACATATACTCGATACGATCGTCCGGATTGCTAGGATCTACCGGCACGTAGGCACCGCCTGCCTT
>NZ_BILZ01000162.1 GCF_004000825.1 Paenibacillus kobensis NBRC 15729 | reverse complement strand
ACTGTGGCCGTTATAGCTACGCGTCTGCGGCCTTACGTAATCCAGTTGCAAATCCAGTACCGGTGCCGGTTCTGTAAATACCCCCTGCCAATATTGTTTTTGTTCCGACAGGTCTCTTGTTCGCATCCATTCGCTATAATCCTTGTATTGGACGCTCAGCGGTTCTAATGGCTCGCCATTGTACATCTTGGATAATTCGTTGAATAAAATACCCATCGACATACCATCGGAGATGATATGGTGCATATCTAGCAAGAGGATCGTTTTGTCCTCTCCTATTGTTACGGCTTTCATCCGCATCAGCGGCGCTTTGCCGAGGTCAAACGGCTGTACAAAACCATGCAGCAAACTTTCTTCTTTTTCTGTAATCCGTTCTTCATACTCCAATTCGAATGTCACTTCTTGTGCGATCTTCTGTACGGTTTCTCCATCCTGCATATGGAAGCTAGTGCGCAGAGCTTCATGGCGGATGGCCAATTGCTCCAGTGCGTATTTCATGCGGCTCATATCTAATGACCCGTAAATTTCTATTCCT
>NZ_BILZ01000161.1 GCF_004000825.1 Paenibacillus kobensis NBRC 15729 | reverse complement strand
CCCAGACAGCACCTTTATTATTCCGGGTCCGAAGACTACCGGTAATATGCAGATCGATCATTTTACAATGCCTTATCTCCATGATATGAGTGATGCAATGGGTTGGTTAGGGTATATGAATGAGGTTAAAGGCGGTCGTTTTTTTGAAACGGGTTGGTTTGGCCCAAATGCCGATGGGCTGTTGTATAGAACCGTATGGGATGTCGATAATGATCCGCAAGGTTATTTCGTAGATGAAGCCGTGATCGGATGGCTAGAGTGGCGGTCTAAAACCGTAAATAAAACAGATGAGGAGAAAAGATTTCCAATCGGCAAAGGCTGGACATGGAATATTCCATATATCAAACGTTCGGAGAGCGGAACGTTCATCAATCTTGGCAGTAAGGGCACCTATGATTTAAGTCTTAATGGCTACCCATATAAGGATATCTCCATTACGTATGCCTATAATTATGACACACAACAAACCGAAACTATCGCAAAATTGCTTAGCGGGGAAAGCTATTATTTTAATCAAGACGGAAATTTAATTAAAATTACGG
>NZ_BILZ01000160.1 GCF_004000825.1 Paenibacillus kobensis NBRC 15729 | reverse complement strand
CACAGACAGCACATTTATTATTCCGGGTCCGAAGACAACCGGTAATATGCAGATCGATCATTTTACAATGCCCTATCTCCATAATATGAGTGATGCAATGGGTTGGTTAGGGTATATGTATGAGGTTAAAGGCGGTCGTTTTTTTGAGACGGGATGGTTTGGCCCAAATGCCGACGGGCTCATGTATAGAACTGTGTGGGATGTCGATAACGATCCGCAAGGTTATTACGTAGATGAAGCCGTGTTCGGATGGCTAGAATGGCGGGCTAAAACCGTAAATAAAACAGATGAGGAGAAAAGATTTCCAATCGGCAAAGGTTGGACATGGAATATTCCTTATATCAAACGTTCGGAGAGCGGAACGTTCATCAATCTTGGCAGTAAGGGCACCTATGATTTAAGTCTTAATGGCTATCCATATAAGGATATCTCCATTACGTATGTCTATAATTATGATACACAACAAACCGAAACCATCGCAACATTGCTTAGCGGGGAAAGCTATTATTTTAATCAAGACGGTAATTTAATTAAAATTACCG
>NZ_BILZ01000159.1 GCF_004000825.1 Paenibacillus kobensis NBRC 15729 | reverse complement strand
CCTGAGGCACCTTACTAAGTAATTGATTCAAACTGTTACTTTGTTTTATTGTCGACATACGTTTACCCCTTTCGATTTAGATTAACGGAACAACTGATTATTATTCCGGGCAATAACCTTTCCCGCGATTTCATCAGGGATGTGTCTTCATGCTGTCATCAACATGTACACCAAGAATACGGCAGCAAGTACAAACCGATAATACGCAAAAGGCGCAAGCTTAAACCGTTCGAGTAATTTCAAAAACGTGATGACCGCAACTAGCGCTACGATAAAAGCGATAATGAACCCTGTTACAAAAAAAACGATATCCGAAGAAGATAGCGTACCGTAGCTTTTAAGCAACTCGTATCCGCTTGCTGCACACATCATGGGAATAGCAATCAAGAAAGAAAAATTCGTCGCTGCTCGGTAACTGACACTCGACAACAAGCCACCTGCGATAGTTGCGCCGGATCTCGAGAACCCAGGCCATAAGGCGAGACATTGGTACAAGCCAATTAATAATGCTTGTCTGTACGATATTTGATCGATTCCTTCCGCTTCAACAGTCGG
>NZ_BILZ01000158.1 GCF_004000825.1 Paenibacillus kobensis NBRC 15729 | reverse complement strand
CTTGAGGCACCTTACTAAGTAATTGATTCAAACTATTACTTTGTTTTATTGTCGACATATGTTTACCCCTTTCGATCTAGGTTAACGGAACAATTGATTGATTATAATTCCGAGCAATTATCTTTCCCGCTATTTCATCAGGGATGTGTTGTCATGCTGTCATCAACATGTACACCAAGAATACGGCAGCAAGCGCAAACCGATAATACGCAAAAGGCGCAAGCTTAAACCGTTCGAGTAATTTCAAAAACGTGATGACCGCAACTAGCGCTACGATAAAGGCGGTAATGAACCCTGTTACAAAAAAAACGATATCCGAAGAAGATAGGGTATCGTAGCTTTTAAGCAACTCGTATCCACTTGCTGCACACATCATGGGTATAGCAATCAAGAAAGAAAAATTCGTCGCTGCTCGGTAACTGACACTCGACAACAAGCCTCCTGCGATTGTTGCACCGGATCTCGAGAACCCCGGCCATAAGGCGAGACATTGATACAATCCAATTAATAATGCTTGTCTGTACGATATTTGATCGATTCCTTCCGCTTCAACAGTCGA
>NZ_BILZ01000157.1 GCF_004000825.1 Paenibacillus kobensis NBRC 15729 | reverse complement strand
ATAAGTAAATTCTTGCTTTTTACGGTCAATGTATTTAGTGACGTTATTGTTACCGTCATAATAATACTTTTCAACCGCGCCAGTCTGATCCATTTGTTTTTTTAATCTGCCCAACTCGTCGTACTCATTCTGTTTTACAGTTCCATCAGGATACGTGGTACTCAACAAGTTACCCATCATAGAGTAACCATAAATAACTGCCGATTTGTTGGGATCGATGGCTTTCGTTAACCGATTCATCGTGTCATATTCGTAAGTTGTTGTGGAGACCCCACTCGTTAGACTAAGAATATTACCAGCGTCATCATAGACCTTGGATTGTATCGGAATGAACTTGCCATTCTTCAATAATTCCGTCTTCACATCGCGACCCATGATATCCAGGGTCGTCCGAATTTGATTCTTTTCCTGGTCAACCGCAACGGATGTACGGGCTACGTCATTATATACGGTGGAGGAGTACGCGCCATCAACAGACTTGGATTGGATCGGACGGCCCCAGGCATCGTACGTATACGTTATTCTATTGCTGCTTGCTGCACCTTCTTGCCACGATAAGCGGCCATACGTATCGTAATCATA
>NZ_BILZ01000156.1 GCF_004000825.1 Paenibacillus kobensis NBRC 15729 | reverse complement strand
ATAGGTGAATTCTTGCTTTTTACGGTCAATGTATTTCGTGACATTGTTATTACCGTCATAATAATACTTTTCAACCGCGCCAGTCTGATCTATTTGTTTGTTTAATCTGCCCAGCTCGTCGTATTCATTCTGTTTTACAGTTCCATCAGGATACGTGGTACTCAACAAGTTACCCATCATAGAGTAACCATACATAACTGCCGATTTGTTGGGATCGATGGCTTTAGTTAACCGATTCATCGTGTCATACTCATAAGTTGTTGTGGAGACTCCACTCGTTAACTTAAGAATATTACCGGCGTCATCGTAAATCTTGGATTGGATCGGAATGAACTTGCCATTCTTCAATAATTCTGTCTTCACATCGCGCCCCATGATATCCAGGGTCGTCCGAATTTGATTCTTTTCCTGGTCAACCGCAACGGATGTGCGAGCTACGTCATTATATACGGTGGAAGAGTACGCGCCATCAACAGACTTAGATTGGATCGGACGGCCCCAAGCATCGTACGTATACGTTATTCTATTGCTGCTTGCTGCGCCTTCTTGCCACGATAAGCGGCCATACGTATCGTAATCAAA
>NZ_BILZ01000155.1 GCF_004000825.1 Paenibacillus kobensis NBRC 15729 | reverse complement strand
TCTGATACTCCATCGTTCTATCCAGACCAACAATGACGTTAGCCGCATCATCAGCAGTTACGTTCGGTGCCGCCGGTGCTGGCGGGTTCGTCGTGAACATCAGCGTTGTAGCTGCGCCCGCTGGCGTACCTGTCGCAGCATCTGCTGGGATCCGAACCAGCACAGTATGATTACCAGACAAATCTGGAGCATTCGTGCCGTCGTACTTCACATAGCTGCCACCATCTACTTGATACTCCATCGTCGTATCTAGACCCGTAATAACGTTAGCCGCATCATCGGCGGTTACGTTCGGCGCCGCCGGTGCTGGCGGATTCGTCGTAAATGTCAGCGTCGTTGCTGCGCCCGCTGGTGTTCCTGTCGCAGCATCCGCTGGTACTCGAACCAGTACCGTGTGATTACCAGACAAGTCTGGTGCATTCGTGCCGTCGTACTTCACATAGCTTCCGCCGTCAATTTGATACTCCATTGTCGTATCTAGACCCGTGATAACGTTAGCTGCATCATCAGCCGTTACGTTTGGTGCTACCGGAGCTGGCGGATTCGTCGTAAACGTCAGCGTCGTTGCTGCGCCCGCTGGTGTTCCTGTCGCAGCATCCGCTGGCACCCGAACCAACACCGTGTGATTACCAGACAAGTCTGGTGCATTCGTT
>NZ_BILZ01000154.1 GCF_004000825.1 Paenibacillus kobensis NBRC 15729 | reverse complement strand
GCGCTAAGGAAGATTACGCTTGTAGTGGTAGCGCCTAAATCCAAGCCTCCGTTCTTCTTCGACTGAGACAAATAGTCGCCAATCGACGCACCAAGAGGTCGTGTTAGTATATAAACGAGCCAAAAAGCGAGGATTTCGTTGAGCTTAAGTTTCCATGCCACGTATAGACATGCAATAATGATAATGACGATAATTCCTGTCCCTAGATATCCCACTCCAAGTTGCTCAGAGTACAAATCCCCTACTGCTGTCCCCAAAGCAAAGGTAAACAGGATCGTTAACCAATAGAATCCCTCCCTCCTAATCGTGTAGATAGAATGGATGGATAACGTCTTTTCGCTCGAGAACCAAAGCATAAACGTGATAGCTAATAACACACTGAAAGTAATCGTACTCAGTTCAAGCGGTACCCCAAACCCGTCAGTTAAATTGTCAGTCAGAAGTGTACCAAATACACTGATAAGAACAACAGTCAGCCAATATACAAGAGGAATATATTTAGTTGCCTTGAACTGGAGAAATAAAACGACAACAAAAGATATACCCATCAATAAAGTCGTTAGTGGTAATCCTAAACCTACGTTGAAGCTTAAAAAATCAGAGAAGGTTTCCCCTACTGTTGTACATAATACTTTAATAAGCCAAAAGAAAATCGTTA
>NZ_BILZ01000153.1 GCF_004000825.1 Paenibacillus kobensis NBRC 15729 | reverse complement strand
CGACTCAGCAAAACGTTGTTCGTACGGTGCGCAACAGCAACTATGTGACGTTTACACAGTCGGATCGGATCCTTCAATTGTCCAACTACGCCTTTGATGGTTCGACGTTCGATATTTTCGGCGCGTTGTTGAATGGTGCAGCTCTTGTCCTCATTAGAAAAGAGGATGCACTGAATATCGCCGCCTTGTCGCGAATCCTTCGAGAGGAACAGATTACGATCTTCTTTTTGACGACGGCGTTATTCAATACACTTGTCGATTTGGACGTAAGCAGCCTTTCCAACGTCCGACATGTTTTGTTCGGCGGGGAAAAAGTGTCGGTCGATCACGTAGCCAAAGCGTACCACGCGTTGGGAGCAGGGCGAGTAATTCATGTATATGGTCCGACGGAGAGCACTGTTTATGCTACGTATTATGCCATCGATCATCTGGACCAGCAGGTGCCGACCGTGCCGATTGGCACTCCGCTTGCCAACACCCGACTATATGTCGTTGGTCGGGACACTCAGTTGCAGCCGATCGGGGTGCCAGGCGAGCTGTGCATCACGGGAGACGGCCTCGCGCGCGGTTATTTGAACCAGCCGGAACTGACGGCAGACAAGTTTGTCGACAATCCGTTCGGAGAAGGCAGGATGTATCGTACCGGCGACTTGGCAAGATGGCTTCCGGAT
>NZ_BILZ01000152.1 GCF_004000825.1 Paenibacillus kobensis NBRC 15729 | reverse complement strand
CGGAGCTTCGGGCGCACGTGGGCAAGGCGCTGCCGGATTACATGATTCCGGCCTACTTCGTGCAGATCGAGCGGATTCCGCTGACCTCGAATGGGAAAGTAGACCGCAAGGCGTTGCCGAAGCCGGATCGAAGCATGTCCACGGGCGCTGTCTATGAAGCGCCGAGAAACGAAATGGAAGAGAAGCTGGCGATAATTTTGCAGGACGTGCTTGGCATCGGCCAGGTGGGCGTACAGGACAACTTCTTCGAATTGGGTGGGCATTCCCTGCGCGCAACCCGGGTTGTCAATCAGATTGAAGTAAAGACCGGAGTACGTTTGCCGCTGAAGGCCATTTTTGCCGCTCCTACTGTCCGGCTTCTCGCCAGAGAAGTAGAACAAGCAAAAGTGAAAGCCTACATTCCGATCCCTCAGGCGTTAGAACAAGAAGCGTATCCGATGTCGTCGGCACAAATGAGGTTATACCTGATTAATCAGATGGACGATGTAGGCATAGCCTACAATATGCCGGCGGGAATTGAAATTTATGGGTCATTAGATATGGAGCGGATGAAGTACGCATTGGAGCAATTGACCATCCGCCATGAAGCGTTGCGCACCAGTTTCCATATGCTGGATGGAGAACCCGTACAGAAGATCGCACAAGAAGTTGAACTCGAATTGAAATATGAAGAACGGATTACAGAAAAAATGA
>NZ_BILZ01000151.1 GCF_004000825.1 Paenibacillus kobensis NBRC 15729 | reverse complement strand
CGGTAGAGATAAGAAGGGACTTATCCAGAAACCCGCTATTTGATGTAATGTTTGTCCTGCAGAACAACGAACAGCCGAACCTAGAAATGAACGGCTTAACCATGACAAGCACAGCCAGCGAGCATACCATCGCCAAATTCGATCTCACCTTAAGCATCGGTGAAACGGAAGACGGCTATGTAATGAACTGGGAATATTGTACCGATCTGTTCGAGCTGGAAAGCGTAAAACGGATGATGAAACACTTCAGCCGCCTGGTGGACGAACTGACAACAAATCCAGAGGCGAAGATCAGCGAACTGAGTGTGGTGGACGAAGAAGAAAGAAGACTGGTAATTGAGACCTTCAATGACACCGCAACGGAGTATCCACGAGGAAAAACAGTCGTAGAGCTGTTTGAAGAACAAGTTCTACAGACACCGGACCATATCGCGGTCGTATTTGAAGATGCGCAATTGACGTATGCGCAGCTGAATGAACAGGCCAACCAGTTGGCCTACAAACTGCGGGGGCTTGGAGTCAAGCCAGATGACAGAGTTGCGATCCTGGCCCAAAAAAGCATGGAGATGATCATCGGCATCTACGGGATTATGAAGGCAGGCGGTGCCTATGTGCCGGTAGATCCTGGCTATCCGAACAACCGTATCCAGTATATGCTGGAAGACTGCCAGCCGAAAGCGATCCTGCTGGGAAGGGCGGAACTGCCGGTCAAAGGAGATATTCCGGTCATAGACCTATTCGATAAGGAGGTCTATACAGGCGAGGCTGCAAACCCAGAGCATGTCAATACGCCACA
>NZ_BILZ01000150.1 GCF_004000825.1 Paenibacillus kobensis NBRC 15729 | reverse complement strand
TCTAGATACGACGATGGAGTATCAGGTTGACGGCGGTAGCTATGTGAAGTACGACGGCACGAATGCACCAGACTTGTCTGGTAACCACACGGTGCTGGTTCGGGTACCAGCGGATTCTGCAACGGGAACGCCAGCGGGCGCAGCGACGACGCTAACGTTCACGACGAACCCGCCAGCTCCGGCAGCGCCGAACGTAACGGCTGATGATGCAGCTAACATTATCGTGGGTCTGAATACAACGATGGAGTATCAGGTCGACGGCGGAAGATATGTGAAGTATGACGGCACGAATGCGCCAGACTTGTCTGGTAATCATACGGTGCTGGTGCGGATACCAGCGGATGCTGGGACAGGTACACCAGCACGCGCAGCTACAACGCTGACGTTCACGATGAATCCGCCAGCTCCTTCGGCACCGAACGTAACTGCCGATGATGCAGCTAACATTATCGTGGGTCTGGATACGACGATGGAGTATCAGATCGATGGCGGCAGCTATGTGAAGTACGACGGCACGAATGTACCAGACCTGTCTGGTAATCACACCGTGCTGGTTCGGGTCCCAGCCGATGTTGCGACAGGAACGCCAGCGGGCGCAGCTACGACGCTGACATTTTCGACGAATCCTCCAGCACCGGCGGCACCGAACGTAACTGCTGATGATGCGGCTAACATTATCGTGGGTCTGGATACAACGATGGAGTATCAAGTTGATGGCGGAAGCTATGTGAAGTACGACGGCACGAATGCACCAGACTTGTCTGGTAATCACACGGTGCTGGTTCGTGTTCCAGCG
>NZ_BILZ01000149.1 GCF_004000825.1 Paenibacillus kobensis NBRC 15729 | reverse complement strand
CGGGCACGAGCGCATTCGCGCAGCAGGTGGTTACTCTCGTGAACCAAGAGCGTGCGAAAGCGGGTCTGTCCGCGCTGTCCAGTGATTCGCTTCTTACGAAAGTTGCGGCTGCGAAAGCGAAGGATATGTACGATAACAACTATTTCGACCATACGTCACCGACTTACGGCTCGCCATTCGATATGATGCGCTCTTTTGGCGTGAGCTACTCGTATGCGGGCGAGAACATCGCGAAGGGCCAGAAGTCGCCGCAAGAAGTCATGAACGCATGGATGAACAGCGCTGGTCATAAGGCGAATATTATGAGCGCGAACTATAAGAAAATCGGCGTCGCTTATTATAACGGCGAATGGGTACAAGAATTTACGGGCTAAGTTTTCCACCCACCCAAACCCCTGAAAGGGATTCCAGAGAGTTCACGCGCTCTGGAATCCCTTAAGCTCGTTCTAGTTTTCCACCCACCCAAACCCTCCCTGGAAGGGAGGGCCCCAAAGGGCTCACGCCCTCTGGACTCCCATAAGCTCGTTCTAGCGACCATCACCGGTGTCCACGCTTTCGTCCTTCGGACACGCTCTACTATTTACCGTACCTATCCCTGTCCTCCCATCCGCAACCAATCCGACGCTCACCCCTGCATATCCTGCTGTTACTCGCTTGCCGTCCCTACGGGACACGCTTAACTGTAGAGCCTGACCCTCTCGGTAAGGACGCCGCAAAGCGGCGCCACTAACATATAAAAAGCGAAGCAAAGGCGGCGCCCAGAGATGAATGGGGCGCCGCCTTTTCTATAATAAAGTGTGACGGCGATGATCGGCGGAGGGGGCAGAATCATG
>NZ_BILZ01000148.1 GCF_004000825.1 Paenibacillus kobensis NBRC 15729 | reverse complement strand
GTGTCTGCGGCCTTACGTAATCCAGCTGCAGATCCAGCACTGGCGCCGGTTCTCTAAATACACCCTGCCAATATCTGCTCTGTTCCGATAAGTCTCTTGTTCGCATCCATTCGCTGTAATCCTTGTATTGCACACTCAGCGGCTTTAATTGCTCTCCTTTGTAGAGCTTGGAAAGTTCTTTTGTAAAAATATCCATAGACATACCATCGGAGATGATATGGTGCATATCTAACAAGAGGATCGTTTTGTCCTCTCCTATTTTGACTGCCTTCATCCGCATCAGCGGCGCCTTGGCAAGGTTAAACGGATGCACAAAACTATGCAGCAGCTTTTCTTCTTTTTCTGCAATCCGCTCTTCATACTCCAATTCGAGTTGAACTTCTTTTGCTATCCTCTGTACGAGTTCTCCACCATGCATATGGAAACTGGTGCGCAGAGCTTCATGGCGGATGGCCAATTGCTCCAGCGCATACTTCATGCGGCCCCTATCTAACGTTCCGTTAATCCGCATTACTGTCGGCATATTGTACGCTATCCCAGCATCGTCCATCTGGTTAATCAGGTATATCCTCATTTGTGCCGACGACATCGGATACGCTTCTTTATCTTCCGCCTGCGGAATCGGAATGTATGCTTTCGATTTCACTTTTGCTTGTTCTACTTCTTTGGCGAGAAGCCGGGCAGTCGGAGCGGTAAAAATGGCCTTCAGCGGCAAGCGTACTCCGGTCTTCGCTTCAATCTGATTGACAACACGGGTTGCGCGAAGGGAATGCCCGCCCAACTCGAAGAAGTTGTCTTCAATTCCCACCGGAGTAACACCTAACACTTCTGTAAAGGCACATGCAACCGCTTCTTCTATTTCATTCCGT
>NZ_BILZ01000147.1 GCF_004000825.1 Paenibacillus kobensis NBRC 15729 | reverse complement strand
AGACAAAAAGGTTCTGGATTTCCTCAAGGAAGTCAAGGAAAGTGCCCTGAAAGCCAATGAGAATCAAGAATATCCGTTCGAGGAACTGGTGGAAGCGGTAGAGGTACGACGGGATTTATCCCGAAACCCGCTATTTGATGTGATGTTTGTGCTGCAAAACAACGAGCAGTCGAGCCTAGCAATGAACGGCTTAACCATGACAAGCCTAGGCAGCGAACATTCCATCGCCAAATTCGATCTCACCTTAAGCATTGGTGAAACCGAAGATGGCTACGCAATGAACTGGGAATATTGTACCGATCTGTTCGAGTTGGAAAGCGTAAAACGGATGATGAAACACTTCAGCCAACTGGTGGACGAACTGACGGCAAACCCTGAGGCGAAGATCAGCGAACTGCGTGTGGTGGACGAAGAAGAAAAGAGGCTGGTCATTGAGACCTTCAATGACACGGCTACGGAATATCCAAGAGGAAAAACAGTAGTCGAGTTGTTTGAAGAACAGGTTGGGCAGACGCCGGACAATATCGCGGTTGTATTTGAAGACGCGCAATTGACGTATGCGCAGCTGAATGAAAAAGCCAATCTACTGGCGTATAAGCTGAGAGAACTTGGTGTCCAACCGGATGACAGGGTTGCGATCCTGGCTCACAGAAGCATGGAGATGATCATCGGCATCTACGGGATTATGAAGGCAGGCGGTGCCTACGTGCCGGTAGATCCTAGCTATCCGGACAATCGTATCCAGTATATGCTGGAAGACTGCAAGCCGAAAGCCATCCTGCTGGGAAGGGCGGAACTGCCGATCAAAGGGGATATTCCGGTCATAGACCTATTGGATAAGGAGGTCTATACAGGCAAGGTTACAAACCCGGAGCATGTCAATACGCCAAT
>NZ_BILZ01000146.1 GCF_004000825.1 Paenibacillus kobensis NBRC 15729 | reverse complement strand
GGGGACAAGAAGGTTCTGGATTTCCTTAAGGAAATCAAGGAAAGTGCCTTGAAAGCCTATGAGAATCAGGAATATCCGTTCGAGGAACTGGTGGAAGCGGTAGAGGTACGACGGGATTTGTCCAGAAACCCGCTATTTGATGTGATGTTTGTCCTGCAAAACAACGAACAGTCGAACCTAGAAATGAACGGCTTAACATTGACAGGCATAGCCAGCGAACATACCATCGCCAAATTCGATCTCACCTTAAGCATCGGTGAAACGGAAGACGGCTATGCAATGAATTGGGAATATTGCACCGATCTGTTCGAGCAGGAAAGTGTACAACGGATGATGAAGCACTTCAGCCGCCTGGTGGACGAACTGACGGCCAATCCCGAGGCGAAGATCAACGAACTGAGTGTGGTGGACGAAGAAGAGAAGAGGCTGATCATTGAGACCTTCAATGACACCGCTACGGAATATCCAAGAGGAAAAACCGTTGTCGAGCTGTTTGAAGAACAGGTTGGGCAGACGCCGGACCGTATCGCGGTTGTATTTGAAGCTGCGCAATTGACGTATGCGCAGCTGAATGAAAAAGCAAACCAGTTGGCATACAAACTGCGGGAGCTTGGTGTCAAGCCAGATGACAGAGTTGCGATTCTGGCCGAAAAAAGCATGGAGATGATTATCGGTATCTACGGGATTATCAAGGCAGGCGGTGCCTATGTACCGATAGATCCTAGCTATCCGGACAATCGTATCCAGTATATGCTGGAAGACTGCCAGCCGAAAGCCATCCTGCTCGGAAGGGCAGAACTGCCGTTCAAAGGGGATATTCCGGTCATAGACCTATCCGATAAGGAGGTCTATACAGGCGAGGCTGCAAATCCAGAGCATGTCAATACGCCAAG
>NZ_BILZ01000145.1 GCF_004000825.1 Paenibacillus kobensis NBRC 15729 | reverse complement strand
GCTGCGGAGTTTTGACCGCCTTGGCTGACGCCTGCCGATGCCGCATTGCTGCTGGCGCCTGCACTCATCGAGTTGTTCAGCAGCTTCATCAGCTCGTATTGCAGCGTGCTGAGGCTTTGCTTCGGCGCGAAGATGAACGTATCGAACCAGGAGTTCCATTGTCCGACTGCGACGAAGAGCGATACCGTTGCCAATACCGGCATACAGAGCGGAAGAATGATGCTCATGAACGTTCTGAATTCGCCTGCTCCGTCAATCTTGGCGGACTCGACAAGACTCTCCGGAAGCGTATGGATATACGTCCGAACGACGATCAAGTTGAACGCGCTGATCATACCAGGGATGATGTACACCCAGAACGTATTCAGCATGTGCAGATCTTTGATCAGGAAGTACGAAGGAATAAGACCTGCGCTAAAGTACATCGTAAGAACAACGATAATCGTAACCGACTTCTTGAACATGTATTCCGGCCGGCTCAGTACATAAGCAAGCATCGACGTGAAGAATACACTGAGCACCGTACCGGATACCGTACGTGCAATCGAGATCCAGAATGCTTTCGGCAGATGGCCGGAGCTGAATACCGAATCGTAGTTCTTCCAAGTAAACTCGCGTGGCAGCAAGTAAATACCGCCGCGCGTCGTGTCGATCCCTTCGTTGAAGGAAACAGCGATCGTGTTCAGGAACGGATACAGCGTCACAACAAGTATACAGAGCAACAGGAAGTAGTTGATCGTATTGAAGATCGCCGGCTCCATTGCGAAACGTTTTTTAGTAGTATTCATGCGGAGCCCCCCCTATACCAGTCGCTCTTCGCCAAGCCACTTGGCGATGTTGTTAGCTGCGAATAATAGTATAATACTGATTACGGTTTTGAACATGCCTGCTGCGGTAGCTAGCGAGT
>NZ_BILZ01000144.1 GCF_004000825.1 Paenibacillus kobensis NBRC 15729 | reverse complement strand
GGAGCCCGAAGCAACAAGCGGACAGGAATATATTGCGCCACGGAACGAGATAGAAGAACTGGTTGCATGCACTTTTGCAGAAGTTCTAGGTGTAACCCCGGTAGGCATTGAGGACAACTTCTTCGAAATGGGTGGACATTCCCTGCGCGCAACCCGGGTTGTCAATAAGATTGAAGTGAAGACCGGCGTACGTTTGCCGCTGAAGGCCATTTTCGCCGCTCCTACTGCCCGGCTTCTGGCTAAAGAAGTAGAAGAAGTAAGAGCGATAGCATACATTCCGATCCCGCATGCGGAAGAACAAGAAGTGTATCCGATGTCGTCGGCACAGAAGAGGTTATACCTAATTAACCAACTGGACGACGTAGGCACAGCCTACAATATGCCGGCGGGAATAGAAATTTACGGGTCGCTAGATATGGGCCGCATGAAATACGCACTGGAGCAATTGACTATGCGCCATGAGGCTTTGCGCACTAGTTTCCACTTGCAGGATGGAGATCCCGTACAGAAGATCGCACAAGAAGTTAAGCTCGAATTGGAGTATGAAGAACGGATTATAGCAAAAAGTGCAGAAAAAGAAGAAGACTTGCTGCATCGTTTTGTGCATCCGTTTGACCTTGGGAAGGCGCCGCTGATGCGGATGAAAGCAGTAAAAGTAGGAGAGGACAAAACGATCCTCTTGTTAGACATGCACCATATCATCTCCGATGGTATGTCGATGGATATTTTAACCCAAGAACTTTCCAAACTCTACAATGGAGAGCTTTTAGAACCGCTGAGTGTCCAATACAAAGATTACAGCGAATGGATGCGAACAAGAGACCTATCGGAACAGAAACAATATTGGCAAGGTGTATTTAGCGAACCGGCGCCGGTGCTGGATTTGCAGCTGGATTATTTAAGGCCGCAGATGC
>NZ_BILZ01000143.1 GCF_004000825.1 Paenibacillus kobensis NBRC 15729 | reverse complement strand
CCTTTTTTGTTGTGTGATTGGCCCACATGCATACCTATTCGTCTCAGAGAGGGCCCCAAAGGGGCCACCCAGTGCATTCAAGATCCCCTTGGAATACGTCAATCTTGCTCTATATGGAGCGTTTGCCCGCTCTTGCTTCCACGAAGCAGAGCTCCAGTCTAATAAAACTTAGCTTATCACTCGAGCCTGCCACCTAATCAGAGTAGGGTTGTGATTGAGAGCAACGATCTTTCCGATTGATACTAACGATCAATAAGCTGTTTTGATTCGTCAGAGGTACCTCTCGGAGAATTGCTGGAGACTGTAGGTTGTACGAACGATCTTTTAATTCCAAATCGGCTTGCTTATTGTTATAAAACCCATAACGGAGTTGTTACTCTGATGCTTAGTCGTATGCAGACGGTCTACTGTTCTAAATAATGAGGTATGTTGGAAAAGATATGAGTTCCCGTATGCATGTGATGGCTTACATCCTTAACTGATAATTTGCATATCTTCCGCTCGTTTCGTAGGATGGTGATTTTCGATGAACTTAGGTTTCAGATCTTTGGCTTACTGAAGATATGCTGTACCTCTGTTAGAACCGTTTGTTCCTCTTCTGCAGCAGAGAGCCTATGAGCTTTGCCACGTAAATAATGCCTAGGCTCGTTTCCACTCTCGCTCATTGATAGGATCTGCCTCGAGCTACCCGTACTTCAATGAGCGTACACCGCCTTCATAGGCATGCCCTACTATGAGGGGGCCTCTATGCTGTAGTCGTGGCTTGTTGCCCGATTGGGTGAGATTGAGAGATATAGATCATCCGGATCCACTGCTTCTTACGGGCAGACCAATACGTCCATCTTAACCGCAGCCATGCGATTACTGGCTTGCTCTCATGAAGTACTGTGAGGCTAGGAAACATGATTAGAACTGTTGCAGACAGCTCTCGCAATGAGTGGTTTTGGATAGCACAGAAAGGAGTTAATTTATGAGGCAACATGAGGTTCATACG
>NZ_BILZ01000142.1 GCF_004000825.1 Paenibacillus kobensis NBRC 15729 | reverse complement strand
GTCAGCGGATTGCCCCACATATCGTACGTATACTTATTAACCGAAGTTTCACCTGTACTATCTCTTAATGCAACAACGTCCCCGTGACCATTCAACAAGTAGTAGTACTTGCCACTAGCATTCTCCGTAGCCACGAGACCGTTACCGCGTACATAACGCGATTTCATCGTAACGGAACTTCCACTAACATTGCCTTCGGCTATTACGCCAGCTCCGTCAACATAATATCGAGTTGTTTTGGTTCCTTCCGTGCGTTCGTATAGCAACCCGTCGCCGTTATACTTATAAGTGACGATATTCCCACTCCCAGTTGTGACCTTGGTCAAACGGTTGGAGGAGTCATATGCATACGTTTTATCGCCCGTAAGTATACTTGCCGTGTTATCGCTTTGCATCGTCTGACGGTTGCCGCGTTGGTCATAAGAATAACTCTCGTTGAATTGGCTTGAAGTTGCAATCCGGTCCTGGTTGTCATACGTGTAGTTGTATTGATCGGTGGCACCTTCTAGTCTAACCGATTGTTTCGTTATGTTCCCGTTACGATAAACACTATAGTTCGTATCGTAATCGAAGAAATTAATTTCGGTGCCGTCGGATTTGCTTTGAACAACGGTATCCAAATCAAAGGCATCGTACTTATTGGTGCTGCTATTACCATTTCGTAAGGTCGACTTCTTAATCAGGTCATTCTTGAAGTAGTCGTACGTCACTTCCACGTCCGTAGCAGATGGCCCCACCGTTCTCAGTCGGTTTCGATTATCATACGTGTACTCCGACTTGTAACCGAACGGATCGGTCATCGTCTGTCTCATGCCTTTAGGATTATACGTGTAAGAGATCGACTTATTATCCGGGAAGAGAACGTTCAGCAATTGACCGTCCGCAGAGTCATACGTATAAGTGGTCTTACCCGTCTTATCCGTCATTGTGGTTCTACGGCCCGATACATCATAGGTGTAGGATATCGTCTCGTCTGGAGCAATCTTATTGAGCACAAAGTTACGGTTACTATACAC
>NZ_BILZ01000141.1 GCF_004000825.1 Paenibacillus kobensis NBRC 15729 | reverse complement strand
AGGTATGGTTACGCCGCTGTCGATCCGCGCCGCGATTACGATCGTTGCCGCACTGCCAATCATCTTGGTCTATCCGTTCATGCAGCGTTACTTCGTAACGGGCTTGCAGCTCGGCGGCGTAAAAGGTTAATTACCCGGCAATCCCAAAAGAGAGGTTCTCGTTCCACACGAGAACCTCTCTTTTTTTTCGGTTTTAAAACGTACCGAATTGCCTGTGGTTTTGCTATTTTTCAGGGGGTTAACCTATAATCCATGAATTGTAAGCGAATTCAAAAAGTAGATAATAAAAGGTAACGAAGCGGATGCATCCTTTCGTCGTACAGGTCTCACAAAAGTGAAGGAGGGACGGTGCATGAGGGTTAATGTAAACTGATCGGCTATGCTAAGCATGGCCACCGTTCTGACACTCGGCACGTTGCTGGTCGATTGCTCGGGCAAAGAAGAAGATTTTAAACCTGAAGTTGAAAACGCTACCATGAGCAGCTTATGTTAATGCAGCGCTAAAAATAAATTGATCGATTCATAATGGACGAGGAGGCGTAGAGTATGCAAGAAACGGTTCTTATAGGAACGGCTGTAGGTGCGGAACGAAAAGCCGTCACGTTCCGAAAGCGGCTGTGGAGTCAGCGCGAGTTGATTTTGATGTCATTTCCGCTAGTGGCACTTGTTATTTTGTTCGCATATGTCCCAATCTGGGGCTGGCTAATGGCTTTCCAGCAATATAGACCAGGTGCAAGTGTGTTTGACCAAGAATGGGTTGGATTTGATCAATTCAAATTTTTTTTTACCGACGACGTATTTCTTCAAGTGTTAAGAAATACGCTCGCGATGAGCGTTATTAATATGGTGCTTGGGTTCGTAACGGCGATCGGGTTCGCACTGATGCTGAACGAAGTGAAACAAAGAATTACGAAACGGTTCATTCAGACGATTTCCTATTTGCCTCACTTCCTGTCATGGATTATTGTAACCGGTATCGTGGCGACTTCCTTGTCGATCGAGGGAGGCATCGTCAACGATGTGCTCATGCGACTGGGCTTGATCAGCGAGCCGATTCTGTGGCTCGGAACGCCGAAATATTTCTGGGGCATCGTAGGCGCTTCGCACGTGTGGAAAGAAGTTGGCTGGAGCACGATCATTTACTTGGCAGCCATCACTTCCATCGACCCGT
>NZ_BILZ01000140.1 GCF_004000825.1 Paenibacillus kobensis NBRC 15729 | reverse complement strand
GCACCTAGAATAAAAAGTGGACACCTCAATTAGGGAAATCGATAATGGAGCTATTAGGAGGTGTTCACATGAGTGAACAGCGGCATCGTTACAACGAAGAATTTAAAAAGCAAGCTGTAAAGTTACTGCAAGAGCAGACGAAATCGGTGGAGGATATCGCCCTTGAATTAGATATCCCGGCACACACGCTGCGTAGGTGGAAAATGAAATATCGTGATATGAAAAACGAACCAATTGCCAGCATGGATCGCGTACGAGAACTTGAACAGATGCTTAAAGATAAAGAACGTGAGCTTCTCGAGAGCCAACGGCGGGTCGCCGACGTCGAGGAAGAATTAGCGATTGTAAAAAAGGCAGTGCACATCTTCAGCAAGCCAAAGAAGTAAGATTTCAGTTTATCGAATCTCATCGCTCCGAGTTTCGAATTGAGAAGATGTGCGAAGTAATGGACGTTTCTCGGAGCGGCTTTTATAAGTGGTGCAAACGCACACCGAGTCAGCAAGAACAGCTCAAGCAGCAGATCATGGAGAGAGTTACGTTCCATCATCACGATACACTGAAACGGTATGGCGCGCCTAAGATCACCAAAATGTTGCACAGAGAAGGCTTTCGAACAGCCGAACGCACCGTCGGACTATACATGCGTGAGCTTGGTCTGCGTTCATGTGTCTCCCGTAAATTCAAAGTACAAACAACCGACTCTAATCATGATCAACCGATATCACCTAATATCCTGAATCAGGAATTCAGTACCGCAAAACCGAATAAAGTCTGGGTTGCGGACATCACATACATCCCATGTCGTGAAGGTCGGATGTACTTGGCGAGCGTACTGGACTTATGCACACGTGAGATCGTAGGCTGGCGCTTAGGAGATCGTATGACCACAGAACTGGTGTTAGGCGCTCTGACGGATGCACATGCAGCTAAGAAACCGAAAAAAGGTCTTACGCATCATTCCGATCGCGGATCGCAGTATGCGTCCAACGAATACCGCCAGCAACTCAAAGCATACAAGATGAGATCCAGCATGAGTCGAAAAGGGAATTGCTACGATAATGCCTGTATCGAATCGTTCCATAGCGTCCTGAAGAAAGAACTCATCTACTGCACAAGATTTAAAACTAAACAACAAGCGTACGATGAAATTTACCGATACATTGAGTTCTTTTACAACCGCAAACGAATCCACAGTGCACTGGGATATCTTTCTCCGG
>NZ_BILZ01000139.1 GCF_004000825.1 Paenibacillus kobensis NBRC 15729 | reverse complement strand
AGATGAATCAAGAAATGCAAATTTAGGTGGAAGCGGACTTGGACTCGCGATTGCAAAACAGATCATGGAAGGCCATGGCGGTGCCATTACAGCTACTAGTCAAATGAATATCGGAACGATAATTACGCTTCATATTCCTATCTGGGAAGGATTGAATACACAAGGGTGAAAAGTATACTTCTCATCGAAGACGACGTACCAATCTCGGAATTGCAACAAGATTATCTAGAAATTAGCGGGTTTAAAGTAGACATTGCTGCTGATGGTGAATCTGGTTTGAGCCTGTCGCTCTCAGGCAATTATGATTTGGTCATTCTCGATTTAATGCTTCCAAAAAAGAATGGGTTTGAGGTTTGCAAAGGAATTCGTGAAAAGTCAGACATCCCTATCCTTATGGTTACTTCTCGCAGAGAGGATATCGACATCATACGAGGTCTTGGGCTCGGGGCGGATGATTATATTACGAAGCCTTTTAAACCCGCCGAACTAGTGGCAAGAGTAAAGGCACATCTCGCGCGATACGATCGGTTAATCGGTAATAAGACTGCGAAGAATGATGTTCAAATTCGCGGGTTGTTCATTGATCCAGAGACACGAAAAGTGTTGGTGAATGAAGTAGAAGTTATACTGACGACCAAAGAGTTCGATCTGCTTTACTTTCTTGCAAGACATCCTGGTCGTGTATTTACTAAAGAACATTTGTTCGAACGAATATGGGGTATTGACGCAAAAGGGGATTTACAAACCGTTACCGTTCACATTCGAAAAATTCGAGAGAAAATCGAGAAGAATTCCACCGATCCAGCCTATATCGAGACGGTTTGGGGGACTGGATACCGATTTAAAGACTGATCAAGTATAGATAGCTTCTGTCACCTGTTGAAACCCAACTTCTACGAATCATCTGATACTTGTCCGAGAAGGGATCACTCATTTCATAGTTTATTAGCCCGACTTAATGGCCGGGCTCTTTGCGTTTTCTTGCAGACAAGATAAAATGACGAGTTCACACATCGTACAGAAATTTAATAGGACTTAAGGGAATGTTAAGAAATGTTTCATATCTTGTTGAGGATATGAATCTAAAGTAGTAAATGCCTCTATAAGGACGTCAAAATAGTTGGGGAGAGTGTACACACGATGCAAGACATATTTACTGCTATAGTCCAGGGGATTATAGAAGGACTTACAGAATTTTTGCCAGTCTCTTCGACAGGACACTTAATTCTGAGT
>NZ_BILZ01000138.1 GCF_004000825.1 Paenibacillus kobensis NBRC 15729 | reverse complement strand
CGGCATTCCGCTGACGTATGATGCTTCGATTAAGGACTACTACCTCGACCGTCCAGCGCTCAACCTGAATAACGGTTTCGGTATTTCGAAAGATGCGAAGGATCCGGTTGCGATCATCAAGTTCCTCGACACGATGCTGGACGAGAAATGGTCCAAAATCCTGAACTGGGGTATCGAAGGCGAGGACTATATCGTAAACCCAGACGGCAAATTCGCTCGTACGCAAGAGATGCGCGATCAACAAAACAACGCGGATTGGAAAGCGGCGAACAAAGCCCAATCGTTGCAAGGATACCTGCCGAAGCTCGAAGGTCAATACTCCGACGGCAACGCAACGGACGCAGGCAGCCAGCCAGACGAGTTCATCGCGAGCCAAAAAGACTTCGACAAAGAAGTATATGCAGCTTACGGCGCTAAACTGCCATCTGACCTGTTCTCGTCGCCGCCAGAAAACCGTGTGTCGTACCCAGCTTGGAGCATCGACCTTGTCGAAGGTTCCCCAGCTAAAATCGCAAGCACGAAGATGGAAGACCTTGCTTTGAAACATCTGCCTAAGATCATCATGTCGAAGCCTGAAAGCTTCGAAAGCGCATGGGCGGATTATGTTAAAGCGTTGGGTAAAGTTGACATTAAGGCTTACGAAGACCGCATCAATGAGCAGCTGAAATGGCGTGCCGATACGTGGTCGTCCAGCAACGGCAGCACTGAAAAATAATTGAACGAATAAAAGGAAGGCACGAGGAGTTCCTTCGGGGCCTTCCTTTTTTATTACATCCGAGACATAGACGTGAAAATGGGCGAGGGGGCGGAGAGCATGCGAGAAACGGTTCTTAAGGGAGAAGCGGCTGTAGGTACGGAACGAAAAGCCGCCGCGTTCCGGAAGCGGCTGTGGAGTCAGCGCGAGCTGATTTTGATGTCATTTCCACTAGTGGTACTTGTTATTTTGTTCGCATATGTCCCAATCTGGGGCTGGTTGATGGCTTTCCAGCAGTATAGACCAGGTGCGAGTGTGTTTGACCAAGAATGGGTTGGATTCGATCAATTTAAATTCCTGTTTCAAGACGAAGTGTTTGTTCAAGTATTGAGAAATACGCTTGCGATGAGCGTTATTAATATGGTGCTTGGATTCGTAACGGCAATCGTGCTTGCACTGATGCTGAACGAAGTTAAACAAAAATTCACAAAACGTTTCATTCAAACGATTTCTTATTTGCCTCACTTCCTGTCATGGATTATCGTAACGGGTATCGTCGCGACTTCCTTGTCGATTGAAGACGGTATCGTCAACGACGTGTTGATGCGACTGGGCCT
>NZ_BILZ01000137.1 GCF_004000825.1 Paenibacillus kobensis NBRC 15729 | reverse complement strand
GGCATTCCGCTGACGTATGATGCTTCGACGAAGGACTACTACTTCGACCGTCCGGCACTTAACTTGAATAACGGATTCGGCATTACGAAAAACGCTAAAGATCCAGTTGCAATCATCAAGTTCTTCGATACGCTGCTGGACGAGAAATGGTCCAAAGTACTGCAATGGGGTATCGAAGGCGAAGACTATATCGTAAACCCAGACGGCAAATACGCACGTACGCAAGAAATGCGCGACCAACAAAACAATGCGGAATGGAAAGCGTCGAACCGTGCGCAAGAGCTGCTCGAGTACCTGCCTAAGATCCAAGGCCAATACTCCGACGGCAACGCAACGGACGCAGGCAGCCAGCCTGACGAATTCCTCGCAAGCCAAAAAGATCTTGATAAAGAAGTATTCGCAGCTTACGGCGCTAAACTGCCGTCCGACTTCTTCTCGTCGCCGCCAGAAAACCGTGTATCGTACCCAGCTTGGAGCATCGACCTGGTTGAAGGTTCCAAGGCTAAGATTGCAAGTACGAAAATGGAAGAGCTCGCTCTGAAACATCTGCCTAAGATCATCATGTCGAAGCCTGAAAGCTTCGAAAGCGCATGGGCAGATTATGTTAAAGCGTTGGGTAAAGTTGATATTAAAGCTTACGAAGACCGCATCAATGAGCAGCTGAAATGGCGTGCTGATACGTGGACTTCCAGCAACGGCAGCACTCAAAAATAATTAAATGAACAAAAAGGAAGGCGCGAAGAGGTCCTTCGGGCCTTCCTTTTATTCTAAGACAGAAACAGAAACGAGAGCGTCACAAGACGTTCATACAATGGGTGAGGAGGCGGAGAGCATGCGAGAAACGGTTCTTAAAGGAGAAACGGCTGTAGGTACGGAACGAAAAGCCGCCACGTTCCGGAAGCGGCTATGGAGTCAGCGCGAGCTGATTTTGATGTCATTTCCACTAGTGGCACTTGTAATATTGTTCGCATATGTCCCAATCTGGGGCTGGCTAATGGCTTTCCAGCAATATAGACCAGGTGCGAAGTTGTTTGATCAAGAGTGGGTTGGATTCGATCAATTTAAATTCCTGTTCCAAGACGATGTGTTTCTTCAAGTATTGAGAAATACGCTCGCGATGAGCGTTATTAATATGGTGCTTGGGTTCGTAACAGCGATCGTGCTTGCACTGATGCTGAACGAAGTTAAACAAAAGTTCACAAAACGTTTCATTCAAACGATTTCCTATTTGCCTCACTTCCTGTCTTGGATTATCGTAACCGGTATCGTCGCGACTTCCTTGTCGATTGAAGACGGTATCGTCAACGACGTGTTGATGCGACTGGGCTT
>NZ_BILZ01000136.1 GCF_004000825.1 Paenibacillus kobensis NBRC 15729 | reverse complement strand
CTAAAAAGCCCCCTAATCATTTTGGACACTTTTAGGCTAAACAATATACAATTAAATTTAGCTGGGGGTTGTCGAAAATGAGAGTCCAACATAGCAAGTTCGATGAACTGAGAATACAGGTCGTCGAGGAGGCGCTGGACCGGGGGAATATAGCCTTGACCGCACGTAAACATGGTCTCTCCCCTTACTCGTTGTACAAATGGGTGAAAATATACCGAGATGAGGTGGAGATCACCATGGGCAAAAAGAAGAAGATGGAGAATCTCAACGCTGCTCCTGAAACAACAAGTGACTGGAAAGATAAATATGAACATGCAACTAAGCTGCTCGGCGAGAAAGAGCTGGAGATCGCCCTGCTGCGCGACCTTGTAAAAAAAAAGTATCCACATATCCAATTCAAGTGGCCCGAGAATGGATCCTAAAAGGCTACAAGGCTCGGACAGTGCTTAAAATATGCGGCATAGCAAGATCGACTTACTACTATCAAAAAAAGCATACAAGCCCTAAACAACGTGCTAATGGCGGTCGTCCGGCACCAGGCTACTCATACTCTTTTGAAGGCCGGAAGATTCAGGACACACGAATCAAGCGGCTAATTATGAAGCTAATGGAAGGCGATGAATCGGCGTACGGATACCGAAAAATAACCCTTGCGCTCCGTATGCAGCACCACATTCAAATCAATAAAAAGAAGGTTTATCGTCTCTGCAAAGAACTTCAAATCCTGGGTAAGCCACGCGAGCCTAGAACAACGTATCCGCGTCGTTTAGCGAATAACATGACGGTAACTGCCACGAACCAATTGTGGCAAATGGACGTGAAATATGGCTATGTGGCGGGTTTACAACGCTACTTCTACACGACCAGTATCATTGACGTCTATGACCGTCAGGTCGTGGCACAATACCGCGGCAAGGAGTCCAAAACAGAAGATCTGTTAGACACGCTCAAAAAGGCGCTCCTAAAGCGCAATATCTACGCTCAGAAGCAGCAGCTTGTTGTACGCACCGACAATGGCCCGCAATTTAAAAGTCATAAGTTTGGTGCATTCTTTGAGGCTAACCAGGCGCATCTCATACATGAACGAACACCGAATAGAACACCAAATAAGAATGCTTTCATCGAGTCGTTTCACAGCATATTAGAACGCGAATGTTTCCGACGTCATGTATTTATGACATTTGAGGAAGCATTCACGGCCCTAGATCGGTTTATGGAGTTTTACAACAAGCGTAGAATTCACATGAGTTTATATGGTTACTCGCCGGTTGAGTTTAATGAAAAACTTCAGAAAAACGAAGTAAAAGCGTTTGAAATTGCCGTTTAATGAGCCCTTACGGGAATTCGCCAGAAAATGTCCAAGATTCGGGGGCCTGACCGG
>NZ_BILZ01000134.1 GCF_004000825.1 Paenibacillus kobensis NBRC 15729 | reverse complement strand
TTTGGCCAGTGATTGATAGGTTGTTCCTTTTAGAATGGACTGTTCCAGTTTTTGTCCGATTCCATCATAACGTGTCTTGGTCTTGACTCCCGTCTCATCGGTAGCTACGACCTCATTGGTTAAATCATTATATTCCAATGAATAAGTGGAATTATCGGGATTAACAAGAGAAATGACACGATTCAGCTTGTCATAGTTATAACTCGTTTTTTTGGAATTACCGTCTATTACGGATTTAATAAGTCCTCTATCTGCGTAATAATCAAACTGGTTTTTTACAGTCCCCGTAATACCGTCAACATCCGTGAAGCTAATCGTTTGATTGATGGGGTATGCACCGTTGCTACTGTATTGTGTTTTATAGATAATATCTCGGTTGTCATCCTTGACTCTAGTAAGTCGCACATTGCCATGACTATCAATATCTTCGTAATTCACCTGTGCCAAGAGCTTACCGCTAGCATTATTTTCTCTAATCGTCACTTCCTTCACTCCGCCTTGCGGATTGCGAAGCAGCTGCGTATAACGTTTTTGAGTCGGGCTTATTTGCTCCGTCACATTATAGAGAAGATGGGTAACTGAGTCATAGGTATACGTAGTCGTAATACCTGAAGCATCGGTAGTCGATAATACATTACCATAATCGTCATAGGAAACCTTCTCTATGACTGGTGCTGATACATTACCGTCTTTCGTATATGTCGTCGTTGTCTGCGTTGGCGTTGTTATCGCCCTTGCTTCATCATACTGGTACTCGACATCTCTTCGCTCATTACTTCCCATGCTGCCTACAAATGTCATAACGCGTTTCATATAGTAAACAGGTGGCCGCCCGTAACTAATGAAGTCTTTACGGCTTTCAAACCAAGTCTCCGTCAAACCGTTCTTCATCGTGACATAGGAATAAGGAATGTCTTGATCATACGGGATAGCGAAATCTTGATTCGTACCATCAGGATTTTTATAGGAGTAGTCGATTTTGTTGTAAACCTTACCCGCCGTCACATTCTGACGCGAAGCAATTCGATATACATTCTCCGTCGAAGTAACCCCTGTTCTTTTGGTATATGGGCTATCTTCATAGGTGTATAATGTATACGCAGTGCTTGGGTATACAATGTTTGTTAACAAATAAGAGGGATCGACTCCATAATAGCCATTGATATTGATCTCTGTATTTCGCTGTTCGTAGAAATACTTGGTCGTACGACTTCCTGTATCTATAACAGATGACAACACTTCCGTTCCTAATTGATTAAAAGGAGGAAGCGGGTTTCTATTGTAAATCGTAGTCTTATTGTATTCGACCTTGCGGTCGCCAAGCGTTAAAGTTACCTTAGTTGGTGAATAAGTAATAACAATAGCATTTCCAGCCGAGTCAACAATCCTCTCCAGAACATTCCCATATATACTATCCTGAGTATAGATGAACTCTATCTTGTTAGCGTACTTAT
>NZ_BILZ01000133.1 GCF_004000825.1 Paenibacillus kobensis NBRC 15729 | reverse complement strand
TGGTATGGTTACGCCACTGTCGATCCGCGCCGCGATTACGATCGTTGCCGCACTGCCAATCATCTTGGTCTATCCGTTCATGCAACGTTACTTCGTAACGGGCTTGCAGCTCGGCGGCGTAAAAGGCTAGTGATAGGATGCACAAAAAAGGACCTCGTCTCTGACGAGGTCCTTTTTATTTAGGCTATGTTAAACTGTACCCTTGGATTTAAAAGAACTGAAAAACACCTAAACTTCGGCTTTCTGCTTATTCTTGTTAAGCTAACGGTCAGAATTGCTGACTTACATATTCACTCTTTATTTTTCGATGGAACATTGTCTCCCGAAGAAATTATGATAAAAAAGAGCTATTATTAATATCTGGTGTAGAACTGGACGCATTAGATAAGGGAAAGAATCTGCATATATTGGGTTATGGAATGGATTTAAATAATGAAGGGTTCAAAGAAATTACTGAAAAAATCAGGGTGCTTCTTGAGTCTGCAGATGAGCGACTTATAGTAATGATGCAAAGGGAATACAATAACATAAACATGATTAAACTACTATAAACTAAACGGGAAACGATTGCTTAAAAAACCGCCATTCAAGGCGGTTTTTTTTATTGTAAAAAATCAACATTAGAATTAAAAATAGCCTTTATTTAAATAAGGTCAACGGGACAACGGAGAGGCTGCTCGAAGCGAAAGCCGAGCTGCATAACAACGAGCGATTGGAATGAGTAGTATCAACATCCAATTATTGTGAGAATAATGTAAATGTTAATTCAGCAGAAATTATGAACTCTCTGATTCCTTGCACCTCAATTTTATAATTTTAGGGGGGGTCGACCTATAATTTGTGAATTGTAAGCGCATTCAAAATGTTGATAATAAGAGGTGACGGAACACATTGAAGCATTTCATAACAGGTTCCGCAAAAGTTAAGGAGGGACATGGCATGGGGGTTAACGTAAAAAGATCGGCTATGCTTAGCATGGCCACCGTTCTGACACTCGGTACGTTGCTGGTTGCTTGTTCGGACAAGAAAGAAGATCCTAAACCTGCAGATGAAAGCGCTGCCACGACGACGACGGAAACGACGACGGCGACAGACACGGAAAAAGAGCCAGCTGCAGAACCTGTAAAACCGCTTACAATTTCGGTTTTTATCGGCACCCAAGGTCCAATCCCGAACGAAGACAACAAGATCTACAAAAAAATCAAAGACGAGCTCGGCGTAACGCTGAAGGAAGAATACCTCGTTGGCGATATCGAGCAAAAGCTCGGCGTTATGATCGCCGGCGGCGACTATCCGGATCTGATCACGGCTAGTCCTAAGCTGGTAACTGCTGGAGCAATGATTCCGCTGGAAGATTTGATCGAGCAAAACGCTCCTAACCTGAAACAGCACTACGCGAAAGTTTGGGAGCAAATGAAAGATCCGGCCGACGGCCACATCTACTGGCTGCCTAACTACGGCGTATACCAAGGTGAATTTGTATCGACTTGG
>NZ_BILZ01000132.1 GCF_004000825.1 Paenibacillus kobensis NBRC 15729 | reverse complement strand
CCCCATTTTTCTCCTTGACCGCCACGGCCGCATCTTTAACCCCGGGCTGCTTGCGCAGGACACTTTCGATCTCGCCCAATTCAACTCGGAAGCCGCGGATTTTGACCTGTTCATCGATTCTTCCCATGTACTCGATATTCCCATCGGGAAGCCATCTTGCCAAGTCGCCGGTACGGTACATCCTGCCCTCTCCGAACGGGTTCTCGACAAACTTTTCTGCCGTCAGTTCCGGCTGGTTCAGGTAGCCCCTGGCCAGTCCGTCTCCGGCCACGCACAGTTCACCCGGTATGCCGATCCCGCATAACGTACTGCCATTTAATATAAATACCTTCTTGTTTGGGATCGGTTTGCCGACAGGTATCTTATCGGGAATGCTGTTTGTATCTTCACACAACCAATGTGTCGCACATACGGTTACTTCTGTCGGTCCATAAGAGTTGAGATAGCCGGAACTTTCAATTGCTTTACTTACAACATCTTTACTGCTCTCCGAACCTGCTGTAATGATCAGCCGCTGTCCCGCCGTATTCATTTGTGCATAGAACTGAGGCGGAACCGCCATGATTGTCGTTTCCCCTGCAAAGTCACCTAGGTACTCACTGTCCGACAATTTATCCGGATGGATGACATACAGGGTCGCACCGGTCAGCAATGCCATGGTCATATCCCACACGGAGCCATCGAATGCGATATTAGAGAATTGCAGGATTCTATCCTTTGAAGTCACTTTTAGAGAATCCATAAAGTATGATCTCAAATTACTTACTCCGGCGTTTTCAATCATGACCCCTTTGGGCTTGCCTGTGGTTCCCGAGGTATAGATGAGATACAATAAATCACTTGGCTTGTTCATGTGTACGGGATTGGTGGATACACCTTCCCAGGTCTTGCTCTCTCCCAGTTCTATTATAGGTATTTCAGTTTGAAGTTCGGTATTGTAAGTTACCACTGCTTTGGGTTTACAGTCGGATAGCATATAATCTATCCGGTCTTGGGGATACCCGGGGTCTATCGGTACATAAGCTCCGCCTGCCTTGATAACCCCGTAGATACCGATGATCATCTCCATACTGCGTTCCGCCAGTATGGCTACGTAATCATCCGGTTTTACCCCAAGTTCTCTCAGTTTATACGCTAGTTGATTTGCTTTTTCATTAAGCATCGCATAGCTCATTGTTGCATCTTCAAATACGACCGCGATATTGTCCGGCGTCTGCCCAACCTGCTCTTCAAACAACTCGACTACTGTTTTTCCTCTTGGATATTCCATTGCGGTGTCATTGAAGGTCTCAATAACCAGTCTTTTTTCTTCTTCGTCCACCACACTCAGTTCGCTGATCTTAGCCCCTGGATTTGCCGTCAGTTCGTCCACCAGGCAGCTGAAGTGTTTCATCATCCGCTTTACACTTTCCAGCTCGAACAAATCGGTACAATATTGCCAGTTCATTGCATAGCCGTCTTCCATTTCACCGATGCTTAAGGTGAGATCGAATTTCGCGATGGTATGTTCGCTGTCTAGGCTTGTCATGGTTAAGCCGTTCATTTCTAAGTTCGCTTGTTCGTTGTTTTGCAGCACA
>NZ_BILZ01000131.1 GCF_004000825.1 Paenibacillus kobensis NBRC 15729 | reverse complement strand
CCGCTATCGTCTCAGCCGCTGCCGAGCCAAGACCGCCGATAATGCTGTGTTCCTCGACTGTCACGATCGGCAATCCGCGCCGTGCATAGCCGAGAACCGCTTCGGCAGGAAACGGCTTTACCGTCGGCACGCTGACCAGCGCCGCCTCGATCGGGTCGGCTTCACCGCGAAGCCGCATAACCCAATCGCGTGCGCGCGATAGCGCCGTCCCGGAAGCGAAGACGGCAAGCTGCGTGCCGGGCAGCAGCTCGATCGCTTCGCCGAGCGGAATTCGCGCTGCTTCATCGTGTACACGCGGCTCGCCCGACTTCCCGAGCCGGATATACATCGGCCCATCGTGAGTGAAGCTTGCCTGCGTCAGCTCGCGCGCTTCAATATCGTCTCCCGGACAGCAGACGGTCATATTCGGCAGCGCGCGCATAAGGGCGACGTCTTCCAGCCCGTGATGCGTCGGACCTTGACCGCCATAAGCGAGTCCGGCGCCTACGCCGACGATGCGCACCGGCAGGTTCATATAAGCTGCATCCACCCGGATCTGTTCGTACGCCCGCATCGTCACGAACGGAATAATGCTGTACACGTAGACAAGATGGCCGCTAAGCGCAAGTCCGGCCGCCATGCCGACCGCGTTCTGCTCCGCGATGCCTGCGTTGATCAGCCGGCTGGGGAACCGATCACGGAACGGCTCCCAGACGGAGAAGCCAAGGTCTGGCGTAATGACGATCAACCGTTCGTCGTGCTCGGCGCGCTTCAGCATCTCCCGGACGAATGCGTTCCTCATCCGCTTCCCTCCCTGGCTCCGAGCTGTCTCATCGCTTCCCTCCACTGCGCGTCGTTGGGCGACTTGTAATGCCACTCCAGCGTATCGGCCATATAATCGACGCCGTATCCTTTCACCGTCTTGGCGAGCACCGCCTTCGGGCGTCCGTCCATGCCCCGATGTTCAAGCGCTTCGCACAGCGCCTCCTCGTCATGGCCGTCAACATCGAGCACATCCCAACCGAATGCCCTCCACTTGTCGCCCAGTACGGCCAAAGGCGACAACTCCCCAGTACGGCCGAACCCTTGCCAGCCGTTGCAATCCACGATAGCGGTCAGTCCGTCCAGCCGCAGCGACGAAGCGAGCAATGCCGACTCCCATACCGCGCCTTCGTTGCACTCCCCGTCGCCTAACACCGCGAACGTTCGGCTGCTGCGTCCGGCCAACCGGTCCGCAAGCGCAAGCCCGGCCGCAACGGACAATCCGTGTCCGAGCGAGCCGGCCGACACATCGATGCCCGGTGCCGACTTGCGGTCGAGATGGCCCGGAAGCGTGCCGCCGTCGACCGAATAGCCTTCCAATATGCTCGAAGGCATAAATCCTCGTTCAGCCAACACGGCGTACAAGGCCGTGCTGGCATGGGCTTTGGAGAACACAAGCTTATCCCGGTGCGGAGCCGCAGGGTCGGCGGAATCGACGCGCATGATTCGGGAATAGAGCGCGAGCAGAATGTCCGCCGCCGACAGTGCGGCGCCGACGTGCGAAGCGCCGGCGCGGTACGCCATCGTAACGATGCTGCGCCTGACGGCCAGCCCCCGCTCCAGCGCCGCCTGCCTCGCGACCGCCGCCACCGTCCGCCTGATCCCTTCCTCCAGCGGGACCCGAGGCAACCACCCGGTTGCCCCGCGCAGCTTGGCGCATTCCGCTTCCAGCAGCATCACCTGATCGTCCCGGTACGGAACGGCACCCAGCCGTAGCGGCGGCACCAGCCGG
>NZ_BILZ01000130.1 GCF_004000825.1 Paenibacillus kobensis NBRC 15729 | reverse complement strand
AACTCCCTCGAAATGATTCAGTTTCCTCACGCAGACTCATGAATTCGCAGGATTTCATCCTGTAGTCAAGATGAAGAACAAGATAATGAAAGAGCCGATAGATGGGCGATACGAAAGTGGGCATGCGGAAATAAAGGTGATTAGACACCACCCATAATGTTCCATAATGCGCACGTCTCCACTTCGCCCTAGCGATTCTCACTCCCATGTCTCAACGGGTCATAGCCCTTTCATTCCTTCGTCACATCTAACTACGGGGTGGAGGTCGGTCTTTCTAACGGAACGGGTCCGAGCCCTTTTGCGTAACGTCTCCCGATACTCCGTGCTTCTTGTCATCCTGCGAATACTTGAGCTGGTGAGGATCGTTTGGATTTACACTGCTTTTGGGAATACCTTTATTGGTTCGTACGATGAATTGTTCTTTGCTAGAGCCACGAGCATTCTTGCTACTTTACCGCATAATTTCATGATGGACTTCATCTTCTTCAGCCTTTTTTCCTCTACATTGTAGCGATGTGCCGCTCGGATTTCCGGGTTTGTCATGACCATACTCATCGTCATGAGATAAAGAAAATGACGTAAACGGGGTCGGCCTCGTTTGCTGAGAACCATCTTTCCTCGCCATTTCCCTGAGCTAGCTTCAGCTAGATTTAAACCGGCATGGCGAAGCAAAGCATTTCCGTGCGCATATCCGCTTAGATCACCAGCCTCACCGAGTACACCAGCTAAATTCGTTACATAGACGCCTCGTATTTCAAGCAGTTGCTGTGCATAAGGAATATGCTCAAGAATGAGGCGGAGCTCGTGCTCGATTTGTTCAAGCTGGCGCTGAGCTAGGTCATATTCTTCGAGCAATTGCCCAAGATGAAGCTTGTAAGCGTGAAGTGCTTGAGTGGTACCTACACTGGATTTTGCAAGTGTAATGAGCAGTTCAGCACGTTTAACTCCAGCATGACGCTTTACATATTGCTTCCAGCCGCCCAAGACCTGTTCCGTGCTTAACCGACTGATATCTTTCGGCAAAGGAAAGAGTCTGAGGGTTGCGATTGCACTGATACAAGTAAGGATTTTAAAGACCTGACGAAGTTCAGGAAAGACAATGTCTACCCAGCGATGAATCTGATTAACCGCAGCATTGAGACGCTTGGTAACCGTCTCTCGGTTTGCCATAAGAATACGTAGCTCCTCATAAGCTTCGGGATGAAAACGAACAGGAGAGTAGTACCCGTTTTTGACCATGTCTGCAATGACAAGTGCATCTTTATGGTCACTTTTAGACGGTGTATTATCCCGGTTTTCCTTATTCTTTTTGACGAGATGAGGGTTAACCAGAACGGGCTCGATGCCTTGATCGAGGAGCCAACGTGCTAGACTGAACCAGTAGTGGCCAGTGGGTTCCATGCCAACTATGATGCTGCTAAGTTTGTAGGATTTAAGTAGATCCTGGATCCAACGTTCGAATTGATTGAACCCTTCACGATGGTTGCCGAACTCGAGCGGAGTGCCAAGCGCAATGCCACGAAAGCTGACGGCGCGGGCCACATGGACTTCCTGGGCGATGTCTATACCGATGACTAGGTGAGAAACGGTAATGTTTTCAATGAGTTGATTTTGCTTGTCCTGTGACTTAAACTTCATAGTAGAGCGACCTCCTGATGGGCTTTTTGAGGCTTTTGACCTCGTGTGCAACCCCATCTTACTGGAGGCGCTCGTTTTTGTTCAAACGCCAAATTATTCGTATTACAGGAATTCTAACGGG
>NZ_BILZ01000129.1 GCF_004000825.1 Paenibacillus kobensis NBRC 15729 | reverse complement strand
TCTGACCATAATCAACCTGTTTGATGTATAGGAATAGCGATATATAGGTTATAAAAATTAAAGCATTGATGTGCGTACAAACGAAATGAAGAAATCTTTATACGGGTATTACATTGGTTAAGTCTACTTGAAGTCAGCCGCCCGACTTATTCGGCACTGGGTGGGGATAAATCGTATTCTAAATATTCCTCATCCCATTTGAGAACATGATCTTCTACCGCCACATACCATTCAGCATTCAAAATAGTACACCGTATTTGTGACAGTAAAGCAGTCCAATGCTGAACACCTTCCCAGATTGCATCATCCATGTTATCAGGTAACTGTGTAGAACCTTCAAAAATAATATCTGGATTGGACGAATCTTTCAGATCATATACATCAAATTCAGTCCAATTGTATCCTTCTCCTGTATTGTTGAATTTTTCAATTTCTTGTTGTACCGAATACTCAGAAATCAATTTCTTTATAAGGTCTCTTTCGACATCTGTTAATGATTCCTTTCGTTTTGCTGAGTAATATATTGAAATCGCCATGAACAAACCTCTCAATCGTTTTTCATTATTGCATATACTCTCGTTTAAAATCTTCATAAATTAAAAATGCATCAGCTAATAATTCTTTCAATTCTTCGTAATTACGGAATACCGGCTTCCTCACTTTATCATTTTCCAGACCATCTAGTTGTTCTTTTAATATTCCCCACGTCCCACCAATCCTAAGTTCGATATTTTCCCATACAGACCATATAAATTCAGCTACACCATATTTTAAAGAGATAACATATTGAAACTTATAATTATTCTGAGTTTCTGTAATCTTAAAGAACTTTTCCTTCTTATTAAACGAGGACTCGTACCCTAATTCACTAATAATTTTTACTACTTGGTTACTTTCATAGTCTTCGAAACTTTCACTAACATTAAATTGATACTTTGTGGCTAGATTCTTATATCTTTCAATAAATTTTATTTTCTCAAAAGTGTATTTAGTATGTTTATCTATCATATTTACTCCTCCCTAAATCTGATTTCGATCCCATATTTATTCTTTGCCAAATCAATGTAAACTTTTATCTCTGAAAAGTTCTTATTAGACGCAGGAATCTCTAGTATTTGGTTTCCCTTAAGTGGTTGACCGTCAATTGGAGGTTTAAAATCAGCGTATTTATCTGTTCTAATTATTGTTCCCGGCTCATACTTCATCTTCATTTCCTTTAAATAACTCTCAAATGTAGATAACTCAATATCTGCTAAATCAGTCGCTTTTCTTGATACTATCTCGCCTTTTATAGGATCGTATGAATCCAAACGTTTTCCATTACTCAAATGTACTTCATTACATGGATACCATTCTTCCACAACTGACTTTTTATTGAATGCATTGCCTCTAGCCATTGGTGAATCATTCAACCAGTAATCTCTGGCCTTTTTCCACTCCAACCGATCTCGTGGTGGTTTACCCTCTTTAGCTTTACGGGCAAGATACTTTTGATAATCCGATTCTAACTTAGAATCTATAAATTTACCATTAGGGGAAAGTAGATCTTTACCCGTCCCCTTAATTCCCTGAGACAAAGCACTACTCTTCATAACCCCTAGATCTTCCAGCACCTCACGCAATGCCTTCGTATCAACATTCCATACGGTTGGGCCCATTGGCGTTGCCAGCTGTCTCATGCGATACGGTACTTGCAGTTTGAGCAGCTTATCCAAGGCATTCTTAACGCTCGTACTAACCTTGCTCAAGCCTCGGGAAGCTGCATCCTTTAGATTATACATATAATGCAT
>NZ_BILZ01000128.1 GCF_004000825.1 Paenibacillus kobensis NBRC 15729 | reverse complement strand
CGTTTGTATTCCGTATAAGTAGTTCCTTTAAATTTTAGAATACAACGGCAACCAATGACGGGCTCCACTTCTTTCTCGTATAGGAAAGAGTTAGAGACATCGTAGGTTCGGCTCAGCGTAAAAGAAAACCCATTTACGCCCGGCAATGTTAAGTCCGTTGCTGAAGTAGACAGATTGCCATTCATCGTGGAGATGCTCTCATCCCCGTTATTCACTGCGAACGGTGCGGTCTCGGACTTCATATTCATGCTTTTTAAACTTGAAGTTACACTCGGATCTGGAATATAGCCGCCATATGCATTGGATTGCATCGTCATTGCGGTTGATTTCAGACTGGATTTCTTATCATACACAGCACCAGTTACAGAATCCTTTCCGTATACAGCGCTAGTAACACTGCCGACGCCATATACCACGCTAGTAACGCTGTCGACGCCATATACTGCTCCCGTAACGCCCTCACCCACAAACTGCGGCGGTTGCAATTCCGTTATATTGCTAACAACAGGCTTATTCGTAAAATCCTCTACAGCCGCTTCCACTGTAACCGGCTCGGAGTCAATAGGTTCTACTTGTATTGCTTCATTGTCACCTATACTATTAATCACCGCATCCGCCGATGCGGGTATTGCGCACTCAAGCAATAGAATGAATAGTACTAAAGTCGAAATCAACTTTTTCAACAATTTTCTCCTCCAATAACGATGTATACTTTAGAACCTATGAAACTATTTGCGTAGACACACCGGTTAATATATTTCTATTAGCTCTCGATGAGATAGTAATCATTTGCAGCATCTGTAGCCATTTTTAGACTAGTACGTGAGGGAGTATTGTCTGGATACACTCTGTACATATCGCTAGTAATCTGTTCTTGATCCAATTTTTTATTCCAAACCTGAACATTCGCTAGTTTTCCACTGAATTCGTATTTCTGCTGGGCGGTTCCGACTTTAAATCCGCCAACGCTAAGTGTTTTGGACGCTATCTTGGACGAAGTTGCAGCAGTACCCGCAAGCTGTTGGATATTTTGCTTAACCCCATTGATGTACAATTCACATGTTTGTGTTGTCGGAACGCCATTCGGGAATATGGCAGCGACATGAACCCACGTATTCTTGAGACTAGCTGCTGAAATACCCATAAGATCTGAGCTGAGGGTATTAAATCCAAAATTGCCCCCCGTAAAATATAGCCCGTATTGTGTACTCCATACGAATGGCATATCCCCTGATCCTCCGGCCCAATACAACCAGAACTCAACCGTGTTATATCCTCCGCTAGTAGTGTTCACATCAACATTGGAATATGGATATACCGTTGTCACTAGCGATGTTACCTTTGACGGTACCGGCGCTAATAACCATTGCCCTACTAAATTCGCCTCATTTCCACGCAGTGTTCGGTAAAGATCACTCTGAATCTCTGCAGCTGATCTATTGGTGTTCCATATTCGAAGATCTGATAACTTCCCGCTAAATTGTGAAGAGGTTTGACCAGCGTCATCTTTAAAGCCTCCAATATAAGCCTTGGAGGAGACCGTTTTAGTCAAATCTGTTGTTCCTGCAGCTTGTGTCAATGTTTGTTTACTATCATTAATGTATAACTGACAGGTAGACGCTTTAATATTACTGTTAGGGAACACTGCGGTAATATGAACCCATTTATTCTTAAGAGCGGCCGATGGAATCCCTATAAGATCTGAACTATTCGTACTGAATCCAAAATACCCCCCACGGAATATGAGCTTGTAACCCACGCTCCAGGAAAAAGGAATGGAGTTCTCAGTACCGTCCCAATACATCCAGAAATCAATGGTGTTTCCTTCACC
>NZ_BILZ01000127.1 GCF_004000825.1 Paenibacillus kobensis NBRC 15729 | reverse complement strand
TGCCGACTTCGGTTCCAGCGGAGCGAAGTCGTTCAAAGCGAATGTCGCCTCGACAGTAGGCGGCAAAATCGAGATTCGTCTGGATAGTCCGACCGGTACGCTTGTCGGGACGTTGAATGTCACGGCTACGGGCGGGGCGCAAACGTGGAAAGAGCTGCAGACATCGGTGAGCGGCGCAACGGGCGTGCATCGCGTATTCTTCGTATTCACCGGCGGGTCAGGCAATCTGTTTAACTTCGATTATTGGCAGTTCTCGACCGACGCGGCAGGATCGGGCTCCGGATCTGGTTCTGGTTCAGGCACGGCAACGAGAGTGGAAACCGAAAATATGACCCTTGCCGGGACCTATGCGGGCAAGACCACTTCACCTTTCTCCGGGGTAGCTTTGTATGCTAACAATGACAGTGCTGCATACGATCAGTATTTCGCCTATGATAAGCACAGTTTCTCGCTCCGCGGTGCTTCAACGAACTCCAGCACGGCCCGTGTCGATTTGCAAATCGGCGGAACAACCGTCGGCTCCTTCTACTTTACGGGCACGACGCCTACGGTTCAGACCTTGTCCAATGTGACGCACGCAACCGGAGCCACGAACGTCAAGCTGATTGTCACGACCGATAACGGAACGTGGGATGTGCTGTTGGATTATTTGGAATACACCTTGTAATTCGATTGTCTGAAAGTATAATGAATCTGCGGTGAATGGAGGCTTCTTCAGCCCTGTTCTCACCCCCCGGCCAGATGAGGCCGGGGGATTTTGCTTTATATCCAATGCACGATCGATGCGATAGAAGAGGATTCGCCAAATATTCAAACCAGACCCACAAGAAAATCTATTTATATGGAAAAGAAAGCGCTTTAATATGAGTATGGTTAACCGGATTGAATATTAATTTGGTGAAAGGAGCAAGCATGTCAGGTACCTGCTAATGACCCGATTCGACGAATAGGAACAACTAAAGGAGATGTATAAAATGAAAAGGAAGTTAGGTTCTCTTCTATTGGCCGTTGCCTTATTGCTAAGCTGCTTTCCTATGACTTCGGCCTATGCCGCCAACGCCGCGATCGCCAAGACGCCGGGCAATTCCAACCCGTTGATGGATCATAAGCTAGGGGCGGATCCGTTTGCACTGGTCTATAACGGCAGAGTTTATGTTTACATGTCAAGCGACGCGTATGTGTATAACAGCAGCGGAACGATTATAGACAATGATTTCAGCGCATTAAATAAAATCAACGTGATCTCGTCCGCCGATATGGTGAACTGGACAGACCACGGATCGATTCCGGTAGCCGGACTCAATAATGCTAACAATGGAGCAGGCATTGCCAAGTGGGCGTCACTCTCATGGGCGCCGTCCGTTGTGCGCAAAACGATCAATGGCCAGGATAAGTTTTTCCTGTACTTTGCGAATGGCGCATCGGGCATTGGGGTGCTGACCTCCAACTCACCGGTCGGGCCATGGTCGGATCCGCTGGGCAAAGCACTCGTCACGGGCAGTACGCCGGGCATGTCCGGGGTGACCTGGCTGTTCGATCCGGCTGCCTTGGTGGACGACGACGGCACCGGTTATCTGTACATGGGTGGGGGCATTCCGAATACGTCGGACGCGGCGGTCGTTGCGAATCCGAAGACGGCACGCGTCATTAAGCTGGGCGCCGATATGACCAGCCTTAACGGCAGCGCCGTCACGATTGACGCGCCGTACATGTTCGAAGACTCCGGCATTCATAAGTACAACGGCAAATACTATTACTCGTACTGCATCAACTTCTCCGGTACGCATCCGGCTGCTTATCCGACGGGCGAAATCGGCTATATGGTGAGCAGCAGTCCGATGGGGCCATTTACGTATACGGGGCATTTCCTGAAAAA
>NZ_BILZ01000126.1 GCF_004000825.1 Paenibacillus kobensis NBRC 15729 | reverse complement strand
TTATAATGGCGTGCCCTGAGAGATTCGAACTCCCGACCTTTTGATTCGTAGTCAAATGCTCTATCCAGCTGAGCTAAGGGCACTAATTATGGAGCGGAAGACGGGAATCGAACCCGCGACCCTCGCCTTGGCAAGGCGATGCTCTACCGCTGAGCCACTTCCGCACGTTTCATTTGTTTCTTCGTCGTCACTCTTTTAATCAGCGGCGACAAGAAATAATATAACAGATAAATTAGACGAACGCAACTGTTTCTGCAAAAAAAGTTCGATTAATTTCTCAATACGTTTACTGGCCATTAAAAAACCGCCTCCTTAACGTTCAAGGGACGGTTTATGTAAGACCGATAGATGCCAATTAAACAACTGCCGCTTCGCGCTTCTGGACTACAGATTCAGTTGGCGCATGGGACTCAATGAGCGCATGCGGCAAACACAGCGGCACACCCGTACGCGGATCGTATACAATGTCCGCCTCGATATTGAATACGTCTCGGAATATTTGCGGTGTCATGACTTCCTGAGGCGTCCCCTCCCCCATGACCGTCCCTTTGTTAATGGCGATCATATGGTGAGCATACCGGGACGCATGATTCAAATCATGTACGACCATCACGACGGTCCGTTTGTTCTCGTCATTAAGCTTCTGGAGCAGTTGAAGCACCTCAAGCTGGTGAGCCATATCGAGGAACGTCGTCGGCTCGTCGAGGAACAGAATATCGGTCTCCTGCGCAAGTGCCATCGCGATCCAAGCGCGCTGACGTTGGCCGCCAGACAGTTGATCGACAGGACGGTCAGCGAACTCGCTCATTCCCGTCGCCTCGATCGCCCACTGGACGACAGAGCGGTCCTCCTTGGTCAGCGAGCCAAACCCCTTCTGATAAGGGAAACGGCCGTAGGAAACAAGCTCAGATACGGTTAGACCATCCGGAGCGGTCGGGTTCTGCGGCAATATCGCCAACTGCTTCGCAACTTCCTTCGTCGATTGCTTATGAATCGACTTGCCGTCCAGCATAACTTGACCGGCGGCCGGAGACATAATCCGAGCCATCGTCTTCAGGATCGTCGATTTGCCGGAACCGTTTGATCCAACAAGCGCCGTAATTTTGCCATTCGGAATTGCGATATTCAAATTTTGCACAATCAAACGATCATCATATGCAATATTCAATTGAGCTGTTATAAGTCGAACCATCGTTCGTCCACTCCTTCTACATTCGCTGCCTAGTTCGATCCGATCCCAGTCAATACGCACAATCGATCAGTCAACCTCTATAAGTTCAACCAATTTAGCATGAATTGGTTGATAACGATTATCACTATTGTATTACCAATGATAATGGTTATCAGTTCATTAGTCAATCATTTTCCGTTCATGTTCTTCATCTTTACGTTATCTGCCACGATTGGTGAACTCGACGCTTTTGATCTGCAATATGGAACTCAACGTCCTACAGCTGTCCTTATCATCTAATCGCCTGTACTAGTAAACCGTCGCTGCGGGTTGCCCCAGATCCGTTTCTACAGACGTCATAACGGCTGCTAATAGCCGCATATGAACTACTTTAATATGATATTAGATAAAGGAAACATGCCAGCTCAAACTTAATACCGAAACTCTTTCTTCATTATAAGAGACTGATACTTGCTGATCTATGCAAAAAAGCTCCCGAGAGATACTCTCGAGAGCTAATTGATTATGTATGGTGCGCGTAGAGGGACTTGAACCCCCACGGTTGCCCGCTGGAACCTAAATCCAGTGCGTCTGCCAATTCCGCCATACGCGCATGTTACAAAAGTGAGCCATGTAGGACTCGAACCTACGACACCCTGATTAAAAGTCAGGTGCTCTACCAACTGAGCTAATGGCTCTTAATGGCTGGGGATCTAGGGATCGAACCTAGGAATGACGGAGTCAAAGTCCGTTGCCTTACCGCTTGGCTAATCCCCAGCAAGTTGATGGTGGAGGCTGACGGGATCGAACCGCCGACCCTCTGCTTGTAAGGCAGATGCTCTCCCAGCTGAGCTAAGCCTCCGTAATAGTGGTGACCCGTAGGGGATTCGAACCCCTGTTACCTCCGTGAAAGGGAGGTGTCTTAACCCCTTGACCAACGGGCCGCGATGATGTCATAAAAATAAAGCTGGAGCTCTCAACCGGGATCGAACCGGTGACCTCATCCTTACCATGGATGCACTCTACCTACTGAGCTATGAGAGCGAAAATGGCTCCCCGAACAGGACTCGAACCTGTGACAACTCGATTAACAGTCGAGTGCTCTACCAACTGAGCTATCAGGGAACAGAACAAGGTATTACACCTT
>NZ_BILZ01000125.1 GCF_004000825.1 Paenibacillus kobensis NBRC 15729 | reverse complement strand
GCTCAGAATTAAGTGTCCTGTCGAAGAGACTGGCAAAAATTCCGTAAGTCCTTCTACAATCCCCTGAACTATGGCAGTAAATATGTCTTGCATCGTGTGTACACTCTCCCCAACTATTTTGACGTCCTTATAGAGGCATTTACTACTGTAGATTCATATCCTCAACAAGTTATGAAACATTTCTTAACATTCCATTAAGTCATATTAAATTTCTGTACGATGGTGAAATCGTCAGTTTATCTGGACTGCAAAAAAACGCCAAATAGCCCGGCCATTAAGTCGGGCTAAATAATTGTAAAATGAGTTATTTCCTCTTTGACACAAATACCAGATACTTCGTAGAAGTCGGGATTCAATGAATGCCATAAGCTATCTATATTGGATCAATCTTTAAATCGGTATCCAGTCCCCCAAACTGTTTCGATATAAGCAGGGTTTGCTGAATTTTTTTCGATTTTTTCACGAATTTTGCGAATGTGAACAGTAACGGTTTGTAAATCACCTTTCGCATCTATGTCCCAAATTCGTTCAAATAAATGATCTTTGGTGAATACTCGCCCAGGATGTCTTGCTAGAAAGTAGAGAAGATCGAATTCTTTGGTCGTCAGTACAACTTCCACTTCATTCACTAACACTTTCCGTGTTTCTGGATCAATGTATAAACCACGGGTCTGAATATCACTCTTTTCGGTTTTATTCCCAATTAATCGATCGTATCGAGCCAGATGTGCCTTAACTCTAGCAACTAATTCTGCGGGCTTGAATGGCTTAGTGATATAATCATCGGCTCCGAGTCCAAGGCCTCTAATTACATCGATATCCTCTCCGCGGGAAGTGACCATAAGAATAGGAATATCTTTCTTCTCGCGAATCCTCTTACAAACCTCAAATCCGTTAATTTTCGGGAGCATCAAATCAAGAATAATCAAGTTATAATTTCCTGATAAACCCATGCTCAAACCGAGCTCACCATCCGAAGCAATATCAACATTAAACCCATTGATCTCAAGGTAATCGCGTTGCAAATCTGAGATCGTTACGTCATCTTCAATAAGAAGTATCATTTTCATTTTGGTGTATCACCAACCCTTTCCATATAGGAATTTGAAGCATAAATTGTTGTTCCAACTCGTGGAAAAAAAAGTAAAGTCGGCTCATCTTGACGGATCTTCTATTTTCAATTGCTATATGCTCAGCACGGTTATATTCAAAATTTATCCTCAGTTATTTCATTACCACGTTCTTGCGTTCAGTTCTGCCTCCTATAGTAAACCTAGCTTCTAAAAGAATGGTGAATAAGTTCTTAAAAATTTATTAACTTAACATCTTTCACTGAAATATGTACGAACCGGATATCAAATTAGGTAACATCTTGAAGCGGAAATTAAATTTGGAAGTAATGAATTGTAAATAATCTGTCCATTCAAGCTCGATATGATACAAGGGGATGATTAATTCTAAGGAAACAATTAGGGATTAATGATAACCAGAAAATGCGAAGAAAGTAGCTGCTTCGGTGAATTAATGCAGAATGGAGCAATCATATACCGACTCCGATCCTATTAAGAATAATAACTGGACAATGTACCAGTAGCCTGTATAAAACATAAAATAAGATGAACCATATATAAACATCTTCCTGCCCATTTTATTTCTATCTAGAAATCTTGATGTGGCGGGAGTAGGAGAAAGTGATGACTTCTCATGAGAAAAAAAAGGGCAAGACGACAAGAGATACTGAAACCAGTAAATCCTCAATTTTCGACTACGTTAAAGAGAATAATATAGAGATTATTGTTGCTGCCCTTCTATTATCAGGGAAATTACGTTTTGACGCCGTACAGTTATTTCGAGAAGCCACCTTGATAATAAGCCTGGTTGGGAAATATGAAACTTTAGTGGATCTGAACAATAAGGACATAGATCGAATGGTGAAGCTTTTTAAAGATAACGGGGACAAAACTATTAATGAGATTATCAAAGAATTTTATACGTCATCCAATAAGTGACTAACAGTACATTAAAAGGCATAGAAAGAAGGCTTAAGATGAATTGTTTTGATGGAAAAAATTTTTCTGTTTCTGTAATCATATTTATTCTCATCGCTTTGTTCATATTTGGATCAAGAGATATAATAGGTCTCAGCGCTGGACCTACAAGTGAGGACATGCAAGTTCAATAATCAATATAAAAACACAACTAGCCCGCTTTTTATATACTTGGCGGGCTAGTTGTGATATCCAAATGTATTCTTCGGAATATTGCTTCCCTAAGTTAAACGTCCTCTTTACATCTGTCCTTTGTTTTGCCAGCTCCTGATAGGGTCTCCTTCTCTTCTAATTCAGCTTTGACTCGAGCCTTTTGGGCCAATAAATAACCCATTGTTCTAAGTTTTATTGATAACTCCAGTATCTCCAACGGTGTCAACGAGTTCCAATCGATCTCTTTGTTCACAATAAGTTCTTATCCGCCCCTTCTGTTTGAATACATCAGTTTATGGGCAATTCTTTCTTTTAGTGAATGGGAACACACAACTACTTTGAATAATTTAAATTCCTAAGCCCTCTGTGTCCGCCAGTTGACGAGAGAGTCAAGCAACTGCAGTAGGGGATGCAAATCCGAGATTACACATCACCTTGGATTGGAATTTGAAGCGTTATTATCGTCCCGATATTCATTTGACTAGTAGCTGTAATGGTACCGCCATGGCCCTCCATGATCTGCTTTGCAATCGCGAGTCCCAGTCCGCTCCCACCTAAATTTGCATTTCTGGACTCATCC
>NZ_BILZ01000124.1 GCF_004000825.1 Paenibacillus kobensis NBRC 15729 | reverse complement strand
CGCAAGCCGGCCAGCAAGCCGGCGGCTTCGGCTACCGCGGCGGCGCCCCAAGCGCCGGCCGCGCCCCTGCGGGAGGCGCGCCTGGCGCAAGCGGCGGCGTGAGAGTATCCTCGCCGCTTGATACCGCCGCTAAGGCGGCGGGCACGGGAGCCGCTGAGGGCGGCGGCTCCGCGGCATTCGCAGCGGGCGATAAAGTGGCCCACGGCAAATGGGGCGAAGGCGTCATCGTGTCGATCAAAGGCGCCGGCAAAGACACGGAATTGCAGATCGCTTTCCCGGCTCCGATCGGACTGAAGAAGCTGCTCGCGGCATTCGCGCCCATTACGAAAGTGTAACGGCGGCAACGTTTTAGGACATCAAAGGTTCAAGCCATTCATTGATATCGATATTAATTACCGGAAGGGGTATGTCCATGGAGCAGCAGCTTGAACGGATGCGGACGCTGATCGCTGAGATCGATCTGCACAGCTATAACTACTATACGCTCGATAATCCGACGATCAGCGATGCGGAATTCGATGTGCTGTATGACGAGCTTGTCGCACTAGAGAAGGAAACCGGCGTCGTGCTGGACCTTTCTCCTACGCAGCGGGTTGGCAACGACTTATTGAAAGGCTTTGAGCAGCACCGCCATCGCGCCCGTTTATGGAGCTTGGATAAAGCGCAGAACACTGATGACCTTCGGGCATGGAATCAGCGCGTGACGAAGGCGGTCAGCGATTGGAATATCAAGAACCCGGAGGCGGAGCCGCTTCCGGCTCCTTCCTACGTCTTAGAGCTGAAATATGACGGCCTTACGTTGAATTTAACCTACGAGAACGGGCGGCTCACCCAGGCGGCGACACGCGGCAACGGTACAGTGGGCGAAGCGATCCTCGCACAGGTGAAGACGATTCGTTCCGTACCGCTATCGATTCCGTTCACGGACGGGATTATCGAGGTACAGGGCGAGGGCATTATGAATCTGTCAGTCTTGGAAGCTTATAATCTTACGGCGGAGGAGCCTTTGAAGAATGCCCGCAACGCCGCGGCAGGCGCCCTGCGCAACCAGAATCCGAAGATTACCGCGGAGCGCAAGCTGAACGCGTTCTTCTATAACGTTGGATTCTCCGACGGCGTATCCTTCGAGACGCATCGGGATATGCAACAATTTCTGATCGATAACCGGTTCAAGGTCAATCCTTACGTAACATACTGCGGGACAATCGAGGAAGTCGAGGCGGAGCTCGTTCGAATTACGGATATGCGGCCGACGCTCGACTATTTGATCGACGGAGCTGTCGTGAAGTTGACCGATATGCGCACGCGCGAGGCGCTTGGCTATACGGACAAATTCCCGCGCTGGGCTGTTGCGTTCAAGTTCGAGGCGGAAGAAACAACAACCGTGCTGGAGTCTGTCTCTTGGGAAGTCGGCCGTACAGGCAAAATAACGCCAGTCGCCCGCGTCGAAGCGGTCGAACTGGCTGGCGTAACAGTGCAGAACTGCACGCTGAACAATATCGGCGATATCGAGCGCAAGAACTTGAAGCACGCTTTAGGCACGCGCGTCTTTATTCGGCGTTCCAATGACGTCATTCCGGAAATCCTTGGCAAGGCTGATGAGGAGGAAGGGACAGAGATCGAGTTCCCGGCCGTCTGTCCTTCGTGCGGGACGGAGCTGGAGCAGCGCGGCGCCCATCTGTTCTGCAACAACAAGCTGGGCTGCAAGCCGCAGCTAATTGGACGCATCACGCATTTCGCTTCGCGCGATGCAATGGATATCGAGACGTTCAGCGTCATGACTGCGGAGCAGCTGTATGAGGATTGCGCCGTGCGCGATCCAGCTGATCTGTATGCGCTCAGCTTCGATGATCTTATCAAGCTGGAACGGTTCGGCGAGCGTAAAGCAACGAAGCTGCTTGAAGCGTTCGAGAAATCGAAGGACCGCGATTTGGCTGCGTTCCTGTTCGCTCTGGGCATTCCGAATACGGGCAAAGCGACGACGAAGCTGCTCGCCGACCATTTTGGCAGCTTGGACGCTGTCTTGAACGCAACTGCCGAGGATCTTGTGCAGCTTCCGGACATCGGGGGGATTGTAGCGGACAGCATCGTCACCTTCTTCGCCGATCCGCTCGTTCAAGCGAGCATCACGGCGATGCGTGCGCGCGGCGTTAAGGCCGAGGCGGAGCAGCGTGCAGTTCCTGCCGGGGCGGCAGACAGCATTTTCAACGGCAAAACGGTTGTGCTGACGGGCACGCTTTCGACGATGACGCGTGACGAGGCGGCGAAGCATCTGGAGGCGCTCGGCGCGAAAGTAAGCGGCAGCGTATCCAAGAAGACCGACTTCGTCATTGCAGGCGAAAGCGCCGGCAGCAAGCTGACGAAAGCGCGTGATCTCGGCGTGCAAGTCATCGAGGACGAAACGTTGTTCCGGCATATGATTGGTTTAGAGTAAATGTTCACGGCTTAATGGCTGCATATAGGAACCCAAATTCCGCCTATCGGCTGGATTTGGGGTCTATTTGTTTTGACCGCTGAATGAGCAACATAATGAACGTAGTCCTACGGCGAACGATGTATATGGATCGACACCATACAGCAGCCTTCAACAAAGAATCGGCGGCATTCTAGTGCCCAACCGCCAGAGTGCCTGACATTCGTCGCGGGTGCCGGGGGCTGAAGAAACGTTTAATATGGGTCATAAGATGCAACACCTTTGTTGTAATTGGTTGAATTTACAAGTTGTAATTCGATTGGCGTCGTGATATATTATTTCTTGTCGCTTCGGACGGCGTCGAAAACAACAAACTTCACGAAAGAAAATGAAGAATGTTGTTGACAACAAAGTCGAATGCTGATAAAGTATATAACTGTCGCCGCCGACAAGGCGCTGACAAACAAGTTCAATGCAAGAAACAAGTTCTTTGAAAACTGAACATATGGATCACGTCGATCCGAACAAATAGCAAGTCAGCTTTAAATGAGCTAAACAAGCACTTCTTTTATGGAGAGTTTGATCCTGGC
>NZ_BILZ01000123.1 GCF_004000825.1 Paenibacillus kobensis NBRC 15729 | reverse complement strand
CTGTCCCAATGGCTTGGCAAGCCGATCCGCCGCTATACGGACATCACGCTGGCGAAGCAAGGCAAGCTGAATGCAGATGCGAAGGAAGCGGTGGAAGGGCTGCCGGTCATCCACGCCTTCGGCTTGTCGCGTATGTTCACGGAACGGTTCCGCATTCTGGCGGACGATACGTTATCCTCCAGCCTTGCGCTGGAGCGAAGGAAAGCGCTCCTGTCGCCGATCAGCATTATCGCGTATGGCGCTCCGCTGCTGATCGGGGTTTCCGTCGGCGGACGATGGGTGGATTCGGGACTGATGTCCGTCAGCGACATTCTGTTGTTCATGTATCTGCTCGTGTTTCTCATTCAGCCGCTGGCGCTTATGCCGTCCTTGATCGGGGCGACGAACGAGATGATCGTCGCGGTTCGGCGGCTGCGGGAATGGATGGAGCTGCCGCAGGAGGAGACGACTGATGAAGGCGCGGATAGTACGGTTGGTGCGGAAGGTGTGAATGGTCAGGCAGATAAGACAAGGCGGGATGGGATGCTGCGGGAGCGGACGGCTGAAGCGGCCGGGGCTGATATAGCCAATGTCCGGCGGGAAGCGTGGTCCGGCGAGGAGCCGGCTGTCGTGTTCGACAATGTCACGCTGGTCTATGGCGAAGGTCCTCCTGTCCTGAAGGGCATCAGCCTCTCCATTCCGGAAGGTAGAACGGTGGCGATCGTCGGTCCGAGCGGAGCGGGTAAAAGCTCAATTGCGCGGTTAATATGCGGCGATCAGCCGGTCGGTACGATCAAAGGCGACATTCGCGTGTTCGGGAGAAGCGTTGCGCAATGGCCGAAGGAGGAGCTCCGCCGGCATATCGCGCTCGTGGCGCAGGAACCGTTCTTGTTCCCGGTATCGATCGGGGACAATATCAGCTCCGGGCGGCAGGACTCCGGGCAGGTGAGTGTAATCGAGGCGGCAAGGCTGGCGCACGCGCATGAATTTATTGAGCGGATGCCGCGCGGCTACGAGACGCGGCTTGGCGAGCGGGGCGCTGGTCTCAGCCGCGGCGAGCGGCAGCGCATTGCGATTGCGAGGGCAATCGCCAAGGATGCGCCGCTGCTGCTGCTCGACGAAGCATCGTCGGCGCTCGATCCGCGGAGCGAGGCGCTTGTAACCGAGGCGGTGCAAGCTTATGCGCGCGGCCGAACGGCTCTCATTATTGCGCACCGGCTCAGCTCGATCCGCCTCGCGGATGAAGTGCTGGTGCTGGATGAAGGGCGCATCGTGGAACGCGGGTCGTACGAGGAGCTTGCTTCCGAGCCTGGAAGCCGGTTCATGCAGCTATTCGGCGGACAGGTTGCGGGGCAGACGGCGGGCGTCCGGCTGATGGAAGGGGGTCGGTCCCATGTCAGCGTCACGGTATAAAGAGCTGGTCTTTATGCTGCGGCTGGTGGGCCGCATCAAATTCCGCTACTTCGCCGGCATTCTTCTGTTCAGCCTCGCTTCCGCCAGCATGCCGATTATTCTCGCTTTCGTCTTCAAGCTGCTGATCGATGCGGTATTAAGCGGTGAAATTGCGGGGTTGCGCGCTGCTGTTGTCCTTCTTGGGTCCGCATTCGCAGGTCTAGCTGCGGTATCGTCCCTGAGCGGCTATTTGTATCAGACGGCCGTTAAGCGGGCAATGGTGCGGCTGCGCGTACAGTTGTTCGAGACGCTGTGCGCCATGCAGCCGGATCAATCGGCACGCCTTCACTCGGGAGCGGCAGCTTCGTTGTTCGCGAACGACGTGCCGGTCATGGAGCGGGCGTACACGGAGGCGTTCCAGACGACGCTGCATTTTGTGCTGCTGGGCTTCGGATCGATCGCGGCGATGTTTTATCTCGATTGGCGCTTTCCGGCGGGGCTGCTCGTCATTACCGGCGTCTCGGTATGGCTCGGAGCCAAATTTATGCGCCAGCTGCGGCTCGGGGGCAAGCGCCAGCAGAACATGATGGCAAGGTTCGCAGAGCATTATGCGGATGCCAAGGCCGGGCTGTCGGTTATCCAGATGTTCGGCATGCAGCGGCGCATAACCCGGCGGTTCGATTCCATATCCGGACGGCTGAATGAGACGAGCGTCCGAATCGGGACGTCGACCGCACGGCTGGAAGGCGTCGAGTACATGATGGATATCGTCGGCTTTGCCGGCGTCGTCGTGACCGGCGGCTTCTTGTACAGCTACGGTATGGCGGAGTTCGGAACAATCGTCGCCATCGTGCAGCTTCAGATGGGGTTCGTCGGCATCTTCTCCGGTATCAGCGCGCCGCTTGCCCTTCTGCAGCAATCGTTCGCCGCATCGGGCCGGGTTCGGCAGTGGCTTGATACACGGGTCGAACCATCGAATCCGCAAGCTGCAGACAGGCTGGCAGCCGGACAATCCGCCGCCGCTGTCGGCATCTCGTGGAGCGGCGTTGCGGCGGGATACGGCGATTTGCAGCCGCAGGTCTTAAGAGGCGTCAACCTTCAAGTGGAGGCGGGCAGCACTTACGGCATCGTCGGGTGGAGCGGCTGCGGCAAGAGCACGCTGATTGGGACGCTGCTCGGCTTCGTGAAGCCGGAATCGGGAACGATCCGAATCGGCGGCCGCGATATCGAATCGATTGCGCCAGAAGAGTTGCGCCGGCTGATCGCCTATGTGCCGCAGGAGTCGCTTCTGTTCGAAGGAACGATTGCGGACAACATCCGCCACGGCAGGCTGGACGCTACGGACGAGATGGTGGAGCGCGCGGCGCAGGCAGCCGGTGCAACGGCTTTCATCAGCCGGCTGCCGGGAGGCTTCAGCTTTGAAGTCGGCGAACGGGGGCATCGTCTGTCGGGCGGCGAGCGGCAGCGGATATCGATTGCCCGCGCGCTCATTAAGGATGCGCCGATTCTCGTCATGGACGAGCCGACTTCGTCGCTCGACGGTGAGACCGAACGGGCGGTCAGCGGAGCTGTTGCCGCACTGAAAGGAACGCGGACGATTATCGTTGTAGCACATCGTCTGTCGACGATTGAGGATGCCGACCGAATCGTCGTCATGCATGACGGTACTGTCGTCGAGCATGGCACGCACAGCGAATTGCTGCGGCTCGGCGGATGGTACGAAGCGTTGTACGAATCGCAGGCTTATCCCGCCGCTATGGCGGG
>NZ_BILZ01000122.1 GCF_004000825.1 Paenibacillus kobensis NBRC 15729 | reverse complement strand
CCCGGGGCTTGAGCAAGGTTAGTACGAGCGTTAAGAATGCCTTGGATAAGTTGCTCAAACTGCAAGTACCATACCGCATGAAGCAGCTGGCAACGCCAATGGGCCCAACCGTATGGAATATTGATACGAAGGCATTGCGTGAGGTGCTGGAAGATCTAGGGGTTATGAAGAGTAGTGCTTTGCCTCAGGGGACTAAGGGGACGGGTAATACTTATACACCTGTCGAATACAAAGGGACGACAAAAGTAGATGGGCAGACGAAAGATATTAGTAGGCGCGTATATCAGAGAAGTGATATTGATTGGAATCGAGTTGACCCTGAAACTGGATTAACAAACCTTGAATTAATGAAAAAAGGTAGACCGCCTTATTGGAAAGATGGTACGAAAGTAGAACTTCATCATACAATCCAATTAGAACCTGGCCCTATGGTAGAATTACCTGCGAGTTTACATGATGAATATAGTAAAATATTGCATGGGCTAGTTGAAAACGGCGGTAGTTTTAGAAATAATCCTGCATTAGAAAAACAGTACAACAATTTTAGGTCGAAGTACTGGAGATGGAGAGCCAAGCAACTTGAAGGAAAAGAATAAGATAAAAGTGTTGATTTCAGGAGGGATTAAAATTGAACCGAGATGAATTATATGCCTTTATTGAAGAACATTCAGATGATACTGATTTTACTGGTGGAGTTTCAGACACAGACATTGCAAAAATCGAAGGGGAGCTAAAGGTTGTATTTCCACAGAGCTATAGATGGTTTCTGAAAAACTATGGTTCGGGTGGACTATTTGGTGTTGATATTCTAGGGTGTGGAAAATCAGCAATCCCTTCTGTTGTGTTAAATACTAATAGACTCCGTAATTTTGGGTTACCGTCGGAATACATTGTAATTGAAGACTGCGATGAATTCTTTTATTGTCTAGAAACGGGAAATTTATTGGATGGCGAATGTCCAATTATATCATGGGATAGAGTGGCAGGATTCAGTGGGAAGCGAGCAGAGGATTTTTATGATTTTTTAGCCGAAAGACTCAGTGAAGCTAAAGAGAATTGGGATGAAGACTTTTAAGTTTTAGTTAGTAGAGCTAGGGGCTACCCAGTGCCGAATGAACCCAACGTTCAACCAGTAACACATCTAACCCATGTAATACCCGTATGAAGATTTCTCCATTTCGGTTGTACGCACATCAAATGCTTTAATTTTATAACCTAAATAACGCTATTCCGTAACATTGAACAGGTCGATTATGGTCAGATACTACCATGATTGACCTGTTTTTTGTTATCTTCGCTTTCTCACGGGATTTTGATAATGCTATTCAACTGTAGGATACACCGCCCCAATAGAGAGGATGAAAAGACAAAGCATCTTTTGAAGTAGTTAGCCCGACTATACATATTGTCAGGACTTATCTGCAAATTGTCCGCAACGAATGGGTTACTTGCCTCGATAGTTATCGTGAATGAACAATCTGGTGACGACCAGTTAACATTAACAGGTAAGGATACGTGTTAGGCTAGCCGCCTTCCCTACTCCATAGCCGCCCGATGGCGGCATAACAGCACAAGAAGGAAGGGAGTGCGTATGAAAACGAAGTACAACGACTTCTGGTTGACTAAGAATAACAAAGCCGCTAATGCGTACATGGACGAAGTTGCCAAGGAGAGCAACTTTACAGGGCATCACAAGGGATATACCATCCTGCCGCATAAAATCCATCGGTGTTACGGTTTAAGTCCGTATGAGAAGCTGATTCTCGTTGACCTAGTGGCTTATATGAGCGACCAGAGGTACAAATTCAGAAGGATGGTTACGGGATAAGGATTACTACTGGAAAGAAGTGCTAGAGAAGTATCCTGAAAGTATAAGTAAGCAGAAGATAGAATTAGGCTTTTCACCAATTAATGATAAGCAGTTCAGAGAACATTTTCCGCAGTATGATATTAAATTGTACAATGACACATTAATTCACCATCATATCGGTGGTGGAGGTCAAGCAGTTGCAGTACCATCCAAATTACACCCGGGTTCGGGCGGTATCCACAATGCTGAAAAAGAAGCAGGAATTTGGGGTAGTGATAGCCAATATGCTGAATTACTAGAAAAATTCTTGAACAAGTAAAGGGTGATATTTTTGTCTATAAAGGAAGCTATGAAACAATATTTTTCGTTAAGGAAGACTGTCGCAGACGAGGGGCTAGATTTTTTATTAAAAACACCATTCGACGAAGAAGTTGATTCTCTTATTTATGTTGGAGAAGTTGACGAGGATGAATACATCTCTTGGAGACCTGTCGAAAAGAATGTGACTAATGATTTTAGTTTACTAGAAGAAAAATTAGGTATTAAAATTCATGGGTCTGTCGTTGAGTATTTTAATTCATATTGGTTTGCTGATTTAGATGGGTTTATTAAAGACCACTATATAAAACTAGAGTTCGTACTGCCAAAAGCGGATTTAGAATCTTACGGCAACTTACTTTCGGGTTACAAAAGCAACCACAATAACAATATCGAGAATATTCCTATTGGCATAGAAGGCAACGGGCTTATTGTTGTAGTTGATAACCAAGATGGTTCTGTGAAACTTGAGGACTATGAACGAAATTCATTTGAAGTAATTTCAGAGGGCATTGAGCAATTAATTTTATCTTTACGGTTAAAAAAATAAATATGCCAACTGATAAATCGATGATTAATAAGAAAACATTCGATGGCGAAGAATTACAAAAACTAAAAGACCTATTGGTCAGCGAAGATAATTACAAGATTATTGCAGGAATCAAAAACATGAATAATCTGGAACTCCACACCTTTGCCGCAAACTATAACTGGAACAGCGGCTTTGAAGTACCAAAAGCTATATTGGGCAATGATAATTGTGATTTTGGGACTGGTCTGCTAATGTTTTACCGTGCAGACGGTTATCGTCTCCTCGAATCAAAAGATGCTCTGTCTGAATCCACCCTACGTGAACGGAAAGAATTTATTAGTAATTTATATCAAAGATTACTTGAAGATGGATTTTATAACAAGGAAATTTCTTTTACTCCGCCATTAACAAAAGTACAAGTCTTCAAGCTAAGGAAGTCAAACCCTAGTGTACCTAGTATTCTTTTGGATAAGTCGCCAGGTGATGAGGTGGAAATTCCAGTCCTCTAATAACATGATAAGTGGCGGCTACCCAGTGCCGAATGAACTCATCATTCAACTAGTAACAGACTTAACCCATGTAATACCCGTATAAAGATTCCTTCAATGCGGTTGTACGCACAGCAACGCTCGAATTTTATAACCTAAATTACGCTATTGGGTTACATTGAACAGGTCGATTATGGTCAGATACC
>NZ_BILZ01000121.1 GCF_004000825.1 Paenibacillus kobensis NBRC 15729 | reverse complement strand
TGTGGCGTATTGACATGCTCTGGGTTGGTAGCCGCGCCTGTATAGACCTCCTTATCGAATAGGTCGATGACCGGAATATTCCCTTTGACCGGCAGTTCCGCCCTTCCCAGCAGGATCGCTTTCGGCTGGCAATCTTCCAGCATGTACTGGATACGATTGTGCGGATAGCCAGGATCTACCGGCACGTAGGCACCGCCAGCCTTGATGACTCCATAAATGCCGATAATCATCTCCATGCTTTTTTGGGCCAGGATCGCAACTCTGTCATCTGGCTTGACTCCAAGCTTACGCAGTTTGTAGGCCAACTGGTTGGCTTTTTCATTCAGCTGCTCATACGTCAATTGCGCATCTTCAAATACGACCGCGATATGGTCCGGCGTCTGTAGTACCTGTTCTTCAAACAGCTCTACGACTGTTTTTCCCCTTGGGTATTCGGTAGCCGTGTCATTGAAGGTCTCAATGACCAGCCTCTTTTCCTCTTCGTCCACCACACTCAATTGACTGATCTTTTGCTTCGGATTTGCGGTCATTTGTTGCAACAGTTGTTCCATTCTTCCCAGCAGTGTCCGAATTTCTTCCGTCCCATATTTTCCGGGGTCATACATAATCTTAAATGTCAGGGCAGCTTCCTTAATAAATGCACTCAACGAAATATCATAGTTTGTCTGCTCTCTGGCACTCTCTATTTCGATCTTCAACCCATGGCTTCCAAGGTTAAACGATTCGTCTACATAGTAGTTCTCGAACGCTAACAACGTCCGGATCAAATGGTTGCCAAGAGTGCTTCTGCTTTGCACTTCCGCTAGAGAACAACGGTCATATTCCATGCTTGCAACCGCCTGCTGCTGGATCTGCCCGAGTAGTTCTTCCACTGTTGTGCTTTCTTCACATTTCACCCTAATCGGTATGGTATTGATAAACAGTCCGACAGCCTGCTCAATTCCCTGTAATCCCACATTCCTCCCGGACACAACTTTCCCAAATACAACATCTGCATTCCGGTTGTATTTCTGCAACAAAACACCCCAAGCTGTTTCAACGAGAGTGTTTATGGTTACATTGATCAAGCTGGAAAGTCGTTGTAATTGTCCGGTCAACTGTATATCCGTCCTATATACTTCTTCTTTAACCTGTTCCTCCACGCTCCCGCTTTGACTTAACGGCAGGATCTCCGCAGCATCGGCGTAATCTGCAAGAACATTCTCCCAGTAAGAAAGTCCTTCTTCCCTATCCTGTTTCTCCAGCCAGCGGATGTATTCACCATAAGATGCCATCCCTTTTTCCTCTGCTCGCACTCTTTCCTGCAGGGAAGACAAGGTGCGTCCTTCTGTCAGTGCTTCGTAATATTGCATGAAATCTTGGAACAGCAGCGGTAAGCTCCAACCATCCATAATGATATGGTGGGAACTCCACACAAGGATATGCTCTTCCTCCGACATTCTGAGAATGGTCGCACGAAGCAGACTGTCTTCTTCCAGATGGAATCCGCGCCGAATGTCCGCCTGTTGGATCTTTAAGATCTCATTTTCCTGTTCTTCACTGAAGGACAAATCAATAACATGACATTCGATCTCACGTTCACGCAATACGACTTGCCACGGCTTGCTTACTTTGTTATAGATAAATGACGTACGCAGTACATCATATTTCCTAGCCAGCAAGGATAAGCTTTCCCGTGCCTTCTCAACCTGCAAATTACCTTTCATGCGAAACATGATTTGCAATACATAACCTGTAGAATGTTCATCTGCCAATCGGTGATACAACATTCCCTCTTGCATCGGCGTTAAAGAATAGATACCGGATAATTCATGAACAGGATGCATTTGTGTAAGTTGTTTGAAATCAGAAACATTCATATTCGGCGCGCCGAAATCCGAAGCTGTCTTTATGACCACTTTTTGAGATACACAGTGCTGAACAATCGTGTTAATAGATTGAACGTAATATTGGCAGAACTGCTCTATGCTTTCTTCACTGTACCTTCCCTTGTTGTAGGCAATAGCAAACCGTAATTTACCGCCCGATACGCTCCCGTCCATCGTAATGCCTTGCTTCGGCATATTGTCATCCGCAATACTGCTTCCGCATGACAGATTGGATGCTGTAATCCTTTCCGCTACTCCAAGTTCATGATCCATGTGCCCGAGGTAATTGAAGCACAGATCTGCTTCTGTATCCGGCCATTGATCCTCACCAAGATATTTGGCCACGCCATAACCGATGCCGTGATTCGGAATTCTTCGGAGCATTTCTTTGGTGTTGATGATGGTTTCTTCGGGATCCTTAGATCCTTGCAATACAATCGGATAAATACTCGTAAACCATCCGACGGTTCTGTCCATTTTCACAGCTTTATGAAGTTCCTCGCGTCCGTGGCCTTCCATGTCTACGGCAACGTAATGCTGGCCTGTCCACTGTTGCACCGCCATGCCGAGTGCCGAAAGCAGCAAGTCATTGATCTCCGTTCCATACGCTTTCCCTGCTTCAAATAATAATTGCCGGGTACTTTCCTTCTCCAGTTCAAGCTGCATATGCGCATATTCCGTCGGTTGGCCATCCAAGTCACCTTGAATTGCCCCATCTTTCACTTGTTCACCTATTTCTCTCCAATAGTTTCTTTCCTGTTTCAATTCCATGCTTTGGGAATATTCTACCAACGCTTCCGCCCAGTCTTTGTAAGAGGCTGTCTTGGCCGGAAGAACGACTTCCTTGCCCTGTAATGCCTGTTCATATCCGGTTTTCAGGTCTTCCAGAAGAATCCTCCACGATACACCATCTACGACAAGATGATGCAGGCATAACAGCAGATGGTCTCCGTCTACAGTGTGAAACAACCCTACTTTCATGAGGGGACCCTGTTCCAAATCGATACTTCTTTGCAGCTTCGTACTCTCTTGCTCCACGATCTGTGAAATAGGGTCTGAATGTTTAAGTTCATACTCGTTCCAGTCAAACAGCTTGCTTTCTTGAGCCGGGAGAATCCACTGTAATTTATCTCTATATACGCTGCGCAGCATGTCATGGTGGACAACAAGCGCTTTGATGCTTTGTCGGAGTGCGTTTACATTAAAGCCTTCCTCACAATAAAGCATGGTGGCCTGATTGAAATGATGCGGTTGTACATAATTCCATTCAAAAAATGTATGCTGAATCGGCGTCAGCCGTGCCGATCCGCTGACTTCTCCCTGGTATACCGTCTCTATTGCTGCTGCGACTGCTTTTTCTGCAATCAGCTTCACGATGCGCAGTTGCATCAGGTCTTTGACAGCTAGCTCATATCCGGCTTCCCGTATTTTGGATACGACACGGATTGCCTTGATCGAGTCACCGCCCATCTCGAAGAAGTTGTCTTCAATCCCCACCGGAGTAACACCTAACACTTCTGCAAAGATACGTGCAACCGTTTCTTCTATCTCGTTCCGT
>NZ_BILZ01000120.1 GCF_004000825.1 Paenibacillus kobensis NBRC 15729 | reverse complement strand
AAGCCGCTCGCGCCGTTTCATCAGCGGCTCGTCGCCGTAATCCGTCGAGAGCCATTCACGAATCCGTTCCGGTGTGAGCGTCAATCGAGGATGCGGCTCGAACGGCACGTCCGGCACAAGCTTGCTCTCCATCTCGGCGAGCTTCTCGTCCAACAGCGTACGGAATGCGGCGCGCCCTTTCCATCGGCCCGGCGCTTCGTCTCGCTCCGTCTGCGAACGGCGCTCTTCGAACCAATGCTCTAGCGTATCGGCCGAGCTCACAAGCGACACCTCTTGCTGCAACAGCTCCAACGACCAATCTGCAAACGTCGTTTGAGCAATGTCGCCTACGCCCAGCTCTGGCAGTACGCCCGAAATATAATCGAGGAACATCGTGTTCGGCGCGAAAATAATCATTCGGTTCGCTGCGATCCGCCCGGCGTAATGGTAGAGCAAGAAGGCGAGACGGTGCAGAGCGACCGTCGTTTTTCCTGAACCCGCGACCCCTTGAATGAACAGCGCTTTGTAACGCTCGGCACGGATAATGTTGTCTTGTTCTTCTTGGATCGTCGAGACGATGTCGCGAAGCTTATTGTCTTTTGACTCGCCGAGCCGGTACAACAGAAACTCGTCGGTAGCTCCAACGTTGTCTTCTCCGCGCACGTAGCTGTCGACGACGCGGACAAGCTCGCGCTGGCGGACGAGAATGTTCCGCTTCAGGAACATGTCGCCCGACACTTCGCCGTCAGGCGATTCATAGGCAGCCGGGCCGTCGCCGCCGCTGAACGAATAGAACAAGCTGGCGACCGGCGCGCGCCAATCGATGACGAGCGGATCGCCGCCCTCGTCGCTGCCGACTCCGGCTTTGCCAATGTACAGCTGCTTCGGCTCTGGATCTTTATCCGCCTTGTAGTCGATCCGGCCGAAGTACGGCTCCTTCGACGCGATCTGGAGCTTCTGTTTCCGTTCCTCGCGCTGCATGTCTAGCACTTGCTCCGTATAGTCGTTGCCGGTGTATCGGGGCCCGATACCGCTTAACATTTGGTCAATCTGCTGCAACGATCGTTGTAACCGTCCTTCTTCCTCTTGATGCGTAATTTCGGCCATGGAATCCTCCTAAAGGTTTTGCGATAGTGTAAGCTCGGGGAATCGAGATGACGGGAAGCAAGCAGAAGGCTGCTTCGTAATCTATCGCTTAGGTTTTGCGTTAGTTGTAAGCTCATTTCGTGAGATTACAGGAAGCAAGCATTGGCCTGTTTCGTGCTATCGCTTGAATAGAATTCGTTCCGGTTGTCTGTTTCGAGCATTGCATGTAGAGGAAGAGCAATGATAGCGGCTACTGCTGCAAGCGGCTTCAAATTGGCGATTTCTTCAACTCGGACTTCATCCGATCGCCTAGCCCTCATCAGGGCAAAACCGACACCGATTCGAAAAAGGAATACTAGATTACCACTGGCACATGCATTAGTCAACTGTGAAAAAGGTTAATACTGGGATTGGCTATGCCTCCCGGGTGGGTTGTTATTCGTTACCTAAGTTGAACCAATCCATACCGAATACGCCGTAGATAAGCACCGCATGAAGAAGCGCCATGGCGGGAAACCCGAGTGCGAATACCGGATGCTTCGTTTTATGCCGGTACGTCCTCATAGCGGCCATGCCTCCGAATGCACCGCCAATCAAGCCGACCGTCAGCAGCCGGCGCTCCGGAATCCGCCGGTGGTGGCGGCGCGCTTGCTCCTTGTCGTATTTCATCATTCCCCATAGAATGATATTTACTGCGATATAATAGACCAATGATAGGACAACCATTCATCTCACGCTCCTTTTTTATTTGCAGCAATGGCTGCTTTGACCTTACATCATGGAGGACTGTTTAAATGCTTACCTTGCACACTGCGTTAACTTTTATCGGCATCGCCGCTGCACTGACGGTCATGCCTGGCCCGGACATTCTGTTCGTCATTGCCCAGGGCATGAGCCGCTCAGCGCGAAGCGGCATCTTGGTCGCACTCGGATTATGCACCGGGCTGCTCGTACATACTTCTCTAGCCGCGCTCGGCGTATCGGCGGTCGTACTCTCTTCCCCTGCCGCTTTCTCCGCGGTCAAATGGCTCGGCGCAGCCTATTTGCTTTACTTGGCATGGCGGACTTGGCCAAGACGGCAGGGCGCTGCGCCAGAGCAAGTCAGCGTCAGCTCGCACGCACAGCTGATCGGCTCTAGTGAGGCGAAATCGGATGCGAACGCTCGTACCAGCGAGACGGAACTCGTCCATCGCCACGGCGATCTGACACCCGGCATGTTGTACCGCCGAGGCATATGGATGAATGTGCTCAATCCGAAAGTTTCGTTGTTCTTCTTGGCGCTTCTCCCGCAGTTCGTCTCGACGGACCGCGGCAGCGTGCCGCTTCAAATGCTGCAGCTCGGCATCCTGTTCATCGCGCAAGCGATCGTTATATTCTCGATTGCTTCGCTCGCGGCAGGCTCGCTCGGAGGCGCGGTACAGCGCCGGTCTAATAAATGGAACAAGCGCCTCTCCTGGATCGAGGCGCTTATCTACGCGGCGCTCGCCGCCAATCTCGTGCTGCTGCAAGCTTAATGCTGAGGCGGGCGGCACCAGTTCGGTGCGTTACGAGCGTAGCGGGCGGCGGCGGTTGGCGGAAACGCATCGGTTTGGTGCGTTACGAGCGTAGCGAGCTGCTGCGGCGCGCGGTAACGCACCAGTTTGGTGTGCGTTGCGAGTATATTCCAGTACTCAAACCTTTGCACGTTAAGGCCTAGGGCGCACGCGGTTAGTCGGAACGGCCACAAGCGGGTCATCCGGCCAATAATGTTTTGGATAACGCACCTTCAGCTCTTTCTTCACCTCGAAGTACGTCTCCCGCCAGAAGCTGGCCAAATCCTGCGTCACCTGTACCGGCCGCTGGGCCGGCGACAGCAGGTGCATCGTCACCGGCAGCTTGCCCTTCGCAATTCGCGGCGTCTGCTGCAGACCGAACAACTCCTGTAACCTCACCGCCAACACCGGCTGTTCCGGGTTCGAATAATCGACCGGGATGCGCGAGCCGCTCGGCACTATAATATGTGTAGGCATCAGCTCATCGAGCCTCTGCTTGTCATTCCATGTCAGCATTGTTTCCAATACGTTCATCATGTTCAGCTTCTGCAGCCCGTCGCGGCTGCGGATGCCGGACACATGCGGCGCCAGCCATTCCTCCAGCGTCGCAAGCAGCGTCTCCTCCGACAGATCGGGCAGCTCCGGATCGTACTTGCGCATGAGCTGAATCCGGTCGCGCAGCTGTCCGGCTTGCTTGCTCCATGACAAAATACCGATACCTTCAGCACGAATGCCTTCCAGCAGCGCATTGGTCACCTTATCCGTATCCGGCTTCGCCGCTTGTTCTTCCTTCAGGACGAGCGCACCGAACGAAGTCCGCCGACGAGCGCGAACCGCCTGTGCCGAACGGTCCCAGACGACGGACGTGTCGTCCGTAATCCGGTCGCCATGATATGCGAGCAACTCGCTTTCTTCCAGATAGGCAGCTAGTACGATCCGGCTCTCGCCGTCGCCGTCTTCCATCTCGCAAGCCGCGATGTAAGGGGACAAAGAGAGCGGCTGCATCGGCTGCAGCACGGCGCCTCTTCCGCCGGCCAGCAGAAAACGGCCGTCGCCGCGCCCTTGGCCCACGCGGTCAGGATACGCGAACGCCAGCAGCGCCCCTGGCGACGGAGATTCTGTAGCAGCCGCCGAGGCAGAGCCGGCGGCTGCGCCATGCTGCGCGAGCGCGCGCTGCCATTGGCGCGCTTCCGCGAGCGCC
>NZ_BILZ01000119.1 GCF_004000825.1 Paenibacillus kobensis NBRC 15729 | reverse complement strand
GCGAAGTCGCGCCCCGCGTGGCCGCCGCCATCGGCGCAGGCCACGCCGCCGACGTCACCGCCATCGAGCTTGGCAGCGATGGCGATGTCGTGTTCGCGCGGCCGCTCTACGCCGGCAAAGCCGTCGAGCGGCTGCGCGTCGCCCCGGGCGCACCGCGTGTCGTCTCGGTGCGCCCGAACAATCTGCCGCCGGCCGAGACGCTGCCGGCCGGCGCCGCTCCTGGCGCGATAGTCCCGCTGGCCTATCGCGCGCCAACGCTGTGGACGACGATACACTCCGTCGTCCGCAAGACGGCTGGCGCCGTCGACCTCGCCGAAGCCGACGTCATCGTCTCCGGCGGCCGAGGCGTGCGCAGCGCGGACGGCTTCGCCCCGCTGCAGCAGCTCGCTTCGCTGCTCGGCGGCGCGGTCGGCGCATCGCGCGGCGCCTGCGATGCCGGCTATTGCGATTACGCGCTCCAGATCGGGCAGACCGGCAAAGTGGTCACGCCCCAGCTCTACATCGCCTGCGGCATTAGCGGTGCGATTCAGCATCTCGCCGGCATGAGCGGCTCGCGCGTCATCGTCGCCGTGAACAAGGACGCCGATGCGCCGATATTCGGCGTGGCCGACTACGGCGTCGTGGGCGACTTGTTCGAGATCGTCCCGCTGCTGACCGGCGAATTCCGCCGCTTGCTCGGCACTGGAACATCCTAATTCCGCGCACGCACCTTTCACAGCCCCTGGCGTGTTGCTTCGCTCCACCCTAGTGACTTTTGCAGCTCAAACGGGGATGCCCTATAGGCTATGGTCTATAGGGCATCCCCATTTGTGCGCTATGAAGAAACTCACGAATACCCGCCCACTCCTTGCCATTCCTTAAATGTGATTGCACTTCATACAACCAAATCCCCCTCTATTCGCTCTACTGCGATCCTTCGTTGCAATTCATACAACAAGATTGCACCAAACCCGACCCATAAAAGCCTTTTCGAGCCGCAACCCTATTATTCTGTTGTATGAAGTACAACGAGCGCTCGCTTATCGAACCACTAACGCCGTTCCCGTTGCACAAACTACAATGAATCTAAGTAGAAAGCATCCGCAGTCAGGCAGTCAGGCAAGCATGCTTGCATGCTTGCCTGACTCCCTTCCTCCATTCCTGCATCCCTGTCTCCCTACCTGCCTCCTTGCATCCCTGCTTCCTGCCTGCATCCCTGCCTCCTGCCTCCTTGCATCTCTGTCTGTCTGCCTGCCTGCCTCGCTGTCTCCCTTCCTGCATCCCTGCATCCCTGCCCCGCAGCGAACCTCCACCTACAACCCCGCACCTTATTTTCCAAAAAATGATTGCGCTTCCTCCCTCGCCTTTGCTATACTCTTCTTCCGCGCTCTACGCACTTTCACCTTAATTGTTTAAGCTGGAGGTGTTTTATGCTTTTCTACGAATTAGCCCGCAAAACGTACGCCCGCAACTTGCAGTACCGCGGCGCGCACATGCTCCACAACCTTGCAAGCGCATTATTCGGCTTCATCTACATGTCGATCTGGACGGCGATTGCCGCCGATCAGACGATGGGCGAATACGGTGCCGCCGGCATCGTCAGTTACGTCGCCTTCAATCAATGCTCCTTATGGGTCGCCGCTTTCCTGAACAACGGGCTCGGCATCGAGCAGCTTGTCCGCACCGGCGGCATCGCGCTCGAGCTTATGCGTCCCGCTCATCTGTTCTACCAGCTCATGTGCAAGGAATGGGGCCAGGTCGCCTATCAATTCGTGTACAAATTCGTTCCGATCTACGCGTTGTACGCGATCGTTCTTCCGATTTACATGCCTTCCTCCCTGCTCACGTGGTTGTCGACCGCACTCGCTCTCATCTTGGCCGCTTACATGTCGATCTGCCTCAATTATTTGATCGGCGCCGCCGCGCTCTGGACGACGGAATCGCGCTGGCTGTACTGGGTGAACTATGCCTTCAGCATGCTGCTGTCCGGATTTCTTATTCCGGTCGAATGGCTGCCTCGACCGCTTGAAGTCATGGCCAGGTATTCGTTCTATCCGTTTCTTCATTATGTTCCGACACGCATTTATTTGGGCATGGAATCCTCTGCCGCACTCGCCGGATCTCTGCTGTGGGCCGCCGCGCTGACTGCCGTATGCCTCGGCCTTACAAGCGTTATGCGGCGCAAGGTGGAGGTGCAAGGCGGATGAACAAGCCGAATGCATCGACCAAAACTCCTCCGAACGAACAGCTCCAGCCGCTTCCCGTGAATAGCATAAGACGCACAAACCGATGGAGCGGCATTCAGATGTACGCCCTGCTGTTCCGTGCGAGCGTGCGCAGCCGGATGCAGTACCGGTTCAACTTCTGGTTCTCTACCCTTATGTCGGCGCTTATCAACGTTGTCGAGTTTCTTATGCTCGCCGTCATTCTTATGAAATTCGGACATATCAAGGGCTGGACTCTCGAGGAAGCCGGTTGGCTCTATGGTGTATTGACGCTGTCCAAAGCGCTGTACCGGACCGTTGCCTCCGACGTGCACAACATCGAGAACTATCTTGTCAGCGGTGAACTGGACGCGCTCCTGCTGCGGCCGTTGCCCGTTCTGCTCGCGCTTATGTCGCGCAATGTGTCGATCCGGTTCGGTGAAGTCATCCAAGGCGTCTGCATATTGGCGCTCAGCATGTCTTCGCTTATGCGGGAAGGCCAGATCGGCTGGCTGTCCGTCCCGTTGACCGCCTTCATCGTACTGTGCGGTGCGGTTCTTCTGTTCTCGATCGGACTGCTGACCGCGACGGCCGGATTCTGGCTGACTCGAATTACCGAGCTGCAGAACATTACCGAGGACGCCGCGAGAACGGCCGCCCAATATCCGCTGTCGATCTATCCGCGCTGGCTGCAAGGTTTTCTGATCGGCGTTATTCCCGTCGGCTTTGCCAATTTCATGCCGGGTTTGTTCGTGCTGCGCGGCGACACCGGCTGGTGGATGCTGCTGCTGACCGCTGCTGTAGCCGGCGCACTGCTGTCGCTTTCGCTATTCGTGTGGAAGTTCGGCATCAGCCGGTATCAGAGCACTGGAAGCTGAAGAAGAGGAGATAAGAACAACGATGAATCCAATGATTGCAGTACACGATCTGCACAAAAGCTTCCGGGCGCCGCTGCCGGCGCCGGAAGGACCTTTCCGCGGGCTGCGCACGCTCGTGTCTCGCCAATATACGTCGAAAGAAGCGGTTCGCGGCGTCAGCTTCTCGATCAAGCCCGGCGAATTCGTCGGCTATATCGGCCCTAACGGCGCCGGCAAGTCGACAACGATCAAGATGCTCGCCGGCATTCTGCACCCGTCGTCGGGCGAAGTCCGCATCGACGGATTAAGCCCCCACCGCGACCGGCGCCGCGTCGCAAGGCGGCTCGGCGTCCTGTTCGGACAGCGCACCCAGCTATGGTGGGACTTGCCCGTTCGCGACTCCTACGACATTCTTGCCGCTATGTACAGCATGCCCAGCGGCAAGCGGGATGCGAGAATAAGCGAGCTTGCGGAGCTGCTGCAGCTTGGCGAGTTCATGGATACGCCGGTCCGCAAGCTGTCGCTCGGCCAGCGGATGAGAGCCGATCTGGCCGCCGCGCTGCTGCACGATCCGGACATTCTGTTCCTTGACGAGCCGACGATCGGCCTGGATGTCGTCGCCAAGCGGAGCATCCGCGACTATTTGCGCAGCATCAATATCGAGCTCGGCAAGACGGTGCTGCTCACGACGCACGATATGGATGACATCGAGCAGCTGTGCAGCCGCGTCATCGTCATTAACCGCGGATCGCTTGGCTTCGACGGCTCGACGTCGGATCTGCGCCGCCGAATCGGATTGCCGACGATGATCCGCGTTACATACCGCCGGAACCCTTCGCTGCCGCACGATATGAACGTGAGCGGCGCTGCGCTGCGGCTAGCCGCCGTTGACGGGCGTACCGTA
>NZ_BILZ01000118.1 GCF_004000825.1 Paenibacillus kobensis NBRC 15729 | reverse complement strand
GCGAAACGAGATCGAAGAAACGGTTGCATGTATCTTTGCAGAAGTGTTAGGCGTTACCTCGGTGGGGATTGAAGACAACTTCTTCGAAATGGGTGGTGACTCGATCAAAGCAATCCGTGTCGTATCCAAGATACGGGAAGCCGGATATGAACTGTCTGTCAAAGATCTGATGCAACTGCGCATCGTGAAACGGATTGCAGAAATAGCAGTCGCAGCAGAAGGGGAGACGGTATACCAAGGGGAAGTCAGCGGATCGGCACGGCTGACGCCGATTCAGCATACATTCTTTGATTGGAACTATCAGAAACCGCATCATTTCAATCAGGCCACCATGCTTTATTGCGAGGAAGGCTTTAATGTAACAGCACTCCAACAAAGCGTCAAAGCGCTTGTTGTCCATCATGACATGCTGCGCAGCGTGTATAGAGATAAATTACAAAGGGTTCTCCCGGTTCAAGAAAGTAAACTGTTTGACTGGAACGAGTATGAACTTAAACATTCAGACCCTATTTCACAGATCGTGGAGCAGAAGAGTACAGAGCTGCAAAGAAGTATCGATTTGGAACAGGGTCCCCTCATGAAAGTAGGGTTGTTTCACACGGCAGACGGAGACCATCTGCTGTTATGTCTGCATCATCTTGTAGTAGACGGTGTATCGTGGAGGATTCTTCTGGAAGACCTGAAAGCCGGATATGAACAGGCATTACAGGGCAAGGAAGTCGTTCTTCCGGCAAAAACAGTCTCTTACAAAGACTGGGCGGAAGCGTTGGCAGAATACTCCCAAAGTATAGAAATGAAACAGGAAACAAAATATTGGAGAGAGATATGTGAACAAGTGAAAGATGGGGCAATTCAAGGTGACTTGGATGGCCAACCGACGGAATATGCGCATATGCAGCTTGAACTGGAGAAGGAAAGTACCCGGCAGTTATTATATGAAGCTGGGAAAGCGTTTGGAACGGAGATCAATGACTTGCTGCTGTCAGCACTCGGCATGGCGGTGAAACAGTGGAAAGGACAAGATTACGTTGCCATAGAAATGGAAGGCCACGGACGTGAAGAAATTCATAAAGCTGTGAAAATGGACAGAACCGTCGGTTGGTTTACCAGTGTTTATCCGATTGTATTGCAAGGATCTGAGGATCCCGAAGAAACGATCATCAACACCAAAGAAATGCTCCGAACAATTCCGAATCACGGCATCGGCTATGGCGTGGCCAAATATCTTGGTCCGTATAAATGGCCGGATGTAGAAGCAGGCATTGGCTTCAATTACCTCGGGCACATGGATCATGAACTTGGAGCAGAGGGAAGGATTAGAGCATCCAATCTGTCATGCGGAAGCAGTATTGCAGATGACAATATGCCGAAGCAAGGCATTGCGATGAACGGGAGCGTATCTGGCGGTAAATTACGGTTTGCTATTGCCTACAACAAGGGAAGGTACAGTGCACAAAGCATAGAGCAGTTCTGCCAAAATTACGTTCAATCTATTAACACGATTGTTCAGCACTGTGTATCTCAAAAAGAAGTCATCAAGACAGCCTCGGATTTCGGCGCGCCGAATATGAGTGCTTCGGATTTCAAGCAACTTACACAAATGCATCCGGTTCATGAATTATCCGGTATTTATTCTTTAACGCCGATGCAGGATGGAATGTTGTATCACAAATTGATGGACGAACATTCCACGGGGTATGTATTGCAATTCAAGCTTCGCATGAAAGGTGAATTTCAGGTTGAGAAAGCACGGGAAAGCCTATGCTTGCTGGCTAGGAAATATGATGTGCTGCGTACGGCGTTTATCTACAACAAAGTAAGTAAGCCGTGGCAAATCGTATTACGTGAGCGTGAAATCGAATGTCATGTTATTGACTTGTCCAACAGCATAGAACAGGAGAACGAGATTGTGAAACTCCAACAGGCGGATATTCGGCGCGGATTCAATCTGGAAGTAGACAGTCTGCTTCGTGCGACTATTCTCAGAAAGTCTGAGGAAGAGCATGTCCTTCTATGGAGTTCCCACCATATCATTATGGATGGATGGAGCCTGCCACTGCTGTTACAAGATTTCATGCAATATTACGAAGCACTGACAGAAGGAAGTACCTTGTCTTCCCTGCAGGAAAGAGTACGAGCAGAGGAAAAAGATATTGTCTCTTATGGTGAATACATCCGCTGGCTGGAGAAACAGGATCGGGAAGAAGGACTTTCTTACTGGGAGAGTTTCCTTGCTGATTACACGGAAGCTGCGGAAATTCTACCGCTAGGTCAAAGCGGGAACAGGGAGGAATAGGAGCATGGAGGAACAGGTCAAAGAAGTAGTGTGTACGTTCGACAAACTGTTGACCGGACAAATACAACGACTCTCTAGCTTGGTTAATGTAACCATAAACACGATCGTAGAAACAGCTTGGGGTGTTTTGTTGCAAAGATACAGCCGGAATACGGATGTTGTATTTGGAAAAGTAGTATCCGGGAGGAATGCGGATATACAGGGAATGGCGCGGGCTGTTGGACTGTTTATCAATACCATACCGATTAGGGTGAAATGTGAAGAAAGCACAACCGTGGAAGAACTGCTCGGGCAGATCCAGCAGCAGGCGGTTGCAAGCATGGAATATGACTATTGTTCCCTAACGGATGTACAAAGCAGAAGCACACTCGGCAATCATTTGATCCGGACGTTGTTTGTGTTCGAAAACTACTATGTAAACGAATCGTTTAACCTTGGAAGTTCTAAGTTGAAGATCGAAATAGAGAGTGCCAGAGAACAGACAAACTATGATCTTTCGTTGAGTGCATTTATTAAGGAAGTCCTGACTCTTAAGATTATGTATGACCCAGGAAAATATGGGGCGGAGGAAATCCGGACGCTGCTGGGAAGAATGGAACAACTGTTGCAACAAATGACTGCAAATTCGAAGCAAAAGGTCAGCGAATTGAGCGTGGTGGACGAAGAAGAAAAGAGGCTGCTCATTGAGACCTTCAATGACACGGCTGCGGAATACCCAAGTGGAAAAACCGTCGTCGAGTTGTTTGAAGAACAGGTTGAGCAGACGCCGGACCATATCGCGGTCGTATTTGAAGATGCCCAATTGACGTATGCGCAGCTGAATAGCCGGTCGAACCAGCTTGCTAGAGCGCTGAAAGCTAGAGGAGTGAAAGCCGACCAAATCGTCGGTCTTATGGTAGAACGATCGTTGGAGATGATCGTGGGCATCCTCGGCATCCTGAAGGCGGGCGGCGCGTACTTGCCGATCGACCCTACGTATCCGCAGGATCGGATCAGGTACATGCTGGCGGACAGCGGGACGAAGCTGCTGTTGACGGATGGGGCGATTTTGGACAGGGCAGCTTTTACGGGCGAAGTGATCGACGTGAGAGATGAGCGGCTGTCTCGGCTGCCCGCGGATAACGTGGATGCGGCGAGCGGGTCTGGGGATTTGGCGTACGTGATTTACACGTCGGGGACGACGGGGCAGCCCAAAGGGGTTATGATCGAGCACCATTCGGTTATAAACCGGATTCACTGGATGCAAAAGCAATATCCGCTGGTAGAAACGGACGTGGTGCTGCAGAAGACGCCGTTTAGCTTTGACGTGTCCGTGTGGGAGCTGCTGTGGTGGTCGTTCTACGGCGCAAGCGTATGTTTCCTGCAGCCGGGCGGGGAGAAAAACCTGGAAGCGATAGCCGAAGCGATCGCGACGCATAAGGTGACGACGCTGCACTTCGTGCCGTCGATGTTGAACGCATTTTTGGAATATGCGGAGAACGGAAGCAAATGGAAGGATCTGTCCTCTATGAGGCGCGTATTCGCAAGCGGAGAGGCGCTGAATAAGCATCAGGTGGACCGATTCTTTGCGGTCATGGGGGAAACAGAGGTCGAGTTGATCAACCTGTATGGCCCGACCGAAGCGACGGTGGACGTGACGTATTTCGATTGCCGGCCGGGCATGGACGGCGTGCCGATCGGCAAACCGATCGACAACACTCGGATCTACATCGTGGGCAGCGGCAACGAGCTTCAGCCGGTCGGGGTTGCGGGAGAGTTATGCATCGCGGGAGTAGGGCAGGCGAGAGGTTATTTGAACCGTCCGGAGTTAACGGCGGAGAAGTTCGAGGACAATCCATTCGAGCCTGGGGAGCGGATGTACCGGACAGGAGATTTGGCGCGGTGGCTGCCGGACGGCAACATCGAGTACTTGGGTCGGATCGACCAACAGGTTAAAATCCGTGGCTACCGGATCGAGCTTGG
>NZ_BILZ01000117.1 GCF_004000825.1 Paenibacillus kobensis NBRC 15729 | reverse complement strand
GCCGGGCGCCCCAATGGCACGATCGATCCCGCCGCAGGCTTGCGGATCGACGTGCTGGTGTCTAATCCGCCGTACATACCGGCGGCGGATATTCCCGGCTTGCAGCCGGAGGTGCGCGATTACGAGCCGAGGCTCGCGCTTGTGGGCGGCGACGACGGCTTGGAGCCGTACCGCCGGATGGCGGCGCAGCTCCCGCTGCTTGCGCAGCTGCCGCGCATCGTCGGCTTCGAGCTTGGCATCGGCCAAGCGGAGGCAGTAGCTGATTTGCTGAGGGGTATCGGGTATTGGGATGACATCCGAATCATCACGGACTACGGCGGCATCGACAGGCATGTTCTGGCTGTGAAGAGTGAAGAGTTGTCTTAGCACTCTGTATCAGATCCTTCGTCCCCGTGGACTTCGATGAAGGTTGGCTTATTGTTTTATTGGTTTTTTGATTTAAGCTTCATTGCACTTGGTACAATGAGATTGGTCTGCTTAGTGCGGAGAGATAGAAGTCGTTGCATAACGTGCAATGAGAATACAAGAATGGCTGATGAATAGGGGGAATTTGACGAGTAAGCTGATTTTACGTTGTATGGATTACAATGAGTTGCTTCTCTTACGGACCGGTAAGTCCATCTCATTGTACATAATGCAATGAGATAGCCGTTTGCTCGTACCATCTTGCTCTTTCATTGACAAAGTGGTCTTCCAGAAGTCATCCGATGACTTCTGGAAGGCCTTTTTTATCTTAATTAAAGTTCCTTAAGACGTTTGCCGAAGGTTAAACGGATCCCATCAGGTGATTGCGAGCGCTGCCCTAATGCGCTGATGAATATCAATAGATCGAATTTTAATCGAATGATAGGTTTATAGATTCCCTCTCGCGGACATAATGTCGGATAGATACGTTCCGGAACGCAAGCTGGAGCGCCGACGGGCGCCTGAGAGGGGCTTGTGTATATGATCCGCCTTCATTCCTATTATTCGATTGGTACCGTTCCTTCCGTTGATTCCTTGAAACAAGCTAATAAGCGGCCCAGCCGCTTCGCATATCGTCCGATGTACGGATATCTTATCCTTGCTTTGTTCGTGCTCGTCATGAGCTGGGAACAGCTTCGCACCGACGCTGCGGCGGTCGAAGGAGCGATTCCGGAACAGTCGATCCGGCTGCGCATTCTGGCGAACTCCGACAGTCCAGTCGATCAAGCAGTGAAACGGCACGTGAGAGACGCCGTCGTAAACGCGATGAACGGCTGGGTTAGCGGTCCGGCAACAATAGAGGATGCGCGTGCGACAATACGGACCCATATGAGCGAGTTGGAAGCGGTTATCGAGCAAGAGCTGCAGTCGAGGGGATTCGAATACGGCTTCCATGCTGAGCTCGCAGTCGTTCCATTCCCGACGAAAATGTACGGCAGCCGAGTCTATCCGGCGGGAGATTACGAAGCGCTCCGCATTACGCTCGGCAAGGGCGCGGGTCAGAACTGGTGGTGCGTCCTGTTCCCTCCGCTCTGCTTCGTGGATGCGGCATCGGGTGAAGCGGCGCCGGCGGATTCCCAAGCGGCAGATAAGAAGGAAGCGGCGACGGACAAGACGGAAGCGAAGAATGCGGATAAGAAGGCAGACAAGAAGGCGGATCAGGCCGCCACGGCCAAAGCGAGCACGCTGAAAGCGAAAGCAGGAGACGGCGGAGCACAGACGAAGCTGGCGAAGGCAGACAGCGAAGGCAAACAAGCGAAGCAGGATAAGCAGACGCAGGACGGCGAAGCGCCGAAAGCGAAATTTTTTATCGTCGAATTGATCGAAGCAATTATCCGTTTTTTCAAGAACTTATTCTCTTAATTATTCCCCCATTAAATGTGTATCTTATAACGATTCCGCCGGTCTGCGCGAGCAGCCGGCTTTCATGTGTTATAATACAGGAAACTATTGATTACCTAGATCGAGGACTATCTATGACGACGAACAAAATGACTTCCCTATGGCGTGTGCAACCCGGCGCAAACGACCCGGCCGCGCGGTCGGCGATTGCGGCTGCTGCGCAGATGCTTCGGGACGGCGGCACCGTTGCGTTTCCGACGGAAACGGTATATGGACTTGGAGCGGATGCCCGGCGTACGGAAGCGGTCGAGCAAGTATTCGCGGCCAAGGGCCGTCCGTCTGACAATCCGCTCATCGTTCATATTGCGGACGAATCGCAGCTTGCAGAGCTTGTGCTGCCTTATGGAGAGACGGATCGGGCGCTGATGGAACGCTTCTGGCCGGGGCCGCTGACGATTGTGCTTCCGGCTATTCCGGGCGCTGTATCGCCTCGCGTTACGGCGGGGCTGGATACGGTGGCGGTCCGTATGCCGCTGCACGATGTCGCGCTGCGGCTCATTGCGGAGGCGGATTGCCCCGTGGCGGCGCCTAGCGCCAACCGTTCCGGACGGCCGAGCCCTACGCTTGCGGAGCATGTCCGCGAAGATTTGGACGGCCGCATCGACGGTCTGGTCGACGGCGGTCCGACTGGCGTCGGTCTTGAATCGACCGTCGTGATGACGGAGGGGCCAGGAGTCGTCCGGATATTGCGTCCGGGCGGCGTGACGCCGGCTATGCTCCGCGAAGTGGCGAAGACTGTACTGTTCGATGAATCGCTTGACGGGATTGGCGGAGAGCATACGAATCCCCAAACAGCCGTTCACGGTTCAGACGCTGCCGAGCCGCCTTCTGGACTCGGCTTATCCGTCGATGCTGCTGCGCCGCGTTCCCCGGGGATGAAATATGCGCACTACGCCCCCGAAGGGGAGATGGTGCTGGTGAGCGGCGCAGCTTCCGCCGTCCGTGATTATATTCGCCGCGAAGCAGAAGCGGCTTCGGCGCGGGGCGAAGTGACCGGCGTGCTTACCTACGAGGAGCACCGGAACGATTATGCCGCGGACGCCGTTGTCGCATGCGGCCGTCTTGGCCAGCTGGAGACGGCTGCGCAAGGGCTGTATGCCGCGCTGCGCGAATTCGACGCGCGAGGCGTGCAGCGCATCTGGGCGGAGGCCTGTCCGGGCGACGGCATTGGGCTTGCGCTCATGAACCGGCTTGCTAAGGCGGCAGGAGGACGGGTCGTCTCCGTCTGAACAGAACCGACATGAAACATTAAGATGGTGCTAGTCCGCATTCCGTGAACATGAAACCCCGCTCGTCCGCATAAAGTGTACAACTAATGCGGTGATGCGGGGAGAGATGAATGAATATGCTATTGGAATCGGGTATGGGAACCGGACAGCTGCTAACACTGCTTATTATGGCTGTTGCGCTCGGGATGGATGCTTTCTCTCTCGGTGTGGGCATCGGCATGAGAGGGATTCGGCTGAAGCGTATTCTGGCGCTCAGCTCCATCATAGCGTTATTCCATGTTCTTATGCCGCTTGCCGGCATGTATGCTGGACAATACGTCAGCGGCTTGCTCGGAGCTGTCGCATCCCGTGCGTCAGGCGTGCTGCTGCTGCTGCTCGGCGGCCACATGGTGTACAACTCGTTTCGCGGCGACAATGTGCAATCGGTTAACCATCAGACGGTGTGGGGCATGCTGCTGTTCGCGTTCAGTGTAAGCGTCGATTCGTTTTCTGTCGGCGTCTCGCTCGGCATGTTCGCTGTCGATATTATAACGGCGGTGCTGCTGTTTGGCTTGTTCGGCGGCTTGATGTCCGTTCTCGGACTGATGCTTGGCAGGCGCGCGAGCCAAAGTCTCGGCGATTACGGCGAGGCGTGCGGCGGCATCATTTTGCTTACGTTCGGATTGTTATTTGTGTTCTAACGGAAAGGGGATTGTTCGCTCTTGAAACGGATATTGTTTGTATGCACCGGCAATACGTGCCGGTCGCCGATGGCGGAGGCGATATTGCGCAGTCGTGCGGCGAGCCGCTCGCTCGATATCGAAGTACGGTCCGCAGGCGTATCGACGGTCGACGGCATGCCGATATCCGCCAATGCCCTAGAGGCGCTTCGCCGCAAGCAGATCGACCATCGGGGCGCAAGCCGCATGCTTGCCGAGCAGGCGGTCGGATGGGCGGATTTGATTCTGACGATGACGTCGGCACATAAGCGGGGATTGCTCGGACGTTTCCCTAATGCAATCGACAAAACGCACACGCTGCTGGAATACGCTGTACCGGATTCTTCGGTGCTCCACGATTTGAACGAACTGGAGCGTCTGTATACAGAATGGCATATGAAGCAGGCGCTGGGGCAGCAGATGCCGGAGGAAGACCGTAAGCGCATGATCGAGCTGGAGAAAAAAATACCGAGCTTCGACATCGCCGATCCGTTCGGAGGTCCATTGCCTCTCTATGAGAGCTGCGCCGCAGAGATCGAACAAGCGGTGGACAGGCTGCTGGACAAACTGGCGGACGATCGCCCGGGACTGCGGTAGGAACGGTCTGTTCCCGTACTGCTCTTACGTTTTAGGATTGATTTATGCCGCTCTTTGGAGTATTATGAAATCAAATTCAACGGTTTCCGATGTAACTGGCGACGAAGTGGGATACCACAGTGGAGCATCGGAATATACGGCCGGTCGCCTGGGCAAAGAGCATCGCGCAATGGAGCGCGTTATGCTCTTTTTTGCTTTTTTTCGGGTCATTCGTGCTGTCGTGTAATGCGGACAAATTAGGTATAATAAAGCGGGACAACTGCATTCTTAACGAACCTAAAGGAGGACTCCCCTCATGAAAATCGCAATTGGAGCCGACCATGGCGGCTACCGTCTGAAAGAAATTATCGTACCTTTCATCGAATCGCTCGGCCACGAAGTGAAAGATGTTGGCTGCACGTGCGAGCAATCTGTCGACTATCCGGATTACGCGCTTCCGGTATGCGACGCTGTCATCAGCGGTGAAGCGGACCGCGGCATTCTGATCTGCGGTACAGGCATCGGCATGTCGATCGCGGCGAACAAAGTGCCAGGCATTCGCTGCGCACTCGTTCACGATATGTTCTCGGCGCAAGCGACACGCGACCATAACGACACGAACGTGCTGGCGATGGGCGAGCGTATTATCGGCCCTGGTGTAGCACAAGAAATTGTCCGCATCTGGATCGAGACGCCGTTCTCGAACGGCGAGCGCCACGTCGGACGCTTGAACAAAGTGAAGCAAATCGAAGCGAAGTACGAGCTGCATCCTTAATGACCGGCAATGGCAAGGAGGCGTGAGCGATGAACGAACAAGATGTATCGAACGCGGAGGCAGCCGGGCTTGATTCCCGGCTGGCGGAGTCTATCGAACAAGCCGTTCGCACGGTCGTGAGCGAGCTTGCCGC
>NZ_BILZ01000116.1 GCF_004000825.1 Paenibacillus kobensis NBRC 15729 | reverse complement strand
GAGCCAAGAGCCAAGAGCCAAGAGCCAAGAGCCAAGAGCCAAGAGCCAAGAGCCAAGAGCCAAGAGCCAAGTGCCAAGTGCCAGAGCCAAGAGCTAGAATGGGCAAAAGACCCTGCTGTCTTCTCCCGGACAGAGAGGGCAGAGGGTCTTGTCATTATGCCGTTAAGACGGCTCGACTCCCCAGACGAGGGTGCCGCTCACATACAGCGTGACGTTAGCTGCGTTAGCGAAATTGATTGTGGCGCCATCGAATGAATAGTCGTTCGCTTCGTTAAAGTTCGACCAATCGGTCTTGCTGAAGCGGGCTTGAATCGGACCGCTGTTCGCGCCTGGCGCAACAGAACCGACACTCGGCTTGAAGGATATTTCTAGATAAGTATCCGCCGAAGAGGTTTGCTTGCTCATCGGGACGAAGCTTGCTTGAATGTTGTCGCAGCCGACTTGCGCCCAGTCGCAGAAGGAACTGAAGGCGGTGTCGTTATCTTTCGTGAAATAGTAGCGGAGCTTCACCGTGCTTAAGTCGACAGCAGCAGACCCTCCATTCGTAATCATAAAATGCGGGCTTGCCGAATTGTTCGATCCATTCGTGTCGTTAGCCCGGTACTGGACGGCTAAGCCGGAGTTGCCGCCTCCCGTTGTCGGCGGCGGATCCGTCGGCGGATTCGTCGGCGTGGCCGGAGAACCGGCCGTGTAGATATTCGGCTGGGGAGGCGTCTGCATCCCGTCGCCGAGGAAGTAGCTGGTGTGAGGCGGCTGGTTATAAGCGACGTTCTGCCAGGCAATGCCCAGCCGGTAAACGGAATTATGCATGAGCGTATGAAGCTTGGTGCTCGTAACGGCTGTCGTCGTATATAAGCGAAGCGCGCTGCTGTCGTCGGTCCGCCAAATCGCTTCTTCGCGCCAATCGCCGATCAGGTCGGCCTGAAGGGTCGGATTGCCTTTCGTACTGTTGTTCGAATGGGTACCTGTGGCGGTCAGCAGATTCGATACGCTGCTGCTCGAATAGTTCCATTTGTCTATTTTGCCGACGCCGGCACTGGTATGGTCTAGCAGCTCGCGCAGCAGGTCGCCATCCCACCAGATCGCGAAGTTAATCGAAGGCGTTGAAGACGAAATAGACACGCCGGTAACGGAGTGAACGCCGACGCCGTTAGACGCCCACAGCTCTTCCCCTGGGTAACGCGGATCGATATCGCCGGTAAGCCCCCGGCCTGTATCGGCGCCAGTATATTGTCCCCATAAAATCTGGCCGGTCGCCGCATCGTGAATTTCAGCGCCGTAAGCAGCGCTCGTAATTTCATGGACGCCGTACGACTCCAGTCCCGGACGATTCGGGTTCAGGTCGCCCAAATGCATCGCATCGCCATGCCCAAGACCGGTGGCATACATCTTCGCTCCGTTGTCGTCGACCGCCATAGAGCCGTAGACGATTTCGTCCTTCCCGTCGTTATCGATATCCGCCACGCTTAATTGATGATTGCCTTGGCCGGCGTATGCGTTGTTGCCGGAACTGTTCGAGTCGAACGTCCACCGCTTCGTAAGCGATCCGTTGCGCCAATCATAGGCTGCGAGAACGGTTCGCGTATAATAGCCCCGCGCCATGACGATGCTGGGGCGTACGCCGTCGAGGTAGGCGACGCCGGCTAGAAAACGGTCGACCCGATTGCCGTAGCTGTCGCCCCAGCTGGAGACAGTGCCGCGCGCCGGTTCATAGCTAACGGTCGTCTTGATCCGGCCGTCCCCGCCGAAGACCGTCAAGTACTCCGGCCCGCTCAGCACGTAGCCGCTTGAATTGCGGTAATCCGCGGCAGCATTGCCGATGACGGTGCCTGCCGCATCCCTCGTGCCGTCCGCTGCTTTGCAGACGACTTCGGCTTTGCCGTCCCCGTCGAAGTCATAGACAAGGAACTGCGTATAATGCGCACCGGCTCTAATGTTGCGGCCCAGATCGATCCTCCATAGGCGGGTACCGCTGAGCTCATAAGCGTCCAGATAGACGTTGCCGGTGTAGCCGGATTGCGAGTTGTCCTTGGAATTGGACGGATCCCATTTCAACACAATCTCGTAATCGCCGTCGCCGTCCAAATCGCCAACGCTGGCATCATTGGCGCTGTACGTGTAGCTGACGCCATCTGGCGTTGTTCCTCCTGCCGGCTTCTGGATGGGGATGTTCCAATAATTGTTGTTCCACACCGAAGCGGCGGGAGAGGCCGATTGCGTTTGTCCGTTCACGACGGGCGATACCGTGTAGGAGGAGCTTGCTGTTCCAGCGGTATCGACGAAATTCGTACTGCCGGTAACCGGTGTGCTTGTAATCAGCGTCCCGTTGCGGTACACGTTGAAGTTGGTGGAGAGCGGTTCAGTGCCGAGCAGCCGCCAGCTTAAAAATACGCCGTTGCTCACTTTGACGGCGACAAGTCCGCGGTTGAGCAGCTCCATTTGGCGGGGGGAAGCGGCGTAGGCGGGAGTGGGATGCTGAGGCAAAAGAGGAAGGGCGACTAGCAGCGCGAGCGCCGCTGTCAGCAGACGGCGCATTGGCCGTCTGACGGTTAAGGCGGAACGGAACATAACATGCCTCCTGACATTTGTGGAATAAGCGCTATAGTAAAACGCTTTCATAAAGTATTGTAAATGGGCTTCCTATTATTGGAACAGTGGACTACAGGACGAAATCGAACCGTAGCGAAAGAGGCGAAAGACACGGCGAAAACGAGGGCGTCATCTTTTCGAAAACAGGCCTCTGGATCCCCTTCTGGCGGTTGCTTCGTGACATGGAAGTCTAGGTTTCTAAAGAACGAATCCAGACCTGCAGCGGGACGGCGGCGGGCTTGATGCGGTTCAATTTTTTTGTAATTGCGGATGAAGGGTATCGGTTTCGTGTATACTGAATGGTATATGAAAAAATATCCTTTATTGTCGGACTATAAGGTACCCGGCGGTTAAGCCGGGAGCGGAGGAATCATGAGCTTAGAGCAGGACTTACTTGATTTTATGAGAGAAACGGCGTACAAGCCGATGACTTATCAAGAATTGGAGCAGCATTTTGGTATCGAGGGAGCAGATGAGTTCCGTTCGTTCCTTATTCTGCTTAACGAATTAGAGGAAGCAGGCAAAATTATCCGTACTCGCAACGACCGCTACGGCGTCATCGAGCGGATGAACCTCGTGCGCGGCCGCGTGCAGGCGCATGCCAAGGGCTTTGCGTTCCTCATACCGGAGGAGAAAGAGCATCCGGATGTTTATTTGCATGCGAACGATTTGAAGAGCGCCATGAATGGCGATATCGTGCTCGTCCGCGTAACCTCGCAGAGCGAGGGCGGCGGCCGTATGGAAGGCGAGGTCGTGCGTGTCGTGACACGTGCGGTGACGCAGGTCGTCGGCACGTTCGATAATCACGAAGCTTATGCGTTCGTGCTGCCGGATGATAAGCGGATTAACCGCGATATTTTCGTTCCGAAGGGAGCGTTCGGCGGAGCGGTATCGGGGCAAAAGGTTGTCGTCCGCATTACGGAGTATCCGGAAGGCCGTTCGGCAGCGCAGGGTGAAGTGATCGAAGTGCTCGGCCATAAGGATGATCCGGGCGTCGATATTTTGTCGATCATTCGCAAGCATCAATTGCCGGAAGGGTTCCCGGACGAAGTGATGGCGGAAGCGGAGGCTGCACCGGACTCGATCACCGAGGAAGAGATCGTGGAGCAAGGACGGCGCGACCTTCGCGGCGAGACGATCGTAACGATCGACGGCGAAGATGCGAAGGACCTCGACGATGCGGTCCATGTCGTTCGGCTGGAGAATGGCAACTACAAGCTGGGTGTCCACATTGCGGACGTCGGCTACTATGTGCGTGAGCGCTCGGCGCTCGACCAAGAAGCGTACCGCCGCGGATGCAGCGTGTACCTTGTTGACCGGGTTATTCCGATGCTGCCGCACCGTCTGTCGAACGGCATTTGCTCGCTCAATCCGCAGGTCGACCGGCTGACGCTGTCCTGTGAGATGGAGTTCGATCCGAGTACGCTGAAGCGGGTGCGCCATGAGGTGTTCACGAGCGTCATTCGGACGACGGAACGGATGACGTATACGAACGTGAAGCGGATTCTGACGGCGACCGAGGAAGAGCCGGAGACGGAGCTGAAGGAGCGCTACGCCGGACTGCTGGACATGTTCTCGGTGATGGAAGAGCTCGCGATGAAGCTGCGGAAGAACCGGATGAAGCGCGGTGCGATCGATTTCGACTTCCAGGAGTCGAAGGTGCTCGTCGATGAGCAAGGCAAGCCATACGATATTATTAAACGCGACCGTTCGATCGCGGAGATGATTATCGAAGAGTTCATGCTCGCGGCGAACGAAACGGTAGCGGAGCACTTCCATTGGCTGCGCGTTCCGTTCCTGTACCGGATTCACGAGAATCCGGACGGCGAGAAGCTGCTGCACTTCATGCAACTCGTCTCGAATTTCGGCTATGTGGTGAAAGGTAAAGGCAACACGGTTCATCCGCGTGCGCTGCAGACTCTGCTCGAAGAGATTCAAGGAACGAAGGAGCAGACGGTCATCTCGACGATGATGCTCCGGTCGATGAAGCAGGCGAAGTACGATGCGGAATGCCTCGGTCACTTCGGCCTTGCGGCGGAGTTCTACTCGCACTTCACGTCGCCGATTCGGCGGTATCCGGACTTGGTCATCCACCGCGTGATGCGCGAGGTGTTCGAGAACGGCGGCATGCTGCCGGAGAAACGAGTGGAGGATCTCGGAGCGCGGATGCCGGACATTGCACAGCAATCGTCAGAGCGGGAGCGCGTCGCGGTCGATGCGGAGCGCGACACCGACAAGCTGAAGAAATGCGAGTACATGCTCGATAAGATCGGCGAAGAGTTCGACGGTATTGTCAGCAGCATTACGAGCTTCGGCATGTTCGTCGAGTTGGACAACACGGTCGACGGTCTGATTCGGCTGAGTCAACTGACGGACGACTATTATCATTTCCACGAGTTGCACATGGTGCTGATCGGCGAGCGGACGTCGAAGGTGTACCGGATCGGCGACGAAGTGAAGATCCGCGTAGCGGGCGTGAATATGGAAGACTATACGATCGATTTCGAAATGGTCGACATGAAGCCACGAAGCAACGGCTTCCGCGGATTCGGCGATTTCAGCGGCGGCGCAGGCCGCGGACCGGCGAAGCGTAAAGCAGCCGGCGGCTTCGGCCGCGATGGCCGGCCGGGACGCGGAGGAGCAGCTGCTGCTGGACGCGGCGGTGCTGCAGCGGGCCGTGGCGGCGCAGCGGGCAGCGGCGAAGGCCGC
>NZ_BILZ01000115.1 GCF_004000825.1 Paenibacillus kobensis NBRC 15729 | reverse complement strand
GAGAGCCAACGATGCCCAATGTGGCTTCTCTTTGTTACACATCCCTTGCTAAAAACCAAACAGATATTTATAATGTCTATATATTAGCTCGATGAAATGGGGTAATGTTTGGTGAATGAGCTGACAGAACGTTTCTGGTCCGCTGACCTGGCGGACTTGAAACGAGGATATACGTATGACAAGGAGACAGATGCTTATATTTGTCTGCGCTGCGGCGAATCGTTCGAGGAAGGTGGGGTATACCCGATCGGAGGACGTCTCTACGAGGCGCGCAAGGCGGCGCAAGTGCATGGCGCTGAGGCGCATGAGCCGATGCTCGCGTACTTGCTGACGCTCGACAAGAAGCAGACTGGCCTGACCGATCTGCAGAAGGATTTGATCGGCATGTTCGCGGAAGGCTTGCAGGATGCGGATATCGTGAAGCGGACCGGAGGCGGCAGCACGTCGACGATCCGCAATCACCGATTCGCTATGAAAGAGAAGGCGAAGCAAGCGAAGCTGTATCTTGCCATTATGGAATTGCTTGACGAGCAGGGGGTGGGCGGTCCGAAGTTCATCCCGATTCACCGGACTGCGACTCAAGTCGACGATCGCTATGCGCTGACGCAGGAGGAGTACGACGAGCTGATCGCCCGTTACATGCCGAATGGGCCGGAAGGCCCGCTTGAGTCATTCCCGGTGAAGCAGAAGCGCAAGCTGGCGCTCATCCGGCATATGGCCGGTTATTTCGAGCGGAACCGGTGTTACTCGGAGACGGAAGTGAACGAACTGCTGAAGCGGTTCAGCGAGGACGATTATGTGACACTGCGGCGGTATTTGATCGATTACGGCTTCCTGGACCGTAAGGATGACGGAAGCGAGTACTGGGTACAAGGATAGGGGGAACAATGGAATGGACAATAATAAACGGAAAGAACTGGTAGAAAAGTATCAGGACCGTAAAAGAGAGATGGGCGTATTCAAAATCGTACACGTGCCGAGCGGCAGAGCGTTTATCGGCTCTTCTCTTAATCTGGAAGCAGCGTGGAACCGGGAACGGTTCGGTCTGAACCTAGGCTCGCATGCGTGCCAGGAGATGCAGGAAGCATGGAACCGGGACGGCGAATCGGCATTCCGGTTCGAGATTGTCGAGATGCTTAGGACGGAGGACGATGTCCGGTACGACTATAAGGACTTGGTTATACCAAGCGGCTTGCAGCGCGCCAATTCGAAGAAATACCGGGAGCAGATCGAGGCGCTCGAAGCAACCTGCCGCGAGATCGCGGAGCACGAAGGCGCAGCACTATTCAATGCGTAACGCAACGCAGCACAATGAGCAGGCGATGAGGATCGGTTGCAGCAACTCCTATAACCATATAAGCCGGTTGAGCGGTCGTCTTTATGACGATGACTCATCCGGCTTTTTTGGGATAAGAATCCGTTGAATATAAGTTGAATATAAGGATTATTCCGTTCATCATTCGGCAGACTAAGCTTAATATACCCCCTTGCGTTTAATTTTGGCGACGGCTTCCTTACGGCTGGGGACCCCCAATTTTTTTAATATTTTGTTCATCTGATTTTTGACCGTACTGTGCGATTTGAACAGCTGCTGCTCGATCTGCGACATGGACAGTCCCTGTTCGATCAATTCGAAGATGTGGCGTTCGGAAGGGGTCAGTTCCTTCAACTGCTCCTCGACCCGAAGCCTGCGGTAATCATCGAGCAGCAGCGAGAGCGGGGAGAAGTCGCGGTGCAGGGAACGAATCGTTCCGGGCAGCTCCCTATAGTTCCTCTTGGCTATATACTGGATGGCACCTGCGGCGAACGATTGCGTGACAACCTGCGCATCCGTCAGCGATGTCAGCATAACGATGCTCGGCGGGCTCGGCCTTGCTCCTAGATCGGCGGCTGTCTTGATCCCTCCGCTGCGGTCTTTGCCCAGAATGACATCAACCATAACGACGTCCGGCCGTAATTGGTCGTATACCCGAATCGCTTCCTCATAGTGATCGGCAGATCCCGCAACGAGAAAATCCGGTTCCTCATTCAGCATTTGGGTCAAAAGCTTCAGCCAGTGCGGATCGTCTTCCACGATCATCAGCTTCAGATGGTTCATCATACATCCTCCTCGCTATACGATCATTTTCCTATTTATGATACAAAAAGTAACATACTAGATCGATATACTCAATAGATACGATGGCATGTTTTGTCTGGATGGGGTAGGACGAAACGTAAAATTTTGTTATGTTATTACTAGGTGAGGTGGAGAATAAAAAGAGAAATCGTTCGTTCACAGCTGCTGGCCGGTTATGAAGCAAGGAAATGACGAAGGATGGTGGCCATGTTTATTACTTTAGCCATTATTGCCGTTATGTTCCTGTGCTTGCGCATATCCACCTATGCGTACCACAGGCAAGGCAGATGGACGGCAGTCCTGTTAGGGGTGTCCATCGCTGATGTATGGATCGGACGCCAAATTCCAATATGGGGAGAGTGGTTTATTCAGACGGAGACGGCGAATGCTGTGCTGGTATCGAAAACGGTTTTGTTCGCGGGGAGGTACGTATTCGCCGCGTTCAGTTACTGGTTCATCAATGAGCTCATCGGCAGCCAGCCAAGGCGGCGGGTCGTTCTGCAGATGACGATGCTGCTTGCCTGCGCTGCGTCCGGACAAATTTGGTTCAAGCCGCTGATCGCCGAGTTCATCGGAAGTGCCGTGCATCTGACATTCTCTCTGTATATATGCTGGCAGGCGGGCCGGCACGGCGGTGTGTTCTCGCATTCGAACCAATCTAGCGGCGTTGGTTTCGTCGTACCGTCGGCGGTGCTGTATTATTTACTGTACGAGAAAGCCCCTTTCCTGCTCAGCACGGAGCAATGGTATTGGGCGCTCCACGTTCCTTTGATCTATTGCTGTCTTTATTGGCTGCTGTTTCCTTGCTACGGGCGACGGCGACGGCCGGCCGGGCGGCTGGTTGAACCGGTTCATGGGGTTGCGGTGCTGCTTCATGCGGTGAAGAACGAGGCGGTCAAAATGTCGCTCGTCTACGACCGCTTGATGGTTGAGCCGAATTTTCGGGAGAAGCGGACGAGTGAAAATTTGCATATTTTGCAAAACTCCTCCGAGCATTTGCTCGATATGGCGGAGCGGATGAGGGCAGGTTCGCAGCAGCCGATGCATCTTGTCGAGCAGCCGTGCAGATTGTCGGATCTCTTGGAAGACGCGCTCCGACAATGCCGGCCGATGTGGGACGAGAGCCGCACAATCACGGTCGAGCGATCGTATGCGCTTGATCCCGTTATTAAGGCGGACCGCGTGCATTTGAAAGAAGTGCTCATGAATTTAATGTGCAATGCCGCCGATGCGATCGACAAGGACGGCAGTATTCAGCTCAGCATCGAGCCAGCGTCCAAAGGAGGAATCGTCGTGGCAGTTCGGGATAACGGACAAGGCATCCCGAAGCGGCTGCACCGGTACGTGTTCTCGCCCTATTTTTCGACGAAAGGCGGTCAATCGCGAAGCTACGGTCTAGGCTTGTGGTATAGCAATCAGATCATACGAAGAAGCGGTGCGGTCATGAGCTTCGAGAGCGAGGAAGGGCAGGGCTGCTCGTTCGAGATTACGTTTCCTAGGAAAAAGGTATTACACGGTGTCGAAGAATCGAGAGAACGGACGAAATAGCATTTATACGCGAACTTGGCGGAAGGGTCTACTTTTGGTAGGGGGTCTACTTTTTGTAGACCCTTTTTCGCGTTTGGGCTAATAAAGATGGACCTACTCAGCGGGGGACAAAATTTCTACAATCGGTTCAGATCAAAAAAAGCAGAAAGGGAGGAGAAAAGCATGACACGTGTAACGCTGCCGCTCGCGCAACCGCCAATAATCAGTTATTTGCATCATGCTTACCCGTTATCTGTCGTATCCGGGCGAGAGGAAGTGCTGCCGTGGCTTTATTCCCAATATGTGCAATTGCGCTGCTTCAAGGACGTTCACGCCTACAAATACCGGGACCTCTTCAACTTCTACACGACGTCGTCCAAAATGCTGGAGATCGTGCCGCATTTGCAGGTGGAAAGAATTCCGAAGTCTTTTATTATGCGTTGGACCGGCGACCCGGTTCAGTTTCTGACGGAATCGATCGATCAGGGCTATTGCTGCATCATCTACGTGAGGCAGCACTATCACGAGAAGCTGTTCTACTTCCATGACGTCGACTATACGCATGAGCTCATGATATTCGGCTATGACAAGGAAGAGAAGCAGTTCGATCTGTACGGCTTCAACGGAGACGACAACCTGGTGAAATTCCGCCGCAGCTTTGACGAAGTGATCGAGTTATGGACCAGAACGCCGGTCGAGCAGGAGTGGCAGGCTCCCGTCAATTTGATTCGGTACAATCCGGAGGGCAGCTTCGATTTCCGCATCGACAATCTGGCGGACGTTATCGAGGATTATCTTACCGGCGCGGATTCGACGCTTCGGTTCATGCTGTGGAAATTTCCGGTCGATCATGAGAGCGCGTTCGGAATCGATGTGTACCCGCTTGTGCTCCAAATGCTGAACGAGGTGGAGCGGGGAGAACTTTTCTTGGACTACCGGATCTATCACCTGATCTGGGAGCATAAGCGGCTGATGACGGAGCGGCTGCGTTACCTGGAGAATAAGCGGTTTCTGAGTTCAGACCGCTTATGGTCAGTTCGATACGAGGCAGTCGAGAATACAGCGCTTGCTATCCGGTTGGGTGTTCTGAAGGCGATCAAGACGAGATCGGAGTCCGATCTGTCCAACCTGAAGCGGTTGGTCGGGCAGATGGTCGAGCAAGAGGTGGAGCTGTTGACCGGCGTCGTGCAAGAGCTTCGCCATATTTCGGCCAACGGGGCAGATGCTGCCGGTGAACCATACGCGCAAGGACAGAAGGCGTGATGCTTTACCGCTGGGTACGTCCTTATTGGGGCTGGCTTGCCGCATCGGCGGGCTGCGCGCTGCTGTTCGCTGTGACGAGGCTTGCGATGGGCGGTTATATCAAGACGGTCACCGACGCATCGCTCAATTTCCGCAACAAGGAGCTTATCGTCGTCACGATCGGCATGGCTTTACTGGCCATGCTTGGTACCGGGGCGAAATATATGATCCGCTTCGCGTCGTCGAGGCTGTCGGCTTACACCGTCCGCGACATTCGCCGCGAAGCGGTGCAGCGGCTGCTGCGAATGCCGGTCAGCAGCGCGGAGCGCGGCAGATCGGGCGAGACGCTTACACGGATTACGACGGATTTGAACGTCTTGCAGGGTTACCTGAACGTGCAGCTGTACAACTTGGTGTACCAGCCGATTTTGTTTTTGGGCGCGTTCACCATGCTGCTGCTCGTACAGTGGCGGCTTGTCATGCTGTGCGCGCTGCTTGCTCCGCCTGCCATTCTGCTGTCCCAATGGCTT
>NZ_BILZ01000114.1 GCF_004000825.1 Paenibacillus kobensis NBRC 15729 | reverse complement strand
AGCACCTATTTCGGCTCGCTGGGCGCGAAAGCGAGCAAATAGGTGCCGAAGAGCACCTATTTCGGCCCGCCGGGCGCGAAAGCGAGCAAATAGGTGCCGAAAAGCACCTATTTCGGCCTGCCGGGCGCGAAAGCGAGGAACAAAGTAAAGAGCCCTGGGTGCATTTTACAAATGCACCTAGGGCTCTTTACATGCTACTCCCGGGACTGTCTCCGAGCGACGCCGGAGCGGCGGGCAGCGTCGATGACGCGGCGGCGGACTTCTTCGACAACGCGATTGTTGAAGACGCTCGGGATAATATACATACGGCTGAGCTCGTCGTTGCTGATAACCGAGGCGATCGCCTCGGCTGCCGCAAGCTTCATCTCTTCGTTGATGAGAGAAGCACGGCATTCGAGCGCCCCGCGGAAGATGCCGGGAAAGCACAGCACGTTGTTGATTTGGTTCGGGTAATCGGACCGTCCGGTCGCGAAGACGCCGACGATGTCCTCGATTTTCTCCGGCCGGATCTCAGGCTCGGGATTGGCCATCGCGAAGACGATCGGTTCCGGCTTCATCGAGGCGACATGCTCGCGCGAGACGATGCCGCCAGCCGATACCCCGATGAAAACATCCGCGCCAGACAGCGCCTCAGTCAACCCGCCGGAGAGCCGGCCGGGGTTCGTATTTTCCGCATACCACTGCCACACAGAGTTCTCATACTGCTGGTCTGCGTTCAAAATGCCGGGGCGGTCGACGCCAATAATATTGCGCGCTCCGCCGGCCAGCAGCATTTTCGTACATGCCGTGCCTGCCGCTCCGATGCCGCATACGACGATGCGCGATTCGGCCAGCGTGCGGCCTGTCAGCTTCAACGCGTTGAGCAGTCCCGCATAGAGGACGACCGCGGTGCCGTGCTGATCGTCATGGAAGACGGGAATGTCGAGTTCGCTGCGCAGCCGGTTCTCGATCTCGAAGCAGCGCGGTGCGGATATGTCTTCGAGATTGATGCCCCCGAACGCCGGCGCGATCCTTTTCACCGATGCGATAATTTCCTCCGTATCCTGCGTATCGAGACAGATCGGGAACGCATCGACGTCGGCGAACTGCTTGAACAACATCGCTTTGCCCTCCATAACGGGCATAGCCGCATAAGGTCCGATGTTGCCGAGTCCGAGCACGGCGCTGCCGTCGGATACGACGGCGACCGTATTGCGTTTTATCGTGAGCGTAAACGCTTTGGACGGATCCTCATGAATCGCCTGGCAGACACGCGCCACCTCGGGCGTATAGACACGCGATAAGTCGTCGCGGTTCTGGATCGGCGTCTTCGGTTGAATTGTAATTTTGCCGCCGAGATGCAGCAGGAACGTCCGGTCGGATACGTTGACGACCCGGATGCCGGGGATTGCCGTCAGCGCTGCAGAGATTCGTTCGATGCTGGACGTCTCCGATACCTTCACCGTCAAGTCGCGTACCGAACGGTCGCGGCTCGTCGAAATAACGTCGATGGCGATCATATCGCCGCCTGCCGATTCGATTGCAGCCGCAGCCGCGCCGAACCCGACATTGCGTGTATCGATCTCGATACGAAGAATGATCGTTTTGCCATCCATGCTTCTTTTGCCATCCATCTACCGATCCCTCCTGCCTTATGGGCTAACTATACCCGTCATTCCATAGGAATATTCCTCGTATCGGCGGACAATCCTGCGGGCAGGGGGGCGTGGCCATAAAAAAAGCCGTCACTGCATATAACGCAGGACGGCATCTGTACATTGCCTTGGATCATATTGTTCGTTGCGCTTCTTAAGCAGATCTTCGCGGAACTCTGCGAACGAAGCCCGGTCTTGAATCCGGTTGAACCAGCGGTCGATCGTCTCGGACTGATGAAGCATTTCACCGAATCCGTTCTGAACGAAGTATTCGCAATTCTCCTCCTCTTGTCCGGGAATCGGCTTGTAGAAGAGCATCGGCAGCCCTTTGCTCAGACCTTCCGTACAGGTCATTCCGCCTGGCTTCGTCACGAGGAGATCGGCAACGTCCATCAGCATGTTCACTTCGCGGGTGAACCCGAGAACGTGAATGTTCGGGTGAACGAAGCGTTCGTCTTGAAGCAGCTTCTCTTTCATCTTCTCGTTGCTGCCTGCGCAAATAATGATCTGAACCTTATTGCGCCATTCTGTCATGTAATGGAAGAGCTCCTCTTCATCCATCAGACCCCAGCCGCCTCCCATCACGAGAACGGTAGGCATGTCCTTCATCCCGAAATGGCTCAGCACCTCGCTGCGCTCATTCGTCTGCCAGAAGCTTGGATGGACTGGTATTCCGGTTACTTCGATTCGGCTTTCCTCGACTCCGCGCTCCATCAGCTTATGCTTGACGAGAGGGGTGGAGACGAGATAATGGTTTACCTCTTGACTGATCCACGATCCATGGGCATCATAATCGGTAATGACCGTGCAAAGCTGCACATCGTCTTGGCTCAGCCGCTTGATGCGGGAGACGACGGCATTCGGTACAGGATGCGTGCATATGATCAAATCCGGTTTCAACTGTTCGATGACTTGTGATGTATGGGTATAGAAAACACGATGCAGCGCTAATTGGGTAAAGCGGTTAAGCGATTTATTATAATTGCTTCTATACATGAGCCCGACTAGCTTCGGTTGCTTGCTGACCGTCTTACGGTATGCCGAGACGATTAAGGGACCGACGACCGGGTTCAAAAAATTGCCCAGTTCGATGACGCGCGTCTGAATGTCCGACGACGAAAGCCGAATGCCGACGGCGAGCGCGTAGGCGGCTTGGGTATGTCCGGAGCCGAACCCTTCGGAGAGCAGCAGCACTCTTTTCTTACGCAATGGACGCACCTACTTTTCTAACCGCATCATTAATGAAGCCGCGCACCGCGCGGCGATTGTCTTACTACCATATTACGCTGTATCTGCATATAAACACAAGATCACAATTCGATGTTGCACGGATACAGGGTCATAAATTAATCTAATTTTTAGGTTTGTAACAGGTAAAATGGTTATAATTACGGGAAAATCAAGGAGGACTAAAGAAATGCGATATTCGAATGAAAATATGCCGCAAGTCGATCAAATGGTACGAATGACTTATAAAACAGGGGAATATGCAGGCAAAATAGTTGAATCGGGCGGAGCGCGGGCGGTCGTACAAGTACTTGCTGTACTCAAGCATCCGCAACAAGGAAATCTCCATCATCCTTACGATCCGGATGTACCGGTATTCCATGAGCGCAAAGCGCTGAGCCATAATGAGAAGGCGCTGGCCGTCTATTCGGACCTGTCGCCTTATACGGGCGCCGTCCCAGAGTACATGGATTCTCTTGTACGTGCATTGGAGGAGGAAGCGGAAAGCCTCGACCGTCTGCGCCGCTGGGCAGAGCGAGGACTTGCGACGCTTGAGATTGTGAAGCAGGATTATAAGTTGTAAAAATCATGCGCTGAATATCACAGGTATAGCGCAGTGAGCAGGGGATGCTGATGGCATGCTTGCTGCGCATGGTCGAATGGGTTGTAACGGGTAAACCGCTACCCGATTTGCTGCACAATGTGCAGGAATGACTTCTCTAGTTACCTATCGTGATGTATAATGTCTGCACATTATAAAGGCTTTTATGGCAGCTGCTGCGGATTGCTTCTGCAAAAACAGTAGGGTTCAGCAGAAAAGCGAAGCGATGAGCTGCATAAGCGAGGGAGAAGAAGAAAGATCGCGTTAATTTCGTTATAATGATGCTTTGCGGCGGCTTGATGAGCACCTATTTTCATGCTATAGTGGATGAATGAAAATGACCAAATGACTAAAAATGAATTTTGGTCAGAAAATAAAATCTGCCGTCGTTGCTGCATGGAGCAGATACAGCTGTTGCACTTGTACATTCATTAATGAAAGGAGCGGGATTTCGAATGACGGAACGAAAGACGATAGACCGTAAAGCGCTCATCGTTGAGGCAGCGAGAAAGTCGCTTACGATGTTCGGCTACAAGGCGACCACCATGGATGTGGTGTCGAAGCTGGCTGGCGTCGGCAAAGGAACGATCTATACGTTCTTCGCAACGAAGGAGGAACTGTTCGGCGAAATTATGCGTCAACTGACGCAGGAGATGAAGGCTATCGTCGTGGAACGGATCGTCGATTCCCGCTCTTTCTTCGATAACTTGACCGACGCTCTGCATGGCGTGCTGCAGTTCCGCGAGACGCATGAGCTTGTCATCAAGCTGACCCAAGAGCTTCGCGAATTAGGAACGCCGGCGGTGCGGGAAGCGCTGACGGAGCTGGAGAATGCGGTCCTTTTGTTCATCGAGAAGGAAGTTCAGAAGGCGCAGGACAAAGGCGATATTCGCCGGATGGATCCGAAGCTGACCGCTTTTATGATGATCCGGATGTATGTCACGCTTGCGATCGACTGGAGCGCGCAGCATCAGCCGCTCACAAGAGAAGAGGTTGAGGAGCAGTTCACGTCGCTCTTTCGATACGGGATATGTCCGGCTGGAATGCAGGGCGAACCCGATACCGGAGCAGGCGCCGTGCCTAGCGGCAGTTAAGGAAGTGAAGGGCGGAGACGCTCTTTTTTTATCAAACAAAGTGACCAAATGAACAATTTAGTCATTTGTTGAATAGATAGTGAAAAGCAGAGGAGAGGATCAGGATGCAAGGTGTGAGACTGTTCGGACAAGAGCTCCTCAGCATCGTCCGCAACCGGAAGGTTCTAGTGTCGGTGATCGGGATTTTGTTCATTCCGATTATGTACAGCGGCATGCTGGTCGGGTCGTTCTGGGACCCGTACGGCAAAACCGGCGATTTGCCGGTCGCAGTCGTGAACGAGGACCAGGGGGCACAGCTGGACGGCAAGCAGCTGGCGCTCGGTGACGAGCTGATTAACAACTTGAAGGACAACGATAAGTTCAAGTGGGCTTACGTGAGCCGAGACGAAGCGGAGAAGGGGCTGATGGACGGGCGTTATTATCTCGCGCTCGAAATTCCGGCCGATTTCTCGAAGCAGGCGACGACGCTGCTCGATGACGAGCCGAGGCCGTCGAGTCTTGTGTATGTGACGAACGAAAGTCTAAGCTTCACGGCTTCGAAGATCGGCAGTGCTGCTGTACAAGAGCTGAAAGCATCGCTGTCGAAGGAAGTGACGAAGTCCTATGCTGAGACGATGTTCGAGGAGCTTGGCAAAGTAGCGGACGGCTTCGCAGACGCGAGTGACGGCGCCAGCAAGCTGCACGACGGCGCTGCGAAGGCAAAGGATGGAGCGGCGACGCTGCAGAGCAACCTGGCGAAGCTGGCGGATGGAACGCTCGGATTGACGAGCGGTGTGAAGCAGCTCGCGGGCGGCACGGCGAAGGTCGCGGACGGGGCGTCCGCGCTGTCGACCGGCGCGTCCAATCTTGCGGACGGGCTGAAGCAGCTGAGCGAGGCGTCCGGCAAGCTGAGCGCGGGCGCCAAGCAGGCGGGCGATGCCGGAGCGAAGCTGGCATCGGGAGCGAAGTCGGCGCAGGAAGCCGAGGCGAAGCTGGCTGACGGCGCTGCGAAGCTGGCGGCGCAGCTGGAGGCTTACGCGAAAGCGTCAGCGCAAGCGCCAGCCGGCGAAGCCGTCAGCGGAGCTGAAGCTGCTGCGCCGGATGAGGCGCTGCAGCAGCTTGTTGCCGCGGCCAAGGCGGTAGCCGCGGGCGCGGACCAGCTCGCAGCCGGAGGCGGCCGATTGGCCGGAGGCGCGAGCGAGCTGCAGCAGGGGCAGCTTGCCCTGCTGCAAGGTTTGACCGCCTTCGACGCGAAGCTCGAAGGCGCAGCGGCGGGCGGCGCGCAGCT
>NZ_BILZ01000113.1 GCF_004000825.1 Paenibacillus kobensis NBRC 15729 | reverse complement strand
ACGGCAGGAACGCTGAGCAGCGTCACGTCGATCTCGCAAAAAAGCTTCGCGGAAATCAGCAACCTCGGCGTTGCGACAGCGAATGTTTTTACGGCGCTGCCGACGGTCACGACCAGCGTGTTCGGCACGTACTCGTTCTTCGTCTATAACACTGGACCTGGGGTGAACCGGGCGGATGCGCGTGTCGAGATCAGTGCCAATGGATCGAACTGGTATGCCGATACGACGACGACGACAGGAATTGCGGTCGGATCGGTTGACGTGCTTGTGCCGCAGCGGTTTTTGAAATATACGAGGCTCGCCTACCGGTCCAGCTTGACGGGCAACCCGACGACGCTGGATGTCTACTTCAACGGTCAAGGAACTTGATAGCGAAAGGGTGAGAGCATGCTGCTCGGCGTCCATCTGATCGTGCGGGATGAAGCTTCCTCTCTGGCAGGTTGTCTGGACAGTATAGGCGATTGGGCGGATGAACTGGTAATCGTCGATACGGGCTCGCTTGACGAAACGAGGCAAATGGCGTTATCTCACGGGGCCCGCGTCTTGGAGACGGCATGGGCTGACGATTTCGCAGCTGCGCGCAATACCGGGATTGGACAAGCGCGGACATTGTGGGTGCTCGTCATGGATGCCGATGAACGGCTCGCTGAAGGAACGGATATGTCTGTACTTCGAGACATGCTGCTGTCTTCCCGGCAGGATGCCTATCGGGTCGTCATCGAGAGCACGATCGGAGGCCGCACCGGACAGACGCTTCGTCATGAAGCGGTAAGGCTGTTCCGCGCTGACCGGGGAATTCGTTATGCGGGAGCGATTCACGAGCAATTGGTACTGGCTGCGGCGGACGGGGAGCTGCGGGACGTAGACGGCCCGTTATCCGGCCTACGGTTCACGCATCTCGGCTATGAGCCGGATCAGCTCGCGCGCAAGCGGACAGCCGAACGTAATGGCCGCATTCTTGCGCGGCTTGTTGCGGAGCAGCCGGACAACTCTTTCTATTGGTATCACATGGGCGTTACGTTATGCCAACAATCGAAAGCGGCGGAAGCATCCGCCGCTTTCGCGCGGGCTAGGCGGCTGGTGCCGCCGGATGCCCCGTTCCGTCCTGCGCTCATGCTGGACAGCGCGCGGGCGCTAGCAGCGGCAGACGAAGACGAGCAGGCAATGAAGCTGCTAGCCGGCGAGACGGAACGTTACGGCGATTATCCCGATCTGCTTCTGTTATACGGGAGGCTGCTGGAGCGGCACGGCGAATGGCTGGAGGCGAAATCGGCGTACCGGGCGGCAGCGGACGCGGGAGAGAAGGGTACGGGGGCGTACATGACAGAGGCGGGAGCAGGAACCTATCAGGCGCGGACTGCCCTCGCCGGCTTGGAGCGGCGGACAGGAAACCGTCAACTCGCGGCGCAGCTGTATGAGCAGGCTTTGTCGGAGCGGCCTGGCTGGCCGGAAGCGCTGGCGGGCATGGCTGAGCTGCTGCATGAGCTGGGAGGAACGGACGGCGATATTGCGCAGAAGCTGCTCCGTTATGCCGGGGCGGACACTTTGCCGGAGACGGACGGGGGGCGATATGCCCGCATTGCGGCAATTGCAGCCGCTTTGACCGGAATCGGCGCTTACTCGTCTGCGATTCCGCTATGGCGGGATAGAACGGCATCGGGCGGCGTTGCTGCAGACGGACTGCTGGCGGAGTATCCGGAATGGCTTGTGCCTTTCGCCGCTTGCCTAATTCGAACGGGGCAATATACGGAAGCGGGCGCGATGCTCCACCGGCAAGGGGAGACGAACGGCCTATTGGCTCAGGAGGCGGCGATGGATTGGGCTTTATGCCGCTGGATGGAAGGGCAAAGGTTGCCGGAGGAAGCCGATTATTGGCTGGATGCGCATGCCCTGCAACTGTGCAGAGCGGCGGAGCGGCGTTTGCTCGGACACAGCGACGGGGAAGAGCTGGCCGACATTGGGCATGGTCAAGGCGGAGCCTTGTGGGAGATGATCGATCGGGCCGTGTCGCACGGGCTGCTTCGGTTAGCGGTTCGTTTGTCTCGGCGAAGCGTGGACGATTTCGCGGTGGCGCTTCACCGTCACGGCTATACGGCGGCGGCAGCCGACCAACTGTTGAGACTGATGGGCACAGGAGAGCTGACGGCTTCCGGTTTATGCGCACTTGGAGAAATGTTATATGACCGTCAGTTATACAATGAGTCGCTTTCCTTGTATGAGCGGGCCTCGCTGTATGAGCCGGGGGATGTGCGGGCGAGGCTGGGCGCGGCGGCTGCGAGCTTGCGGCTTGCTTCGCAAGCGCTGCAGGAACGGGAGCAAGACCGTGACTCCGCGGCGTGGATGGCTGAAGACCGGAAGCGGCTTGAACGGGCTGCGCTTCGGCTCGAAGGTCTGGGTTGGCGGACGAACCGGAGCGGAGCGCAAAGGAGGCGGATGCGCAGTGGCGGAGCGGCGGAAGCTGATTTCCTTATGTATGATCGTCAAGAATGAAGAACGGAATATTGTCCGTTGCTTGCGCAGCGCCGAAGGGGCTGTCGACGAGATGATCGTCGTCGATACCGGCTCGTCGGACGGAACGGCGGCTGTTGCCCGCGAGTGCGGAGCGCGTGTCATTGAGGCGGCTTGGACGGGGGATTTTGCGGCTGCACGCAATATCGGCGTGAAGGAAGCGTCGGGCGAATGGATTCTCATTCTGGATGCGGATGAGGAACTCGCTGCGGGAGCTGCAGCGGAGCTGCGTCCGCTCGCGGCGCATACTCCGGCTTCCGGCATTCTGCTGCCGATATGGAACATGCTCGGCGGAGAAGACGACGGGGCGACGATTAATCCAGTGCTGCGTATGTTCCGCAACGATCCGCTTCACCGGTTCGAGGGGCGGATTCACGAACAAATCGCCGTCTCCATCATGCGGGCGAATCCAACGGCGCAGCTCTGTCTAGGCGAGACGGTTATCCGCCATTACGGGTACCGGCCGTCCGTCGTAGCGGAGAAGGATAAAATGCGCCGCAATACCGAGCTGCTGCTCCGCTCGATCGAGGAGGAGCCGGACAATCCGTTTCACCGGTACAATCTTGGCGTTGAGCATCTTCGCGCGGGACAGTCCGCCGCCGCGCTCGATTCGTTCCGCGAAGCGAAGAAGGCGGATGGATTTGCTAAGCTCAGCTATGCACATCTTGTCTATAAATATGAGGTCCGCAGCCTTCAGTCGCTAAGGAGGTGGCAGGAGGCTGTACTCGCTGCGGAGGAGGGGATTCGTCTGTTCGGTGATTACGCCGACTTATGGCATACGCTCGCCGAATCGTTAGCGAGGTCGGGCAAGCTTCGCCGGGCGGCAAGCGCTGCTGCAGCAGCGATCCGGCTCGGAAGACCGCAAGGCGTCTATCACACAGAAGACGGAATGGGCTCGCATCAAACGGCCTTCTTGCTCGGCGTCATCTACGAATGGAACGGATCGATCGATGCAGCGGCTCACTGGTACATCGAGTCGGTGAGCATGAAGCCAAGTCTGCTTCCGCCTTTGCTGCGGCTGTGCCGCATGATGCGGGTATGCGGGCGCTCCGGCGAATTGCCGGCTCTACTGGCAAGAAGATTCACTGCTGTGAAGGAAGAAGCGGGCTTGAAAATAGCAGCTGTTTTGCTGGACAGCGGCTGTTACGCGGAGGCCGTCCGCTGGCTGCGCCAAAGAGCGGCGGAGCCGGCATGGGGAGCGGCTTCGGCGGCCTGGCTCGGATTGGCGGAGGCAGAATGCGCCGCTGCCGAAGGGCGGTTCGCTGTTGCCCTTAGATGGGTGGAGCGCGGCTTGGAGCAGGCAGCAGGCGAAGGTAAGGGTAAGGGCAAAGGCGAAGGCGAAGGCGGCTGCGATCGTGGTAATGACAGAGACAGCGGCAGTCATAAGGGCGGGGCCCAGTGCGGTGATGGCGAAGCAGGCGATAAAAGAGCAGGCAGAGAATGCGTCGAAGAAGGGCCTTATTCGGCAAGCGTTGCTCGCAGGCGAATGCGGGATCTGCAAGCGGCTCTGTCATACGTTGAAGCCGGAGGCGGGGAAGAACATCCGCTCGGGGGCAACCTAGGCGGGCAGGAGTTGCTTGCTGGTGTTAGCAGCGAAAGGCTGGAACGGACGGAGCCGGCTTGCGGCCTCCTGGCTGTTGCGGAAGGAGCTGCCGTTGCCATTCCGCCAGATGAAGACGGCTTCGTATTGGAGAGAGTCGTGCAGGCGGCGCTACGCGGCATCGCGGATGGAGGCGACGAAGCGGCGCGCGGAGGCATTGCCGCATTGACGGTCTATGCCGACAGCCGGCTGCGCTTAGCCGAATCGCTGTTAGACAATCGGCATGGTTCCCCAAAGACGGCGCATGGCGTCGTGCGGTCGGCTCGCCTAATTCTTGCAGGCTGCGAGAGGGGAGAGTAGTGCCGATGGAGCGGGATCGGAGGCCTTGTGTATCGCTCTGTATGATTGTGCGGGATGAGGAAGCGTTCATCGAAGACTGTATTCGTTCGGCGATGCCCTACGTATCGGAGATCATCGTATGCGACACGGGCTCGCAGGACCGCACGCCCGAAATTGCGGAGGGGCTCGGCGCACAGGTCGTGCGGACGGAGTGGAACGATCATTTTGCCGAGGCGCGTAATCTTTCCATTGCACGGGCCAGCCAGCCGTGGATTCTTGTGCTTGATGCGGATGAAAGGCTGGAGCCGGTAAAAGAGGCGAAGTGGAGCGGCCTGCTCGCTGCGGAGGAACACGCGGGTTACTGCGTCCGGCTGGTCAGCCAGCTTGCGCGAGCCGGGGAAGATGGGGATGAGACGTCGGTCACCGACGCCGTATGCCGACTGTTCCGCAACGATCCGCGCATTCGGTTCGAGGGCATCATTCATGAGGAATGTGCAACAGCGGTTGCGGCGGTTCAAGGCTTTGCGCCTGCTATTGTACCGGTAACGGTTCGGCATGAGGGGTATCGGGCGAATGTGATTGAGCAGCGGCGGAAGCCGGAGCGCAACATGCGGCTGTTGACGAAGGCGCTGGAGAAGGAACCGGCTCATGCGGTGCTGCGCTATGCGGCGGGGACGGAAATGCTGGGTGCAGGCAGGTGGCTGGATGCTGTGCACTGGCTTATGCCGCTGACAGAGCAGTTGGATGACCAATATGGTTTTGAGTCGGACATCCGGCTGAAGCTGTCGCATGCGCTAAGAATGGCGGGGTGTCTGGACGAAGCGGCAGAGCAGGCGCTGGCGGGCATCCGGCGTTATCCGGATTTCGCCGATTTGTATGATGCACTGGCAGAGGTGCGGATGGAGCAAGACGACGCTGCAGCGGCGCTGGCTACCTATGAGCAATCGATCGCAGCGGGTGAGGCGGCGCCGTACTATTCCTCTGTGGAAGGCGCGGGCAGCTACCGCTCGATGTGCGGGGCAGGAGCCGCATGCGAACGGCTGTACCGATGGCGCGAAGCGGCGGCTTACTATGCGCAGGCGCTGCAGGCGCGACCCGGACTGGAACGGGCATGGACGCGGCTTGGGCTGCTGATGCAAGGCGACTCATCAATTGAACCGGTCGTTACGGAAGCGCTTGAACGGCTGGTGGAGGCATCGGTTACGTCAGTTAAGGATGAAGCGGCATTGCGTCGCAGGCAGCAATGGGCGGCGGAGCTGCTGCTGCAGCTAGGTTGTGATTCCGCAGGGAGGCTGCACCATGCGTTGTCCCGCTTAGCCGCCGCTGCGGGAATGCCGCTTGAGGAAGCGGAAGACCAGCGCAACCGTAAGGTGGACGATTGGCTGGCCGCCGCCCGCGGTGACGGTGCGCCGCTTCCATCAGCCTTGGCATTCGCTGCGCTGCTGCGCAAGGCAAGGGCTGCGGCGCCAGCAGCAAGGCAACTGCGGCTGGTGGCCGGCAAGCCGTTCGAGCGGGAGCTGGCGGAGGC
>NZ_BILZ01000112.1 GCF_004000825.1 Paenibacillus kobensis NBRC 15729 | reverse complement strand
GCAGGTGAATAGAACAGAAGAATCTGCGCTATTGGCCAGAAGCGGGTGCGCAGCAGGTGAATAGAGCAGAAGAATCTGCGCTATTGGCCAGAAGCGAGGCGGCCGTTCCTGGCCATAGACGCTACGCCTCGGGCAGCTGGCTCAGCACCCATTCGCACCATTCGAGTTCAGCCTCGAACATTCGTTGTCCTTTGTCGATGAGGATGTAAGCACCGAAGTGAGGGGAATCGATCGTAGGCCGGTCGCTTGGCCAGCCTTCTCGTGCCCTTACCTCGGCTTTTTTCGCTTTCAGAAACTCCAACTTGTTGCGCGAGACCGCCGCTCTCTGCTCGAACAACTTGCGCGCGTCGGCAGAATTAGCGAACTTGTGGAGACAGTATGCTTTGAAAGCAAGCTCGTCTCGAGTAGCCGGATCGCCAGCCGGCAGTGCCAGCCATTCGGCCAGCTTGGCTGAGCCGTTCTCCGTGATGGCATATATTTTCTTATCGGGCTTATCATGCTGAACGACGAGCTCGAAGCTTACGTATCCGGATTGCTCTAAGCTTGCCAGCAGCGGGTAGATCTGACTATGCTTGGCCGGCCAGAAAGGCTGGATATGCTGCGTAAGCTCATAGCCGCTGTAGGTCTTATTCGTGAGCAGACTAAGAATGCCGTAAGCAAGTGTATTCAAGGAAGGCACACCTTTCATAAGTAAACTTTGACATAAGAAATAACCCGTAGTATGATCGAATTTGTCTTGTTGCCATATATGTAAATATAGACATAGACAGATGATAGGAAACGGGAGGCGAAAGCTGTGAGTACGGAAACTAAGAAACCAATACGCGAATTGCCAATATTGGTTGCAATTTTTATCGGATCATTCCTCTGTATATTGGCTTCGACGACGATTAATATCGCGCTGCCCATTTTGCAGGACCATTTTGAAACGACCCTCAGCACGATTCAATGGACGCTGACGGGCTTTATGCTGGCGATGGGAACGAGCGCGCCGCTAGTCGGGTACTTGGGCGAGAAGCTCAGCTATAAACGGTTGTATTTATATTCTCTCGTCGGCTTCACTCTCGCATCTATCTTGTGCGCAGTCGCATGGGACGAATATTCGTTAATCGCTTTCCGCGTGCTTCAAGGCGTGTTCAGCGGTCTGATCATTCCAGCCACGATGTCGATTATATATCAGGTATTCCCAAAAGAGAAACAACCGATGGCTATCGCGCTGTGGGGGCTTGCATCCATGCTAGCACCAGCATTCGGTCCGACGCTCAGCGGATGGATGCTCGAAAATTTTGCTTGGGAATGGCTGTTCATCATGAACATTCCGATCGGGCTTATCGCTATCTACTTTGTCGCCGCGTATATTCCTTATTACCGGCTTAGCGTGCCTAAACGGTTCGACGCGATCGGCTTCATTACGGTCATTGTCAGCAGCGCATCGCTGCTCGTCGCGCTTGGCCAAGGCCATAACTGGGGCTGGGGCTCGACGCGTGTCGTATCGCTGCTCGTCATCGGCGCTATCACCCTTGTCCTGTTTGTCTGGCAAGAGCTTAGAACCGATACGCCGCTTCTTAATCTGCGCGTATTCCGCAACGGACGGTACACAATCAACGTGATCATTACGAACATTCTGACGATCAGCTTGTACTCGGGTACGTTCCTGACGCCAGTATTCCTGCAACGCATTCAGCACGTGTCGGCGATGGATACCGGTCTCATTCTGCTTCCGGCATCGCTTGCAATGGCGCTCGTTATGCCGATCGTCGGCAAGTTGTATACGAAGATCGGCCCGCGCATCCTGATGGCGGTCGGGATTGTGCTCCTCTCGGTCGGAACGCTGACGCTGAGCTGGCTCAGCATTGACGTGCCGCATATGTATATCGTCATTTGGATGACGGTTCGTAACCTTGGTATCGCACTCGTCATGATGCCGGCCAGCAACGCCGGGATGGAGACGATCGATCCGAAATTGTCCGGTCACGCATCTTCGATCATGAACTGGACCCGGAACGTATTCGGTTCGTTCGCGATCGCGATCTTCACGACATTGCTGGCTTCCCGTTCGACTTCGCATGGAACCGATCTGGCTATGGCCGGCGATACGGATAAGGTGCATATTGGCATGATGGCGTTCACGATGAGCGTCAATGACATTTATCTGATTGCGACGTTCGTCGCAGCAGTAGCGCTGCCGCTCACCCTTGGGGTGCGGAACTTGTCCAAGAACAAGCAGAAGCAGTCCGCGGCGAAACAAGCCGATAGTGCTGCAGAAAGCGTGTAATGAGGCATGAATTGCAATGAATGAGCGGGTCGTTTGTCATCGGTCAAGATGGCAGGCGGCCCGCTTTTTTTTATGTATTGAAAGTAACGGAGATTGAACTAGAATGGCATTTAATAGAATATATGCCGTGTGCTAGTTATTGGGGGAATACAGATGGAGATCAAGCTTTTGGATATCGGGGATGCGGAACGATACCGCGAGCTTCGGATACAATCTCTGAGAGAGAATCCGGAAGCCTTTCTGACCACGTTAGAGATTCAACTCGCTAAGACTATCGAGCAAGTAAGGGATAATCTTATTCCGGTGAACGGCAAGTTTACGCTAGGTGCTTTTGAGCTTCATGAACTAGTAGGCATGGTGACTTTCGTAAGAGAGAGCCACCCCAAGACGATGCATAAAGGGAATCTGTTAGCGATGTATGTCTCGCCCGAATACCGCGGTCATGGAATTGGTAAAGCCTTAGTTCAAGAGCTAGTCAGCCGCGCGGCTCAGTTGGACGGCTTAGAGCAGATTAATCTGACCGTGATCGCTAATAATGATGCAGCCAAACGGTTGTACGCCAGTGTCGGATTTGAGGTATATGGCACGGAGCGGAATGCAATGAAAGAGGGCGGCCAGTACTGGGATGATGAATTTATGGTGCTGCGATTAAAATAATGGTTGGCTAAACTGCCCGATATAAACGAACCGTTCGGCCATCGCTGCGATGACGTCGAACGGTTCGTTTTATTATTTGGACTTCTTGCGTCGCCTTTCGATCGCGAAAGCAATAAAGGCGAGGACGAGGACGGAGGACATGACGATCGAAGACACGTCAGCCTCATGATATACAATCGCGTTGTATATAACGTCGGTAAAGTTGATGGCGAATAAGCATATTACTATTACGGTTAAAGTCGATTTCGAACGTTTTTTGTCCATTGCATTTCCCTCCTGATTCTGGATGTTTTATATGTTAATGGACCTATTGTAACGTTTCAATCCTTCCGACCTTAAATTCTATCAAAGTCCATGTCGGCCAATTAGGGTTATCAATCTAGGAAAAAGTTTAAATTTTATGCGATTTTTAATTGTTCATTCCAGAATCTGATCTAAAATGGAATAGAGTGCTAAATGAATGAAGTTGCTTGATAGGTGCAGGCTATCCGGATTGCTAGGCGCATGAGCGGGGTCGCAATTGCGATTGGAAATGCGAATGAATAAATTCCGGATGGCCCCGAATAGTCTGGGTTGTGGAGGTGGGGCATTGGAAGCGCTGTTTATGGCTTGTCTCGTCGGCGGTGTGTTGTACACCGTTGTTGCGGTCATTTTCGGAGATATCATTGGTCAAGCGCTTGACGGAGCACTCGATTTTCTGTCGATCGACGGCCATCCGCTGCTTAATATGAGTGCATTGGCCGGTGCGGTAACCGCATTCGGCGGGGCTGGGCTGCTGCTAGACCGTTATTCAGCGCTTGGGGTTGTGATGGTCGTTCTTCTCGCGCTGCTTGCCGCCGTCATTGCCGGAATTCTCGTGTTCTTCATCTACATACGACCGATGGACAAGAGCGAGAATTCGATCGCGTTCTCTACCGCTTTGCTGGTTGGCATGCTTGCAGAGGTGCTCGTTCCGATTCCGGCGGCGGGCTGTGGAGAAGTGCTGTTGAAGGTCGGCGCAGGCGTAACGAACCAAATTGCTTCCAGCTATGATGGTCAGCCGATCGAAGGCGGTTCCCGAGTGGTCGTCGTTGAAGTGCAGGACGGCACGCTGCTCGTATCGAAGGTGGATATGCCGTTATTGGATGATGAAATGGAGAGGAGAACTTAAACATGCCTGATTATTTGGTTATTCCCGTCATTGTCGTTGCTGTATTGTTCGTACTCGGTCTTGCATTCTGGGCCCGCTACAAGACGGTCAGCCCCGATGAAGCCATGCTTGTCACCGGTTCCTTCTTGGGAGGGCGCAATACGATTTCCGATGAATCCGGCCGCAAGGTCAAAATAATTCGGGGCGGAGGCGCCTTCATTCTGCCGGTGTTCCAGAAGGCGGAGTTTCTGTCGCTGTTGTCTCACAAGCTCGACGTTTCGACGCCGGAAGTATACACGGAGCAAGGTGTTCCTGTTATCGCGGATGGTGTTGCCATTATAAAAATTGGCGGCGCAGTCGAAGACGTCGCGACGGCTGCCGAGCAGTTTCTCGGCAAGCCGACCGAGGCGCTCAAGAGCGAGGCGCAAGAGGTGCTGGAAGGGCATCTGCGCGCGATTCTCGGCACGATGACCGTTGAGGAAGTGTACCGTAACCGCGATAAGTTCGCTCAGGAGGTACAGGGCGTCGCGGCCAAAGATTTGAAGAAGATGGGGCTGCAGATCATTTCGTTCACGATCAAGGATTTGCGCGACAAGCATGGCTATCTGGATGCATTAGGGAAGCCGCGGATTGCCGCTGTTAAGCGGGATGCGGACATTGCTGAGGCCGAGGCGATCCGGGATGCGCGCATCCAGAAGGCGCTGGCGGCGGAAGCGGGCCAGAAGGCGGAGCTTGTTCGGGATACGAACATTGCGGAAGCAGAACGGGATAAGGAGCTGAAGGTCGCTTCCTTCAAGCGCGATCAGGACACGGCGCGTGCAGAGGCTGACCAAGCTTATTCGATACAAGAAGCGCGGGCGAAGCAAAGCGTCGTCGAGGAACAGATGAAGGTAGAGCTTGTGCGCAAGGAACGGGAGATCGATCTTGAAGCGAAGGAAATTTTGCGGCGTGAGAAGCAGTATGACGCCGAAGTGAAGAAGAAAGCGGATGCGGACCGTTATGCAGTCGAGCAAGCGGCGGAAGCGGATAAAGCGAAGCGGTACCGCGAAGCAGATGCGCTGCAGTACCGGATCGAAGCCGAGGCGAAGGCGAACGCCGAGCAGAAGAGGCTCGAGGGTATGGCGATTGCGGACGCGGAACGCGCCAAAGGTACGGCGGAAGCTGAAGTCATTCGGCTGCGCGGCTTGGCAGAAGCAGAAGCGAAGGAGAAGCTGGCGCAGGCGTTCGAGAAGTTCGGCGAAGCGGCTGTGCTTGATATTATCGTAAAAATGCTGCCTGAGCTCGCAGCGAACGTGGCTTCGCCGATTGCCAGCATCGATAAGCTGACGGTTGTCGATACGGGGCACGGAGAAGGCGCAGCGAGGGTCAGCAACTACGTAACGTCGCTTATGGCTACCGCACCGGAGATGCTCAAGAGCGTTTCCGGCATTGACCTCAATTCGCTTGTCCAAGGGCTGACCTCAAGGGCTGCGCTTAACGGGCCGTCTAATGAAGGTACAGTTCCGCCGCCGGCTGCGAGCGGAGGAAGCGGGCCGACAACAGCGGGTTAAACGAACCAAGTCAAGTTGAACAAATTAAAACAAATATTCGTGTAAGTAGCTGCCTTCCGAAACACTTCTCTAGAGTGATTCGGAAGGCGTTTTTGTATTTGTTGATTGCATTCCATGCAATAGAAATTCATCATATGGCTGTTTTTGATGAGTTGGTTGCAGTTTATACAATGGAAAACTGCTCGAGTGGACCGATTGGATGTCTGATGAGCTGTTTGAAGCGAGGCGGTTGTACAAATTGCAACGAAGGCTAGGAATAGGGGGGAAGTTAGGCTTGTTTATTGTACGTTCTGCAACCAACTAAGATTCGAAAGTAGCGTATGGTTAACAAACTTAGGTTTGTGAGAGAACGGGCGGGCGGGCGGACTGCATGCGTGATGCTTCATATAATAAGTAGCTGTTTATCAGACGGGCTAGGTACGCAGGCGAGAATAGGTGCCGTAGGGCACCTAAATCGGCGCCAAGCCAGTGCGCATGCGAGAATAGGTGTC
>NZ_BILZ01000111.1 GCF_004000825.1 Paenibacillus kobensis NBRC 15729 | reverse complement strand
AACGACACACTTTGTTACGCTATCAGGCAAAAATAAAACAGACGCTATTCCCACTGAATAGCGTCTATCCTGTTTGGGTTTAAGTTTAAGCTTACTTCGCCGCGCGGATCTGCTTGCTGCGCAATTGGCCGCACGCCGCATCGATGTCGACACCGTGCTCCAGACGGACGCTGACGCTGACGTTGTGCTTCTTCAGTACGTCGTAGAACGCCCGGATCGACTCCTGCGTGCTTCGTTGATATTGGCTGTGCTCATCAACCGGATTGTACGGGATGAGGTTCACGTTCACCAGATCGCGCCGGTCGTCGACCAGAGCCGCAAGCTCCTGTGCGTGCTCAACCTGATCATTCACGTCCTTGAGCAAAATGTACTCGAACGTAATACGCCGATTCGTCTTCGCCAAATAATAGTCGATCGCATCCATCAGCTTGGCGATTGGGATCGCCTTGTTGATCTTCATAATGAACGTCCGCAGCTCATCGTTCGGCGCATGGAGCGAAACAGCCAGATTCGTGTTCAGATCGGAATCGGCGAACTCCTTGATTTTGCCGGCGAGACCGCTCGTCGACACCGTAATATGGCGAGGGCCGATTGCTAGCCCTTTGTGATCTTTCACCGTATTGATGAAGTCGGACATGTTCTTATAATTATCGAACGGCTCGCCGATGCCCATCACGACGATATGGCTGACCCGCTCGCCCTGTCCGGCCGCATCGAGATGGAACTGAACCTTCATAATCTGCTCCGTAATCTCCCCGCTCGACAGATCGCGGCTCTTCGCCAATAGCCCGCTCGCGCAGAAGCTGCAGCCGATATTGCAGCCGACCTGCGTCGTCACGCATACCGACAGACCGAATTTGTGCCGCATCAACACCGTCTCTATCAAATTGCCGTCCGACAGGTTGAACAAAAACTTGATCGTGCCGTCCGCCGATACTTGCTTCGTATGCTCGGTCAGCGTCTCGATCACAAAATTCTCTTCCAGAAGCGCAATACAAGTCGGATGCACGTCGGTCATCGCCGCGAACTCGGCAACCCGCTTCCGGTACAGCCACTCCCACACTTGCGTCGCGCGAAACTTCTTATGTCCGCGTTCCAGCAGCCATGCAGCCAACTGCTCGAACGTAAATTGGTAAATCGTTGGTCGGTTCATGTGATACCCTCTCTTCGAAACGATTGGTCCTATTACCTATTGTCCCAGAACTGAAGGAGGAACACAAGAGTTCGGCCCTCCTGCCATGGCAGCCAAGCCGCTTCATCACAAGCGACTCGAGCCGTCATGACCCCCGCTAATAAAAAGACCCTTCGACCAGCCATACTAGACTTGTCGAAGGGTTCAAGAATGGTTATAGGGATTGAATAAAACCAAGGATGAGAGCTAACGATTAATGGCCTTCTACCGCATCGACATGCTTCAAGTGCTTACGGTTGAACCACAGGAAGATGACCGACAGAACAACGCAGGTACCGCCGACCGTGAACGGCATGTGCGGGTTGTACCATTCGGACAGCTTGCCCGCCAGATAAGGCGCAATCGCGCCGCCGATAAAGCGCAGGAAGCTGTAAGCGGCCGAAGCCGTCGAACGCTCGATCGTCGAAGCATTCATAACGCCTGTCGTGATGAGCGTGTTGTTGTTGCCAAGGAATGCGCCGGACAAAATAACCATCCAGACGACGACTTCCTTCTCATACGTCCAGTTCGCAATGACGAACAGCGTGACGGCGAACAGCAGCAGCTGTACGCACATCGCCGGAACCGTGCCTTGCCATTTCTGCAGCTTAGGCGCGACGAATACGGATGTGAACGCCAGCAGCAGACCCCAGCCGAGGAACACGTAGCCGAGCTGATGTTCATCGAAGTGATGAATGTGGCCCAGCACTAGCGCTGCATATACGAGCAGGGTGAAGAAACCGAAGTTGTACAGGAACGCCGCAATGCCGAATGTGCGAAGCGCACGATTCTTCAGCGCACGGAACGGGTCAAGCAGCGAAGTCTTCTTCCTCGCCGCGGATTGTGCTTGCCGCTTAGGCGATGGCATGAGCGTCATCAGCAAGATGAACGCGATGACCATTAAGCCGGCTACGCCGAAGAACGGACCGCGCCACGAGATCGAGCCGAGCTCGCCGCCGAGCAGCGGGCCGACGGAGATGCCCAGGCCAACCGCTACCTCGAACAAAATGATCGAACGCGCAACACCCGTTTTGGACATCGAGACGACAGCGGTTAGCGCGGTGGCAACGAACATTGCATTGCCGAGGCCCCAGCCGCCGCGCAATAGGACAAGGCCCCATACCCCATTAGACAAGCCGCCCAAGAAAGAAAATAGGGCAATGATGATGACGCCCATTATGAGTGTCCATTTGATGCCTAGCCGGGAAGAGATAACGCCCGTAATCAGCATGGCGATCGCCATGACCGCATTATAGCTCGTGAAGAGCAGCGTCACGTCCGAATCGGATGCATTAAAGTTTTTCGCGATGGACGGCAGGATCGGGTCGACGAGACCCAAGCCCATGAAAGCGATAATGCAGGCGAATATGACGGCCCACAGCGCCATCGGCTGGCTGAACATGCTGACTTTTTGTTGCTCTTTGGATTGCATACTTTGCTCAGACTCCTTTGGTTAGATATGAAAATGTGTTAATTCTGCGGGGTGTTCTCGATAGCATCGCAGATGCGCCTATGAATCTGGCCAATCTCCGCGCGGAATTGCGTCATCTTCTCCAGCTTCTGGTCGATCAGCCGCAGCTGTATGGCCACGTTCTTCTCGACCTCAACCAATTGACGCCGCTTTTCTTCGGCATCGACCGAGGTTCGATACACATGCGATTGACTCGATATCTCCTCGCGAATTTTGACGAACTCTAAAATTTCTTGCAGCGAGAACCCGAGCACGTCGCGCGCATTCACGATTTGGCCAAGCCGGTCAATATGCTCCTGCGTATACAGCCGCATACCGCCGTCGGTTCGTTCCGGAGGAGACAGCAGTCCCAGCTCCTCGTAATAACGAATCGTCCGCTTCGTCAATCCGCTCAACTTGGATACTTCGTCGATCTTATAATTTTTCATGCGATCATACCCCCATCGCCGTTCACAACAACGACATGACTTATATTAGACCAAAACAAACGTTTACGTCAACGTAAGCTTTTGAACAAATCTTAGTATCTGATACCTCATTTGCCATAGGTTATGGCACGCGATGACAAACTATGCGCCGTGCTAATAGACGCAAACAGGACCGGCGCCATCCGAAGATGACACCGGTCCTGTCTACTGTCTGACGTGCACAACGTCAGGACGATGCAGCGTTATGCTGCCCCGCCTGCCGATGCCGACAATCGCTTAACCTAATACGCCTTCAACGCGCGGCCCTTCTCGTCGAGCACGAACTTGCTCTTGCGGACCGCCGAGCCGTCCTTGAACATCACGACGATTCTAGCCGATGGATCGGAACGGTCGACCTCCGTCTTGTAGCCCTGCGTGTTGACGAGCTCCATGATTTCATCGAGTTCCATCTCTTTATAGCCGTAAAAGCCGCTGAGTCCTGCCCACTCCTTGAGCAGCACGTGTACCCGGTGGTCCAGCTTGTCCGGACCCGTGACAGGCCGGCTGTTGTTGCTCCGTCTAGCCATATATGCGTTCTCCTCCGCAATTAACGTCCATTTGCGCACTTAGTGCCGCTCATGAAATCATAGCATTTCGGGGAGCTTTCGTCTATTCTCCTGGTGCGATCGCAACCCGGCCGCTTAATTGCTTATTCTCCGCGAGAGCATCTGCCGGCAGCTCCAACAGCTCCAGCCGCTTCGCATAACAATGGCGTATCAAGCCGCCATACATCGGACGAGTGAATTGCACCGTCAAGCCCGCCTCTTCCAGATTTCGTCTGCTCGGCGCATTATCAGGATGAACGGTTGAGTATAAGTACAGTGCGCCACTTTCTCGAGCCCTCTGTTCCCGAATCTGGCTGAACAGCCGCTGCAGCCCGAGCCCGCGTACCGATTCATGAACAACGGTCGCTTCAAGCACGGCTACTTTCGTAAGCTCATCCTTCGGAACGCCGAACTCGGAGCCGAGATTCCAATCCCGAAGTCCAGGGAAGGACAACACCGAGTAAGCAACAAGCCGGCCGTCTTGGAAGGCTCCATAGATCTCTCCCAATTCCTCTACATGCGCATAGAAATAGGCTTCTTCATCGGTTGCAAACAACGACTTCGACGGAATCCGCGATACGACATCCTCCATCAGGGCATATACAGCCGGCACTTCCTCCGCAACAATGCGGCGAATTTCCATCGGTCCTCATTCCCTCGCTTATACTCTCGGACAGCGGCCCAAGTGCCTATATTTTACGATACCTGCAGATGATTTCCAAGTGCTTCGAGAGGCATTATCTACACCTGTTCGCGATGAATTCGATCTCGAATTGAACCGAATACGGGATAATATGCCGCTTGACAGTGAATGACAGCCGTGGTTATAATCAGTCCCAAGCTATAGCATGGCGATGATCAAAGACATGATTTCAACGATCCATCCTGTACAGAGAGAGGGGCGATTGCTGCGAGCTCCTTCAGCGATGACGATGAAGTTACCCCTTTGTAGCCGTGACGTGGAACCCGCGGGCGGCCGCGCAAGTATACGTCACCGGTTCATCCCCGATAACGGATGCCAATGAGGACCCCTGATCCGCCGCCGTAGGATCATCGGTCAAATGTAGGGTGGAACCACGAGTTTACAAGCACTCGTCCCTTTGCGGGATGCGTGCTTTTTTTGTGCGCATTTTCGCTAGTCTTGATTATGACAATCAGGAAGGTGAACGAAATGGCGGTTAAAGTCATTTTGCCGGACGGCGCAGTGAAGATGTGTGAGCAAGGAACGACGATTGAACAATTAGCAAGCGCGATATCCCCGAGTTTGGGCAAAAATGCGGTCGCAGGCAAACGGGACGGCAAACTCGTCGACGTGTATACGCCGCTAGATGCCGACTGCTCCGTCGAGATCGTAACGCAAGACAGCGCCGACGGTCTCGAAGTGTACCGTCACAGCACGGCGCATCTCATGGCACAGGCGCTGATGCGGCTGTATGGAGCTGAGTCGGGCGCCGTTAAACTCGGCATCGGCCCCGTCATCGAAGACGGCTTCTACTACGACATTGATATGCCGCACCAGTTGACGCCAGACGATCTAGCTCGCATTGAGCGCGAGATGGCGGCTATTGCCGCAGCCGATCTCCCGATACGCCGAAGGGAAGCGAGCCGCGAAGAAGCACAGGCGATTTTCTCGGCGCGGCAGGACGATCTGAAGCTGGAGCTGCTGGACGCATTGCCGGACGGCTCTGTCATCTCGCTCTACGAGCAAGGCGAGTTCGTCGATCTGTGCCGCGGACCGCATTTGCCGTCGACGGGCCGGATTCGGGCATTCAAGCTGCTCAGCATTGCCGGTGCTTACTGGCGGGGCGATTCGAACAACAAGATGCTGCAGCGCATCTACGGAACGGCGTTCCCGAAGCAAGCGCAGCTGGAAGAGCATCTGCATCTGCTTGAAGAAGCGAAGAAGCGTGATCACCGCAAGCTCGGCAAGGAGCTGGGACTGTTCATGTTCTCCGAGGAAGCGCCGGGCATGCCCTTTTATCTCAACCGGGGAATGATCCTGCGGAACGGATTGGAGAACTTCTCGCGCGAGCTGCAATATAAATTGGAATACGAGGAAGTCCGCACGCCGCTCATGATGAATCAGCGGCTGTGGGAGGAATCGGGCCACTGGGACCATTACAAGGACAATATGTATTTCACGGAAGTGGACGACAGCAAGTTCGCGCTGAAACCGATGAACTGCCCGGGCCACATGCTGATCTTCAAAAATCAGCTCCGCTCCTACCGGGAGCTGCCGCTCCGTATCGCGGAGTTCGGCCAAGTTCACCGGCACGAATATTCCGGCGCGTTGAACGGGATGATGCGCGTGCGGACGTTCTGCCAGGACGATGCGCATATATTCGTCCGCCCGGATCAGATTGAGGAGGAGATTGGCCGCGTCATTGCGCTGATCGACCGGATCTACAGCGTGTTCGGCTTCGCGTACTCCATCGAGCTGTCGACGAGGCCGGAAGATTCCATGGGCTCGCAGGAGCTGTGGGACGAAGCGGAAGCGGCGCTGAGCAGCGTGCTCGATGCCCGCGGCATTGCGTACCGGGTCAACGAAGGAGACGGCGCATTCTATGGGCCGAAGATCGACTTCCATATCCGCGACGCGCTGAAGCGCAGTTGGCAGTGCGCGACGATTCAACTCGACTTCCAGATGCCGGGCAAATTCGGCCTCTCCTACATCGGCGAGGACAATAAGAAGCATCAGCCCGTCGTCATCCACCGCGCCGTCTACGGCTCGATTGACCGGTTCATCGGCATGCTGACGGAGCATTACGCCGGTCAGTTCCCGGTATGGCTGTCTCCGGTTCAAGTCGCGGTACTGCCTGTATCGGATCATTATGCCGACTACGCTTGCGCGGTGAAGAAACAGCTTGGTGAGCATGGCATTCGGGTCGAGGTCGACGGCAGCAGCGAGAAGCTCGGCTACAAAATCCGCGCCGCGCAGCTGTCCAAAGTGCCCTACATGCTCATTCTAGGCGACAAAGAGCAGGCATCCGGCAGCGTTTCGGTCCGCAAGCGCGGGCAAGGCGATCTAGGCAGCCTGGAGCTGGCGGCGTTCATCGAGCGAGTCGCGGACGAGATCCGGCAGAAGTCGCTGGAATAGCACATATAATTTCTCCGTTCCAATAGACTCCGCCCCTATGGCCGGAATGACGAATAACAAAGCGCCGGCATAACTGCCGGCGCTTTTGTGCTGTTGTATGTGTCGTTGGCGTATCCTCGGAGTAACTACATAATTAGCTCCCTGGCGGTGGGGAGGTGAT
>NZ_BILZ01000110.1 GCF_004000825.1 Paenibacillus kobensis NBRC 15729 | reverse complement strand
CCGCTCTGCTGTCTATCTCGACGCGAGCGGCGAGTATGTCGAGTTCACGTTGAGTGCGCCTGCCAATGCATTTGTCCTGCGTAACGCGGTGGCGGAAAATACGAACGGTACGGTTACGATCTACGCGAACGGCGTTAACAAAGGCAAATTCAACGTCACGTCCAAGTTCTCTTACCTGTATGCAACGCCAAGCACGCTTGGCCGCCTCGGTTATGACAACTCAGGCTCGAAAGCATACTGGCTCTATGAAGATTCTCAATTGATGCTGGACCAGGTGTATCCGGCTGGTACGAAGATCAAGATCCAGAAGGATGCCGGCGACGTGCCTTGGATCTATATCGACTTGCTTGAGACGGAGAACGTAGCTCCTGCCGCTTCTAATCCGGACCCGGCTAAATACGTGCAGGTGTCCTCGACGAAGTCGATCGAGCAGGCGCTGAACGAGTTCAGACAAGATTCCACGAAGAAAGGGATCTTTATCCCTGCCGGCGAGTGGGAGATCAACTCCAAAATCTTCATCTACGGCCGCGCAACGGAGATTATCGGTGCAGGTCCGTGGCATACGAAGCTCGTCGCTCCTAAGAGCCAGTCGAATACGGACGTCGGCTTCAACATTGCGTCGACGGCGAACGGCTCGACGATCCGCGACCTGTCCGCATGGGGCAACTACGTGTACAGGGTGGACGGACCTGGCAAATTCATCGATGGCAACGGCATGCAGAACGTGACGATTCAGAACATTTGGGCAGAGCACTTCGTCTGTCTGTACTGGGGCGTTAACTCTTCCTACAACACGTTCCGCGATAACCGGATCAAGAACACGTTCGCCGACGGCATCAACATGACGAACGGTTCTTCCTACAACATCATCGACAACAACTATGCACGCGGAACGGGCGACGACTCCTTTGCTCTGTTCAGTGCGATCGATGCAGGCGGTTCGTACAACGTAGGCAACAAGTACACGAACTTGACGGCAGTCAACGTAAGACGTGCTGCTGCGTTCGCGGCTTACGGCGGTTCGGATAACTTGTATCAAAATCTGTACGGAGCGGATACGCTCACGTATCCGGGGCTGACGATCAGCAGCTTGAGCTTCGGCTACAATACACTCGGCTTCGGCGATAAGGACACGGTGTTCGACGGCATTACGCTCGACCGGACGGGCGGCGACTTCTGGACCAGCGTCGGTGCCGACGACAAAATCAACGACTATCAGAACTTCGGCGCGATCTGGATTTTCGGCGGGGACCGGGCGCTGAAGAACATTTTGGTGAAAAATGTGGACATCAACAATTCAGTCTACTTCGGTCTGATGTTCCAGACGAAGTCGCCTGAAAATCTCGCCATGTCCAACATTCGATTCGAGAATATTAACATCAACAATCCGGCACGCTACGGCATCAAGTTCGTCGTCAGCGCGGAAGCCGGCCAAGGACCGGTCGTCGGCGGGGCAACCTTCACGAACGTGAAGATCAACAACCCTGGTGTTCAAGCCGTCTATGGCGCGGACCGCAGTCCGAACTTTACCGTAACGAAGGGCGCGGGGAACAACTGGTAATCAACTGATTGATAGGATTTAGTAAAAAGACCGATTCTTAGGGCGCAGTCCCTTGGAATCGGTCTTTTATTTGAAATTACATAGTTGGTATATTTTGACCATTCTGTTATCATTGTTTATATATGGATCGGGCGATTAAGAGGAATGGATTGCTCGTTTTTTTTTTGCGCCGTAAAAGCATTTGATAGGAAGGGAGCACTAGCCGTTCATGTTATTGCGTATGATGAACAACGATTTCAAGAGAAAGAAAGGCATTCATCTAGTCCTCTTTATATTTATCCTGCTGTCTGCCCTGCTCGTCTCATCCGGTACCAACATGATTATCGAGCTGACGAGATCGATCAATCATTTGTTCCAAGAGGCGAAGACGCCGCACTTCGTGCAGCTTCATTCGGGTGAGTTGAGCCAAGAAGAAGTGGACCGGATCGGCAGTTGGTCGGAAGCAAACGGCAAGGTCGTACAGCACCAGGTCGTTGAGATGGTGAACGTTGACGGCTCGAACATGTTCATGGGCGCCGAGTCCGAGAAGAGCAGTGTTATGGATATCGACATGGTGGTGCAGAATGAAGCATTCGATTATTTATTGAATCTGGACAGCCAGATCATCCATGTTCAAGACGGCGAGGTAGCCGTGCCCGTATATTATAAGCAAGCAAGAGATTTGAAGATTGGCGACACGATCCGAATCGACGACGGGAAGTTCAAGCGATCGTATCGAATCGTAGATTTCGTGCGCGATGCCCAGATGAATCCCTCTATTATTCATTCCAAAAGGTTCGTGCTCAGCCAAGCCGATTACGATTCGCTGAAGAGCAATGCGGGGGAAGCTGAATATTTGATCGAGTTCCGGCTGGACAGTCTCGCAAGCGTCGGCGCTTTCACAAGCGAATATCAGGCGTCCGGTCTGCCGAAGAAAGGTCCGGCGGTCGACTACTCGCTGTTCAAAACGTTGAACGCCTTAACGGACGGAGTCGTAGCTGCGGTCGTCATTCTCGTCAGCTTGATCTTGAACGTGATCGCCATCCTATGCATTCGGTTTACGATGCTGGCTACGATCGAAGAGGATTATCGCGAGATTAGCGTCTTGAAAGCGATTGGCATTAGCCAGAAGCATATTAAGAGATTGTATTTGTCCAAATATATGTTGATGGCTGCGGGGGCGTCCATTGCCGGTTATGCCGTCTCCTTCCTCGTCAACCGTCTCTTTACCGCTAATATTATGCTCTATATCGGCGAAGCGCCGAAGACGCCGATGCATTATGCGGTCCCGCTTGCGGCTGTTGCCGTAATATTCGTCATGGTCGTTTTCTTCTGCAGTCTTGTCCTTCGGAGATTCAAGCGGATATCCGCTGTCGAAGGGCTGCGCACAGGCAGTATGGGCGATACGAAGGTGCGTGCGAACCGGCTGTCGCTTGTCCGCAACCGGCTGCTGCCCGTTCCGGTATTTCTGGGCTTGAAGGATGTGATGCAGCGGCTCTCCATGTTCCGGCTGCTGCTGTTCGTCTTCATAGTCAGTTCATTTATCATTATTGTGCCGGTCAACTTCCTCAACACAATTCAATCGCCGAGTTTTATATCGTATATGGGTGTAGGGCAGAGCGACATCCGCATCGATCTGAGATATTCCGACGATGTCGAGAGCCGTTATCGGGAATTGGTCGACCGTGTGAGCCATGACCCGGACATTGCGCAATATTCACCGCTCGTCACGAGCCAGTTCAAAGTGTTGAATGAAGAAGGTGCTTATGACAATCTTAGCGTGGAAACGGGCGACTTCTCGATATTCCCGCTCGATTACTTGAATGGCTCCGCTCCCTCGAAGGATGACGAGATTGCGTTGTCTTACGTGAACAGCAAAGAGATGGGCAAGCATACGGGAGATACACTCATCATGACAGTGGGCAGCCGCGACAAGACGATGAAGGTCAGCGGCGTCTATCAAGACGTGACGAACGGCGGAAGGACGGCGAAGGCTGTACTGCCGTACAACGGAGATGAAGTGTTATGGTATGTCGTCAGCATGGACGTGAAGGACGAAGGGGCTATTCCAGATAAGATTGCGGAGTACGAGAAGGCGTTCTACCCGGCCAAAGTAACCGATCTGAAGGGCTACCTGAACCAGACGCTCGGCGGAACGATCAGCCAGTTGAAGCTGGTGACTGTGCTGTCGCTTGTTATCGCGGTCTGCGTCTCCATCCTGATTACATCACTGTTCTTGCGTATGCTTGTCGTGAAGGATAACGCCCAGATTGCGGTACTGCGAAGTCTTGGATTCGCCTTGTCGAGGATCAAGATCAAGTATGTGACGATGGCGCTGCTCGTTCTCTTCGTCGGCATTGCGGCTGGAACGATATTGTCCAATACGGCGGGGCAACTGCTGATCGGCGGCATTATGTCGTTCTTCGGAGCGTCGCAGATTACGTTTATCGTGAACCCGGTCTATGCCTACGTGTTGTGCCCGGCGTTGCTCGCGGCGGTGGTCGCGGTGACAACGCTGGTAAGCATCAATTCGATTAAACAATCCAACATATCGAAGACGATTGTGGAATAAGGAGGCTGCGGCCATGGTTACGATTCTGGAAGCGAAGGACGTCAATAAGTATTATACGGTCAATCAGAATGAACAGCAGAGCATATTGAAGGATATTAATTTGAAGTTGCAGAAAGGTGAATTCGTTTCTGTCATGGGGCCATCCGGCTCTGGCAAATCGACGCTTCTCTATAACATCAGCGGTATGGATAAGGTGAGTTCCGGCAGTGTTTATTTTGGCGGAGACGAAATATCGGCATACCCGGAGAAGGAGCTGGCTTCGCTGCGGCTGAACAAGATGGGGTTCATCTTCCAACATATCCACTTGCTCAAAAATATGAACATGCTCGACAACATCGTGCTGTCCGCCTATCTGGCGAAGAAAAGCAGCCGGGAATCGATTAACGGCCGGGCCGGCGAGTTGATGAAGCGGACGGGCATTGAACAATTAGCCGCTCATGACATTACGCAAGCGTCCGGAGGACAACTGCAGCGAGTGGCGATCTGCAGGGCGCTGATCAACGATCCGGAAATCTTGTTCGGCGATGAGCCGACCGGCGCATTGAACTCGCGGACGACGGATGAAATTATGGATATATTGGGCGATATTCATGCGGCGGGTACGACCATTCTGCTCGTGACGCATGACGTGAAGGTAGCGGCAAGATCGGAGCGCGTGCTGTTCATGATGGACGGAAGGCTGGTAGGCGACCGCCATATTGGCAAGTATGCGAAGGAGAAGGATGATCTGAAAGCCCGGGAGAGCGAACTGAGCGGTTGGTTGACAGGGATGGGCTTCTAACGGAAGGGGATTGCGTGCATGGAGACAATCGGACAGCAATCGTTCGGCAAGTTTCTCATCGTCTGGGCCGGACAGTTCATCTCGACGATCGGCATCGGATTGACGGCCTTCTCGCTCGGCGTCTATGCCTTCGATAAGACGAATCTGGCCACGAGCGTCGCGCTAATTACGCTGTTTACGTTCCTGCCGAACATTATGCTCCGGCCGATCGGCGGCGTGCTCGCGGACCGGTTCGACCGGCGCCTTATGATGATGATCGGCGACCTCGGCGCTGCGCTGGGACTTGCCTTTATACTGGCAATCATGCTGGCGGGCGACCTGCATCTATGGCATATTTACGTCGGCGTCGCGTTCAGCTCGATCTTCTCCGCGCTGCAAAGTCCCGCCTACAAAGCGTCGGCGACCGACTTGCTGACGGAGGAACAGTTCGCGAAGGGAAGCGGGCTTGTGCAGCTCGCCGAGTCGTCGAAGTTTCTGTTATCGCCCATTATTGCAGGCATTTTGCTCAGCGTGACGACCATCGAGACGATTCTGATCGTGAACATCGCGACCTATTTGGTTGCCATTGCCGCTGTGCTCGTCATTCGGCAAGGCATGAAGGTCAATAAGGGAGAAGGCGCAGGTCAATCCTGGACGGCGGAGCTGAAGGAAGGGTGGCTCGCGATTCGGACGAATCGGGGCGTGCTGCTGCTCGTGACGATCATCTCGGTCATTACGTTCTACTTGGGCTTTCTGGAAACGCTGATCGGTCCAATGATTTTATCGTTCGCAGGCGCGAAGACGCTCGGAACGTTCCAGTCGGTCAGTGCGATCGGCATGCTCATCAGCAGTTTGTTGATCGGGATGTTCAAGATGACGAAGAAGTATACGCTCATGCTTGTGGCGGGTCTTATTTTATCCGGCTTGGCATTCTCGCTGATCGGCTTGTCGACGAATATATATTTTATTATCGCGGCAGGCTTCCTGTTTCTCGGCTCGCTCCCATTCGTCAATACGAGCGCCGATGTGCTCGTCCGCAAGAACATTCCGAACGAGAAGCAAGGACGCGTATGGGGCATTATCGGCATCCTCTCGCAACTCGGCTTTATCGTCGCTTACAGCTTGGCAGGCTACTTGGCCGATCATGTGTTCAATCCGCTGCTTGAAGAAGGCGGCGCGCTCGAATCGACGATCGGTTCAATCATCGGCGTCGGCCCGGGCCGTGGAATCGGTCTGCTGTTTATTATCGCGGGACTGTTCGTCGTGCTCGTTGCGGCGTTAACCTCTCGAATTCGCTCGATCCGGGCGCTGGACGGGGATGGAAGTGAGGCCGGTATCGGATCGGCCGGCACGGGGAATGTTTTGCACGATTGAAGTTGACGGGGACGCTGGGTAGAGTTGTGCAGATGCGGCAAGGAGAAGGCTGCTCCGATTCGGGGCAGTCTTCTTGCTGTTGCTCGGATGCTCGCCGGGAACCGGGCTCTGCTGTACGGTCGGCGTGCGTGAAGCGAGGTTAGCCTCGCGGCGCCCACAGCATAACCGATACGCCGACGAGGCATATGGCAGCGCCGATCCAATCATATAAATCCGGCGATTTCTTATCGATCAGCCAGCCCCACAGGACGGCGAGTACAATGAATACGCCGCCGTAAGCAGCGTACACGCGGCCGAACGACGGGAAGTTCTGCCATGTCGGGATGACGCCGTAGGCGATCAGAATGACGCTTCCGACGATGCCATACCAAGCGGGTCTCGTCTCCCGCAGCCATAGCCACACCATGTAGCCTCCGCCGATTTCCGCGATCCCGGCTAGGATGAACAGGAATATAGAAAGAAACATGGGATGCTCCTTCAGGGATTAGTTAATCGCACGAAGTCGACAGCCGCCCTGGGCTAAGTGCTCATGCAGGATGCGGAGCGGACCAACCGACGATTACGATTGCATTATACATGGCTCGACCAATAGGCACAATGTGCGAGGTATCTTATACGCCCAGCCGTCTGCCTCTCGTTTAAATAGGTGTCCTCTGAAGGCTCTTAAATCGTGAATCGCCCGCCACCTTAGCATTTAAA
>NZ_BILZ01000109.1 GCF_004000825.1 Paenibacillus kobensis NBRC 15729 | reverse complement strand
GCTGCTGCGCCGCGGGCATTGCCGCGTGCGCACGCTAGGCGCTGCGGCTGCGCTGCTCGCGCTAGGCGCTGCGGCGCTTGCCGCGCTGCTGCCGCAAGCGCTGCTCACGCGAGGCGGCCACTACGAGACGGCCGCCTCGCGGGCGTCCATGTACGCCCAGGCGCTCCGCCTATGGCGGGAAGCGCCGCTATTCGGCCATGGCGGCGATGCATGGCGGCGCCTTGCCGGTGAACAGCTTGGCGTACGCGAAGTGCACAGCGGCTACTTGGACGTGCTGCTCGACTCGGGGCTTGTCGGGTTGGTCCTTGTACTCACGATCGGAGCTTGCCTTCTCGTCATCGTCTGGAGGAATGCAAGCAGCCGGATTGCAGCCGCCCCTATTGCCGTACTGGCCCTCCATGCGGCAATCGACTTTGATATGAGCTATGGCTGCTGGTGGCTCATGCTGTTCGCTCTTGCTTCATATGGTTCGGCAAGCGCAGCTGGCGGACACCCGCACCATCTGCCCCTCCTTGAACGTTAACGGGATCGAGCAAACGCCTGTATTGTGCACCTTGATTGCCAAATGTCCATTCACAACCCTCTTCTCCTGCATAAGCTGTCTCATGAAGCAGGACAGGAGAGGAGGGGATAATCACGATGAAATTCGTACATCCTCCGTTTCTTTTACCGAATGGGACCGTTGTACGCACGAAACGTCTTTCAACAAGCTCGAGCTCGACTCCGATATTCAGCCGGCTTACGGTCGTATGGGTACAGGGAAGCGGCGTTCCGTTCACGACGACTAATTTCTTCGCGCAGCTTATCCGTAATGGAAGAGTCGTATCGCAGGCGGTATTCGATCCGTTCGGCGTCGTGCGGTTCGGTAATATTACAACCCTGACGCAGGTCAGCTACCAGCTGCGCACGTTCAATCCGGCCGGCATATTGCAGCGGGTTAGGACGATTCCCGCGGGCGTAGAAACTTTTGCCATTATCGGCTGAGGCGGCTAATCAGTATTTTCGTTTTCTTTATAGGCATAACAAAAAAGTCTGCCCGGCGTCAGGATGGCTGCCCAGGCAGACTTTGTTTTGGAACGAATACGTGTATCCTTGTACATAAGGGCGCGACAGCCCGCATCACCCTCCGAACGCATGACGAAAGGCAGCGCACAACGCGGCACGGTCGACTTCCCACAATTCAGCGATTTCGGCGCTGACGTTCTCTTCCCACCAATCGGACAGCACTTTGCGGTTGCTCTGATGCTCGACGATCCAAGGGAGATTAAGCGCAACCTTTTTAAAATAAATGTTCTCGGCTTCCTCGCGTTTATTCTCCGGAATCCAGGTGCCCAGTCTCTTGACGGTACGGTACAGCTCGTTGCTGCACGCCCGTTTAATTTTTCTTGCCGTCGGATAATTGCTCGAATGTTTCTCGTTCGTAGGCTTCAAGCGACCCGCCTCCTTCTAAGGCTATCGTATGCGCCGGACTGAAGGGCGGACACTTGCCTTGCGAGGAACGCGTCTAAACCATGTTAATGAACGAAAATATAACCAACCATCGGGCCCCCGCTGCGCATATCGGCATGGGTCAAGCACCGGATTGCGTACGTCCCGGCTTCCTTAGGCGTGAACCGGACGACCGTCGTTTTGCCTTTAAGCACTTCGCCTTTGATGCCTAGCCCTTCGATCTCGAACGGATGGCGGTCGCCGCTAATGCCGGTAATCTGAAGCTCAACGGGCGTCCCTTTCGTCACATAGATAGAACCGGGGCTCCATTGATAAGCTTCTAACATTTTGCCGGCGCGGTCGGTCGTTTCGAATTCGCCGGTCACGAATTGGAACACTTGTGTTTCCGTGACCGGGGCGGAAGCAGGTTTGTCGCTGTTCAGGCGCCAAACTGCGGCCATGAGCAACAGCATGACAAGAAAGGCAGCGGCTAGCTGGAGATACCGCTTGGGTACGACAACGAATTTAGTCATGGAACTTAACCCCCGTTTCAACGTATCCATTCTAGGCTAGTCTATGCAGGGGAGTGTCCGGACATGCCGGGTTCTAGCAACCCGGGACCGGTATATGCTAGAATACGAAGCAAAAGACATGCCTAAGGAGAGGCGGAAGGAGAAACCATGCACATATTGTCGGATGTCGTGTCCACAATGCTGGAATGGATGAAGGACTTGGGGTATTTCGGCATTTTGTTCGGAATGATGGTTGAAGTGATTCCAAGCGAGGTCGTGCTTTCGTACGCAGGCTATCTGGTATCGGCCAAAGAGATCACATTCGTCGGTGCCGTTATATTCGGAACGATCGGAGCCGTGCTGCAGAACTGGATTTTATATGCGATCGGCCGTTTCGGAGGCCGTCCCTTCCTCGAGAAGTACGGCAAATATTTGAAGTTGAAGAAGAAGCATATCGATATCGCCGAAGGCTGGTTTACCAAATACGGCGCAGGCATTGTGTTCACCGCACGGTTCGTACCGATTATGCGTCAGGTCATTTCGATTCCGGCCGGCATGGCGCGCATGTCGTTCGGCCTGTTCACGCTGCTGACGGCGCTGGCATCGCTGCCTTGGTCGCTATTGTTCGTCTACCTCGGCTGGAAGCTCGGCGACCAGTGGGAAACGATCGATGAGGAAGCGGGCAAATATATTCACGAGGCCATTCTTGTGGCGCTTGGCCTGCTGATCGTCTATGTCGTATACAAAATCGTTCGTTCACGCCGTAAAGCATCCTAATCCAATAGTCGGACATTGTCCAGGCAACTCCTGCCGGGCGGTGTCCGCTTTTTTTATGTCTGCGTCGCTGTAAAAAATTAATATAATAGTTCAAAAATTATATATTCGTATGATTCGTGTAGTTTCTTGCTGCCGGTGGATGTTAGCATCTAGAGGAGGAGGTAGCGAGATGAAGATCATAAAGATTGCACGGCCTTTCTTGTTGATAATCATGATTTTGATATGTTTTACTTCCACAGTAGCGAGAAGAGAAGTTATGGCGATTGAGGGAGCAGGTTGTTCCTGTAAACCTAGTATTAATAATTTGGAATCGGCGGCAACCGTATTGAGTGCTGTCGTTAAAGAAATAAGATATGACACGAGTATACATAGGTATGAGATCAGGTTGGCTGCTTCGCATATGTGGAGGGGAGAGACGACGATAACGCGCGTCGTTACGTGGGGCAGTTGTCCCTACCTTTTTGAGAAGGGGCGCGAGTACATCTTCTTTCTTTTCGATGAAACAATGATTAGTTCATGCAGCTCGATTTACCCTACCGATAAGGCTCCTCCGCATGTCTGGGAAGCATTAGATAAAGTGAAGCTGCAATCGAACAACATTTGATTCTGGCTTTTGCCTGAATCTGCCGTCATCTGCTACAATAGGAAATGAGAAAGACGACTATTTATCTCGGGAATGAAAGCGAGGTTTGCTATTATGGCTCAGAACGTAGCAGCAAAGCTGAACAAAGGGATTTCGCCGCAGCAATTTATGGACGGCATGGATAAGAACAAAGCGGAGTTCAAGTCATGGTACGACCGCTTCGAATGGGCGAATGAGGACGATCAGGAGTTTTTTGAATCGATGAACAACCGCGACGACATCCGCTGCCTCATTCTGATGGCTGAATGGTGCGGCGACGTTGTGCGTAACGTGCCGGTCGTATTCCAAGCACTGTCGATCAGCGGCATTCCAACGGAAGTACTTGTGATCGAGCAGCATCTGGAAACGATGGACGAGTTTCTGACGATGGGCGGACGCGCGATTCCGATCGTTATTTTCGCCGATACAGGCGGCCATGTGCTCGGTCAATGGGGACCGCGTCCGAAGCATGTGCAAGAAGCGATGATCGCCTTCAAGCTAGCGAATCCGGATCGCGAAGCGGCGGATTATCAAGAGAAATTGGCGGCAACGCGCCAAGAGATGGGACGCCGTTACGGCGAAGGCACGGATTACCAATCCGTCATCGTCACCGAATTGCGCGACCTGCTCTCCTCGTTCTAAGCGATGGGCAAGCTGAATATCGAGACGTTCCAGCTCGGACCGATTCAGACGAACTGCTACCTGCTGACCGATGAAAGCGGCGAACGCGGCATCATCATCGATCCGGGCATGAATCCGAAGCGGCTGCTGGAGCGCATACAGAACATTCATATCGAAGCGATTATACTTACGCATGCGCATTTCGACCATATGGGCGGTGTCGATGAAGTGCGGAAGGCCAAGGGCTGCCCGGTCTATCTTCACGACTTGGAAGCCGATTGGCTGACGAATGCCCAGCTTAACGGCTCCGGCCGCTGGTCGGATGTGACGCCGCCGCTGACGACCGATCCGGCTGAATATGCGCTGGACGAAGGCCAGACGCTGGAGTTGATCGGCCACCGGTTCTCCGTCATGCATACGCCGGGCCATTCGCCGGGCAGCGTCAGCCTGCTGTGCGGCAGCGATCTGTTCAGCGGCGACGTGCTGTTCCGGTCGTCGGTCGGTCGGACGGACTTGCCAGGCGGACGGGAGCGGGATCTGTACGATTCGATCCGGCTGAAGCTGTTCAAGCTGGCGGACGACGTTGTCGTCTATTCCGGCCATGGTCCGAAGACGACGATTGGCTTCGAGAAAGCGAACAACCCTTACGTCGGATTGCAGCGTTAATGGAATTGGATAGATCCGGCGGGACGCCCGGGCGTCGATGAGACGGCCGGGCATTTCTATGCGGGAACAGCTATTTTCAATAGGAAGGTGTTGGCGGACTTGGCAGTCAATAATCAAAGCGAGACGGCGGACATCAACGAAACGAAGCAGACGGAAGCGCAGGCAGCCGCGGAGAATGAACGCATCGTGAAGGAAATCGCAGCCGAACTGTCGATTCCGCTGTCGAAGGTGAAGTCGGCCGTTTCGCTGTTGGATGAAGGCAATACGATACCGTTCATCGCGCGTTACCGCAAAGAGATGACAGGAGAGCTCGATGAGAACGCGCTACGCGATATCGAAGAGAAGCTTCAGTATAGACGCAACCTTGAAGAGCGCAAACGCGAAGTGATTCGGCTCATCGAGGAGCAGGGCAAGCTGACCAGCGAACTGCGGGCCAGCATTGAGTCGGCGGCCAAGCTTCAGGAAGTCGAGGATTTGTACCGTCCTTACCGGCAAAAGCGCAAGACGAGAGCAAGCGTTGCCAAAGAACGGGGGCTGGAGCCGCTCGCCGATTGGATCTGGTCGCAGCCGAAGCAAGGCGATCCTCTCGCGGAGGCCGCGCGTTATATCGATGCAGGCAAAGGTGTTGAGTCGGCGGAGGCTGCGCTTCAAGGCGCGATGGACATCATTGCGGAGAATATCGCGGACGATGCAGCGATTCGGGCTTGGGTGCGCAGGTATACGCAGGAGCAAGGCGTACTGAAGACGGAAGCCAAGGATCCGAAAGCGGAAACGGTGTACGAAATGTATTATGCGTACCAAGAGCCGGTCAAGCGTCTGCCTCCGCACCGGGTTCTTGCGATCAACCGGGGAGAGCGGGAGGAAGTGCTCCGCGTATCGATGGATATCGCTGCTGACCGGGTGCACGATTGGATCGGCCGCCGAATCATCCGCAAGTTTACGGCGCCGTCTATTCAGGCCGTACTCGAATCGATTATTGAGGATGCGTACAAAAGGTTGATTGCGCCGTCGATCGAACGGGAGGTTCGCGGCGAGATGACCGAGAAGGCCGAAGAGCATGCGATCTCGATTTTCTCGGTCAACCTGCGCAATCTGCTGCTGTCCCCGCCGGTTCGCGGACAAGTCGTGCTCGGCGTCGATCCGGCCTACCGTACCGGCTGCAAGCTTGCCGTCGTCGACGACATCGGCAAGCTGTTGGAAGTCGCGGTGACGTATCCGACCCCTCCGAATAATAAGGTGGCGGATGCGGAGCGGATCGTGAACGGCATGATCGATAAATATGGCGTAAGCCTGATCGTAATCGGCAACGGTACCGCATCTCGCGAGACGGAGCAGTTCATCGCAGACTTGATCGGCAAGAGAGTCAAGTCTGGCGCAGCAGGTGCTGCCGATTTGAAATATATGATCGTCAGCGAGGCAGGCGCATCCGTTTATTCTGCCTCCAAGCTGGCAGCAGAGGAATTCCCGTCGCTAGACGTATCCGAACGGAGCGCCGTATCGATTGCGCGCCGTCTGCAGGACCCGCTGGCGGAGCTTGTGAAGATTGAGCCGAAGGCAATTGGCGTCGGCCAATACCAGCATGACGTCGGCCAGAAACGGCTGGAGGAAAGCCTTGGCGGCGTCGTTGAATCAGCCGTTAACCATGTCGGCGTAGACGTGAATACGGCGTCTCCTTCGTTGTTGTCGTACGTTGCGGGCGTCAACGCGACAATTGCCCGCAATATCGTCAAATACCGCGACGAGAACGGCAAGTTCGGCGAGCGCAAGGAGCTTCAGAAGGTGCCGCGCCTAGGGGCGAAATCGTATGAGCAGTGCATCGGGTTCCTTCGCATACCAGAAGGTGCCAACCCGCTCGATCGTACGCCGATTCACCCCGAATCGTACGGCGTCGTGGACAAGCTGTTCCGGGAGCTTGGGCTGAAGCTGGCGGACGTCGGTTCCGAGCAGGTTCGCACGAGGCTTGGCGAAGCTGATCCGGTACAGCTTGCATCAACGCTGGGCGTCGGCGTACCGACGCTGCGCGACATTATCGACAGCTTGCAGCGGCCGGGACGCGATCCGCGCGAGGAGCTGCCGCCGCCGGTGTTCCGGACGGACGTGCTGCAGATCGAAGACTTGAAGCCGGGGATGGAGCTTCAAGGCACCGTGCGCAACGTCATCGACTTTGGCGCATTCGTCGATATCGGCATTAAGAACGACGGGCTCGTTCACATCTCGCGTCTGAGCAAGAAATTCGTTAAGCATCCGACCGACGTGGTCTCTGTAGGCGACGCTGTCACCGTATGGGTGCTTGAGGCGGACGTGAAGAAGGGGCGCGTCAGCTTGACGATGGTACAGCCTGACTAACGGCATGCGCCTTCCCTATAGGTTCCTGCAACGGACAAAAGCCTTTCCCGGCACGCAAGCCGGGAAAGGCTTTTTAGTTTAAGCCGCGATCAAGGCGAGCATGGCGGACATGCTTTAGTTGATCGTGACGGTCTCCTCATTCTGTTCATTCGGACGCTGCTTCGCGCGGTAGAAAAACCAGCAATCGTTCAGCAGACGGATTTGCCGGACATCCTTCTTCTGGTAGGCGCGCATCAATTGGTTGCACAGCCACTGCGGCATATGCGTCGTCCTCCTCCCGGACCGTACTGTATGAATAGCATATGGGCACGGAAGGGAGGAAGTGCACGTCCGGTGAAGTCTGATTCGAGCAAATTCGATTATTGTTCGTATTCTTCCTCGTACCATTGCTCAAGCTGCGCTTGCAGCGCGCGGATCTCGGTCAACAGCGAGATAAGCGGGTACGATTTCTCTTGAATGGACGCGAAGTCCTGTTCCAGCTCGTTCAAATAATCGAGACCCGACACGATCCGCACGGAGGAAGCGTGAAGCTCGACATTATCACACTCCGCAATAGCGTGCGGAAGCGCAGGCACATTGTCGGCTGTCAATTTGTCGATTTCTTTATGCAGTCGCAGGTTAAGCGCGCTAAGCTGATAAGCGTGCGATTGCGGCATTTCGACGAATAAGATCCGGTCATTCTGTTGCATTAGGACATAACGCATCGTTGGCATAGCTGAATAATTCTCCCCTCATTAACGAAGCCCGCGGCTGGGCTCGAGGGCCAGCGCGCGAAGCGGCTTGTATAACTTCTACTTGAAGTGTATCGTACCGCACCTTTACAATTCAAGTAGGCGGAGGAGATTAACGATGAATGACGAAACGCTGCAAGCATGGGTGGAGCGGGTATCGATGGAAAGTTTCGGACTTGCGTTCAAGCACCGCGCGACGTTCAACGGCCGGCTGAAGGCGACGGGCGGACGCTATTTTACGAAATCACACAACATCGAGATCAGCCCGCATCAATTGGCTGCATTCGGCGCCGAAGAGACGGAGAAGATCATTAAGCACGAGCTGTGCCATTATCATCTGCATATTATGAAGCGCGGATACCGCCACCGGGACGAAGATTTTCGCAGATTGCTCAAGCAGGTCGGCGCGACCCGGTTCTGCAAGACGCTGCCGGAGCGCGAGGCAAGACAGCCGAGACCGTTCAAATATAAGCTTGTGTGCCGGGCTTGCGGCATGGAATATTTGCGCCGGCGGAAGCTGGATCCGGCACGATATGCATGCGGCAAATGCTCCGGAAAATTAATATTAAAAGTACTTGACTAGGTGCGTACAGGCATGATAAATTATTAATTGTCACTGTACGATA
>NZ_BILZ01000108.1 GCF_004000825.1 Paenibacillus kobensis NBRC 15729 | reverse complement strand
TAAAGTGTGTCGTTAGTGTGCAATCAGCGCGATTTCTGAGCTACTAGCGTAACAAAGTGTGCCGTTAGCATGCAATCAACGTGACGTCTGAGCTATTAACGTAACAAAGCGTGTCGTTAGCGTACCCATGCCTAAGAAACGTAATATAACGACTATTCCGTAGAGTAATGCACATCGTCATGAAAGCGATTTCCCAATAAGATGAGGGTGAATCCACACAACCATATATTGGGGAGGTCTTGCCTTCATGGCTCGAATCAGAACTTGGCTGGCCTGCATCATGGCAGTGATGCTTATCGCAGGCGCAATGCCTGTCTATGCAGAGGAGGCGGCGCCGGACAGCTCGTCCGATCATGCCGCTCTTGCAGCCGCATCGGCATCGGTACCCGGGGAATATGTACGAATCAAGAACAAATGGCAGAACAACTATTTGTACGAATCATCGGACGGCATCGTTCGCTACGGATTTACGGCATCTGCCGATGAATCTTCACAATGGAAGATTGAGGATGCCGGAGCCACCAAACGGATTAAAAACAAGAAGACAGGCCATTACATGACGATCGCAGAGGTTGCGCAGCGCCGGGATGCGCTGACCAGCCGAGCGATTACGGAAAGCACGGCGAGCGACCGGTGGTACATCGAGCCGGCGAGCCGCGAAGGTTATGTATTGATCAAAAGCGCGACGGTCGACTCTTCCGTCAATCTCGTCGTACATGAAGAGGATCAGCTCGGTTATGCAGAAGCAAGCAGCGATATTACCGTCTCGTTCGAAAGCCCGCAGTGGATGTTCGAGCCGGTGACAGTGCTGCAGCCGGTCCGAATCATTAATCAAGACCGGGCAGGACAGGCGTTGTATGAGAAGGCGAATCCGGATAAGGAGAACCGGCCGGACGACGTTGTCGCATTCGGCAGCATCGACTCGGCAGATACGAGCGGGCATTGGTATCTGGAGCCAGGAGATAACGGAACCGTCCGCTTGCTTAACCGGGCAACGGGCCGTTATATTGCCCAGTTCGGCGACGGCGACTTCTGGCGCCCGATCGAGATGGGGGCGACCGACGATCCGCTCAAGCTGAGCTGGAACATTACCGATTCCATCAACGATCGTAATGAGCCGGTGCCTGGCTTCGTTACGATCTCAAGCGCATTCGATGGAACGTACGTGTTGAACACACAATTTCCGACCGATAACTATGCCCGTTCCAACAACTGGTCGAACAAGACGCTTGCGAATGCGCATTGGCTGATTGTGCCGGTAAGCGATGTGAAGCCGGTTCGAATCGTGAATTATACGGACGGCACGATCGGAACGGATTATTTGTACGAGGCTGGCGGGGCTGTTAAGCATGGCGCGCTAGGGGCGGGCAATGCGAACAATTTGTTCTACCAGTGGATTGTAGAAGATTTCGACGGGGGCAAAAGGATCCGGAACGCCGCTACCGGCCGCTATGTGCTGGCGGGAGATCCGCTCCATACGGCAGCCGACTCTGGCGATCATTCGTCCGATCAATGGCGCCTGACCGCGTCTAGTCAATACGACGACTATGTGACGATTCGCAGCGCTTCGTCAGCGGACAGCTACTTGAACGTTTCGGCGGATGCCGAAGGCGCGCGCTCGAGTGCGGTTGATCCGAATTCGAATGCGGCGCAATGGCTATTGGAAGACCCGTCCGTACCGACGGACGGCTCGCCGCAATATATCCGCATTCAGAATGAGTGGCAGTCTTATGTGCTGTATGAGGATGAACACGGGGAGCTGAAGTACGGCAACATCCGTGCAGACCAGAAGGACCAATGGGTCGTTGAGAAGTTCCATGGCCGCAAGCGGATCAAGAACCGTGCGACGGGCCATTACATTAACCTGCAATCGATGAACAACGGACGCATCCAAGTATCGGCTGTCGAAGACAGCTGGACGAGCGCCGTCTGGATTATCGAGACCGTCAGCGGCGGATCGAGGCTCATTCACAGCGTGAACGATCCGAGCTCGGGCGGCGAGACGGACAGGCTGATCAATTTGCAGAACCTGGGCAAGTACGCGGAATACGCTGTAATCAACCGCAACTGGGGCAGTCCGAAATGGCGGTTCATTAACGTGATTGACGACCGGCCGACGATCGTGCAGCTCGTGAATAAGCAGACCGGTCTCGCGCTATACGAAGCGGCATCGTCCGATCCAGCGGTCGGAACGGTCAAATACGGCGATGTCGATGCATCTGACGCGGCTTCCGTATGGCTGATCGAAGATACGGGCGAAGGTTCGATTCGTCTGAAGAATTCGGCTTCCGGCCACTACATTGCGATGCAAAGCGTCGGCGATACGGACGTTCAGCTCGACAGCCCGCCGCAGACACTTGAGGCGCTCGCGACGATTTATCCGAGCTGGGGAAGCGCCAAGTGGATCATGGATACGACGCAGGACGCCGGCTTTATCGCGCTTCGCAGCGGTTGGGCCGCCCACTACGTGAAGGCGGAGGATACAGACGGTGCAGTGAAAGTAAGTAAGGCGGTGAAGGGAACAGACGGCTCGTTCGCGGCCAGCGCGCAGTTCTCCGTGCAGCCGGTGGAGACGAAGACGGAGCTGCCGGAAGGTTTTGTCCGCATTCGCAATATTTTTAACCAGCAATATTTGTATGAGAATAGCGGAGGCGTCGTGCTGTACGGCAGCACGGATGCTTCGAACGGCTACTCGCACTGGCGGATGGTAACGAAGGACGGCGTCACGCAGCTTCAGAACCGTGTGACTGGCCATGTGATGGCGGTCAGCGGGGATTACCGCTATATCGGGAGCGTTGAGGAAACGGGAGACGCGGCCAGCAGCGGATCGGCATCCGATTGGGCGGTCGAGCCGTCTGCGGATGGAGCAAGCGTCATGTTCCGCAGCAAGCACGGCAGCTTCAACGATGAATATTTGAATGTGCAAAATGGGGCGGGCTACGCTGAGCGCGGGCTGTACCCTGCATCTTACGGTTCCTTGCAGTGGCAGCTGTCGGCCGCTCCGGAACAATTCGATACGCCAACGGACGGTGTCGAACGCAATGAGAAGACGGAGACGCCGGCATTGCCGGACCGCAATTACGTTCGTATCGCCGTTCCAGCAGCAGAAGGCCCATCATCGGGCAATCTGTATGTAACGGAAGGAGCTGACGGCACCATGACGCTGGGCAGTGACGGAAGCTCGAACGCTGCGCAATGGCTGATGTACGACTATAACGGCCGCCGCTTGTTCGAGAATCGCGCTACCGGCCGCCTATTGGCGCTTGGCGAAGCCGATACAGCAGCGACGGTTGCAAAGGCGGATGCTGCTGCCGCATCGTCGCAATGGTTGATCGAGGAGTCGGCGGGATACCGGACGATTCGCAGCGCTGCCGGCTCGAATGCATGGCTCGCGCAGGATGGCGGCAGCTTGCAAGCAGCTTCTTCTACATCTGGTGCTGCATCATTATGGTCGCTTCAGCCTGTCGTATCGGACATCAAGTATGAGGCTGAAGATGCATTCGTCGGCGGAGGCGCGAAAGCGGCGCGTTCGGCCGGCGGCTTTACCGGCCAAGGGTACGTCGACGGATTCACAACGGCAGGCGCGAAGTTGATCGCCGCTGTGCATGCGCAGACAGCTGGAAACTATCAAGTGGCAGTCCGTTATTTGAACGACGGAACGGCTGCGCGCAGCTTAGATGTGTATGTAAATGGCCTGCCAGCGGGCGCGTTATCGCTGCCAGTGTCGAAAGGCTGGTCGATTGCGACGGTTCAACTCGCTTTGCGTGAAGGCATCAACTCGGTAACGGTTCAACCCGGCAGCGGAGATGCAGCCGGCATATCGATCGATTCGATTACCGTTCAAGGCAGCACTGCGCCTGCGTACCGGGGCGCGACCGTTCCTTATATTACGTATGAAGCAGAGCAAGGCGCAACGAACGGCACTGTACTCGAGCCGTCACGCGTCTACCGGGAAGTTGCTTCCGAGGCATCGGGACGGCAAGCGGTCCGATTGGACGAAACAGGCCAATACGTCGAATTCAAGACGGCAGAGGCTGCTAACTCGATCGTCGTCCGGTTCTCCATTCCAGACAGCGCGGATGGAACGGGCCAGTCGGCAACGCTCGGACTGTACGTGAACGGGGAGTTCCGCCAGAAGCTTCAGTTGAATTCGAAGCACGCTTGGGAATACGGCAGCTACCCGTGGTCCAATGATCCGAACCAAGGGAATGCTCACCGGTTCTTCGACGACATGCATGCCCTCATCGGGGATGTGCCTGCAGGTTCGACGATCCGGCTGGAGAAAGATGCAGACAGCACAGCTGACTATTATGTCATTGACCTGGCCGATCTGGAACAGGTTGCCGCTCCGCTGGCGAAACCAGCCGGCATGGTGGCGGTGACGGAATACGGCGCGGTGCCAGGTGACGGCTTGGACGACACGGCGGCGTTCCAAGAGGCGCTGGAAGCTGCGAAGCTGGATCATAAGGGCATCTGGGTACCGCAAGGCGAATTCGAGCTTCGCGGCGACCAACTGGTGCTCAATGACGTCACGATCCGCGGTGCGGGCATGTGGTACACGACTCTGACTGGTGCCCGGTTCATGGGTAAGGGCACGAACATTCAAGTGTACGATCTGCTTGTTGACGGCGATCTGAATGTGCGGGATGACGAAGCCCACACTCATGCTTTCGAGGGCGGTTTCGGAACCGGCTCGGTCATTCAGAACGTATGGGTCGAACATTCGAAAACCGGCTTGTGGCTGACTAAGCTCAAAGATAGCGACGAATATACGGACAGCCTGTACATGGTCGGAATGCGTCTGCGCAACTTGATGGCGGACGGCATTAACTTCTGCGTCGGTACGAGCAACAGTATGATGGAGCAGACCGATATCCGTTATTCGGGCGACGACGGCATCGCGATGTGGTCGGCTGAAGGCCGCGCCAGCGTGAACAACACGGCCCGGTTCAATACGGTGTCGCTGCCATGGCTCGCGGATAATATCGTCGTATTCGGCGGAACAGACAATAAGATTCAAGACAACATCGCCAAAGATACGATTACGAACGGAGCGGGCATCGCGGTATCGACCCGGTTCAATCCGGTACCGTTCGCCGGTACGACGATCGTGGAACGCAATACGATGATTCGTACGGGCAGCTACGATACGGGCTATACGACGGATCTGGGAGCACTCTGGCTGTTCGCAGGCGACAAAAAATTAGACGGCAACGTCATTATCCGCAATAACGTCGCTTTGGACAGCACATACTCGGGATTGAGCGTGCTCGGCAGCTTCCGGATGGATAACGTCGTGCTGCAGGATTTGGTCATCGACGGTGTAGGAACGAAGGGCGTCGATGTATCCAGTACAGTGAGCGGCGGAATTGTCGCAGACAACATCATCGTTCGCGATGCGCGCATCGCGGATGTATCGAACGGCTCCGGCAGCTTCGAGCTGAAGGAGCGCAACGAAGGGTTCGCATCACTGGCGAAGCCGTTCACGGTGCAGTTGGGCAATGGCGCAACAAGCCGGTTCGCGCTGGAGCAAGGCAGCTCGTTCCGCTTGAAGGTATTTGGCGCAGACGGAGCCGATGTAACGGCGCAATCGCATTTTGTATCGGCGGATGCTCTGGTGGCGGTTCAGGAAGACGGCTTGCTCACGGCGCTGAAAGAGGGTAAGACGGAAGTTACGGTAACGTATGGCGGGGCAACCCGTGTCTACACGGTTCAAGTGTACACGCAAGAGACTTTGACGGAGCCGGGGACAAATAATCCGGGTAACGGAAGCAATGGCAACATCGGAACCGGCATTGGAGGCGGAGGTTCAGGAAGCAGCGCATCGTCGGATGCGGCAAGCGATAATCCAGCAGATAATGACAGAAGGCTGAGCGGCTCGAAGGAGTCCGTCGTCGTATTCACCGTCGATGGTTCTCCTGGCGGGGCGGTGCCGTTCACCGTTCATGGGCTGCAAGCTGCTGCTGCTGCTCATTCGGACGGAGCCATCGAAATTCGAAACGGCAGTGCTGCTTACACCTTCCCGCTTGGCTTAGTTCATACTCTGCTTGAGCGTCTTGCGGTCAAAGAGCTTCCTGCAGGCGCGGTAATGACGTTCACGGCCGCTCCGGTTCAGGCCGCGGCGGTTGCGCAGAAGCTGGAGCAGCAAGCGAAGTCGCAAGGGCTTCAGCTGCTCGGCAAGCCGGTCGAGTTCGGTATCTCGGTGCAAATCGGCGACAAGAATGTGACGGTCGACAGCTTCGGAGGCATCTATGTGACACGCACGATTATAGTGGATGGCGAGTTGGACGCCGCTTCGTCGACAGCGCTCGTATACGATTCGGAAGCTGGCCAATGGGTATACGTACCGGCAGTCTTCTCGACTGCAGGCGGCAAGACGACGGTTACGATCAAGAGCACCAGTAACAGCGTATATGCTGTTGCGAAGCATCCGGTAACGTTCGGCGATATGGCCGGCCATTGGGCGAGATCCATGGTTGAACAATTGGCTGTCCGCACGATTGTGAACGGCGTATCGGCAGAGTTATTCGCGCCTAACCGTCCGGTAACGCGCGCGGAGTTCGCATCGATGCTCGTACGTTCGCTCGGATTGCGGGACGGCAGCGGGGAGGCGACGGGTTATTCCGACGTTCCTGCGGACGCATGGTATGCGGATGCGGTCGGCACCGCTTCCCGTTACGGGATTGTGCAAGGCATGCAAGGCGGCAGCTTCCAGCCGTCTGAACGGATTACCCGCGAGCAAATGGCAGTTATGATCGCAAGAGCGTTCGATCTTGCTGTCAAAGGCGGCTTAACGAAGCCGGCGCCTGCCGCTTCGGCAAGCAGCTTCAACGACAACGGCGAGATTCATGCTTGGGCTTCCGAAGCTGTATTGCTCGCTGTGCAGCAAGGCATCATGCAAGGAAGGCCGTCCGGCGATTTCGCGCCAGGACAGCAAGCAACGCGCGCTGAATCGGCAGTCGTCATCGGACGGTTGCTTCAGACGCTGCAATTAATGAATAAGTAAGGCCTGAAGAAGCCGCCGGGGTGATTTCCCCGGCGGCTTTATTTTACGAGCCAATCCAATAAGCATGGACAAACCAAGCTCTGTACCCTATGATTTACAACAGGAGAATGATGGAAGGAGAATCGACTCTATGCCAGCAACTAAGTAGTGGATCTCGAATGCGAGCATATACTCCATGCGGTTATTTTTGACCAAGGGAGAAGTATGCCGTTTGGAGCCATTACAAGGATGCGAAGCATGGAGTGTGTTATAAATCACTCGATGCAGAGAGCCTTGCGGCTTTCTGTATTTTTTGTGTTGAACGCCTATTCTCCTTTAACGACTGCCTGCTTGGTATCCTTCTAAATATATAGAATATAGACGCGGGAGGAATCGATGTGTCGCACCTAAACGAAGAGATGATCATCATTTCTGATTATAAAGAGAATAAAGAGTCCCGGGACCGGTTCAACAAACTGGCGAGCCTCGTGTTCGGAATAGAGTTTGAACACTGGTATCAGCGTGGCTGCTGGGACGACCGTTATATCTGTCACTCCGTAGCAGCTGATCATGAGATTATCGCTAACGTATCGGTTAGCAAGATGGATTTGACAATCAACGGCACCGCAAGAAAGGCGATTCAGATCGGGACGGTGATGACGCATCCGGATCACCGGGGCAAAGGGCTGTCTAGCCTATTGATGAACCGTGTTCTCGATTTGTATAAGGACGAATGCGACCTATTCTTTCTGTTTGCCAATAGCAGCGTACACGAGTATTATCCGAAGTTCGGCTTCCGCCCTGTTACCGAAAGCCGGTTCACAATGGAATCGGTCGAATCCTTGCCCCGGAGCACTGCTGCGGCGAAGCTCAGCAACATTCGGAAATTGGATTGCGAGAATGAATCGGATTTCGAGCTTATGCAGCAGATGGCACGGGATCGTCATCCGGTATCCGAAACGTTCGGAGTCAGCCATAATAACCGAGGCATCTTCCTGTTCTATGCCATCTCTGTTTTCCCTGATTGCATATATTACTGCGCCGATGAGGATGCTATCGTAGTCTGTCAGCAAGAGGGGCATACCCTTCATCTCTATGATGTTATGTCACGTAAGAAGGTAGACTTGGGGGCGCTCATCTCACGCATTGCGAATGAGCAAACCCGTTCGGTTCAGTTTCACTTTACGACGGATGCGTGTTCTGGCCACGTTATGATAGAACCGATGCCCGCGCATGAGGATTTGTTATTCGTTAAGACGAAAGATGATCTGGATCTGGCATTCGACTTCTGCGTCCCTAAACTAGCCCATGCTTGATAAGGCTGACTGACACTATGAAGGCGGACAGGCTGTCTAACGGATACGACACAAGTGGTGCTATATTCGGAGCAACGTACGTACTTCCGTCCTTCTTCATTGCATGTCGTGCAATGAATGGGACTGGCTGAATCTCTAACGAATGCGACACAAACGGTGCTGTATTCGGTGCCTTCTTTATTGCATATCGTACAATGAAT
>NZ_BILZ01000107.1 GCF_004000825.1 Paenibacillus kobensis NBRC 15729 | reverse complement strand
ATCGGGCGCAACCAATAAGAACGTCACGTGGAGTACGAGCGATCCAAGTGTAGCGACGGTAGCCAATGGAGTCGTAACACCAGTGGGAGCCGGAACGGCGGTCATTACGGTGACGACGGCCGATGGCGGCTTCACCTCAACAAGTACGGTAACGGTAACGAATGCGGTTATCCCGGTGACGGGTGTGACGCTTGATCAATCTACATTGAGTCTGTTAGCGGGCGGAGCAACTGGAACGCTGTCGGCAACAGTTAACCCTACAGGTGCAACCAATAAGAACGTAACGTGGAGTACGAGTGACCCGAGCATAGCGACGGTTGCGAACGGTGTCGTGACACCAGTGGGAGTTGGTACGGCAATCATTACGGTGACGACGGCCGATGGCGGCTTCACCGCAACAAGCACGGTGACGGTCACGAATGTAGCCGTTCCAGTAACGGGAGTGACGCTTGATCAACCGACGTTGAGCCTAACAGCGGGCGGAATGACCGGAACGCTGACAGCAACGGTTAACCCAGCGGGAGCAACCAACAAGAACGTAACGTGGAGTACGAGCGATCCGAGCGTAGCGACGGTAGCCAATGGCGTCGTAACACCAGTAGGAGCCGGTACCGCGATTATAACGGTGACGACGGCCGATGGCGGCTTCACCGCGACAAGCGCAGTGACCGTTACAAATGCGGTTATCCCGGTAACAAGTGTAACGTTGGATCAATCGGCATTGAGCTTGCTGGCGGGCGGAGTAACCGGAACGCTGACGGCGACGGTTAATCCTTCGGGCGCAACCAACAAGAATGTCACGTGGAGCACGAGCGACCCAAGCGTAGCGACGGTTGTTAATGGTGTCGTAACACCAGTAGGAGCCGGTACGGCGACGATTACAGTGACGACGGTCGACGGCGGCTTCACCGCAACGAGCGCAGTGACCGTTACAAATGCGGTTATTCCGGCAACAGGAGTAACGCTGGACCAACTGACGCTGAGTCTGCTCGCTGGCGGAGCAACGGGAACGTTGACAGCCACGGTTAACCCTGCAGGTGCAACCAACAAGAACGTAACATGGAGTACGAGTGACCCGAGCGTAGCGACAGTTGTGAACGGCATCGTGACGCCAATCGGAGTCGGTACAGCGACGATCACGGTGACGACGGTGGACGGAGGCTTCACCGCGACAAGCACGGTGACGGTCACGAATGTAGCTGTTCCGGTAACGAGCGTAACGTTGGATCAACCGACATTGAGCCTGATTACGGGTGGAGCAACTGGCAAGCTGACAGCGTCGGTTAACCCTGCCAGTGCAACGAATAAGAATGTTACCTGGAGCACAAGTGATGCTAGCGTAGCAGTAGTAGCTAATGGTGTCGTAACGCCAATGGGAGCTGGAACGGCGACGATCACGGTCACGACAGCCGACGGCGGTCTCACTGCAACAAGCACGGTAACGGTTACGAATGCGGTTATCCCGGTAACGGGCGTAACGTTGGATCAACCGACGTTGAGTTTGACAACAGGTGGAGCAACGAAAACGCTGACGGCAACGGTTAATCCGAATAATGCAACGAACAAGAACGTCACTTGGAGCACGAGCAATCCGAGCGTAGCGACGGTGGCCAATGGCGTTGTGACACCAGTAGGAGCCGGCACGGTGACGATTACAGTGACAACGGCCGATGGAGGCCTGATCGCAACAAGCACGGTGACTGTTATGAATGCGGTTATCCCGGTGACGGGCGTGACATTGAATCAGCCGGCACTGAGTTTACTGGTCGGCGGAGCAACCGGAGCGCTGACGGCAACGGTTAATCCGACGAATGCAACAAACAAGAACATCACATGGAGCACGAGTGATGCTAGCGTAGCGACGGTGGCCAATGGCATTGTAACGCCAGTGGGAGCTGGCAAGGCGAACATTACAGTGACGACGGCTGATGGCGCGTTCACTGCAACAAGCACGGTAACGGTCACTTCTAATTCAGGAGGCGGCCCTTCGACTCCTTCGACGCCTTCGACTCCTGTAACGGACACACCGGATGACAGCATTAACATCCTTGTTAACGGCAAAGAAGAGAAGATAGGCAAGAAGCATATTACCAAAGAGAATGGCCAAACGATTACGACAGTTACGGTCGATCAGGCCAAGCTGGAAGAAAAGCTGGCCTCGCAAGAGAACGGTGCGGTAATCACGGTATCGGCAACCAACACGTCCGATGTTGTCGTGATCGAGCTGAATGCACAGATGGTTCAGAATATGGACGGCAAACGGTCGGTTCTCGTCATTCGTACGAATCGCGCCACGTACACGGTTCCTGCAGATCAGATCAACATCGGAGCGATTGCGGATCAGTTCGGAAACGCAATTGCGATGAAAGACATTAAGGTGAAGATTGAAATTGCAGAACCATCGGCAGATATGAAGAAAAAGGTGGAAAAAGCGGCGGAAGAGGGATCATTCTCTGTCGTAGTCCCGCCGGTCACGTTTACGATTTATGGCACGTACGGTGATAAGACGATCGAAATCTCGAAGTTTAACGTGTATGTAGAACGCATTATTCCGATTCCGGACGCTGTCGACCCGAATCAAATTACGACGGGCATCGTCGTGGAGCCGAACGGTTCTAAACGTCATGTACCGACTGTTATCGGACTTGCCGACGACGGTAAACAGTATGCGATTATCAACAGTCTTACGAACAGCACGTATACGATAGTCTGGCATCCGGTCGAGTTCAGCGACGTTGCGAACCATTGGTCGAAAGACGCGGTGAACGACATGGGTTCACGGTTCATCATCGAAGGTGTGGGCAACGGAATGTTCAATCCGAACCAGGATATTACCCGTGCAGAATTTGCAGCGATTATGGTTCGTGCACTGGGCCTCGAGCTGGAAGAGGGCAATGCGCCGTTCACGGACGTAAGTCCGAACGCTTGGTATAACCGTTATATCAATACGGCGTATAAGTATCATCTCATTAGCGGATTCGAGAACCAGACGTTCCGGCCGAATGACAAAATTACGCGGGAACAAGCGATGGTCATCATCGCGCAAGCGATGAAGGTGACCAATTTAAAAGCGATGCTGCCTGCGCAATCTGCAGATGTTGCTCTTCAGCCGTACTCGGATGTTGCTAATGCTTCTGCGTGGGCGCTAAGCAGTATTGCTGACAGTGTTACATCGGGCATCGTAACAGGCCGAAGCGGTGCGAAGCTTGCTCCGAAAGACAATATTACAAGAGCCGAGGTTGCAGCAATCGTTCAACGCTTGCTGCAGCAATCCGGACTAATCTAATCCAGTAAGTGACAAAACGTCCGCCTCCCGGGTTCCGGGGGCGGACGTTTTGTTTGATAGTCTTATAAAGTTCGTTTAGGGACCGCACCGTCGTCGTCATAGACGAATGGGCGGTTTTATTACGTTTCTCCTCCTTCAAGGGAAGCTTTCAGGACAGATACGAACTCAGCCGCCGTCAATGACGGGGGCATTCCGTGCAGCGTCGCAAGCGCGATCGTTCGGCGTGGTATCGGCATCGTGGTCGGAATCTCGAACAGTGTGCCTTCCCGCAGCTCTTGCTGAATGAATTCGCGTGCAACACAGGCGATGCCGAAGCCGAGCTCCGCGAACTCAATGATGAGTCCGACGCTGCCAAGCTCAATATCGGCATCGACCGTAACGCCCTGCGCGGCGAACCACTGGTCAATACCGATACGGGTGCTGCTGCCAGATGAGAGAAGGAGCATTGGATGAGCCCGCAGCTCTTCAGCTGTTAACGGCCCGCAATCCGACAGGCGTCGATAGGACTCTCCCGCGACGAACACGGGCTGCACATGAATCAGCGGCTGAATCTCAAGCCGCTCTTCGTCGACGGGGAGATGAACGAGGCCGCAATCGATCTGCCCTTCTTGCAGCCTTCGCACGATATCTGACGTTTTGCCATGAGACAGGCGCAGATGGACGTTGGGGTGGCGCGACATGAAGGTGTGCAGATGCGGCTTCAAGAGATGCTTGAACATTGAATCGCTGGCCCCGATTCGCAGTTCTCCAGCTTCGAGCCGTTTGATCGCCCGGAGCTTGTCTTCCCCTGCCTCCAGCATGGCGAAAGACTGCTCGACGTACTGGAATAAAGCTTTGCCTTCTTCCGTCAGTGTCACACCCTTGGACTGACGGTGAAATAATTTTATCCCGAGCGCTTCCTCCAATTGTTTGATCGCATAGCTGACGGACGGCTGCGTGATATGAAGCACTTCTGCCGCTTTAGTAAAATTGCCGGTCTGAGCGGTGTGATAGAACACGCGATAACTTTCTAGATGAAAAAATGGAGTGATATCAATCACCTCTATGCCTTAATGTGAAAAGCTTGATTTCCTCTATTTCGTTACGGTGATTATACTAGATACCAATTCATGATTACAATGACTGGGGTGATCACTGGCATGACAGAGATACGGGGACTTTTATTTGATTTGGACAATACGCTGCTTGACCGGACGCGGACATTCGGCCGCTTCGCCGAACGGTTTACGGACACTTTTTTGCCGCACATTACGAAGATAGAGGAGAGAAGTCGGATCATCGCGGATATTATCGAACGGGATGAGGACGGGTATAAGGATAAGCCGTTGCTGTTCAAGGAACTGCGGTCTGTGCTGCCATGGAAGAAGGGGATGAAGCCATCGGCGGACGAATTGTTGCGTTTCTATCAATCGGTCTATGTGAACAGTGCGGTTCTAATGGAGGACGCAGAAGAAATCTTAAGCTATTGCAAGAAGAAGTATAAAGTAGCACTTGTTACAAACGGGAAAACAGCTATTCAGTATGGCAAAATCGACAACCTTGGATTGCGCGGATATTTCGACGCTATTGTCGTGTCGGAAGAGGCGGGCATTAAAAAGCCTGACCCTGCCATATTCGCAAAGGCGCTGGCCGAATTGTCGCTTACTCCGGAGCAGTGCGTCTTCATCGGCGATCATCCGGTTAATGATATAGCCGGAGCCGCACGAGCGGGGATAAACGGGATCTGGATGAAGGTGAACCAGCCGTGGCAGGACGAGGCTGGACCAGCACCGTTTACGGTGACGGGATTATGGGAGCTTTTGCAGGTTATATAGTGTTTTGAACGGCCCGATATTCGATAGCAGGATCATCTAACCACACCTCCTTCAGGTGTGGTTTTTTTGGGATACAAAGATTGACAAAGAATTTAAAACTTTAAACTCGGTGTGCGTTTCTTGCATAAATCCAAGTTATTCGACAGCATCGATCAAAAAACTCTATTTTTTGGTTGATTTCGTAGATTCGTTAGTAAATAATAGAAAAGGTCATAGAACTAAATACCTATGTCTTATAGGATTAAAGTTTTATGAAGTAGGGCTGACATCTTATAGAGAATACTTCATGTTTACATGTTTGTATATTTTGAGGAGAGGAATGAAAAGATTGGGAGTTTCAAAGAAAGTATACGCTGCTATGAGGTTGATCATGGCAGTGCTGATTATCGTCGGTGTTGTTGTGCCATCGGCAGGACAATCGGCTGAAGCGGCATCGACGCCTTCATTCGTGGTAGACGTGAATAAGGCACAGATGAACTTTAATACGCCTACTGCTTGTACGGGAGGCAAAAACCCGAGCGTAATCGGGGAAACCTGGAATGTGAATGACCAGTGCTTCTATACGAATGTGTTTACGGGAAAGGACACGAACAACGTTACGCTGCAAGTCGATGCGGTCGTTACGATTCAAAGCATCGATGCTAAAGCGCATATTAACGTGTTCGACTTGCCGGATGCGCAGTATGACGGGCGGTTTAATCCGGTTATCTATACTGAAGGCTCGGGCTGGACGGGGTATGAGGGCGTAAATTTTAACGTTCAATTTTATAATCATACGTCCGGTCTTACTCTGGCTTCCATCGGACAGGCGGATAAGGTCAATCTACTGGACTTTTTTTTGACGGTTATCGATATCGACGGCAACTCCTCGAGTCTGACCGAATACGTGGAGATTTCAGGATTCCAAAGCTATCAGGTCGATAAAAATACGGCGCTTCAAATGTCGAAGACGTCAACAGGACAAGTACGGTTCAGAGGCATATCGACGAATGTTAACGGGCTCGCCTTCCAATCGAATGACTCGGTTATCGCGTACTACTCCCAGCCGATTCAGTCCCTTAACGTCGTAGGCGGCAACACTGGTCCTCTTGGAACCGCCAACAGTGCATCGCAGCGGCAATTCTCGTATGACTTCGGCGCTTCAGGCGGCGTAACGGGGTCATCCTTTTCGGCTGCGGTAACGCACCCGACGCTTTCGGTTTCAATCGATGACGGCGGTGCGGGCAGACTGTATCCGAATGCGGGCAACAGCCAATTGACGGCTGTTCCGATTAGCGGCGTCACGACGATCGAAGCGACAAGATCGGTTACGCTCACGATTAAGAATAGCGGCGGCACGACCATCGGAACGACGTCGGCTGTCATCGCGGCAGACGGATCGTACCGGACAACCGTTAATGCAAGCGGGTGGACCAGAGGTCCGATTACGGTGACGGCTTCCGGCTCGAACGCTGCCGGTGTCGCAGCGGATCCGGAGACGGCATCGGCTAAGATGAACCGAATTCCGGCAGCAGCGGCGCAAAGCGTAACGACAGCAGAAGATACTGCGAAGACGATTACGCTTGCAGGAACGGATGCGGACAGCGATACGCTCACCTATGAGATATCGAGTAATCCGCTGCATGGAACGCTCAGCGCGCTGAGCGGCAATAATGTAATTTATACACCGGATGCCAATTATAACGGTACAGACACGTTTTCTTTCATTGCGAAGGACGGATTTGAATCCAGCGTACCTGCGCAAGCTTCCATTACGGTCACGGCGGTCAACGACATGCCTGTCGCAGATGCGAAACAGTTGACGATTCCGCAAAATGCGTCACACGCGGTTACACTTAGCGGTTCGGACGCAGACGGCGATCCATTGACGTACGCCATCCAAGGCAGCCCGTCGCATGGTACGCTCGGTCCGGTGAATGGATCGCAAGTGACGTACACGCCGGCTCCAGGCTATGTCGGAACGGACAGCTTTACTTATATTGCGAAGGACAACCATAGCGGCAACAGCGCGCCGGCAACGGTCGATTTGACGATAACCGCCGTTAATAGCGCGCCTGTGGCTGATGCACAGCAGGTGTCGACGAACGAGGATATGCCGGTTGGGATCACGCTGACCGGATCGGATGCGGACGGAGATTCCTTAACGTATTCGATTCAAACAGGCCCTCAACATGGTACGCTCGGCCCAATTAGCGAATCCCATGTGACGTATACGCCAGGGCCGAACTATTCGGGAACGGATCAATTTACGTTTGTTGCCAATGACGGCAACGGCGGCGTTAGCGCACCGGCAACGGTCGATATTACCGTTACGGCCGTTAATGATAGCCCAGCGGCATTTGATCAGTCGGTGACGACGGCAGAGGACACGCCTGTTGGGGTCACGTTATCGGGAACAGATGCGGACGGCGACGCACTCAGCTATGAGATCATGGATCAACCGCAGCATGGAACGCTTGGTGCGGTGAACGGGTCGCAAGTGTTGTATACACCGAATGCGAACTATAACGGAACGGACACTTTTACGTTCGTTGCGAAAGATGGCAATGGCGGAACGAGCACACCTGCGACTGTAACGGTTACGGTGACACCTGTAGAAGATCCGCCAGTGGCGAATCCGCAGCATTTGACGACGGATGAGGATACGCCGACCGCGATTACGCTCGTCGGAATCGATCCGGATGGGGATAGCTTGACTTACGCGATTACGAACGCGCCGACGAATGGCACGTTGAGTGCGATTAGCGGTTCGATCGTAACGTACACGCCGAACGGCGGATTTAGCGGTTCGGACAGCTTTGAATTCACGGTTGACGATGGACACGGCAATGTAAGTGCGCCTGCAACCGTAAGCCTTACCATTTCAAGCGTTAATCACGCACCTACAGCATTTGCTCAACAAGTGACGACGGATGAGGATACGCCAGTTGCTATTACACTGACTGGAACCGATCCGGATGGGGATAGCTTGACTTACACGATTACGGGCGGTCCAGCTAACGGTACGTTAGGGGCGTTGACGGGTTCGGATGTAACCTACACGCCAAACCCAGGCTACACCGGAGCGGACAGCTTTACATTTAAAGTAAGGGACGGCGCGGGCTTGGAAAGTGCGCCAGTAACGGTTGACATTACGGTTAACCCAGTCAACCACGCGCCAGCGGCAGCGGGACAACAAGTGACGACGGATGAAGATACGGCGGTCACGATCACGCTGGCAGGAACCGACTCGGATGGCGACGCGCTGACGTTCGAGATTGGTACGCAACCATTACACGGTACACTGAGTACGGTGAACGGCAATCAAGTCATTTACACGCCGAGTGCTGGTTATGTGGGAGCGGACAGCTTCACGTTCGTTGCGAAAGACGGCAACGGCGGAACGAGCGTGGCAGCGACGGTCGACATTACGGTAAACTC
>NZ_BILZ01000106.1 GCF_004000825.1 Paenibacillus kobensis NBRC 15729 | reverse complement strand
GTGCCGATGCCGCCGGCGACCGCGACGTACGCGCGGCAGCCGGCGCGGGCTGCGCCGAACGTCAACGTCGCGCCGGCCGGCACATACACGGGACGCCACATCGCAAGCTCGCGGCCGTCCGCATGCGGCGCCATATCGGCGCCGGTTATGGCGATCAGCAGGTCTGCTTCCGCCATAAGCACCGGGCCTGCCAGTGTCAGCTCCAGCCCGGCGGCGGACTCGTCGTTGCCGACGAGCAGATTCGCTACGCGCAGCGCGTACTCATCCATTGCTCCCCCGCCGGACAAGCCTGCGCCCCTATGGCCGGGCCGCCCGCGGTCCTGCACGGTCGAATAAAGACCGGGCTTCATAACAAGCAAGCTCATGCCATACCGCCTCCCTGCTCCGCCATATTGCTGATGCTGCGGCTATACGGCTGGCTTCCAGCCTCAGCAGCCAGCTTTTCTTCGAGATGACGGTATTGTTCCTCGTCAATCGGCACGAATGATACCCGGTCGCCCGCCTTCAGCATCGCCGGCTCCCGGCGCGAGGCATTGAACAGCCTCAGCGGCGTTCTGCCGATTAACTGCCAGCCTCCGGGCACCTCCAGAGGATAGATGCCTGTCTGCCCGCCCGCTATGCCGACGGAGCCTGCCGGCACCCGCCGCCGGGGAGTGACGTGCCGCGGCTGCGCTAATCGCGGCGGCAATCCCGACATATACGGAAATCCCGGTACGAATCCGACAAGCGCAACCTGATAGGAAGCTTCCGCATGCGCACGTACGAATTCATCTTCACTCATCCCGCTGCGCAAAGCGCAAGCAGTCAGATCCGGGCCGTTCTCCGCTCCGTAACATACCGGTATATTAAAAATACTCTCTTCGTTCTTCCAATGAGCAGCAGGTGCAGCAAGCACCTTGCCAATCTCCCGCTCCGCAGCCGAATAAACCGGATGGCCATCCCATTTTAACGCTGAAGGCTCGTACACAACCGTAACCGTTGAGTAAGCGGGAATCACATCTACGATCCAATTTAGGCCCGATTGTCTAAGCCTGTCCGCAGCAGCAGCCATCCGCATCCAATCCTCGCCGCTGCCAAGTCCTGATTGCAGCTCGGCGACCAACGCGCGGTCTCCGAGAGGTGAGAAAATCCAACCCATTAATCCGCCGCCCCGTTCCTTCTGTATCGTCTTACCATTCTGATATAATTAAGTGTGGCGCATAGGCGCTGGCTTGTCTACTGCGATAAAACTTTTTTATGCTTCTTCTCGTTGGATGAAGCAGGAGGGATAACATGTTAAGCGCCAATCATCTTGGCAAACGATATAAATCAGGTTGGGCCATACATCCCATTACCGTCTCGTTCGGACCCGGCATGCATGGCTTGCTCGGACCGAATGGAGCAGGCAAATCGACGCTGCTGCGCATGCTCGCAGGTCTGCTGACGCCGACAACCGGCAACGCATTGCTAGACGGCGAATCCGTCCTGCAGACGTACCAATGCCGGCAGCGCATAGGCTTCGTGCCTCAATCATTCCGTATGTACGAACAACTAACCGGACTGGAAACGATACGCCATGCCATCCGAATGCGCGGAGCGTCTGCGGGCAGCACTTCCGACCGCGCAGCGGCAGCACTCGATGCAGTCGGCTTATCGGCGGAGTTGAACCGTCCCGTTCGTTCCTATTCGTCGGGCATGAAGCAGCGGCTAGGCATTGCACAAGCTATCGCCTCCGATCCGGAAGTACTTATCGTCGATGAGCCGACCGCTGGGCTGGATCCCGAAGAACGGTTCCGGCTGCGAAGCGTACTAGCCGAGCTGTCGCAGACCAAAGCGGTTCTGCTCTCAACGCATGTTCTGAGCGATATCGGCATATGCGAGCACATTCACGTCTTATGCGAGGGACGACTGCTATTCACAGGCGGCAAGGAGCAGCTTGCCGCTCATGCAAGAGGACTTGTCTGGCACTGGGAGACGAGCGAATCGGAATGGCGGCGCCAGCCGTCTGACGGTATTGTTGCCGCCAGACGGACGGAAGAAGGACTCGAATGCCGGGCGCTTGCGATGAACCAGCCGTATCCGTATGCGATAGAGACGGAGCCGTCCATGGAGGAAGGGTATCTTGCGTTGATCAGCGCGAGCACCCGCCATACGAGATGACGGCCGTGCACACGCTAAGGAGCAAGCTACCCTTCTATTCCGAAGCACGGGCATTCGCCCTGCACTTTCTGCTCGAATGCCGGCTGCTCATCCGGCTCCGGTGGCCGCTGCTGCTGCCGCTTGCTGCTGGAGGCTGGATATTGCTCGCGCTCATTTCGCCCGGTGATACGGTTCCCCCGCCGAACTATTACGCCGAAGCCGCGGAGCAACATGCCATCGTTCAATCGTTGTCCGCTCTCATACCTGCACTGCTCGGCGTCTTGCTCATGCGCCGGGATCTTATGAGCGGCCAGTTCGACTGGTCGTTCAACACGCCATTGCCGAACATAGGGCTCGTCGGAGCGAAGTTCGCAGCCGGCTTTGCCTATATGTGTCTGTACGTACTCTGCATCGCGGCGGGCGATGCGATCGCTTCCGCAAGGTTCGGCATTGACTCACACAGCATCCTGCGGGAAATGAGCTGGCTTGCGCTGCATTACGGAATCAGCTATGCCATTACGCTCGCGCTCGGCATGATTCTTGGCGCATGGCTTCCTGGCCGGTTCGCCCTGCCTATCGCATTTCTCGGCTGGGTGTTCGGCGCCTTCTTCCTGCAAGTATTCGCTCTGCAAGGGACGCGCTGGTATTTGCTTAAAGCGTTCATGCTCGTTCACCTGCTTACGAATAGTCCGGCTTTCGGCAACGATGCATGGGCTCCGTCCCTATATTGGGAAGAATATGAACGGCTCTCGCTGTTCGTAGCCGCTTTCGGTCTGTTCATGCTTACGGCAGCAGCAACAGCCGTATCGCGAATCCGTCCCGCCGCCCATGACCGGCGCCCGCTTACAGGAATGGTTATTGCCCTGCTCTTATCTCTGGCCGCTGCAATTCCGTATGGACTCATGTGGTCCGGCCGATACGAGCAGATGGACATCATCCGCAGCGCCTCCCCGTCTTATAGGGAGCTGAAAATGCATGATTCATTCCTATTCCGGATGGATAAGATGACAATCAAAGCACAGCGGACTCATAACGATAGGCTGATCGCGGAAGCGACAGCCGTTATTCCACTGGAGAACGGCAAGCCGCTCCCGGCAGCGCCTGGCATCTCGGAAGTCACGCAACCGGAAGACGGCCAGCTTTCCTTCCTGCTGCACCCTGCCTTGAAGGTCGATTCCGTTCGATGGAACGGCAGTGCGGCCGGTTGGAGCCGGGAGGGCGATCATGTCAGCGTAGTGATTCCAGACGATGCGAAATCCGGCAGCGCCTCAATCGAATTCCGCTATGAAGGCCGAATCAATGATTGGGCACGCTCGAACAATGCGGAAGGTTATTGGGCGTTCATTCGCGGTGAGTCGGTCTACTTGCCGGCATCGGTCGGCTGGTACCCGCTCCCAGGAGGCGACAGCTTGTTCTTCAGAGGCTTCACTTCCCTTGAAGCGCCTGGCGACTACGTTAACCGTATGGATGTGACGCTCCGCACGCAAGCCGATTTCGATGTGACGCTCACCGGCTTTGAAGGTCCGATGTTCGCTACGTTGCCGGCAGCCGCTCCTGTATCGTCCGTACCGTCAGACCGGCACTTCAACGGACACGATGCACACGGTTTTGACGTAATCGGCGGCCAATTCATTCAGATTGCCGGACCAGGCGAACCGTCTGGGATCGTCACGACCGAAGGAAGCCGCAACCGCGGAACTCTGCTGATGAAGCAAATGAACGATCTCAAATCGTATTACGATTCATGGCTGCCGAAGCCTCTTGAACTGCCGCGCCAAATTTGGATTAACGCCATATTCGACGTGACGCCTGGTACCGGCTGGCGAAGCAGCACCATCTGGAACGATACGATCATCCTATCCGAGAACGGTCACGATTCCTATACAGACGATCTGCAGCTTACAGCCAACATGATGCTCTTCGGCGATTTGGACAGAAGCGCAGACAGCTGGAGTCCGGATGCATCCGCAGAGCCGTCCATTTTGTTCGAGCTGCGCAACGCAATTCGGATGATGTACGACATCGAGCGGCCATCGGACACTCCGATCGAGGTGAATGCCGGCTCGAAGCAATGGCAGACCATCAAAGAGAAGATTAACGATGCAGTACGGTCCGGTCGCACGGATCAAGCCAAACGCGTGCTGGGCCGGCTATGGATCCAGTCCGATGGGTTGAAATCGCCGGCGGAACAACGGGTTATAGCTAGACCAGCCGTCACGATGCAGGATTGGAATACGGCATGGAACGAGGAGATGAAACAATGACAGACGACGAGCTCGTACTAGGAATGGCCCGAGGCGAACAGGCGTGCTTCGAAGCGTTCGTAAACCGCCATCACGCGCCGTTATCCGGCTATTTGCAAAGGCAGCTCAGAGACGTCCAGAAAGCGGAGGATTTCGTTCAAGAAACGTTTCTGCGGCTGATCAAGCAGTTGCAAAACCGGTCGGTCCCTGACAATCCGCAAGCATGGCTATACCGGGTCGCCTTGAACCTATGCCGGGACTATTGGAAAAGCGCGCAATATCAAACGGATAACCGGCTAATGGCGGAGCTGCCGGAGCAGCAGGATACGCGCTCCTCCGTCATTGAACTGGCTGAACGGCAAGAGACTCGTCAAGAGGTCATTCGGTCGCTTGATGGACTGCCCGACGTACAAAAACAAATTGTGATGCTTCGTTTTTTCCAGGATTTGAAACTGCAGGATATTGCCGAGACGCTGCAACTGCCGCTCGGCTCGGTCAAGACCCATCTGTACAAAGGGCTTCGCAAGCTCAAAGCTGTGCTGAAGCCGGAATCGTCCGATCAAGATAACAACCAAACGAGAGGAGGGAACCCGCATGAGTATGCGAAGCGATGATGAATTGAAACAATTGGAGCTCGAAATGAGCGAGCCGCTGAAATCCTATAACATCGCTCCCGTTCAGGCTAGCGACACAGCAAGACTGCTGCAGTCTCTTCAGCCCGCATTCAACGAGCTTGTAGCTGCTGCCGTTCCCGCCGCACCGCTGCCGGAAGCCGCATCCAGAAAGCCTCAAGTCTCGTTAGGCAGACTCGTTCGCAGCCAGATTAGAGCGTACTCGCGTGCGTATTGGGCAGCGAGCGCCGCATTGTTCGTCATGCTGCTGTTTATGGTCGACCGGCTTGGTTTAGCTTCGTCGTACAATGCAGCCGGATGGTTCTCCATCCTAATGCCTGCTGCTCTGCTCGGCGGTTTGCTCTACAGCTTCCGCACGTGGAACCGGGAAATGCGAATGGTGGAGAGCATCTCGCCTTATCCGCCCGCACTGCTGCTGCTGACGCGTTCGCTGATCGTCACGGGCTTGAATGTCGTACTTGGCGTCGCTGCCACCTTATATATGGAATGGACCGACAACCGGTTTGAAGCTCTGTCTTTCCTCACGGGATGGATGTCGCTCTATTTGTTAATCAGCGGCCTCGTCGCCAATATTATGCTGCGCAAAGGATTAAAGCCTGCGTTCATCAGCGGCGTCGTGCTCTGGTTCGTCTGGAACTATGGCAACACGTACATCAGCTCGGACCAAGCCTCCGCAATCGGCGACCAAGCTGAGCTTGCGGCTATGATTGCCGGCGTGCTGCTGCTGTTTGCCGCATACCGGCGCAGCCTCGGCATCCGTGAGATCAAATAATCCGGCACCCCGGAGAAGGAGATGCATTCTTGCTGCTGGAAATGCACAACGTACAATGGCAATACGGGGGCAAATCGCCATTCAGGCTGACCGTACCGAGATTGACGCTTCGCTCAGGCATAACGCTGCTCGTCGGCCGTAACGGCGCAGGCAAGACATCGCTGCTGCAGCTGCTGTCCACCGTATCGCTGCCCGATGCCGGAACCATCAGCTATGACGGATGGACATGTACCCATCATCTGCCCGATATTCGTTCGCAGATCGGCTACGTGCCGACCGGCATCGAACTGTATGAACAGTTGACAACGATCAAGCTGCTCCGTTACATGGAGCAATTGAAAGGCTTCAGCGGCTCCGTCGAGGCAAGCCGGGTCATGAACGCCTTTCAACTGGAGCCCTATCGTACACGCAAAATAAAAACGCTTCCGCATGGCATCCGGCAGCGGATTGCCCTTGCGCAAGCGTGGATCGGAAACCCTTCCTATCTGCTGTTAGATGAGCCGCTCAACGCGCTGGACGCAATCGAGCGGCTGCGGTTCATCCGGTATTTGGCTGCATATGCCCAGAACCGGATCGTCATCATCTCTTCACATGAGCTCAACGAATGGGAGGGATGGGCACAACGTATCGTATGGCTTAACGACGGCCGCCCCGCTTTCGACAGCTCTGCAGCCGATTGGGTGAGCGGTCTGCCTACGCGCGTATGGGAAGGGACCGTAGATGCCGAAACATACCGCGAACTTCCCGCGAACGCGGTCATCGACGTTCGTCCGCTGCAAGACCGGCAATTTGCTGTGCGGCTTATCGCTGCAGAACGTCCTTATCCTCATTTCGTCGAGCAGATTCCGACTTTGGAAGACGCTTATTTTATCCGAAGCCGGTCAGCCGCTCCTTATAACCCGTCCGTTAGGCCGCACGGCAATACCGGTTAATGATATTGACGAGCAGATCGTTGAGCGGAAGGACTTCATATTCCCCGACTGCCGGCTTCAAATGCCCGTTGCCGACTCCGCTGTGATCGGTCAGAAAGATATACGTGCCGCCCGTTGCGACAGCCATATAACGCATCAAATGCTCGGTTGCGATGTCGACGCCGCTGGAAGCGACCGGAATGATCCGGATGCCTTCCTCGGCTGCCCGCTCCGTCAACCGCTGCATTTGCTCTACGACGGATTTCTCATGATGCGGCGGCGCGTCCATGACAAGGAACAGCAGACGGGCTAATGCTTCTTGGCTCCATTCATGATTGTCGATCGCGTCCTCAACCGCCTCTTCCACAGCCTCTGGAAAGTCCCCGCCTCCGAAAGCCTCTTGATCCGCAATCTGTCTGACCGCTTCATCGACGTTGCGCGTGAACGGATACGGTTTCACCGTATAGTCGTCGTATATATCGCGGTAAAAATTAGGGCTGATTCGCAGGTCAAGCTGATTCTGATTGTCTTTCGCTACCCGGGTAACGACATCTTTAAGCTCCGCCTCCAAATAGTGCAGCTCATCCGACATGGAACCCGTTGTGTCGACGACGAGCATCAGATCAACGAGATCGGAAGGCTTCGTTGCCTCGTCCATCTTGATCTCCATCACGCGGCCCTGCTTCAGTTCAACATTCTCGAATTGCTTGCGTTGTTGGCCAGCCGTGACTTTCAGGCTGTACTTGGCGCTCCCGCCTTGCTCGACGAACAGGTACGGGAACAAATACGCCGTGCCGGACGCATTCGTGCGTGCCGTCCATCCGTTCTGCCCGTTGCCGCGGCTTAACGTCACGACGGCATCCGCAACCGGCTTGCCTGCTCCTGTAACTCGCACCTCAAGCCTGCGGAAGTCGTGGAACTTCCAATAAGGCATATATTCGCCGCCTTCTCGCGATTGCATCAGATCGTTCCACCGGGTCCACTCCATGTTGTCATCCCATTCACCGGCCGTCAGAATGCCTGCATTCGGCTCGTTTCCATTGCTGCGTGGCTCATCCGAAGCGCCGTCCATTTCGACTTCCTTGCTCGAATCAAGGTTCTCTGTCTTTACCGTCGGCTCTTCAGCAGCCGCCGCTTCGTCAGTATGTGCGGCCTCGCCGGATGCAGCCGTATCGTTGGCAGCTTTGCTGTCTTCGCGCGTTGAAGATTTTGTGCTTGCAGCGGAAGATTCATGGTCTGCTTTGCGTTCTCCGCCAGAGGACGAACAGGCTTGGAGCAGTACAACCGCCATAAGCATGAATAAGAACACTAATCTCTGGACTTTTGCTATCATATAGACAGCCCCCTTATCTATGTTCTACCCAATAGACGGTGCGCGCTTGACGGAAGTTGCAAAATAAAGGAAAGGCTTATACAATCGGAAAAACGGCTCCGAAGCATGTCAGGCAGAGGGGATGAACGTTACGAGAGGAGCACGATTTAATGGCAATGGAAGTCATACCCATTCAACAAATAACGATAACGGGCAATGACGGCGAAGCGAGAGAACTCTCCTTCTCATCCGCTGAATTGTTTATTGTTACCGATCACGGCTCGCGCCAATGGTACATTGATACGAACGAGGCCGGTCCAGCCCAATTGCTCGACCTTTATTATACGAGCGATAATATCCAAGTCCGCCTGTCGGCCGCAGCTGCTGACGGACGGCACTTTGAAGGTACAGCTTACTTTCATTCAAATGTACCGAAGCAGGCATGCGTCCTTCGCGGAGACGACGAACTGCAAGAAAGCAAATAGACGTATAGCTGCACATCATTCGGTTTGCCCGAATAGAAGCTTGTCGTGTGTTGTGGAAAGGTGCGAATCGGGGCACGAACTTGAACCCGGAA
>NZ_BILZ01000105.1 GCF_004000825.1 Paenibacillus kobensis NBRC 15729 | reverse complement strand
TCGCCTTCGCATAATAATTGACCGTTTGGTTCGCCTCAGCCGTACCGCCATCTGTGTCAAAGTCGACTGTATATGGATTGACCGTCCACTTCGCGTAAACCGTCGTGTCGCCCGTAATCGACGTTCCCGTGAAATCGAACGGTACCGTCAGCCCGCTGCTCGTGTACCAGCCCGCGAACGTATAACCCGTCTTCGTCGGATCGGTTACCGGCTTTGATACTTTCCCATTGTAGCTTACCGACTGACTTCCAATAACTGAGCCGCCATCGGTATTAAAGCTGACGATATACTGATTAAGAGTCCATCTCGCATACAGCGTCGTGTCTCCTGTAATCGCTGTACCCATGAAGTTAAATGGTATCGATAATGCAGCGTCCGAATACCAGCCGCCGAACGTATATCCCGTTCGTGTCGGATCAGTTGGCTTAGACGCCATCGCGCCCTGCGCCACCGTCTGGCTGTTCACTGCTGATCCACCATCGCTAACAAAGCTCACCGTCCGATAGATCACAGGAGGCAGAACCGATATGGTAACGGTCGCAATGCTGCCCTCCGGCACTTTGTACATAAAGCTGTCGCTGCCGGAGTAATTGGCCACAGGTGTGTATGTAAAAGATCCATCCGCATTCAAACTCAATGTGCCATGCTGCGGGCCGGCAACCAGTATTGACGATGAAACATTGCTATCATTCGCCAGAACTCCGCCCCCCGTCACCGTCAGCGTCTGATTCATAGTAACCGAATAGCTGTCAGGATTCGCGTACGCTTCGTACCAGTTCAATGAAGGAAATACCCCTGATTTCGCAATGCCGTACAGCAGTGTCGGGTCCGCGTTGAAGTTCGGTTCGGCGAAGTTCGTTCGGCCATCGCCCCCAAAACGATTCCCAATCAGAGCATAAAGAGCGGTATTCTGCGAAATGCTTATGAGCCCGCCGTCAGCCTGGTCTACGCCGATCACTCCAGCGTTCACGGCATTAGGAAACGTCAAGATCTCCCCCACATAAGGTAGAACCCCATATCCTCCGGACGGAAACACTCCCGAGTATGAAATATAATAGCTGACACCTGGAGCCAAGGGGCTCAAATCCGGCAAGTTGAACGTCGTGCTGTCTCCCCCATACGAAGAGCTTATAAGGGAATAGAGTGCCTGGTAGGAATTAATGCTCAGCCTCTGGTGCTGCGTAGGCAGCAACCCTGCGCCTGTGTAGTCGAAAGCAAATATTTTCAACTCGCTTACCGCGACCTCATTACTGAGTGGCAATGTCATGCCTGGATAGGGGACAATGCCTTCGGTAGAAATATAGTAGCCTGTTCCCGATACAACCTCCTTGCTTCTTAAATCCGGGAGAGCGAACGTATTTACACCGTCTCCTCCGAATCGATTGCCGATGGCAAGGAACAACGCCTGATAGTCCCCAATGCTCAACAACCTGCCGTCCGCGTGCAGCCATCCCATTGGCGGGTGCTGGTAAGGAAAAATCTTGACCTCACCGACAATGGGCATATCCGCCGAGGCTTTCGCCTTAGGGATTGGTACCCACCCTCCGCCTGCTATTAGTAGTCCGATCAAAAGAGCCATGATCAGCTTCGTTAACCGCTTTCCGTTCCCATTGCCCTGCAACGTGCTCATCTCCCCGACAAATAAATTCTTATTAAAATATACTAACATACATACCGAATAGCAGTAATTAACGTTAGTTAACTTATAAATACTTATTAACATATGCAGAGTTATATATAAAGTCATGACTTGTACCCTATTCACACTTCATTATTACTAAATATTTTCGTTACTCTGCTCCTATTATTTCGGCAGATCGCCATGAAAACTGAACCATTTTGTCCATCTCCAGTCCAACCAGATTCGATATAATGGCAATAAAGCACTCTACTCTTTCCGCCGCAAGGAGATGGGACCTATGGAACCGATCAAGTTGGACAAAGGAATACCGGGCGAGCCTTGCCCCATTGCCCGGACGCTCGACGTTATCGGCACCAAATGGACGTTTCTTATCATCCGCGACCTGCTGATCGAAGGAATGATGAGATTCAGCGACCTTCAACGCTCGATGGATGGGATAAGCCCGAAGACACTCGCCGTCCGGCTCCGGGAATTAGAGGCGCAGGGTATCATCCAGAGAACGGTCTATCCCGAGGTACCTCCACGCGTCGAATACAGGCTGACAGACAAAGGCAAGCAGCTCGAGAGGATATTCATTGAGCTCAAAAAGTTCGGACTCACGCTGCAGTAACAGTTCACCGTGTTCGACAAACGCACAATTGTAATATCGCCGAATGCTTACGCTGCACAAAACTTCCCAAAAGGTAACTATGTGTAATAATTATCACTACTTCCCGTATGGAACTATTGGTTCTATACTTGGCTGGAGCGCGATGCCACAGGTATCCAATTCCCCAAAGGGAGGCATGATTTATGCTGAAGAACAAGAAAGTGGTCATTATCGGCGGCAGTTCCGGCATCGGTCTAGAGACGGCGAGGCAGGCGGCAGCAGAAGGTGCAGAGGTTATCATTGCAAGCCGTACGGAAGAGAAATTGCGTACCGCAGTTGAGGCTCTCGGAGTGGATAAAGCTGCCGCTTTCCAGCTTGATACGACGGATGAGGAACGGGTGCGGTCTTTCTTCGGCACGGCCGGTCCTATCGACCATCTCGTCATCACGGCTGCCGAAACAGCAGGCGGTCCGTTCTTATCGACAGACTCGGCACAGGCCCGTCAGTTGTTCGACAATAAATTCTGGGGACAATACTATGCCGCCAAATATGGCGCGCCCCGCATATCCCCGCAAGGCTCGATCACCCTGTTCTCAGGCATTGTCGCTTACAAAGCGATGGCTGGCTCCGCCGCTCTTGGCGCCGTCAACGCCGCCGTCGCCGCGCTCGGCCGGACGCTGGCGCTGGAGCTCGCCCCCGTTCGAGTGAACGTCGTCTCCCCCGGCATTATCGATACCCCTTCCCGCAGCAAGATGGCTCCTGAAGCCCGCCAACAACTGTACGCCTCCCTTGCAGGCAAGCTTCCCGCGCAACGGGTCGGCACGGCTGACGACGTGGCGCGAACCGTGCTTTATTTGATGACGAACAGCTTCGTAACCGGAACCGTCGCACATGTCGAAGGCGGACATTTGCTGATGTAAGAACCGGCCTCAAACCGCAGAAAGTCACGAAAGCATAAGAGATGGGCAACCCCCGTAATAACGTTGTTATCCTTGCTATGGTACAATGGCCCTCGAAACGAATCAGCATGCTTGTAAGACCAAATAGACGATTGCGATACAGGAGGGCTTACTTGTGGTAGATGTACGAGGCAAATGGGCGCTTATTACGGGGGCAAGCCGTGGGGTAGGGTATGAAACGGCTGTATTCATGGCGAAGCAAGGCTGCAATCTCATCCTTCACAGCCGGAATTTGGAGCATACGAAGAAGGTCGAGCAGGAAGTGCTCGACCTTGGCGTAGAAGTCTACTGCGTGCAAGCGGAGCTCGCGAACCATAACGAAGTCATCGCGATGCTGAGCGAGATCGAGGCCAAAGGAACACAGGTTGATATCGTGTTCAACAACGCTGCCGTTCAGATCGCTTACCGGACCGACTTCTGGTGTACGCCGATCGAAGATTACGAGATGAGCTTCCGCATCAATTTCATTGCCATTGCAACGATCTGTCATCATTTCATTCCAGGAATGCTGGAGCGCGGCTTCGGCCGTGTCATCAACACGACGAGCGGCATCCGGAACGAACCGGAGCAAGCGGGCTACGCAGCCAGCAAAGCAGCGCTCGACAAGTTCACGAAGGATCTCGCTTCCCGTCTGGAAGGGACGAACGTCATCTTGAGCTTGACCGATCCGGGCTGGTGCCGCACCGATCTAGGCGGGCCGCATGCGCATCACGACGTGAAAACGGTCGTGCCAGGCATCGCGGTAGGCGCCTTTGTCAGCGACGGGAAGAGCGGACGGTTTCTGCCTGCGCAGCACTTTGCCGGCATGACGCTGGAGGCTGCGGTCGCAGAGGCAGAGAGAATGACAGCGACGCCTTATACCATTTAACTGGGATTTCACATCGCATCGCGGGGGATTCCTGCACAATGTGCAGTTATTTCCGCGATTGATGTGGCGGACCGAGCAAAGCCTGCACAACATGCAGGCTTTTTGCTGTTAAGTCATTCGTTGTTTCGATCCGGCAGCAAAAGAATGTATGTAATGCAGGAATGATTCGCAGTTTTCGCGACCGCCGGTAAAAGCCTGTAAGTTGTGCAGGAATCGTCACTGCTGTTTTTGCTGCCATTTTGGACTGCCTTTGCTGCAATTACCGCCTTCACAGCTTACTGACCGTGCCTAGCCGCTGCAGGTGAGTTGGCACAGTCTCATCAAAGATCAGCATCCCGTTCGCAGTCCTCGCCGCAAACAAAAAGCCATCCACCCGGATGGCCTTATTACCGTTGCTTACTTCACTTTCAGCATTCTGCGAATGCCTTCAACCGCGCACCAATGGTCCTCTTCACCAGTCAGGCCGGACACGGTCACGGTGCCGATCTTGCCTTGGCCGCGGACAACGATTGGGAACGATCCGCCCTCGCCTTGATAATCCGACAGCGGAAGGCCGGAGCCATCCTTGAACGTCGTGCCTTGCGCTTTGTATATTTCGCCGACGTACAGGGAGCTGTGGCCGTAATGGTTCACGACATTTTTCTTCGTATTGACCCAGTAGATGTTCTCTTTCGAAGTACCCGCCATATAATGCGTGAACAACGGATGCTCGTCATTCTCGATATGTACCGCAATGCCTTTGCCGATCTCCTCGGCAGCGATCTTGCAGATCAGGCTGCCCAGCGTGAAAGCATCCTCATTCGTAAAAGCATCGAACTGCAGCTCTTCTTCTTGCGCGAGCAGGTTCGTCGTAAGCTCGTTCATTGCCATTCCCCTCCCGATTAGCGGCTGTGTCCATCATCCCTATGTTACTACATCCCGCCCGCTGCACGGAAGGAGTGCTCACTCCACCTTCGCACCATACGAGCGGAGAAAACCTACCGCCTGCGCCCCGTCCATTCGCGCACCCTTCACATTAACGGCCAGCCAGTCGATTCCGGCCGTCTCCGCTCCGCGCAGGTCAGTCCCCGCAAGCTTCGCCTGAGACAAGTTCGCCCGCGTCAAATCGCATTTGCGCAAATCCGCTTTCTCCAAATTCGCGCCATGCAGGTCCGCTTCCACGAATAGCACACCGCGCAAATCCTGCTTCGCCAGGTGGGCATGCCTCAGGTTCGCATAGGACCAATCGCCCTGCACAATCGTCAGGCCGTCGAGCCTTGTCTTCGTGAAATCGGAGCCCGTTACCTTACAATTCGTAAACTTCGCAACGAACAGGCTCGCTTCCTCGAACCGGCAGTTCAGGAATGCCGTCTCGGTATGCAGCGACGCATTCAGCATCGCGCCGTCGAACTCGCATTCGATGAACCGACAGCCCGTCGTCACGATCTCCTCTAGCGATGCGCCCGTAAACCGGCACCGTTCGTACGTGCAGCGCACGAGCTCCCGCTCTCTCCAGTCGCACCCGCTGAAATTTTCTCCGGTATATCGTTCATCAGTATAGGATTCCACTCGTCTAACCCTCAGTTCGCGCTTCACCGCGCCGTATTTCGGTCAGCCCGCTCCCGTTATTCCGAAGCGCGCCACCGGATCATTTTAAATATAAACCAATACGAAGCCAGAACAAACAACAACATGATAAGCACATTCACCGACACTTCGTTCGTCCAACCCGCAGTAAGCATCTCCCTCAGCGCGGATGCCGCATACGTCGTCGGAAACACGTAACCGATCCATTGCAAGACCAAAGGCAGCTGGTCACGCTCCATCATGACCGGCGATAGAAACCCAATAAACATCATCAGTCCTTGCACGAGATTGCTCGTAGTCTGATGGTTCGGCGACCAGAACCCGATGCCCGCTCCGATGCCGACCATGCTAAGCACGGCGAGTATGAAGACCGGAATAAGTCCCCACTCATAATGCAGATGAACGTCGAACAAATACTCCCCGGCTGCCGCCATAATAATGACCGAGGGCATCGTCGTCATTAGACCGCGCAGCATTTGGGTCAGGACGAAATTGACCTTGCGAATCGGAAGAGATGCATAATAAGTGAAATAGCCTTGATGCTTCTGCCACGAGATTTCCTGCCCCAGCGCATTGAAGCCCATCATAATAACCGCGAATACGATATTGCCGACAATAAGGTTCACCATAATCTGATGTGTCGTCGCACCGAACATGAACTTCATTGATAATAGCGTCGATAAAGGGAAAATAGTCGCCATAAGCAGCACGATAATCCACTGATCCCTTACGATCGCAAACTGGATACGAAACAAGATGGACAATTCCGTCCATATTCTGCCTCCGGTCGGTCTGACATCGATCGCGCTATGCATGGGCTGCTCCCGCCTTCCTTTCGTCGATATACACATATACATCTTCCAAGCTTGGCGGGTACACCGCATACTCGTCGATCGGAAGCGAGTTGTCATGGATCATCCAATCGAGCAGCCGGCCCGCTCTTTCCTTATTCACGTAAAGCCTGATCCGGTGCTCGCCCGTCCGCTGGATATCGCCCCATCCTTCCATCCGGCCGATGAGCCGCTCTACCTCGCCGTAAGCAGCCGTCAGATCCAGCTTCAGCCGGCCGTCGACCCGCTGCTTCAGATGCGCGACCGAATCGATCTCCAGCAACTGGCCATGATTAACGAATGCGACGCGGTCGACCACCCGCTCGGCTTCCAGCACGTTGTGCGTCACCAACATGATCGTGGCACCCCGCCGGTTGCGCTCAACAATAAGATCCCATACCAGCTTCCGGTTCAGCGGATCCAGCTCATTGGTCGGTTCGTCGAATACGAGCACAGGCGCATCGCCGATAAGCGTCGTTCCCATGCCGATCATGCGGCGTTGGCCGCCGGACATTCGCTTAATCGGGCGGTTGATCAAGTCGCCCATATCGAATCTTTCGAGCAGCTCTCTCGTCTGAATCTCCGCCTCCCGGCGCGGCAACCCCCGCAACAAGCCGGTGTACAGCAGCGCTTCCCCTGCCGTCAGTACGCCCAGCGCATGAGGCTCCTGGGCATAATACGAAATTTCCGATGATACCCGCCGCTGCTGCTTCAACACGTTAACGCCCCGGTAACGGACCTCACCTGATGAAGGCGCCAACAGGCCGACGATCTGTTTCACGAGCGTGCTCTTGCCGGCTCCGTTCGGCCCGAGCAGACCGATAATCTCGCCCTCCCGGATCGAGAAGCTAATGTCCATGTTGGCTGGCGACTTCCCTCTCTTGTACACCTTGCTTACGCGGTCGATTTCCAGCAGATTCATGACGGTTGCCATCCTTCCATCTCTTATTGGTTAGGTGCGGGAGAGAACAAATTAAGGCCTACGCGCTGCATGCCAACCCAGTATTCGGCCGATGCCCGCGTGTTATCCGTAAGTGCGACCCCTTGATAAAAAGCGAAATATGCCCATGCGGCTTCCCACGATGGCTGCGGAAGCAATTGCCCTGCCGCTTGCCCTTCATCGAGCAGCGCCGCCAGCATGTCTGTGAAATGGTCGCCGAACTCGTCCAGAACGGCCGTCTCGGCTGGAAAACGCCGGAACTGCCCCATGACGTAATGAGCGAGCCGAAGGTAGGGCTGCCCGTTGGCTGCCATCTCAATATGCGTCTTCAGCATATACCGGAGCTTATCAATCGGCGTCCCCTCTGCCTCCTTGAACGAATAGAACGGTCCTCGGAATTGCTCCAGCGGCTCGACGACCGCACACCTGAACAACTCCTCTTTGCTCTTGAAATACAACAAGATCGTCGCCGCGCTTATATCAATGCTCTTAGCGATAATACCGAAGGTGGTGCCGGCGTAGCCGTACTCCGGGAACAACCGGACAGCCGCGTCCAGTATACGGTCCCTCTTCTCCTGTCTCGCCTGTTCATTTACGGTCCTTGCCATTGATCGTTCGCCCTCTCATTAAATAACTGAATGTTTATTTATATAATAATCAGCGGTCCTTTATTTGTAAACATATATTTTCCAGACCATCCATTCGACTAAAAGATCGCCTGCTGGGGCCGCTGAACGATTGGCTGCAGGGCGGCATACGAAGAAGACCGGCTCCATTAAGTCGGAGCCGGTCTATTTTTTGTATGCAATGATATGCTTTGTTGCATTTCATACAATGGAGAACACGTCTCAGCGTGACTCAGCGCTTGCTCGTTGCATTTTGTACAATGGAATATGAGTGTAAATGCTCCATACGGGCTCAAACCGCCTGCCTTGCCGTGAGCCGATTGTACGGAATACAACGAAGCCAACCCAGCCTGCTTCCTGCGCCGATTTCATTGTACAGTGTACAACGAGGCTCAAGCTTCAGTCAGTCGGGGGTGCTGGAATGGCGTACGGCGGATAGCTGCGGAGGAAGCGACTCCGTATGGATCAGTGGAACAGTGTGGATCAATGCAGATCAATTCGGGTCAGTGCATTCAGTGCATTCAGTGCATTCAGTGCATTCAGTGCATTCAGTGCATTCAGTGCATTCAGTGCATTCAGTGCATTCAGTGCATTCAG
>NZ_BILZ01000104.1 GCF_004000825.1 Paenibacillus kobensis NBRC 15729 | reverse complement strand
TAATACCCCGCGTACTTTTGTCCAACAGCTTTGTATATAGATGTTCTAGTCTTGAGCAAGTGAAAAGAACTTCTATACACAAAATAAAAAGCCGCAGTTTATGCGACTTTCTTAGTATAGATGTATTTGTCGTCCGACACTTAATTATGCCCCAACGTAATACTGAGCCTGCGCATTCCAGAGTTCAGCGTATTTCCCGTCCCGGTCGGCTACAAGCTCGTCATGGGAACCACGTTGAATAAGCCGACCCTCGTGAAACACGGCGATGTCATGACAGAATCGGCAGGACGAGAGCCGGTGTGAGACGAAGATTGCCGTTTTACCACCGATTAATTCATTAAATCGGGAATAAATCTCGAACTCTGCGATCGGGTCCAGTGCCGCCGTAGGTTCGTCTAATATCACGAAAGGCGCATTCTTGTACAGCGCCCTTGCGAGAGCCACCTTCTGCGCTTCACCTCCTGAAATCTCCACACCGTCGTCAGAGAAATCCTTATGCAGGTAAGTATGAAGCCCTTCTGGCATGTTCTTGACCTTTTCACCAAGCCCCGCCATGATAAGTGATTCCTCCGCCAGTGCTGCGTCATAATTCTCTGATGCGGCAACGTTATGGCCAAGTGAGAACGAATACAGTTTAAAATCTTGAAACACAACGCTGAATACGCCCATATATGCCGAATAGTCATACTCCCTGATGTCGATGCCGTTTAACGTGACAACGCCCTCCGTAGGTTCATAAAGCCGGCATAGCAGCTTAATCATCGTCGTCTTGCCGCTGCCATTCAACCCCACGACGGCAAGCCGTTCGCCGATATTAAATTTCATGCTAAGGTTCTTGATGGCGTAATTGTCAGACCCAGGGTACTTGAACGAGACATCACGAAACTCAAACTCAAGTCCTTCTTGCGGAATTTGCCTGCTTTTAGCGCTTTTTTGCATGTTGTCCGGCAGGTCAAGATACTCGAACACGAGGTTGAGATAAGGGTTGTTTGTTATAAAATTGCCCGAAACAGAGACCAGCTTGGCCAGCGCACCTACAGCGCCCGTCACCGCTCCGATGTACTGCACCACGCTTCCTAAAGGATACATGCCATAAAGCGCCCGCAGACCGATAAAGAGATATACGCAGCCGCCTAGTACGGCATTCATTGCCGCTGCCAATGCGTTGTTTTTTCCCATCAAGTTAAAAATACGGTACCAGTACTCCGCTCCAACGGATTTATTGTAATGATCCTCTATCGCCGGCGACTGTTTATAGAGTCGTATGTCCTTGGCGGCATTTTTGGCCTGCATATATTCGTTAAAAAAACTCACATAGGTGTTTGCTTTAGGGTTATCCTCAAACACTTTCTTCTGAATTGTCTCCTCCCTCTTCTTGAGCAAATAAGTAAAGGGAATCATTGTCAGGATGAGAAGAATCAGCACAACGGTAGCAAACGGAGAAGTTATAAACGTCTGCTCGTAGGAAGAAGCGGATGTGAACATCCCGATAAACAAGATGACAGATAGTATCAGCTCAAAAAGAGGCTGTAATAGTTCCGGCAGACTGTAGTGCAGGCGCAGAATGCCAAGTCCGTTTCCGTTCGACTTCGCTTCAATATCCGCTAACCTCTCATTATTCATCGTATCTTCCACTTGATCGTAGTTCAGCTGCATATATCGATTGCCCAGGAAAAAATAGAAACGCGCCAACAACGTACTGTTTAAGGTTGTGATCCTGCGGTTAACTGCGGCGTTGATAGCCGAACCGGCAAACGCAAGCCCTACTGTAAGTGCGGCATATAGCGTAATGCGCCCGGTGTCGCGCTCGCCGGCCAGCTCGTTTATGATCTGGGCAGACAGGAAGAGCACCATTAAGGGCTGAACCGCTTTAATAAAGGATGAGGCGATAGTAAGCGGAATGTAGGTTGGCGTTAAGCAATTTACGATGCCGTATCCGCGGTACAGGTTACGCCAGATGGAGCGCTCCTTCATGATCGGTCACCTCCCCATCCTTATAGTAGTGAGACTGCACGTTAAACATCTCGGCATATTTCCCGCCATGCCTCATGAGCTCGTCGTGCGTGCCGCACTCGGCGATGCCGCCGCCATCGATTAATAGAATTCTGTCGCAGAAACGTGTGCTTGCCAGCCTATGGGAGATGTAAATCGATGTTCGCCCCGCAGTCAGTTCGGCATATCGCTGGTAAATCTCGCTTTCAGCAATCGGGTCCAGCGCTGCCGTAGGTTCATCCAAGATGATAACCGGAGCGTCTTTGTACAGCGCGCGCGCCAGCGCCAGCTTTTGCTTCTCGCCGCCCGAAAGTTCGATAGCATCGGTATGCACCCGACGGACAAGAAGTGTGGATTCTCCATTCTCAAGTCCTCTTACTTTATTCATAAGGCCGGACATGATGAGGCATTCCTCTACCTTCTCGTAGTCTGTCTGATCCGGGGGCTGCTGCGAGATATTGCCGGCAATATCGCAGCAGAAGAGATGAATATCCTGAAATACCGTTGAAAAAAGCGAAAAATATTCGTCTCTGTTAAATCGCGTAATGTCGACGCCGGCGAGCGTAATCTCCCCGCATGTTGGCTTATAGAGTCCGCATAAAAGCTTAATAAGCGTCGTCTTGCCCGCTCCGTTCGCCCCGACAATGGCGATGCGCTCTCCGGGCTTGATCTCAAAATCGATGCTTGAAAGGGTCGGTGCTTTTGCTTCCGGATAGGTATATCCAACGTTTCTTAATGTAATCGCGGGAGGAAGAAGATCGGCGGAAGGCAGCGCATGGCCGGCGCCAGTATTTGAAAGATCGGGCACATCCAGATAATCTCGTATATCTGACAGCTCACTTAAGGAACGGATCAACTCGCTTGAGCTTGTCAATATACCCGACAACCAGCCCGCAAACGCGCCAATGGCGGCAAATACGAGCACGAAGTTGCCCAATGTCATCTCGCCGTTTATCAGCAAGTAAATAAGAAACGCGTACGAGGCCCCATCACGAATCAGACTGAGCACCGCATCCGATAACTGAGCCCTCATATCGCCAGTCGCTACCTTTTTCTCTTTTTCGGTTGAGGAACCAAGTACGTTTTGAAAAATATCACGGATTAAGCTGCTGAGGTCATATAGACGTACGTCTTTGCCGCCGGAAGGCTCTTTCGACACCTTCTGAAGATACCAGAGTTTGCCTTGAAGCTTTGACCGCTCTTCCCGCGTGTCCCTCTCAACTTTTCGGGCGCGAGAGAGCGCAAGCCAATTGATCCCGGCCGAAATGGCTAGAAAGAGAATAATAAGGGGATGTACCGATACGATAACCGTTCCATATACAAGAAAACCCGCTACGTTCATTAGAAACTGTGAAAGGTTCCTCGGTATGTTAGAGGCGGGAGAGTTATTGCTTTGCATGGCACGCCACGCCTTTTCGCCCCGTTTTGCGTATCCCGGGCTTTCTAGCACCTCGTAGTCCATATTTAGATGCTTATGCATGATGATTTGGAGGTGCTTCAATATGCTTATGGTACCTACAGATTCATTGGTGATGAGATCAGCGTAGCTTTTAGCACTGCTTAGCGCGGCCAGAAGAAGCGCCATGATGCCGACCGACAGTATAAACTCGCTCGGCGTGACTCCCGCAGTAATGTTGTCGATGACAATTTTAGGCATATAGATGCTTACAAAAGGAACACCGACGCCAACGAGCACCGAGACAGCACAGCATATCAACGTAAGCGGCCTCGCCCGCCAGTGCATCTGCATGGAGTACATGATGTTTGACCACGCGGAGTACGCAGCTTTTTTCTCTGTTGACACTCTAAAACCTCCTTATGAAATTTAGATGAAGAGTACTGTCGAAATCAGCATGGCACCCCCGTGGATATTAAAACTATCAAGCAGTAGTTGAGACTGGAGATTCAACCGTCGATAACTCAAACACGCCCCAAAGTGACCAATTCTGAATAATTCGTGACGGAGTAAATATTTCCCTTCTGCTACTTCGAGTACATGAAGGCCAGCCAATTGCTCGTCGGTTATTGAACAATGTAAAACTGCCTTGGTTATAACAAAAACAGCACCCGCTTTAACAATGGCTGCTGTTTCTGATTCTAACTATCCTTCTAAAATACTCTTTTTTCGTACTCGTCGATTGCATTCTCGCTCATGACCGAGGTCAAAAAAACGAGTACCCCTTTACCATCTCGTTCAATAATTGCTTTCCCATTGTGTTTTTTTATTGAGGTCAACGTGCTTCTGAAACAACCTTCTTCATTAAACTGCCAAATAGCTTAATGAGGCCGCCGATCATGCGCGGCAGCCTCGTTCGTGGTGTGTTTTGTTCCGCTATCGTTCTCCCGTTAGCGTAACGTTGTTTAGTACTTTTCAAGTTCTTGATCCAAATCTTTTAACAGTACGTTAACCGCAAGAACAGCTGAATCATCTCTATTCCAGAAAATCGATGGCTTATATTGGTCTTCCTCAATACCGGGTAACCACTCATTGATAAACTCATCTAAAGAGATACTCTGTGCTTTATAATTAGACCACTCCTCAAAAGCACAATATTCCGCAAATTCTTTCTTTGGCCAGAATGGAATCATCATGCCTCCATCGTCGTCAGAAGTCATTGCCCATCCGTCATCATACAATCCCCAAACTTCTTCAAAATCAACAACCTTCTTAATAAAATATTCGTATCGAATATTCGCAGGAAGTTTTATAACTGCTTCAAATTCTTTTTCATTCAAAATTATCTTCTCCTAGTGATCAAACTAAAGTCTCCCGTTAGTTTAGCGAGGAGTTAACAAATGAAACACTGTATGGGTATTGTCCAATATCAAATACTCCTTCATGAGTTCCTTCTACTGTAATTTCTGTTTTAAAAATTTCCGCTTCCTTATCTGATCCAAGCCACACTCTTCTATATGCAGACAAAATGAATAATCCATCTTCATCACCTACCGCTGCAAATGTTTCTTTGTTGTCCTTGTATCCATTAATTAAAAGATTTGTACTTAATAAGTCTTTGATACTAATTACATCATTAACCACAAGACCGATTTCACTGATATTTAATAAATTCTTACATGTAAATGGAGTAAGGTTTGCGTTATCAAGTGTATGTCTAGCGATAATTTCAACTACATTTCCTGCAGGATCACCAAAATAAATTGAAGTTGCATTCCAGGTTGTGGAATAAATTTGATATGAGTTGTCTGGGAATAAATTTAGTGTAACTCCGACCGAGTTTAGCCAAGTGATTGATTCTTCTATTTTGTTCTCTGGGATGTCAAAGGCGAAATGATAAAATGGACTTTTTTCAGCATTATCCGCTTGCTCGAAAATTAAATCTGAAGTTCCCACTTTTAAAGTTAACGTATTACTGGAACTCTCCACTAGTGGGACTCCGAGATCATAAATGTAGAACTTTTTGAGTTGCTCTAATTGTTTAGTGAGTAATTTAATACTATGTATCCGCAACAATCTCCACTCCTTAGAATATCTTTGTTCGAAAATATGTTCGGAATAATAGTAACATAATTTGGAACGTACGCGTTGCGCTAACCTTCCCGTTAGTTGAGAAAACTCAGTTAGCTTAATACATGAAGGCTATAAATACTCAGCCTGAAATTACATAGGCGATATTAAAAGACTGGGAAATAAGTAATATCCAAAAGGTCCTCGCTGGCAAATTCTTTTCCAGCCATGATACGCTCCAAGCCTTTAAACATCTCAAATACGGTATACGCTACCTCTTTACCGATCCCACTCCGCTGGGAATGTCACCAAGTCTTGTTACGAATCGGGAATGTCATCAAGTTCTTGTCAGCAATGCTGACAAATATTCAATTCCCCAATAATTTCAGTTGACCTGATAATGATAATCAATTAGAATCATAAAAGTAGTGATAATGGTTTTCAATGTTCCGATGAGATCGGCAACAAAGGTGGAATTATAATGTTCAATCGAATACTTATATTGGCTGTTTCAGCATTGTTATCTCTCTTATTATTATTTCCGTTAAGTGCATTGGCTTCGAGTGTCGGTCTGGACAATATGTCAACTCTGATCACCTATATCGAGAAAGCACAATCAGCTAAAGACTTAGACACATCAAAACAGGCTTACGATCAATACAAAGAGCAGTGGTTGAAATTAGAAGATTCGATCAAGTCAGATTCAACAGATGCATACAAAGCGATTGAGTCGCAAATGGGGCAAGCCGAATATGCGTATATGACCAATATATCAGCCGATGTTAATAAAGCCCTCCTCGGCCTACATAACATAGCCAAAGACTATTTGGACGGTAAATACGCCAGCTCTAACGATTTTGATGAAAAAGATATTACCCTATCTGATTTTGTCATCATGCTTAAGCAAATTAAAGAAACCATACACAACCAGGATCAGGTGAAAGCAATTGCTGCCATTCAAAAAGTTCGTGATGCTTGGTTAAGTGTTGAAGGGCATGTCGTCGCACAGTCGTCTTCCGCGTATAACGATTCTGAACGCGATTTAGTTGTCATTCAAGCGATGCTGACAAAATCAAATTTCGATAGTGCCGAAAAAACGATTACGAATATGATTTCCTATTTAACGCCTCTTAGTGAGAAAACGGCTTATACTTTCTGGGATGCCGCTATGATTCCGATTCGCGAAGGATTGGAAGCTTTGTTAGTCGTAGGTGCTCTGCTCGCATTCGTCCGCAAATCGAAATCTAGAGATGGGAAGAAATGGGTTATATCAGGAGTTGGTGCAGGCTTATTATTGAGCATCGCTCTAGCATTTGTCATTAAATTCGTCCTATCATCTGGCGCATTCGGCCAAAATAACTTCTTGATCACCGGATGGACTGGCGTGTTCGCAGCAGTGATGTTGCTTTATATGAGTTATTGGCTCCACAGCAACTCGAATATCCAACAATGGAATCAATACATTAAGTCCAAAACGGAATTCGCGATGAGCACGGGGAAAATGATTACGCTTGGGACGCTCTCTTTCCTTGCGGTATTCCGCGAAGGTACTGAGACAGTCTTGTTTATAATCGGTATGATAAATCAAATCAGTTTCCAAGATTTGATGCTTGGTATATTGATCGGCTTTGGATTTTTAGCCTTTGTTGCGTTCTTGATGCTATACGTCGGGATCAGACTGCCGATTCGTCCGTTTTTCCTTGTATCGAGTTTTATCGTACTTTACTTGTGCATCAAATTTATGGGGATGGGCATTCATAGCTTGCAGCTAGCTGGCGTTATGCCGGTTTCGAATTCGGATAAATTGCCTAACATCAATTTCTTTGCCTTCTATCCGTCGTGGCAAAGCGCAGCTCCTCAACTGGCGATTGCTCTCATTGCCATTCTGTTCTTATTCATTGTCCGCATTCGCAATAAATCAAAAGCCAACATCTCTACAACATAAAAGTTCTTTAGGAGGAAAACAAATGAAACGACTACACTTATTACTTGTTGCAACCATCTTGCTTTTGTCTCTTGCACTATCCGCTTGCGGCTCCAAAACGACTGAAGATCCTGTTAAAAAAGGTGCAAATGAATTGATTGTTGTAACGAACGACTTGCAAAAAGAAATTGATGCCGGTAACGAAGGAAAAGTAAAAGAACTCGGACCTAAGCTTGAAGAGACGTGGGCAACGTTCGAGGATGGTGTAAAAGACAAATATGCGGACTTCTATGAGAAAATCGAAGAAAGCTTAAATCCGGAAGTTGCTGGATCGAAAGCAGATTCCATCGACATGTCAACACTTGGCCAACTGAACGCCAGCCTTAACAAAACGTTAAATGAGCTAGTTCAAGGTATAAAGTAATAATTCTGCCTGCGATTATTCGCAGGCTTTTTAATTTAAATATAGAGATTATCCCCAAGATCCGTAATCAGCATAAAACCTCCTTTTCGTTTGCATCTAATAGAGGGTTTTAGATTTATTGATACAACTATCGTACCTGTTAGTGCAATCAAGACTGACGCATACCGGCCTTGGCATATTGTACACTCGGCTCATTTCTTTTTACTCTACTATTGAAAATTACATTGCCGTCTGGATCATGAACATGAAAATATTTGCCGCAGGGTAAGTTATCATAGCGATTTGATACGGTTACCCACTTTTTCCATAAATTGCATTTTAATCCCCCCTTGCCTTCCATACTGCCTATTGCCGTTCGCTCTGCAAATACGTTTCTTCGGTGAAGTTCTCGGCACGTCCACCGTTCGAGCGGTCCGACGCACGGGAGAGGGGAGAATGCAAGCCCTGTGGCACTTGCCTGGTTGGTCTGGCATACTCTGTTAGAAATACCTGCGGAGGAAAATGACTATGAAGCGTGCCGGAGGAAGGGAAATTCCATTACTTCCGGGGCAACGATACGGCTCGTCATGTCGTGAACGCGGATCTCTATCGTGAAGTCGTGTACCGGGAACTCTGGCCGGGAATCGATGTCCTGATCCAGGGAGAGGGGGGCGAGCTTAAGTTCGATTGGCTGCTTCTGCCCGGTGCGAAACCGGAGGATATTGGGATTAGGTACGCGGGCGCCGACGAGATCCGATTGGATGCGGACGGCCATCTTCACTTTGTCACGCCTTATGGCGACTTGGTCGACCTGCCCTTTACGCTATGAAAACGGCAGCTGAATTGAAGATCAGTTGCCGTCCTGCTGTATTGAGCTATATTTACAAGGCTTAGTCACCATTCAGGTAAACT
>NZ_BILZ01000103.1 GCF_004000825.1 Paenibacillus kobensis NBRC 15729 | reverse complement strand
ACTCGCTGGCTACGGCAGCAGGCATGTTCAAAACCGTAATCAGCATCGTACTATTATTCGCAGCCAACAATATCGCCAAGCGACTTGGCGAAGAGCGACTGGTATAGGGGGGATCGGCATGAATACTGTCAAAAAACGTATCGGCCTGGAGCCGGCGATCTTCAATACGATTAACTACATCTTGCTGCTCTGCGTACTCGTCGTGACGCTGTATCCGTTCCTGAATACGATTGCCGTATCGCTCAACGAAGGGATCGACACGACGCGCGGCGGCATCTATTTGCTGCCACGTGATTTTACTTGGAAAAACTATGAATCGGTATTCAGCTCCGGCCACTTGCCGCGCGCTTTCTGGATCTCGATTGCCCGTACGGTGTCCGGTACGGTACTCAGTGTATTCTTTACATCGATGCTTGCATATGTATTGAGCCGGCCGGAATATATGTTCAAAAAGTCGGTCACGATTATCGTCATTCTTACGATGTATTTCAGCGCAGGGCTCATTCCGGCATACTTCTTGATCAAAGATCTGCACATGCTGAATACGTTCTGGGTATACATCCTCCCAGGCATGATCAGCGCGTTCAATATGATCGTCGTTCGGACGTATATCCATACGCTTCCGGAAAGCCTCGTCGAGTCCGCTAAAATTGACGGAGCAGGCGAATTCAGAACGTTCATGAGCATTATTCTTCCGCTCTGTATGCCAGTATTGGCGACGGTATCGCTCTTCGTCGCAGTCGGACAATGGAACTCCTGGTTCGATACCTTCATCTTCGCGCCGAAGCAAAGCCTCAGCACATTGCAGTATGAGCTGATGAAGCTGCTGAACAACACGTCTAGCGTGGGAACCAGCCTCCCTGGAGGTAATAACCCAGGCGGAGCGGACTCCGCAGCGGGTATGGTAACGCCGCTGTCGATCCGCGCAGCGATTACGATCGTAGCCGCACTGCCAATCATCATGGTGTATCCGTTCATGCAGCGTTACTTCGTAACGGGCTTGCAGCTCGGCGGCGTAAAAGGTTAGTGATACGATTACACAATAAGAGGTCCTCGTCCCTGACGAGGGTCTTTTATGTTTCGATAAGAAGTGGAAGCGAAGGGAATAGACAGCAGGGAAGGCGTTGATTAGAATAGAGGCAGGCGCATCCTCCAGGCGCGGACCCTACGAGACTGCTTACGAAGGAGTATCTGATTATGCGCAATATCGTCATTGCCTTACTTTCCATTGGTTGTCTAGTTATGCTCTACTTTACGCTCCAAGCTGCTTCCAACTTGGCAGCATCGGATACGCCGGAACCATCGATTCGTACAACCGCTATGGCTGACAGTGATAAGTTGCGGCTTGTTGTCATCACACAGGAGCTTGATACGCCGTTCTGGTTGAAGTTCAAGCAGGGAGCGGACGCTTCGGCAGCCGCGAACGGTGCAAGCCTGGAAATGTGGGGGACGTATAGCTCGGACCGGATTGAATTTTTAAAACAAATCGAAATTGCAATCGCTTCCAAAGTGGACGGCATCATTGTGCAGGGACTCGATACGCCGGAGTTTACCAATTTGACCAAGATCAAAGCGGCAGGCAGCGGCATTCCGGTCATTACCGTCGCGAATGACGTTCCGATGCAGGACAGCTTGCGCCGAACGTATGTCGGCTCCGACCACTTCGAAGCCGGCAAGTTAATTGCCCGGCAGCTTGTCCAGAAGATGGGGACATCCGGCAAGGTTGTGCTCATGACGTCCGACGAAGAAGAAGATTACCAGCGTCAGCGGTTGAAAGGTATTCTTCAGGTGTTGGCGCCTTTCCCTGGCATTGAGACAATTATCGTAACGTCCGGCGATTCGAGAGAAGCGATCGTAACGGCGATCGACAACGTGCTTAATAAGCAGCCGGATGCGAAGGCGTTCGTTGCGGTCTCAGCTGCGGATGCCGCGGTCACGATTCAACAGATCGAGAAGCGGTCGCGCGTCGAGCCTTACTATATATATTCGTTCGATGACAATCCCGAGACGATGACGCTTTTGAAGCTGAACAAGCTGGATGCTCTGATCACGCAATCTCCGCAAGCCATGGGAGAGCTTAGCGTGAAGCTGATGGTTGATTGGTTAAACGGCAAGACCGTTCCGCTTCGCCCGGACGGTTATTTCACGGGTATTCGGGTACTGAAGGCGGAGGATGCGAAATGAACGGCATTCAACGTAAAATTATGTCTCTCTCTGTCATTGTCCTTTTCATTATGGTTATTATTTGGGCAGTTCTTACTTATTACAATCAGAAGACACAAGAGCAGTACAATGAAGTTCTCCAGCGGTATTTGCGCATGAACGAAATAACCAACATGAGCCAGCAGACGGTTGCCAGCTTGAACATCTATTTGTCACAGCCGTCAGAGACGACGAAAGCTTCATTCAACGGAACAACGGAGAGGCTGCTCGAAGCGAAGGCGGAGCTGCCTCTGTTGCGGACGGGCAACAATGCATTCACTTTGACGAACTATATGCACATGATTGAAAGTTTGGTCGAAGCCGAACGGCTGTCTGTTATGTTCCAAGGCCAGAACAACAATGAACAGTCGTCGGACCGGTTCGAGGAAGCAACCCGCATTCATACCTACATATCAGAGACGACGCTTACGCTCATCGACAAAGATTTGAAAACTTATGACCGGTTCTACCGCGATATTATGGCACAGAGCACGACGCTCAAACGGCTGGGGATATGGCTGCTTACTTTTCTGACGGTAACGCTGCTGCTCTTCGCCTACTGGTTCTCGCGAAGCATTACGAGGCCGATCCAGCAGCTGACCGTGGCTGCAAGAGAGCTTGCCCGAGGGAAGTTCGATAAGCAGATCGAGATTCGCTCCAATGATGAAATTTCGTTCCTTGCCCGCACGTTCGACCGGATGCGGGTCAATATTAACGGGCTCATCTCGGAGATGCAGCAGAAAGCACAGCTGGAGCTTGAGCTTCAAGAGAGCAGACTGCTGCTGAAGGAAAGCCAATTGCGCAGCTTGCAGAGCCAGATTAATCCTCACTTCCTGTTCAACACGCTGGATACGCTGTCGAAGAAAGCCTATTTGGATGGATCGGAGGAAACGAGCGACCTTATTGCCAGCGTAGCCGGACTGCTTCGCTATAATTTGCGGCGGCTCGACCGCTCCGTCACACTGGCGGAAGAACTGAACGTCGTGATGAAATATATCGAAATTCAGCAAGCGCGGTTTACCGACCGGTTGACGTTCCGCCAGCAAATCGATCAGGAACTGTTGTATGTACGTATGCCCTGCCTGACACTGCAGCCGATTGTCGAGAATGCCGTCATTCATGCCGTCGAACCGCTTGAGGACGGAGGGACGATCATCTTCCGGGTGATGAAGGATGGAGACGACGTCCGGATCGAAGTTGAAGACAGCGGAGAAGGCATGTCGCCGGATCTGGCAAAGCGTATTGTGGAGGAGCAGCCGTTGGAAGAATCGTCAGCCCGAGGGCATTCCACTGGCATCGGATTCAGTAATGTTGTAAGAAGATTAAGACTGTTCACGGGCAGGGATGACGTAATAGAAATCGGCAGCGCTGTGCCGCACGGTACGAAGATATCGTTAAAAATTCCGATGGCGGGGAGGATGGAGCAGCTTGTTGAAGCTAATGATCGTGGATGATGAGCAATTGGAACGGGAAGGACTGCAGGCGATTCTGCAGAGTGGCATACAAGGGCTTACGATTGAGCAGGCGCTGACGTTCATGCCTGATCTTGTACTGATGGATATTAAGATGCCGGGCATATCGGGGCTGGAAGCGATTGAATTAATGAAGCGGACGAATCCGACTGCAAAATTTATTATGGTGACAGCATTTGAAACGTTCGATTACGCCAGACAAGCCTTGAAGCTGGGGGTAAGCGACTACTTGTTGAAGCCTAGCAAGGCGAGCGAAATCGTGGCGGTTGTGCGTAAAGTAATCGAGGAGCTTCTGAGGGAACGAGAGCTGTTGGAGTCGATTCGGCAAGAGAGACAGACGCTGCACCGCTTCATGCCGCTCATTGAGAGCGACGTGGTGACCGGATTGCTGTACGATCATGTTCAAGAGATCCATATAGAAGAAATGCTGGCGATGTTAGGAGGCGACACGACGAAGGAAGCGTTCGTCATGCTGGTCATTCTCGGCGATTGCCAGCCGGAGGCGGCATATGCCGCCATGAAGGCGAAGGTGCGGCAGCTTGGCTGCGGCTGGGTTGGCGCGATGGCTGGGCGGCAAGTGCCGATCGTCGTATTCCGCCAGCTTGGAACAACGTTCCGGGCGCAAGCGGCATCGCTCGTACAGCAGTTGCTGAAGACGCAGCAGCGCATGATCGGCACGGACGGATTTATCGGGGTAGGAAGCCCGTATCCATCGCTCTACGATATTCGCCATTCGTTCCGGGAAGCACTGCTTGCGACGGCTGACGTCACATTGCCGGCCCGTCATTTGCTGTATATGGATCTGGACGTTCGCGGACCGCAGCGGCACAGTCATGACATGCGCCGTGATGAGAAGGATCTGGTCGAATGGATTCGGCTTGGCCAATGGGAGGAGCTTCGCGCGTCGATGAATGCGCTGGTCGATGCCGGCGAACGGCGGGGCGCGTCGCTTGTGCAATGCGGCCAATCGCTGCTGGAGCATCTATGGATCGTATACCGGACGGCGATTGAGCTTGGGGCGGATGCTGAGCGGCCGATGTTCTCTTTTCAGGCAGGGCAATATTATCAGCTTCGGGCAGAAGCAAGCTGCGTGTTAGACAGCTTGATTGCCTCTCTGGCAGCGCACCGCGGCAAGCTGGAGCCCGATATGATCGGACAGATCAAGCAGTACATCATCGAGCATGTGAAAGAAGAGATCTCGCTGGAGACGATTGCGCAGCGCGTGCAGCTGAGCCCCTATTATATTAGCAAAATATTTAAGGAACAGCTCGGCATCAACTATATTGACTTTCTGACCGAGTGCCGGATCGATAAGGCGAAGTCGCTCATGCTGGATCCTCAGCTTAGTATGAAGGAAATTACGTTCGAGGTGGGATATAACGATCCGAATTATTTTAGCAAAGTGTTCAAAAAGGTGTGCGGCTGCTCGCCGAGCGAATACCGCAAGATGGTATTCCGCTAGCTCAGGCCCAAGAAACATGTTCACCGAAAAGTGCAGACGATCGCAAAAGATTGCAGATTGTTCTCGGCGGCAAGGTCTCTTAGTAATGGTACTATTTCAAATGTAAGCATTTACATTTTGTCATAAAAGGGGAGAAGAGAATGAAATCCGGTTGGAAAAAAGGTGGTTTGCTCTTCGTTACGGCAGCTATGGCGCTGACGCTTGCAGCTTGCGGCGGCAAAGATAAGGACGATTCGGAAACGGCATCGGGCTCTGTGAAATCCGATGGCAAGATTAAGATCGGTCTGTCCCTTGATACGCTTCAGGAAGAACGCTGGCAGAAGGACCGCGACCTGTTCAAGGCGGCGGTCGAGAAGCTCGGCGGCACGGTTGAAGTTCAAGCGGCAAACAGCGATGACGCGAAGCAGATCGCACAAGCGGAAAGCTTGATCAGCCAAGGCGTAGACGTGCTCGTCGTCGTTCCGCACAACGCGGAAGCAACGGCGGCAATCGTCGAGAAGGCGCATGCCGCAGGTATTAAAGTATTGGCATACGACCGTCTGATCAAAAACTCGGACCTCGACTTGTACGTCTCGTTCGACAACGAGAAAGTCGGCGAACTGCAAGCGCAAGCGATCGTGAAGCTGGCGCCGAAAGGCAAATTCGTCTACATCGGCGGATCTGAGACGGACAACAACGCGCATCTGTTCAAGAAAGGCGCATTCAACGTATTGCAGCCTTTGATCGATAAAGGCGACATTCAAGTCGTATTCGACCAATGGACGAAAGATTGGAACCCAGCTAACGCATTGGCGAATATGGAGAACGCTCTGACGGCGAACAACAATGCAGTTGACGCTGTCGTGGCTGCGAATGACGGTACGGCAGGCGGCGTCGTTCAAGCGCTTGCTGCTCAAGGTCTGGCAGGCAAAATTCCAGTATCCGGCCAAGACGCAGAGCTTGCCGCTGCTCAACGTATCGTAGAGGGCACGCAGACGATGACGGTATACAAACCGATCAAGAAGCTGGCTGAGACGGCAGCGGAACTCGTTGTGAAGATGGCGAAAGGTGAAGACGTAGGCGCGGACAAAGTCGTCAACAACGGCAAAATCGACGTGCCATCCGTACTCCTTGAGCCAGTAGCAGTCGACAAAAGCAACATCGACGCGACGATCATCGCAGACGGCTTCCAGAAGAAAGAAGACGTATACAAGAACGTGAAGTAACACGTGAAGCGCTGAATATGATCGGACTAGAAGGGGAAGAAGCGGCTTGGTCATTCCCGCTTGCTTCTCCTTCTTCCGTCTTGAACGAGGTGAGCATAGACCGATGACAGCTGCATTAGAGATGCGTAATATAACGAAGCGGTTCCCAGGTGTGACAGCGTTGGACGATGTGACGTTCACGGTGAAGAAGGGCGAGGTTCACGCGCTCTGCGGCGAGAACGGCGCAGGCAAATCGACCTTGATGAAGGTGTTGAGCGGGCTGCATCCTCATGGCTCTTATGAAGGCCAAATTCTTATTGACGGGGAAGAGAAGCAGTTCCGTCAGATCAGTGATGCCGAGAATGCCGGGGTCGCGATTATTTATCAAGAGCTCGCACTCGTGAAAGATTTGTCGATCGGCGAGAACCTGTTTCTTGGCAAAGAGCCGGCGAAATGGGGCGTCATTAACTGGGAATACGTATTCCGCGAGAGCGAACGTTGGCTGCGTGAGGTCGGGTTGACGGACGTTAATCCGGAGCATCTGACCGGGACGCTCGGCATCGGCAAGCAGCAGCAGGTCGAGATTGCGAAGGCGCTGTCGAAGAATGCGAATCTGCTTATTTTGGACGAACCGACCGCTGCGTTAACGGAGCAAGAGGTCGAGATTTTGCTTGGCATATTGCAGGAGTTCAAACGCCGCGGCGTAACGTGTATCTACATCTCGCACAAGCTGAACGAAGTGTTCGCTATAGCCGATACGGTAACGGTGCTGCGCGACGGACAGACGATCGGAACGTATCCGATCGCGGATGTGACAGAAGACAAGGTCATCTCGCTCATGGTCGGCCGAGAGCTGAAGGAGCGGTTTCCCCGCATGCCTGCGAACCCTGGCGATGTCGTGATGAAGGTGAGCGACTATTCCGTCATGAACCCGGATCGTCCGGGCCGGAAAGTGATCGACAACATCTCGTTTGAGGTGCGTAAAGGCGAAATATTCGGAATTGCCGGACTTATGGGTGCCGGCCGTACGGAGCTTGTCATGAGCCTATTCGGCGCGTATGCGGGCAAAGCGTACGGCAAGGTCGAAATCGACGGCAAACAAGTGAAGTTGAGTAATACGAGAACAGCGATCCGCGAAGGATTGGCGCTCGTATCCGAAGACCGGAAAAAATATGGGCTTGTGCTCGGCATGGACATCAAAAGCAACGTAAGCATGGCGAGCTTGGCGGGCATTTCGCCCGGCGGCATCATTAATCATAATATGGAGGCGTCCAGCGGCAACCAGTACATGCGTGCTCTACGGATTAAGGCGAATAACGTTGAGACGATTACGGGGACGCTGAGCGGCGGCAATCAGCAGAAGGTCGTGCTTGGCAAATGGCTGATGACGAATCCGAAAATTTTGATTCTCGATGAGCCGACCCGCGGAATCGACGTCGGCGCGAAGTTCGAGATTTATAACTTGATGAATGAGTTGGTTAGCCAAGGCGTCGCGATCATTATGATCTCGTCGGAAATGCCGGAGCTGCTCGGGATGAGCCATCGGGTCATGGTCATCTCCGAAGGCAGACAGACAGGGCTGTTCACGGCAGAGGATGCGACGCAAGAGAGGATTATGGCAGCCGCCACTGGAGGGATTCGAGCATGAGCGTTAAGCACGAAACAATGATAGAGCAAGCTAGCTTGAAGCAGCGCCCGAACTGGTTCAAGTTCGATGCAAGGGCGTACACGATGATCGGCGCGTTAATGTCGATCTGGATTTTGTTCTCGCTGCTGCATGACAGATTTTTATCCGCAACGAACTTATCGAACCTGTTCCTTCAAATGTCCGTAACGTCAATTCTGGCGATCGGCATGGTGCTTGTCATCGTAGCCGGCCAGATCGACTTGTCGATCGGCTCGCTCGTTGGCTTCATGGGCGGTATAGCCGCGATGCTGAACGTCTGGTATGAGTGGAGCACCATACCGGTTATTATTGCGACGCTTGGGGCCGGAGCCGCTATTGGCTTCATTCAAGGCTGGATTATCGCTTATCGGGCCGTACCGGCTTTCATCGTCACGCTAGGCGGGATGCTGATATTCCGCGGCGCGTTGTTCGGTACGACGGGCAGCGTGACGATTGCGCCGCTGTCGCCTTCTTTGAAATCGATCGGTCAATCGTATATCGCAGACGGCATCGGCTGGGTACTTGGCATTATCGGTCTCGCAATTGCGGCTGTGCTTGTCCTGCGCAAACGGTCGGCCCGCGCCAAATTCGGCTTTGAAGTCGAACCGATGCCAGTCAGCCTGCTGCGTCTGTGCGTAACGGGTGCGCTTATTATCGGTTTCGTCTATCTGATGAACAGCTACAAAGGAATACCGGTTCCATTCGTCATGGTTATCGTGTTGGCGCTTATCTTTACGTTTATTTCGCGCAACACGACGTTCGGCCGCCATATCTATGCGATAGGCGGCAACCCGGAAGCGGCTC
>NZ_BILZ01000102.1 GCF_004000825.1 Paenibacillus kobensis NBRC 15729 | reverse complement strand
GCGAGCGCCGGCGCGAGGAATAGCGGCCGTAGCGACGCGAACCCGATCAATCATCCAAGGAGAGCTGACATACGATGAGCATAAAATTCCCGCCGATCAGCGGCAAGCTGCCCGTGTTTATGCACGGGGCAGACTATAACCCAGACCAATGGCAGCACCGGCCCGACGTGCTGGAGGAAGACATCCGGCTGATGAAGCTGGCGAACTGCAACGTGATGGCGGTAGGCATTTTTGCATGGGCGGCGCTGGAACCGGAGGAAGGCCGGTTCGAGTTCGGATGGCTGGACGATGTGTTGGACCGGTTCGCAGATAACGGCATCTATGCATGGCTGGCCACACCGACCGGCGCGCGCCCGACGTGGATGTCCGAGAAGTACCCGGAAGTGCTGCGCGTCAGCGCGAACCGCGTGCGCAATTTGCACGGCATGCGCCACAACCACTGCTATACGTCGCCGGTTTACCGGGAGAAGACGACGATCATGAATGCGAAGCTGGCCGAGCGTTACGCGAATCATCCGGCTGTCGTCGGCTGGCATATTTCGAACGAGTATGGCGGCGAATGCCATTGCGGCTACTGCCAGGATGCATTCCGCGAGTGGCTGCGGCTGAAGTACGGAACGCTTGAGGCGCTTAACCACGCTTGGTGGACCTCGTTCTGGGCACACACATATACGAGTTGGTCACAGGTGGAGTCCCCGTCTCCGCATGGCGAAAATATGGTACACGGCCAGAATCTTGATTGGAGACGGTTCGTTTCCGATCAGACGATCGACTTCTTGCGTCACGAAATTATGCCGCTTCGGGCATTCAATCTAGAGCTGCCAACGACAGCCAATCTAATGGACCTGTTCGACGGAATCGATTACCGCAAGCTGGCGGATGCAATCGATGTCATCTCATGGGATGCGTATCCGACATGGCATAACGAATCGGACGACAGCAAGACAGCGGCATGGTTCTCGTTCAATCATGATTTGTTCCGCTCGCTGAAGAGGAAGCCGTTCATGCTGATGGAGAGCACGCCGTCACTGACGAATTGGCAGCCGGTCAGCAAGCTGAAGCGTCCTGGCATGCACCGGCTCTCATCCTTGCAGGCGGTAGCGCACGGATCGGATACGGTTCAATATTTTCAATGGCGCAAAAGCCGCGGCTCCAGTGAAAAATTTCACGGCGCCGTCGTCGACCATGTCGGTCATGAGCATACGCGCGTATTCCGTGACGTTGCGGAGCTGGGCGAGACGCTCGCAGGATTGACCGAAGTGCTCGGCACTCCGGCCAACGCGCGTGTCGGCATCGTGTTCGACTGGGACAACAGATGGGCGGTCCGTGACGCACAAGGTCCGCGAAATATGGGGATCGGCTACGAGAACACCGTCGTTCAGCATTACCGTGCGTTCTGGTCGCTCGGCATATCATGCGACATTATTGGCTCTGAGGATGACTTCGGACAATACGATTTGATTGTTGCTCCGATGCTTTATTTGCTTCGCGAGGAGACCGGTCAGCGTCTGGAACGATGGGTTGAAGCGGGAGGCACGCTCGTATCGACGTATTGGAGCGGCATTGTCGATGAGAACGACTTATGCCATCTTGGCGGATTCCCTGGGCCGCTTCGTAAGACGCTCGGCATATGGGCGGAAGAGATCGAGGGACTGCCTGCGCATGACCGGAACGGACTTGTCTATGAAGCGGGCAATACGCTTGGCTTCAGCGGCACGCATGAGGTGCATGAAATTTGTGAGCTCATTCACAGCGAAGGAGCGGAAGTGCTAGCCGTATACGCGGATGACTTCTACGCCGGGCGGCCGGCATTGACCGTGAACGAGCTTGGCGCAGGCAGGGCATTCTACCTCGCGGCCAGAGTGATGGACGATGCCTTTTACCAGGAGATGTACGAAGGCATTACTGCTCTTGCAGGTGTGAGTCCGTCAATCGATACGGTGCTTCCGCATGGCGTCACGCTGCAGACGCGTACGGACGGAGAGTTTGATTATGTATTCGTGCTCAACTTCAGCGGAAGTCCTCAGCAAGTGAGGCTCGACGGTGCCGGATATACCGACATGGAGGACGGAGCCATAGTTGCTGAACCGGCGATTGAGCTGCCGTTGCATGGCGTACGCATTCTGAAACGGACCGCGCGCGGTGTAAAAAAATAAACGATATAAACAAACCCGATAGCCGTAATTGCTGTCGGGTTTCTATTTATGGAAGCAGCTTAGGAGCAAGCCAATGGCCGAACATGATGACGGGCAGCAGAAGAAGTCCTAGCGGGATACTCATTCCAATAAAGTTCCAATCGATGAGTTTCTCCGCCAGCATGCGGCTGAGCACAATATAACTATATAGAGGCGAAATAAGCACGGTGGTAACGACCCAAGGCGTGTAACGGCGGAGGTAGAGTTTTTGTCCAAGATAAAACTGCTCTATCGTCCCGCCCGGCATACGCGAATGCGACTATTCCGGCTTCTCGATCAAGTACTCGCCTTCGAGAATTTCGGCAAGCAGCATGTTGCGGTCCGTCTGCACTTCGTCTTCGTCCCATTCGACGCGCAAGTAGCGGGGCAGAAGGAACATGTCTTCGAGCCGTTCTTCGGTAAGATGCTTGACGGGAATAAGCGGCTCCAGCGACAGCGGGTCGACAGGCTTCAATGTCGCGAGACAGAAGCCCCAGTCGACGGCGAACTCGACGATATAGTCCCAGTGGTAAGGCACGACGTGGAAGCCGGCTGTCTTGAGAGTCGCGCGAATTGCGGCAAGATATTCCGGAGCAGTCGATACGACGGAGCAAGCAATGGAGATTGCGCCGCCCGGGTAGAGTCTGGATTTCAGCAATCTATAAAATTCAACCGAGAAGAGCTGCGACAGCTCAGGTGTATGATAAGACGGATCTGGCAGATCGATAATGATGACGTCCCATCGGTCATTGCTTTTCTCGAGGAACTTCCTTCCGTCATCCAGCACGGTTTTGACGCGAGGGTCTTGCAGCGACCCATTCGTAAAATTGACGAAGGGCTCGAATGTAAGGCCCATCTCGACAATGAACGGGTCCAGATCGACTGCGGTTACCGACTCTATTTCCTCGTATCGAAGCACTTCCCTCGCCGTATTGCCAACGCCTGATCCGATAATAAGCACCGATTCCCTCGTTTTCGCCGCTGCCATTGGAATATGGACGATCGCTTCCGAGTATTGATCCTCGGCCTTGTCCGTGCTGAACATTTCGCTTCCATCCGCGAACAGATGATAGACGCCGTTATTTTCGGCGACCGCGATCTTCTGGTAAGCCGAACGTTTGCGGAGAATGACCTTATAATCGCCGTCTGGCGCTTCTTCTTCCATAATATAGGACTCCAACCATTGCCTTCTCCAATAGATCAGTCCCCATATGATCAATACAGCGCAGGCGCCGATCAATACGCCAATCTTAAACTCGATCATCTGCGCAATCCCTCCTCGTATGCTCCATTGACTGTACAAGCCTCATTGACCACCTTATGCAGGGCGGGACCGTTTCGTATGGGCGGAAGACCGTATTCGTGAACAACTTCTGGCATAATAAAGGCGCGAAATGGATTTCGAAACAGAGCAGGGATTATATTTCATTTTTGTTCATTGACAATGATTATCACTTGCGACTATACTGCAATTTGGATACTGAAAAATAGGCGGCGTAGGAGCGTGCTAGACAGTGCTCTTTCACCGCATCAAGAACTCTATCGTTTATAAATAACTGATCATAGATATCAAGGAGATGTTGTTCTCAATGAAGACGAAACTAGCATTCGCAGCACTTGCACTATCCATGTCCGTCGTATTCGCGGGCTGCTCGTCCGATAAGGAGAAAGAAACGGCGGATACGTCTGCGAACGCGCAAACGGCTGGCTCGGAAGCAAGCGTAGACGATAAATTGAAAGACGTGCTTGAACAGTACCGCCAGTTCTCGATCGAGCAAAGCGATCAATTAATCGTAGAGACGGAGAAGTTCGCTGAGGCGGTTAAGGGCGGAGATCTTGAAGCAGCTAGAGCGCTTTATGCGCCTACGCGTATGTACTATGAGCGTATTGAACCGATTGCGGAAGCGCTCGGCAACTTCGACCCGGACATCGATGCGCGCGAAGGCGATGTGGACGATGCACAATGGCGCGGCTTCCACCGGATCGAGAAAGGTCTGTGGGTGGACAACAAGACGGCGGGCACGGAAGAGTTCGCTGACCGTCTGCTGAGCGACGTCAAGTCGCTTCGCGCTTTGATGGAGACGGTTAAAGTCGACATACCGATGCTGACGACCGGAGCAGTCGAACTGCTGAACGAAGTTTCTTCGTCGAAGGTAACCGGAGAAGAAGAATTGTACTCGCGTACTGATTTGTACGACTTCGTCGCTAACGTAGAAGGCGCTAAGAAAATCTATGAGCTGCTGAAGCCTGAGCTTGCAGCCCAAGATGCAGATTTGGAGAAGAACATCGGCGAGAAGTTCACCGCACTGGAAGGACTGCTCGCGAAATATAAATCGGGCGAAGGCTATGTCGCATTCACCGAATTGAAGGAAGAAGATACGCGCGCGCTCAGCCAAGCGCTTGATGCGTTGGCGGAGCCGCTATCCCAGATGGGCAAAGCGATCGGAGTGTAAGAAGCGATGACGAAGCCGACTGATAAGGTGAAGGAAAACCGTGAATCAAGCAGCGGGAAAACAAATATTAGCCGTCGCGATCTGCTGAAAATGGCGGGCATCGGCGGAGCGGGCCTCTTGCTGGGAGGAGCCGGAATCGGCGCCTTGATGAAGTCGAAGGACGGCGGAAGCGTCTTTGCTTCCAGTTCGCCTGCCGACGGTTATCACGAGGCTATTCCGTTCTATGGCGATCATCAAGCGGGCGTTACGACGCCGGCACAAGATTTTGTCGTGTTCGCTTCGTTCGATCTGACGGCAGCTTCAGTCGATGAAGTGCGCAAGCTGTTCCAAGACTGGACGGCAGCTTCGGCAATCATGGCCCAAGGCGGCATGATCGGCGATGACAATGACAATCTGAACGTGCCTCCTTCCGATACAGGCGAGGCAGCAGGCTTGCAGCCGTCGAAGACGACGCTTACGTTCGGAGTCGGGCCGTCGTTCTTCGATTCCCGGTACGGATTAGCGGACCGCAAACCGGCCGAGCTGGCGGAATTGCCTTCGTTCGGAGGCGATGCCCTTCGTCCGGAATGGGTAGGCGGAGATATCGGGGTGCAGGCTTGCGCGAACGATATGCAGGTTGCGTTCCGCGCGATCCGCAATCTTGCGCGCATTGCGCGCGGCAAGGCGACGCTTCGCTGGACGCAAGAAGGGTTTCAACGTACCAGCGGATCCGATCCGCAGGGCGGAACGGCCCGCAACCTGATGGGCTTTAAGGACGGAACCGGCAACCCGGACGTGAACGACGCGGCCAAGATGAATGAGGTCGTCTGGACGCAGAGCGGAGACGGACCGTCATGGATGGCCGGCGGCAGCTACATGGTCGTGCGGCGCATTCGGATTCGAGTCGAGGTGTGGGACCGTTCGACGCTTGGCGACCAAGAGGCGACGTTCGGCAGACACCGGGCAAGCGGTGCTCCACTCAGCGGCAAGGATGAATTCGACAAGATCGATCTGGAGCGCAAGGATGAGAAAGGGAAGCCGGCCATTCCGATGAATGCACATATTCGGGTGGCAAGAGAGGACAACGTACAAATCCTGCGGCGCTCCTACTCTTATTCCAGCGGATTGGATACACGGACCGGGCAGCTTGATGCGGGACTTCTATTTATCGCTTATAACCGGAACGTGGCGAAGCAGTTTATCCCGATGCAGCGGCGATTGGCGCAATCCGATGCGCTTAACGAATATATCGAGCATAATGGCAGTGCCTTGTTCGCTTGTTTCCCAGGCGTAAAGGAAGGCGGCTATATCGGCGACACGCTGTTCTAAGTTTTTACTGAATGAGGGATTGCAGCTTGAAGTGAAACAGACCGATGCGGCCGCTGACGGCGGGCTCGGTCTGTTGTTGATTGTACGTGAGAGGAAGGTAGCGCGGATATGCGGACACGAATGAACGGAAATAAGAAGCCGATGGAGCGAAAGGGGCATCCACTTCGGAGCCTTATCATGAGAATATCGCTTGTTGCGGCTATAGCTATATTGACAGGGGCTATGCTGGGAGGAACTCTCGGAGCAGCCGCAGCCCATGCAGCTGCCGCAGCGGCTTCGGAGGACAAAGCGGGCGGGCAATCGCTTAGTGAGGCGGATACAGCCGCGCTTAACGCCTTGCTGCCGTTAGTCGGCGGCGCGCTTGTCGACATCGGGCGCGACGATCATGATGCTGCCGTGAAGGCGGTGGCTGACGCGAAGCAGCAGTGGGCAACGATCACCTCCGGCAAATCCACGGATTTAGCCGCAGCAGTCGATCAAGCGATGGAGGCTGCAGAGCAGGCTATAGCACAATCGGCGACCGACGCAGCGGCAGCGAAGCAGAAGCTTGCCGATCTTGCCAGCTCCGTTAATGCGTTCAAGAAAGCGATGACTGCCGGAGAGGCCCTCTCCGGACCGAAAGCGGCGTCCACGATGCTGCCGGTGCTGAACGATTTGCAGACGCATATTCAATCGGAGCAATGGTCAGCGGCCAAAGCCGATTACCGGATGCTGGAGAGCGGTTGGCGCAAAATCGAGCAAGCGATACGCGACGATAACACGTCGGTCTACGGCAGCATCGAGACGAGCATCAGCATGATTCGGATTGCGCTCAATGCAGAGCCGCCGCGCGCGGATGAAGCGAAGGCGGATACGGATTCGCTGATCGTTTATCTGAGCGATTACGCTGCAGGCAAGACGGTCGCTTCCGACTCCTCATCGGACGGTGATCTGACCGTCTCCGATCTGATTTCGGTGCTAGACCAAGCAGCCAGCTTGACGGAAGCCGGTAAGGCGGAGGAAGCGGAAGCGGAGCTGCAATCGTTCATCCGGATGTGGCCGTCGGTAGAAGGGCAAGTGTCGATCCGTTCTTCGTCCGTCTATCGGGACATTGAGAACGAGATGACGGAAGCGCCGGGCTACTTGCTTGCCAGCCCGCCGCAGCTCGATAAGGCATCGGCGCTGGTCGCCGAGATGAAGCGGGAGCTGCAGCCCTTTGCCTCCGAAGCGCGTTATACGGCTTGGGATGCAGGCGCTATTTTGCTTCGGGAAGGACTCGAGGCGATTCTGGTGCTTGCGGCGCTGCTCGCTTATTTGAAGAAGTCCGGCAACAACGACAAGCGGCGCTGGGTATGGTCCGGCGTGTGGAGCGGGCTGCTGATCAGCGGCGTCATGGCGCTGGTGCTTACTTATGCGATATCCAAGGCGGCATCCGGCAGCACGCGGGAAATGATTGAAGGATTAGCCGGACTCGGTTCCGTCCTTCTCATGCTCACGGTCGGCAGCTGGCTGCACGGCAAATCGAATATTCAGGCGTGGAACCGTTATATTGATCAAACGATGGGCTCTGCGCTGCGGCGGGGCAGCCTGTGGTCGCTGTTCGCGGTGTCATGTCTTGCGCTCGCCCGCGAAGGAGCGGAGACGACGATTTTCTATATCGGCATGGCCCCTTCGATCGCTCCCGGACAGCTGCTGCTCGGGTTCGGCGTGACGCTGCTGCTGCTTATTGCGCTCGCCTACATCATTATTAAATTTAGCGTCAAGCTGCCGATCCGGCTGTTCTTCCTGACGGCTTCGGCGCTCATCTATTATCTCGTGTTCCGTTTTCTTGGAGAAAGCATTCATTCGCTGCAGGTGGCAAGCAAGCTTCCGGTTCATACGGTCGACTCCGTGCCTTCGGTTGACTGGCTTGGCATCTATCCGACCTGGGAGACGGTTGTTCCTCAGCTCGTACTGCTCGCCTACATCGTCGGACAGATCGTTATCGTCCGGACGAGAGCTGCCCGATTGGCGGCGGTGGCGCGGTAGACAGGACCGTTTTCTATCTTTCAGTTACCACTTTAGGTTATTCGCCGGTAAGCGCAAGCTGCCGGAGAATAGCCTTTTTTTGTGGCGGATCAGAATAGATTTGTAATATATATTTGACTATGTGTCAAAAATATATTACACTCATAATATGGTAAAGGGAAGGGCTGGAGGATAGTTATGGAAGTGTTGCTGTCGAACACCATTCATGTGCTCCGAGCAGAGCGCAAGTGGTCACAGAAGGAATTGGCGGAACGGCTCGGTGTCAGCAGGCAGACGATCGTTTCCTTGGAGGCGAACCGGTACAATCCTTCGCTTATACTTGCCTTTCGAATTGCGGAAGCATTCGGCAAGGACATTAATGAGGTGTTCCAATACGGAACCGGTCAAAGGAGAGATTAAGATGCTCATGACGATTATGACGCCGCTTATGCTGTTGTTTTTTGCTCTGTCGCTCGTTTATTATTATGCTTTTTTTCCCCGGGAGAAGGATGAGCGCACGAACCAAATATTGCGGCTATCGTATAGCAAAGCTTATTACGTGCTGCTGTTTGGTCTGCTCGTATGTTTTATACTAGGCCGTATCCCGACGCTCGACCTGCATGACGATGCATTCAAGAATAGTATTCTCTTCGCACTGACGGCTTCGCAAGCTGCCATGATGGCCTCGATGGTCTATTACAATCGGAAGATTTGAAGCGAACCGCTTAAGTCCCCTCTTCTGCATACCCCAGTACGTTATCGATTCTTGGGAAGTTTTTAACGGAATAAGCGTCATTGTTCTTTCTAAAGGAAAAACAGCCCTGGGCAGACGATCCTCACTTATGCGACGAATGGAACAAAAGCAAGCCGTATGGATGCGATATCCATGCGGCTTGTTGTGCAACCAGGCTTTGCGCGATTTGTACATCAGGAAGATCAAGTAAGGTGCGCCGATCAGAGCAACGGCAATTCCTGAAGGTATTTCTTTCGGTGACAATATGATCCGGCCCATCCAGTCGCCTGCGACAAGCAGAATAGCGCCGATTAAACAAGAAAGCACCATCATCCGGCGGTGTTGGAACCAACCAGCATACGCGCCATATGCGGCGCTAGAAGGCCGATGAAGCCGACTGCGCCAACGGGAGCAATAGCGACGGATGCCAGCAAGACGGACATGAGCGCCGCGATAAGCCGCATTCGTCTGACGCGCAGGCCGAGCCCCGTCGTGCTCCCGTCGTTGAAGGCGAGCAGATCGACGCTGCGGCCCATCCACCAAGTGATAGGCAGGTAACAAAGCG
>NZ_BILZ01000101.1 GCF_004000825.1 Paenibacillus kobensis NBRC 15729 | reverse complement strand
ACTCGTTGATTAGATAATCCAGTTCATCTGTTTTAGCAGCAATCGTCTGCATATACTTAGCATATTTTTCAGGTGTGTACGCGACTCCCTCCATAATGCCATCCACATATCCTTTGATGGCGGTGAGTGGAGTCCTCAAGTCGTGCGAGATATTCGCAATCAATTCTTTGCGATTTGTCTCATACTGTGCCTGTACCTCGATTGAATGTTGCAACCGTGAACGCATCTCTTCAAAAGCCACACCTAATTGACCGATTTCGTCTTTACCGTCGACGTTAACCCGAAAATCCAAATGGCCATCTTTAATTTCTTGTGCTGCTTTTCGCAACACTTGTAATGGCCGAATGATCCGGGCTGACATGAATTTTGTTATCAGAATGTGTGTGAGGATAAGCACAAACAATAAAGAAATAAATAACGAAGGGAAATACTTTCTAATGAAATAGGTTATAGGATCAATTTTCGAAATGATAAAAAGTGTTCCCTGATCATGACCACGAGTGACAAAATCAAATTGCATAAAGTAATAGTCCTCATTGGCCATATTAATGATTGTATAGTTTCGATTTACTTCAAGATTTTTTAACGTCGACAGCGTATCCGTCAATCCCGGTAGTTGCTGGATGTTCTTCGAACGATATAGGATTGCTTCACCAACCCGAACGACCAAGCCGGCGTTCAAATCTGCAAGCTCTGCATTCATTCCGTCAAGATAGGTACGATCCATTAATAAGCTCGGGTCACGCTCAACCGTCCTTCTAATCTCTTTGGCAATGTGCTCCACATCGTCATGATCGAAATTTTCTTCGGTTGATTCATATAAACCCTTAATATTTTGCAGATCCCCCTTGAAAAAAACGACCATAAGAACAGAGATTAGGATAATGGAGAAAAGTGGAATGATTAGCATTGCCGCATAGGACAAGAGCAATTTCATTCTAATGGACACGGAGATTCTCCTTCATATATATTTCATTCAGCTTAACTCGCAAGCAATTCGTATGTGCAAATAACATTGCTTAGTTCTTCATTCATCATAAACTCGGCATCTAAAGGATAAGTGAACTAGTTCTTAAAAAAGTCTTAACTTAATGAATCGAACATCCGTATATGCTAACGCGATCGACGATCATAATTCTCAGTTTAAACAAAAAGCACTTATGTATAAACAACAAAAAGCCGTATAATTTACGGCTTTAATTGTTACACTCATCAGCTGTTAGGCTAATTATAGGGAAACGAATGCATTACAATTAGCTACCGACGCAGCGAGCTAGACTCTTGCGATAACCATGCCTACCAGATATCGTATCAGCAGCCGCCACCCAAGACGTGTTGTTTACCATAGCAACAAAAAAGGGAGAGACTCACGTCTCCCCCATCATTTATTAATTACAACGGCTATACCCGCAGTTGCTGCACGTTTTGCAGCCTTCCACGTTCATGAGCGAAGCCGATCCGCACGACGTACACAGGTCGAGCGAGCTCGTTTGGCCCGCATATTTCAGCGTGCCTTCGCCGCGCGAAGACTCGGATGGCAGTTCAGCCGGTGCAGCAATTGCTGGAATTGCCGGCTCTGCGTAAGCGGCAGCCGCCTCTTCAGCTGTCTCCGCATGCGTCTCGAGCGCCTTGGCAACCGCGTCGGCGATCGATTCTACGCGATTCGCGCCGAAGCCGATCGCGCCGGAGCCGCCGATGCCTTTCAAGTGCTTCACGAGCAGCTTTACTTTGTTGCCGTGATCGCCGTAACGAAGGAACAGCGAGCATACGCGGCCGAGCGCTTCCGCCATCGCGAAGACGTCCGATCCGGCTTTGCCGACGTTCAAGAAAATCTCGCTAGGCGTGCCGTTCATGTCGTTGATCGTGATATACGCCATGCCGAACGGTGTGTTCACTTTGTATGTCGCACCGCGCAATACTTGCGGACGGCGTTTGTATTGCTTGTCGAACACTTGCTCCTGCTGCGGCGTTACGCTGCTGTTCAGCGTGCTATTGAGCTCGCCGACCGCAGCCGTTTCCACGGCTGCCGTTGCCGCAACCGGCGCTTCTACAGGCGCTGCTGCAGCCGCTGCCGTCTCTTCCTTCTTCTCATCCTTCGAAGAAGTCGACAATACTTGTACGTCACGGCTGCCGTCACGGTAAATCGTAACGCCTTTGCAGCCGAGGTCGAATGCAAGCTCGTACAGCTCTTTCGTCTCTTCGACCGTAAAGTCGTTCGGCGCGTTCGCCGTCTTCGAGATCGAGCTGTCGACCCAGCGCTGAATCGCCGCTTGCACGCGGATATGATCCTGCGCAGACAAGGTCATCGATGTGACGAAGTAGTCCGGCAGCTCTTGGCCCGGATGCGCGTCGATCCATTGCTGCGCGATCGGAACAAGCTGCTTGTCGAAGCCGAGACGGCTTTGACGGTAATATTCGAAGGCGAAGTACGGCTCGATGCCCGTTGACGTACCGACCATCGTACCCGTGCTGCCCGTCGGCGCTTGCGTAATGATCGTGACGTTGCGGACTCCGCTCTTCACGACAGCGTCGCCGACTTCCGGATACGTCTCGACCATGTTTTGCATAAAGCCGCTTTGCAGATACAGCTCCGCATCGAACGCCTCGAACGAGCCTTTCTCTGCCGCAATCTCCGACGATGCCAGGTACGACTCGCGTGCGATGAAGCCATACAGCTTGTCGAGGAACGACAACGAATCCGGCGAGCCGTAACGGACGCCGAGCTTGATCATCAGCTCTGCAAGACCCATCGTACCGAGGCCGACACGGCGTTCCTTCTTCTGGTTCGCTTCGTTCTCCGGGAAGTGATACGGCGTCTTGTCGATGACATTGTCGAGGAAACGGACCGACCAGCGCGTTACGCGGCTAAGTTCATTCCAATCGACGTCATGTTTCGCCTCGTCGTAGAACTTCGACAGATTGATCGCCGACAGGTTGCAGACGCCCCATGCAGGCAAGCCTTGCTCGCCGCAAGGGTTCGTACAGATAATCGGATTAAAATACCAGCTGTTCGACATCTGGTTGTAATATTCCATGAAGACGACGCCCGGCTCCGCCGATTTCCACGCCGACTCGATAATCGTATGCCATACTTCGCGAGCGCGAACGGTCTTATAATGAATGACCGGGTTGCCAGCGGAACGCCATTTCTCCAGATCGCCGTCCCACAACTCATCATAGCCCGGCGCTTTCGTATCCGGGAACACGAGATCCCATTCGAGATCCTCTTTGACGGCTTTCATGAAACCGTTGCTGACGCAAACCGACAAGTTCGCATTCGTCACTTGGCCCATCGTCTGCTTAACCGTAATAAAGTCGAGCAGATCCGGATGCCAGTCGTTAATCATGAGCATGAGCGCGCCGCGGCGGCTGCCGCCTTGCTCGATCAGACCTGTCGTGTAGCTAAACAAGCCGCCCCATGAGACTGCGCCGCTCGAAGATCCGTTAACGCCGGCAACGATCGCGCGGCGCGGACGAAGCGACGACAGGTTGATGCCGACACCGCCGCCGCGAGCCATAATTTCCGTCATTTCCGTGAGTGTGTTCATAATGCCGCCGCGGCTGTCCTTCGGTGAAGGAATAACGTAGCAGTTGAACAGCGTAAGCTCTTCGCTTGCGCCTGCGCCTGCCGCGATGCGGCCGCCAGGAACGAGCTTCCAATCGTCGAGAATATAACGGAACCGCTCCGTCCATTCCTTCCGTTTATCCTCTTTCTCTACCGATGCCATAGCGCCGGCGAGACGATCCCACATTTCTTCCGGCGTCTTCTCCACCGTCAGTGTCAACTTCTCGACGGTCGATTCGACTGTATCGCCGCTGCGCAGCTTCACGGCCACTTTGCTGCCTTCGCGGGCTGTAACTTCACCGACTTCCTTGGTCGGAAATTTCGGATCATCCTTCGTCAGTACGAGTACGACGTCGCCGACCTTCGTTTCGTTCGTATCGGCATTTTTCCAAGCATACCGGTCCAGAAAAATCTTCTCGCTAAGTCCTTCTAACCGCTTATTCCCCGTCGTTCCCATCCGTCCGACATCCTCTCCGTTTATATTGCTCAATTTCGTATGTTAGTGTAACGATAATGTATGTGATTCACACCATATATAGTGTGCGAAATTCATTATACTACACTACATATGGATATACATAGCCTGAATCGGCTGATTTCGCCGATATTCATGACAATCCCCCCGCTAATCTGCGAATTGCTTGTCCATCCTCGTCCTATGTCGATATTTCGCAGCTTCCTACCGTCTCTCTTCATGCGCTCTTATGAATTGCCCGCAGGTAGGCCATACTATGGAAAATGTACTGAATTTCACGTACGCCCAAGTGGCAGGAAAGGAGCTTCTTGATGCCGCATCCGAACCAACCGACGAATCCGCCGCGCTCCGAACCAGCCGCCTCCTCCAGCAAGCTGCACCCGCAAGTCGACTGGCGCTTTGAGCGCAATTGGTTCGACGAGCTGCAGGCCCGATTGAACCGGAATGGTCCTTGGGACGACTGGTCGCTCTATCAACTTGCCGTTGAGGCCGAACAAGCGACGCAAGTGTCGAGCTTCGATGACCTCCGCTGTCTTCGTTGTCTGCCGTCATTCGAACCGATGCCGCATCAGATTGCGACTGCAGGCAAGGTGCTTCACGAGATGGGCGGCAGAGCGATACTGGCCGACGAAGTCGGACTCGGCAAGACGATCGAAGCCGGGCTTATTCTGAAGGAGTATATGGTGCGCGGATTGGTCAAAAAAGTGCTGATTCTCGTCCCCGCATCGCTCGTGCTTCAATGGGTGCGAGAGTTGAACCAGAAATTCAGCATCTCCGCGTTTGCACAGAAGAAAGAGCATTCCTGGCAGTACGAAGTCGTCGTCGCCTCCATTGACACGGCTAAGCGCGACCCGCACCGCGAGCTGCTGCTAGCAACGGATTACGACATGCTTATTATTGACGAGGCACACAAGCTGAAGAATAAAAAGACGACCAACTACCAGTTCGTCAATCAGCTAAGCAAAAAGTATTGCCTGCTCCTCACCGCGACGCCGGTGCAGAACGATCTGGACGAGCTGTACAACCTTATCACACTCCTGAAGCCGGGCCAACTCGGCGGCCAGAGCGAATTCGCTGCCAACTTCGTCGTTGACAAGCGGGTGCCGAAGAATGAGGATCAGCTCCAAGAGGTGTTGTCGTCCGTCATGATCCGTAACCGCCGCGGCGACGGCGGGATCCAATTCACGAAGCGGATCGTCCGCAACATCCCGCTGACGCTGTCGCCAGAGGAGAAAGCGCTGTACGACGGCGTTACCGCATTCGTGCGCGAGCGGGTTGTCGAGACAGTCGCCGATATGGCCAGCATGTTGTCGCTCGTCACCTTGCAGCGCGAAGTATGCTCCAGCCGTGATGCCGTCTTCTTGACGCTCGTGAATCTGTTTAAGAAGACAGCCGAAGACTCCCCGCTCCGGCCGAAGATATGGGAGCTTGTCGAGAACATCCGCGCCATTACGGCGAACACCAAGGCAGAGAAAGCGATCGAGCTCATCCGGGAAATCGACGATAAAGTCATTATTTTCACCGAGTACCGGGGAACTCAGGAATACCTGCTGCAGTTCTTCCGCTCGCACGGCCTGCATGCCGTCCCTTACCGGGGCGGAATGGGACGCGGGAAGAAGGATTGGATGATGGATCTGTTCCGCGGGCGCGCCCAGGTGCTGATCGCAACGGAAGCCGGCGGCGAGGGCATCAACTTGCAGTTCTGCCACCATATGATCAACTTCGATCTGCCTTGGAATCCGATGCGTGTCGAGCAGCGAATAGGGCGCGTTCACCGGCTCGGCCAGCAGCATGACGTTCACATCTATAATTTGTGTACGCTTGGCACGATTGAAGAGCATATCGTCAATCTGCTGCATGAGAAAATCAATCTGTTCGAGCTCGTCATCGGAGAACTCGACCACATTCTCGAACGGTTCGAGAATAAGGACCAGTCGATCGAACAACAAATCGCTCGCATGGTCGCGGAAGCCGGCGACGGCACGGATTTGCAGCAGAAGATAAGCGGACTTGGCGACTCGCTTGTCCGAATTCGCAGCGAAGTATTGGGGGAAGAAACGCTCGGCCAGGAAGAAGATGCGATCGCGAAACTTCTCGACGGCACCGGAGAATGTATTTCTATGGAGGCAAGCCAATGAACGAGCGGCAAGTACACAAGTACGTGCAGCGGTTTCTGGAAGCGACCGATTGTACGATACTCGAGAAATCGCCTGCGCATTTCAAAGTGAAGCTGTCTCCCAATGCCGACCGTTCGCTCACGAACCGCCCTTATTATTGGAGCTTCGTCGACCGGACCGGCGCCGATCCAGAGACGATGTCGATGCTGTTCGTCACCGACCGGACCAAGTATGATGCGATGGAAGCGGAGAAGGAAGCCAAGCAGCAAGAATCGCAGTCGGGCGAAGGTGCATCCGATGGCCTCTCTTCCGCTGCAGAGGCAGCTCTTAACCGTTCCTTCGGTTTCGTACACGGAACGATGAATACGATCCGCATGCCGCGGGAAGAAATGTATTTCGGCTCGCGCAGGCTGGATCAGTTGTTCGCTGCGAGCCAGTCCGGCGGCAGCTACGTGTACTTGTTCCAGGAGCCGGAGCGCAGACACTCGCTGCCTTACGACTCCACGCCGTATACCGCTTGGCTCGGCGTGAATTTGAAGCTGGAGTTCGCATGCGACCGCAAACGGGAGGAACTGCACTCGTTCGGCGTCTCTCTGGCGTCCGGACAATGCGTTGAACAGTTCCACGACCGGCTGCTCGATCTGAAAATGACGCCCAAGCTGCCTCCGAACGTACATGTGACGAAAAACGGCATATCGCTCGGCAAAGCCGTATCGACCATCGAGCAGACGCTCGAGCGCAAGCTGAAGCAATACGATTACAGCTGGGCGGTACAAGCAACCAAACAACTGGATGAGGAACTGGCTCGCATACAGCATTATTATGAACCGCTCATCCAGTCGGCACTGGAAGAGCATAAGCCTTCGATAACCGAGCAGTTCGACAAACGGCAGGCGGAAATTCGGTGGCAGTTCGAGCCTCGCGTGACAGCTTCCGCGGTCAATTGCGGCATTTTTCACCTTGCAGGTATCGATTAAGCGCGGAACGGAAGATCCGTGACGAGGTTCCCAACAATCCGGCAAAATTAGAACCAGCGCCGCTGGCGTTCACACGACAGCTTCCAACAGCGTTCTCGGAAGCTTGTCCTCTACAATAGAGAAGAACGTAAGCGGCTTCATTCGAAGCGAAAGGCGGAGATCACGATGAGGTTTCGTCAAGCGAAAAAGCTGGCTGTGCTGTTCACATGCTGTGCGATGCTGTCGGGTTCAGTCAGCGCCGCGACGGTATTCGCATCGGGCACGACCGATTCGGTCCGGTTGAGCGCTCAAACGCCCGAGGATCAGAAGCGTCTAGCGAATCAAGTCCAGGCGTGGATCGATGAATTGGCCAAACAGCCACCCTTTGCAGCATGGTCAGGCGCGGAGTTTACAATTGAAGCATTGGGGCCAGGAACGCATGCTTGGTATGTGGTGATAACAGCCGGCGGCCGTCCCGTCGGTTATATGATCGTGAATGCGAAGGAAAGCGGCGGCTATGAGCTTGGGGAATATGGCACTGGCAAAAGGCCGTTGTTCGATGTGGAGACGCTGCGTCTTTCATTAGAAGGACAGGGCGTTATTCCGGAGGGAGAAGCTAACGGGAAAGCCACCTACCAGGCTTCGCGCCTATACGCGAACGGGCTATTCGCAGTATGGCGGGTTGTGACGGCGGACCATGAAGTGCTGTATGCGGATGCGGCGACCGGCGATATTTTGCCTACGACGGAAGTGCAATGGTCACGCGCCGCAGCGTCTGTCGAGCACGCCTCTGGCGCACCTTTCCCCTCTTCCGCTGGCGTTCGCTCCCATATCTATAAGGTTCATTCCCGGCAATCGTTCGATGTCTATGCCGAGCTTCCATGGCTGTCTTCATCTCCGATCAAGGTTCATAATGCAAGCCAATTGTTAAAACCGATCCTATCGGATCAGCGGCTTCGGTATGTGGCAGAGCTATACGATCATACCGCGACCTTCATGTGGGGAATTGTCGGCTATCAGCAGTGGTCGAACGATGCTGTTTATTTGGCGCTCGAAGAGCCCGATCCAGAAGGCAGCGGGCTCAATGCTGTTCGATATTTAAGCTTATCTTCCTTGTATCCATTCGGTCTCTTCTATCGCTCCTGATTGCGGCTTGCGGCTGCGCCAGCCTTGGAACCATAAGGTCAGCGACAGCGGTGCAATTCCGAACCAGCGTGTCGTCCATGGCTCCCGTACCGCCCGGGCAGCTTGTTTGTCCATCCGCTTCTGTTTCCGCACTTCAGACGGCGTATCGATATAAGTAACGAATTGTCCCGCCACATATTTGATTAGTTCGTCTCTTTTGTCCGCCATGTTCTTCTCTCCCCGCTCACGTTATTGGAACACGTCACGTCTCATACTATAAGCATGCCCTTCAATTCAACCGAATAATCATGAATGAGTTTCCACCTGTCAAGCCACGATATAACCATAATGGTGTTTGCAGGGAGGATTACCGGAATGAAACGTTCCAGACATACCAAACGATTGCAACTCGAACTGCTTCTTGATCATCACCGCCACAAACAACGGCAAGCACGGACCAGCCCTGCACATCCACCCGCTGCGAGATGGCTGAAACCGGCATGTCTGCTCGGACTCATGCTCGCCGTGTGCACGGCACCTTACTCGAATATGACCTACGCAGCGAATTCTCCTGCATCGCCAGGCAGCGAGCGTCAAACAACGACCGAAACTGCCGGATCGATTGCTGGCAGACAGCACCGGGAAGCTCCTCCCCATTACAAACGAGCTCTGCCGTCGGCGGTCGTTCTGATTGACGCCGGTCATGGCGGAATCGACGGAGGAACGAACATCGGCAATATTTTAGAGAAAGACATTAATCTTGAGGTCGGCAAAAAACTGTATGCGCTGCTTCGCAGCCAAGGCATTCGAGCGGTGCTTAACCGGACAGGCGATTACGCCTTAAGCGACGACAACCGGTGGCATATGAGCCGATCCCGCCATCGGCGGGATCTGTCCCAGCGCAGACAGCTGACCGATGAGATCGAGACGACGCTGTTCGTCAGCCTGCACGTGAATTGGGCGAAAAACAGCGTCAAGCACGGCCCGCTCGTGCTGCATCAGAACAGCGGGGAGAGCGCCCTGCTTGCGTTCTGCATACAGGATGCGCTGAACCGGCTGCAACATACGAATGAGCAGCCCAGATATGCGAAACCATTCTACCTGCTTAATACGGTTAACGAACCGGCTGTCATTGTCGAGATGGGTTTTCTCTCCCACGCGGGCGACCGTGAGATGCTTACGAACCGTGTTGCGCAGACACGGATCGCGCAATCGATCTCGGCAGCCTTATGGCAATATTTGCTCATCGCTGGGACCCCGGATAAGGTCGGACAGCTTGACGATAATCGCATTCTCCCGTAGCGAAGGCGTCGACTGGAGCAGAACGGCTGCTGTTTTCTTGCCCGGTGGTCCGACATGGCCAATAGCGACGCAATGTTCCGTCTGTTCCAACTGCTTGTACACTTCGCCGATCTGCTTCGCGATATGCGAAGTGGAATAAACATCATCGAGAAACACATGGTTGTTCAATAGCGGAATGCCAATCTCAGCAGCAATTTTCGGTACGACGGTCTTATAGGAGGTGCGGCTGTCCAGGAAGAACAGGCCGCGCTCCTTGCATACCGTAAGAACAACACGCATGACCCGCTCATCCGACGTTGCCTTCGAGCCCATATGGTTGTTCATTCCAACTGCAAATGGAACGTTATCGATGGCGGCTTCGACACGCTTGCGTATTTCGGCATCGGACAGATCCGTCGTTATAGCGCCAGGCCCGAGCCATTCCTTCTTGCCTTTGTTCGGCTCCATCGGCATATGCACGATAACGTCATGACCGAGCTTATGCGCATTCTCCGCATCCGATTTCGTCGTCGGCATGAACGGCATCACAGCAATCGTGAACGGGAACGGCAGCTTCAGCATTTCCTCCGTTCCGGTCATGCCATTGCCGAAATCGTCGATGACGATAGCGATTCGCTTGAACGCTTTAGATTGCTCGGCATCTTGCGATGCACTCTTATGCTGCTGCTCGGTCAGCCCGACGGGTTGACGGGTCATCGAGGAGGCAGCCGCCTTCTGCGGCTGTTCCGCTCCAACTGCCGATGGCGCTTGAACTGATGCCACGGCCAGAAGCATCGTCGTCGTCACACACACACTCAGCATTCGTTTCTGGAACCATTGCAGAAGATTGTTACACGTTCGGTCCCGGTTTCGTTGGTTCATGGTTTAAGGCACCGCCTTCTTCATTTGAAGTATTCTCATTGTGTGTGCCGCCCTTCGAAAATATGTAGCAGAAAGCCGCTCTGCTGAGGCCAGTATTTACTGAGTATTAAAAAATGTTGATCGTGCATTGACGTGCCTTGTCTGAACATGCTATATTTAAGCACGCAAGTTCATTATG
>NZ_BILZ01000100.1 GCF_004000825.1 Paenibacillus kobensis NBRC 15729 | reverse complement strand
GCCACATTTTTTTTAACGATTTGCAGGTGAAGGACCGTGCAACTCAATCGGTCTTTTTATTTTGTTCAAATTGTTTTTGAAAGCTTTGGCATTAATTATCGCTTGCAATCATGAAATGCGTATGTTACATTATTCAAGTCGCTTGCAAGAGCGATGGCAAGAAAGCACTTATACGAAGGCCCGTTGGTCAAGGGGTTAAGACACCTCCCTTTCACGGAGGTAACAGGGGTTCGAATCCCCTACGGGTCACCATTGTATGAGCCATTAGCTCAGTTGGTAGAGCACCTGACTTTTAATCAGGGTGTCGTAGGTTCGAGTCCTACATGGCTCACCATTTGCTTCTCCCTCGAAGCGGATGTGAACAATTTTAAATGTGCGGTAGTGGTGGAATGGCAGACACGCTATCTTGAGGGGGTAGTGGGCGTACGCCCGTGGAGGTTCGAGTCCTCTCTACCGCACCATAATTTACAACGGACAATCACTTGTCGTCATGCCGGATAGGGCTTGCGATAGAGTGATTTTTTTGTGTCTTCATTTTTCGAAATATCCAAAAAAATATCACCATACCCGAAATCTGATGCCTATAAACGGTGGGTCTTAAGTTTTATGATTACATTTGAAAGGGCTTACACGAAGAGAAAGAGATAGGGAATGGAGGTGCAGCCCGAGAATGAGCGTTAAAGCAGAACTAGAACCGAACCTGCAAGAGACGAAGGCCGGCAGGACAGGCATCCCGGTCTGGGCACGGAAGATTATTGGACAGCGATATTTGCAGGCGATGGCACTGCTCGGCGTTGCATGGATGATTATTTTTAACTACATCCCCATGTACGGCATCATTATCGCTTTCAAAGATTACGACATCATTCGGCCGGTTTCGGCAGCTCCTTGGGTAGGACTTGAGCATTTCAGAGAACTGTTCGAGGATGAGAATCTCAAGTATGTCCTGAAGAACACGATCGGCATGAGTTTAATTAAACTTGTTATCGGCTTCCCGCTGCCCATCTTATTCGCGCTTCTGATGAACGAGTTGCGCTCGATGATGTTCAAACGGTGGGTGCAGACGATTTCGTATCTGCCGCACTTCTTGTCGTGGGTTATTCTGGGCGGTATTATGGCGACTTGGCTCGCGGATGTCGGTATCGTGAACAAAGTGCTGATGGCGCTTAATTTCATTAAAGAGCCGATCTTCTACTTGGCAGAGCCGAAATATTTCTGGAGCATTGTCATTACATCGGATATTTGGAAAGAGCTTGGCTGGTCGGCGATTATTTATTTGGCCGCTATATCGAGCATTTCTCCCGAACTATATGAAGCGGCAACGATCGATGGTGCGGGCCGCGGACAGAAAATGTGGAACATTACGCTGCCTTCGATCAAAGGAACGATCTCGATTCTGTTCATTCTTGCGATCAGCGGTGTTCTCAACTCGAACTTCGATCAGATTCTCGTCCTTCGGAACCAGCTTAACGAAACGTCCAGTAACGTCATCGACGTGTACGTGTATCAGGTGGGCTTGTTGAATGGCAGGTATTCCTATGCGGCTGCAGTCGGATTGATTAAGTCGATAATCGCGCTTGCGCTGCTGCTTGGAGCCAACAACATCACGAAACGGCTCAATAACACGTCCCTATTCTGATCAAGGCGGTGGCAAGGATGTTTTCATTAAAAAGACAATCTCTATCCGAAAGTGTAGTTGAAGTATTAATTACACTTCTGATGCTGATCGTATGTTTCGCGACGTTGTATCCGATCTGGTACGTCCTTGTGAATGCATTCAATGACGGCGCGGACGCGATGCGCGGCGGTATTTACTGGTGGCCGCGCGTATTCAGCATCAAAAGCTTTCATGCCGTGTTTCAGAGCGATGGCATTCTAACGGCAATGGGCATTACGGTTGCCAAGACGGTCATCGGTGTCATTGTTCACGTCTTCTTCACGGCGATGGTTGCTTACGCCTTCTCCCGCAAGGAGTTGATCGGCCGGAAGATCTACATGCTGATCGGAACGGTCACGATGTTCTTCGGCGGCGGTCTCATTCCGTACTACCTGCTCATTCGAGACCTGCATTTGCTCGACAATTTCTTGGTTTATATTATTCCGGCGGCGTTCAGTTTCTTCGATCTCATAATCTTCCTGTCGTTCTTCCGTGAAATTCCGGCGGGATTAGAGGAAGCGGCTCGGATCGACGGTGCGAATGACCTCCAAATCTTCTATAAAGTCATCATCCCGGTGTCGATGCCGGTTGTTGCAACGATTGCACTCTTCCATGGTGTATATCAATGGAACGACTTCTTTACAGGCATGATCTATATTAACGACATGGATATGCAGCCGATTCAAACGTTCTTGTATCGAGTCGTTGCGCAGTCAAGCTCGAACCAGATGCTGGCGGCAATGCCGACCAACGTATCGGTTTCGGTCACGAGCCAATCGCTTAAGCTCGCGACGATGGTCGTCACGACGGCGCCGATCGTGTTCGTATATCCGTTTCTGCAGAAGTATTTCGTTAAGGGCTTTATGATTGGCTCGATTAAAGGCTAACTTTGGTTATCAGTCTGCCGCTTCGTCGGCAGGATTGCTAATAGATGAAACCATTAGAAGATGAAACCATTAGAAAAGGGGACAAATCAATGAGTAAAGCACGCAAACTGTGGACCTCGATGATGGCTCTGACTGTCGTATCCTCGATGGCATTGACCGCTTGCTCCAGCAGCGACGACAACAAGAAGACAGAAGAACCGGCGAAGACCGAGACGGCTGCGACGACAGACAACAAAGACACGACAGCAACGACAGAAACCGCTGCGGCTGACCCGGACCAACCGGGCTGGCAAAAGGACGCTGGTGAGAAAGTAAAGTTCGACTGGTATATTAACTTCTCTTGGTTCAATAAAAAGTGGGGCGGAGACGCAACCGCTGACTATATTACGAAGAAAACTGGCGTTGACATCAACTTTATCGTGCCGGCAGGCAACGAGAACGAGAAGCTGAACACGATGATCGCATCCGGCAAACTGCCGGACTTCCTGACGCTGGGCTGGTACGAAGAAGGCGTTCGCAAAATGATCGACGGCAAGCTCGTGCTTCCGCTGAACGAACTGGCTGACCAATACGATCCGTACTTCTTTAAAGTGGCCGATCCTGCTAAACTAGGATGGTATACGCAGCCGGACGGCAACGTATACGGCTATCCGAACGCATCGTCGTCCCCTGCGGACTACGAGAAATACGGCAGCAAATTCACGTCGAACCAAACGTTCGTCGTACGCAAAGATATGTATGAAGCGCTCGGCAGCCCTGACATGAGCACGCCGGAAGGCTTCCTCAATGCTCTGAAGCTGGCGAAAGAGAAATTCCCGGACGTTAACGGCCAGCCGCTTATTCCGCTCGGCCTGCACGAGTTCACGGAGACAGGTAACTACTCGCTCGAAGGTTACCTGCAGAACTTCCTGGGTATTCCTCAGCAGAAGGACGGCAAGCTGTATGACCGCCGTCTGGACCCAGAATATATCAGCTGGTTGAAAGTGTTCCGTCAAGCGAACCAAGACGGATTGCTGTCCAAGGACATCTTCATCGACAAACGTCCGCAGATGGAAGAGAAAATCTCGCAAGGCCGTTACTTCGCAATGTTGTACCAACGCTCTGACTTTGCAACGCAGAACATCGCGCTCTATCAGAAAGATCCGAACGCTGTATATATCGCAGTCAACGGTCCGTCGAACTCGAACAAGGCACCAGCTACGCTGGCAGGCCCTGGAATCTCCGGCTGGACGGTAACGCTCATCTCCAAGGACGTTAAAGACAAGAAGAGAGCCATCGAGTTCCTGAGCTACCTGCTCTCCGAAGAAGGCAACAAAGATATGTTCCTCGGCGAGAAGGGAGTAACGTGGGATACGATCGACGGCAAAGATCAATTCAAGCCGGAAGTTATCGACCTGCTTAACAAAGACCGCGCAGCGTTCGACCAGAAGTATGGCGCATCCTATACGTACTGGATGCTGATGGATACGAACATGAACCTGGCTTGGGCTCCTCCGAGCGTAGAGCCTTCGAAACAAATGGAAGATTGGACGAAAGGCAAATCGATCAGTATGTCGGAATTCGACAACTTGGATGCGCCTACGACGTCTGATGAAGGCATCGCTAACAGCAAGAATGCACGCGAATGGGGTAAAGTGCTGCCTAAGCTGCTCCTGTCGAAGTCGGATGCTGAATTCGATACACTGTGGAACAAATATGTAGCAGACCGTACGGCTAACAAACAAGCTCAGATAGACGCGTTCCGTCAAACGAAGTATGAAGAGAACGTGGCGAAGCTGGAGAAATTGAATAAGTAATTTGCAGTTGGAACAGCCTGGAAGTTTGCGCGAGCGGACTTTCAGGCTTATTACCATAGTGGGCAGGGATGGTGCAAACTTGATGATTAGACTTGCCCGTCAGTGGGGAGCCAGAGCTTCGATTGCAGTCGGACGCATGTCCATCCAAGTGAAGCTGATTGTATCTTTTATTTGTATCATTCTGATTCCGATTATTCTGGTTTCGTGGTATTTGTTCCACAATTCCTATCTGAACACGATTAAAGAACTGACGAAGAAAAATCAGTATATCCTCGATATCGAGAAGATGAACGTCGACAACAATATGGCTGTGATGCAGCAGTCGGGTCAACAGGCAGCTTATAACAAAAATATTACGGATTATATGAACAGCGGCCGAGAGAAAGATACAGCGGAGTTGGTAGAGTTCAATACGCAGACGTTCTATGCGTTCCAATCCTTTCTATTCAACAATCCGAGCATTTCGAGCATCCGGCTCTATACGGAAAATCCAAACGTAAGGGAATTTTGGCCGGTTATTTTCCAAGAATCAAGGATCAAGCAAAAGCCTTGGTATGATGCCGTTATCCGTCAAAAAGGCACGATGTGGTGGGATATTAGCCTTGGCAAGGCTTCGATTCTGAACAATGGGGTCGATAGTCCGGATATTCCCCTTATTTCGATGTTGTTTGAAACCACGTATGAGGACACGCGCCATAATGGCGTTCTGGAAGTGACCATGGAGCTGAAAAACTTCTTCATGAAGACGTTCAGCGATATCCAGGACAACGATTCCCAGATGATCGTCATTAACCGCAGCGGCCAGCCGTTCACGAAGGATTCAGCTCCCTTGTTCAAGGATCTGCCGGTTAAGGAAGTGATGCGGCAGTTCGCCTTGCATCAGAAATCGTCGGAGAAAAGCTTCTCGTTCAGCTATAACGGCAAGCCATACATCGGCATCTATAGCTATCTAGGTCAATTGGACAGCTACTTGCTGAACGTTGTTTCGCTCGAGAGCACGATATCGAACATAAGTCAGCAGCGGAATACGATCATTATTGCAACGATCATTCTCATCGGTTTATTATCGATGATTTCATATTTGCTTCATTCCCTTATTCTGAAGAAGCTCAAAATATTGCGCGAATCGATGAAGAAAGTGCGCAAAGGCGATTTCGATGTCGATATCGCTATTACAAGCATGGACGAGGTTGGCGAGATTGCCTACCATTTCCGCCAAATGCTGAAGAAGATGAATGAGTTGATTGCGCAGGCGGTCAGCCGGCAGGCGGCGACGAAGGAAGCGGAGCTCAAGTCGCTGAAAAATCAGATCGACTCGCATTTTCTGTACAACACGCTCGAGAACATTAAGATGCTTGCCGAAGTCGAGGGACAGTACGCCATTTCGGATGCACTGACATCGCTTGGCGGCATGATGCGTTACAATCTGCAGTGGACGAGCAATCATGTTCGTTTTCAGGATGAACTCGCTCATATTCAGAACTATATTGCGATCATGAACATCCGCTATGACAACGGATTGGAGCTGAACGTAGAAGTGCCTGCGGCTTACCGCGAGCAGGAGGTGCTGAAGATGTCGCTGCAGCCGATTGTCGAGAATGCGGTGAAGCACGGAATCGGCCGCAGAGGCAAGGAAAAGCTGACCGTTACCATTAAGGCCTATGCGATGAATGAAAATCTAATTATTGAGGTAATGGATGACGGCATTGGGATAGAGGAAAGCAAGCTGCGGGATGTGAACATGTTGATTCGATTGGAGGATTCTCTCTATCAACAGATGCGAAGCGCCGCGAATATAGGAGAAAGAGACGGAAGCGGAATCGGGCTTCGCAATGTGGATCAACGAATCGTCATGAATTATGGCAAAGAGCATGGCATTCGGGTGGAAAGCGTCCAAGGCTCATATACCAGGGTGACGATGGTGCTGCCGTACTTAAACATAGCCGGAGGGACTGATGCTAATGCGCAGCCTGCTAATCGTGGATGATGAGAAAAACATTCGAGTCGGCTTGAAGGCGATGATCGATCGGGAATTTACCGGCGCCTATACCTTTTATTTCGCTGCCGACGGGGAAGAAGCGCTGCAGGTACTGGATGAGACGGATATCGATCTCGTCATTACAGACATCCGAATGCCCGTCATGGATGGCATTACGCTCATTCACCGGCTGCAGGAGCGGGATCCGCGCCCGGATGTATTAATTCTGAGCGGGTATGACGATTTTCAATATGCCAAGGCGGCTATTCGGTTCGACGTGAAAGAGTATTTATTGAAGCCGATTGTGAGAGACGAGCTGTTCCGGGTGCTGCGCCGGCTGGAAGCGGAATGGCAGCGGGAGAATGAGGTTGCCGACGAGCTTCGCAATTCGCTTGCTTTGAAAGCGGAGTTTGCCGTTACGCAGCTACAGAACGTTTTGCTGCACGACCGGTATCATGCCGAAGAGATCCGCGAACTGCTGCGCAAAGCGGCGCTCGTATGGATGGATGAAGGGTATCATGCCGCAGTCGTGCGGATGACCGACAAAAGCAGGATGGCCGGCCGTGCAGAATTTATGTACCGGATCGATAAAATTACGGGCTGCGACACTGAGCCGAATTGTATCCGTTTCTACGATAAGGATGATCGGCTCGTTATTCTGACCGGCAGCCCCGTCCCGATCGATCGGCTGTCCGCTTATATGAAAGAGCATACTTCCTGCGGATTCCAAGCTGGAGCGAGCGGACGGCTGTTAGGAATGGAAACGGTCAAGAAGAGCTATGGGCAAGCCGTTGCCGCTATCGCCTACTCGTTGCTTCAGACCGCGCCGGATGTCATTCGGGCGGAAGAAGTCGGCGATAAGAACAAAGAGTTCCGGCTTCCGACCGAGGATGTGCAGAAGATCGCCAATCTACTCGGGCTGGACAAGGAAGCGGAACTAAAGCGGTTGCTGCAGCATGTGCTCGATATCCGGACGATCATGAGGTATGACATTCGGTATCTCGAAGGCGTCAGTCAGGCGCTGAATGAGCATGTCTTCGACAAGGTGTTTCAAGTGTATGGCGAAGGCTCGATTGAAATATTGAAGCTGCACCGGACGGTCGGCGATATTTATAACTTTATTCATTTCCATGACTATTTCCACAGTGCCCAGAGCTTGCTGCTGCTGCTGAATGATTACGTTCGGCAGGTACGTTCGGTCTACAATGACCGAAGCGACATTGGGCGCGCCATCAGCTATATTCAAGAGCATTACCATGAGGACTTGAATATGGCGATGGTGTCCAATCATGTATCGTTGAACTATTCGTATTTCAGCCAGGCTTTCAAAGATTATACGGGCGAAACGTTCGTCTCTTACTTACGCAAGCTTCGGCTGAATAAGGCGAAAGAGCTGCTTATGAGGCCTGAGCTTAAAGTGTATGAGATCAGCGCAATGGTCGGTTTCGAGAATGTCAAACATTTTACTCGTGTGTTCAAGGAGACGGAAGGCGTATCGCCGCTCGAATATCGGGCGATGAACGAAACGCTTCGCGGTCAATAATTCGAGAATGGGAGCGGGATTGGGATGGTATTGACGAAGAATCGCGTTGCAGGTTTTGTACGTGCGGAAGGCCGCAAGCTGGTGAATGGAGACGGTGAAGAACTAATCCTTCGGGGTGTAGGACTTGGCAGCTGGTTCCTTCCGGAAGGGTATATGTGGAAGTTTCCGGAACAAGGCGACCGTCCAAGACGGATTGAGCGGATGATCGAAGAACTGGTCGGCCCCGAGAAGGCAGCGCAGTTCTGGGAAACGTATTATGACCGTTATACGGCGGAATCGGATATCCGGCAGATCGCCAAGGAAGGATTCAATTCTATTCGTATTCCGATCAATGCGCGGGCTTTTATCGAGGACGGAGAACCGGTCCGCTTCAAAGCGAACAATGTTCACCGACTCGATCTGGTCATTGATTGGTGCCGCCAGTATAATGTATACGCTATTCTGGATCTGCACGGAGCACCGGGCGGGCAGACGGGCGCGAATATCGACGACTCCGAGAACGACCAACCGGAGCTGTTCACGAACGAGACCTACCGGCGGATGACGATCGAGCTGTGGCGCCAGCTTGCCGACCGCTATAAGGATGAATGGATCGTAGCGGGATACGACCTGCTGAATGAACCGCTGCCGGACTGGAATGCGGCGCTCAATCCGCAGCTGATGCCGCTGTATAAGGATATCGTCAAGGCGATCCGGGAAGTCGACCGGATGCATATGATCATTCTGGAAGGGGCGCACTGGTCGACGGACTGGTCTATTTTCGACGAAATGTTTGACGACAATATACAACTTCAATTCCATAAGTATTGGAACAACCCGGATACGGAGAGTATTCAGAAGTATATCGACGGCCGCGAGCAGTGGAACGCTCCGATCTTCATGGGCGAGGGCGGCGAGAACAATATCGACTGGTACTCGGGCGCGTTCTGTCTGTTCGAGGATCACGATATTTCGTGGAACTTCTGGACGTGGAAGAAGATGGACACGATCAATTCGCCTTGCTCGGTGAACAGACCGGCTGGCTGGGACCGGCTGACCGCATATTTGACGGGCGGCGAACGTCCGAGCGCGGCTGAAGCGGAGCAAATCCTATGGGAGTATCTCGATAATATCGCATTAGAGAAATGTACCTATCATCCGGAGGTTGTGAATGCGCTGTTTAGAAGGGCTCCGGTGCGGATTCCGGCTATTTTCTACGGGTATCAGGGTGAAGAGACCGGCTACCACATCGGTACGAAGGCGGCAAAGAACGTCGGCTTCCGGGTGAACGACGGTACGGATATCCGGTTTATCGACAGCGAGCGGGAGGTTGCGAACTTCCAACATAACGGCGGACGTCCGTGGAATATGGATCAGCGTCTCTATGTTCAGCTGGCAGCGGGCGATTGGTTGGCGTACGATTTTACGTCGGGCAACAGCGGCAGCGGAGATATCGGCACTTCCTCCTATGTAGTTGAGGTCCGGGTGCGTGTGACAGATGAGCAGGTCGGCAAGGGTGCGTTAACCGTAAGCGTGGACGGACGCAGCATAGGTGCTGTTCAAGCGGAAGAGTCTGAATGGACGACCGTAAAGCTGGAAGAAGCGGCTGTATTGGAGGCGGGACATCATCGCATCGTCATCGAAGCGGCTGGCGGACCGGTACAAGTCGAATGGATTAATATCACATAATCTTAGGATGAGAACGGGCTCGGCAGGTGATTCCTGCGGGCTCGTTTTTTTTCGTACGAATTATGAACACGATAGTCAATTGAAATCGGCTGGTCTGGATTAACTGAAGCAGATTAGTTCTCACCACTATGCAGTTGCAGGCAGCATCGTCGTTGCTCAAGCCTTAATCCATTGTATACAGCGATTATGACCGTTATTATTATAGGATGCAGTTAGATGGCGGACGCCGTATTCAGCAAGAAGGTTATCAACGTATAAAATGAGCCGGAAATGGGGTAGCAGCAAATTGTACGAAGCATTCGAGAAATTGCCGGAGGAGAAGAAAGCGTCGATCTTGTCGAGCTGCTTGGAAGAATTCAGCGAGCATGGATACGATCAGGCATCGACGGATGCAATCACTTCGAGGGCTGGAATATCCAAGGGGATACTGTTCCATTATTTCAAGAGCAAGAAGAATGTATATCTCTATCTTCTTCGGCATGTCTCGGACATGCTCACCGGCAAAGTGCTTGCATCGATTGGAGATGCGCCTAAAGACGATTTTTTCGAACGGATCAAAGCGTTGGCGGCAACGAAACTTGTAATAGGATTTCAGTATGAGCGGGAGAGCAAGTTTCTCATCCATGCGTTCGCGAGGCCGGCCAAAAGCGTGCAGCAGGAAGTTCAGCAGTTCTACAAAGCTAATATAGAGGCGCACGAGCGGGCTGGCACGATGGTTCGGGTATATGATGTGCACTTGCTTCACCCTAGTAAGCTTAGAGATGGAGTAACGCCGGAGCGGGTTGTACAGATGGTGACCTTGTTCATGGAGTCCTTCACGAATCAAGTGCTCGCGTCTTATCGAACCGGGGACGAAGAGGTGATGGAGAGAACCGTATATTGGACCAATGAATTGACTGCTTATCTTGATCTTATGAAACATGGGGCATATCGTTCTGAAGAAAATGAAAATAAATGATAAAAAGTAGTTGCATTGATGATTATATTCATGGTATATTCTAATTCCGGCCGAGAAACACGACGCCGGCGAGCTTGAAAGAACGGGATCAGAAATAACAATTTCTAAACTCGGGAAAATAAAGCTTGCACGACAATGAGTTG
>NZ_BILZ01000099.1 GCF_004000825.1 Paenibacillus kobensis NBRC 15729 | reverse complement strand
ATTTTGTGTCGCTATCGCACGTGCACGGCTTCGCCCAATTTACTTATTTATATTTTGAGATGGACGTTGCCAAGCGAATGAGTGGCAATGTCCTTTTTTATACTATGGTAGGAAACAAGGAAAATATTTTCAAATTAAGGTATGATATATCGAGTTCAAGAAGTTAATGAGGTGACTTATGTTCAGATCAATATCCAAGGATAGGATAGGTATATCGAAAAAGCTTACAGAGGAAGAAATAATTGAACTCGTAGCAAATCGAGATCTGGAAGTCATTCAGTTTTCAAAACCAATAGAGTTAGACACTTTTAGGCTGCTGAATGAGCATCTTTTTGCTAAGCGAGATGACGTGGAACTTCGTGTATTCGGTTTTTATGGAGAGAAATGCGATCTGAGTTTTCTGTCTCTGGTACCCAATGTCGCTCGTTTAAGCATTGATTGCATTAGCGAGGTTGACCATCTGGATGTGATCACTCAACTCGATAAATTGAAAGCCCTTCACATTGGTGTCTACACGCTGCACAGTTTCGAAGCACTTCACTATGTACCTGACACATTAGAGACAATTATGATAGGGCAAACACATTCCAAGAAACCAGATCTAGCCGTTCTCGATCGGTTTCGAAATTTAAAAAAGATCTGCATCGAAAGCCATACGAAAAATATCGATGTCCTTGGTAATCTGCATCAGTTGGAGGAAATCACTTTAAGGTCCATAACAACGAAGCATCTAGAATTTCTAGCCCCTTTGACAAAAATGTGGTCGCTAGATGTTAAGCTAGGCGGAATTAACAACTTCTCGGCTATCGAAGGTATGGACAATATCAAGTACTTGGAACTGTGGCAAGTTCGAGGACTGAAGGATTTATCGTTCATATCTACATTGAACGGCCTGCAATATCTCTTTCTTCAATCACTTTCAAACGTTGAGACACTCCCTGCACTCAAAAGCCTGACGCGACTAAGAAAAATACACCTGCAAAATATGAAAGGACTCAAAAATATTAGCAGCTTAGGACAAGCCTCTTCATTGGTAGAATTCACTCATTGGGAGGCATTGAAAATGACGATAGAGGATTATATTCCATTATTCAGCAATCCGTCTGTACAAAATGTGTGGGCCGGCTTCGGGAGCGATAAACGTAATAATGAGTTTAGATCAGTTGCTGAACAAAACGGCAAGAATTACGAGCAGTTGTGGCGGGAGTTTACCTTTGAGTCTATGTAAGCGAGAACGATCTGCACGGCATCGCCGGATTTGCATGCAGCCGCTCTTGGCGATAGATGAAAGCATCTTGAGAGTGTATAAAACGAATAAAAAAAGGAATAAAAAAACGCTTACTTCGTAGACGAACGCCTAAGTCCGGCCATGCATACGATACATTACCGTACGACACGGGAGGGTATCTATATGGTCATGGAGCTTGCTGCGCTTCATTGGGTTTATTTGGCGTTCATCGTCGGCATCATCGGCTTTATGCTGATGCGCCGCGATACGACGCTCGTCTGCATCGCAGGCGTGTTTGTTATCGGTCTGATTGCGACCGAAAGTTTAAGCGGTTCTGTTAGCGGTATTTTTAACAGCTTTATTTACGCGATCAAAGAGCTGCTAGGTACGATCCTCATCATATCGGTCATCGTCGCGATGAGCCGCGTGCTCATCGACACCGGTATTAACGAGGTCATGATTTCACCGCTAACCCGGTTTCTTCGTTCCCCCGCTCTCGCCTATTGGGGGATCGGTATTATCATGCTTGTCACGTCGTGGTTTTTCTGGCCGTCTCCTGCCGTAGCGCTCATTGGCGCTGTGCTGCTTCCTGTTGCTGTTCGAGTGGGTCTGCCCGCTCTCGGAGCGGCTATGGCAATGAACTTATTCGGCCACGGGATTGCGCTTTCGGGCGACTATATCATTCAAGGCGCGCCCAAGCTGACAGCTGATGCCGCCGGATTGCCTGTATCCGATGTCATGGAAGCCAGCATCCCGCTCGTCATCGTTATGGGTGTAGTCACGACAATCGCGGCCTTCTGGTTCATGCGGCGTGATATGCGGCTTGGGAGGTGGCGGGATGGTCTAATTGCAACAGCGGATGAGGGGTTAAAAAGCAGTGGTGCCTCCAGCGGAAGCACTGATCCAGCTATCCAAATGTCGCCGCGTGCCCGGAAATGGTTCGCCATTCTAATTCCGCTCCTATTCATAGCCGACGTCGTCGCGATGTTCGTACTCGATCTGCAAGGCGGCGATGCAACAGCTCTTGTCGGCGGTACTGCGATCCTCATCTTGCTGCTCGTATCGATGTTCGCTCATCGGGTCAAGGGTCTGGAGAAAACGACGAGCTATATTATCGATGGCTTCTTATTCGGCTTCAAAGTGTTCGGACCTGTCATTCCGATCGCGGCCTTCTTCTATCTCGGAGACTCTGGCTTTACTGCTGTCTTCGGCGATTTGCTGCCGCAAGGCTCGCAAGGCATCGTGAACGACCTCGGTGTCGCCTTAGCAAACACGGCACCGATGAACGAAGCGGTAGCATCTGGCACGCTGACAGCGGTCGGCGCTATTACAGGTCTCGACGGTTCCGGCTTCTCCGGCATTTCACTCGCGGGCTCGGTCGCTCATCTATTCGCCACGGCACTCGGCCATGGTGCAGCAACGCTTACGGCTCTCGGGCAGATTGCCGCTATCTGGGTCGGCGGCGGCACACTCGTCCCTTGGGCGCTTATCCCCGCCGCCGCGATCTGCGGTGTCAGCCCGTTCGAGCTTGCCCGCCGCAACTTGAAGCCTGTACTGATCGGTTTAGTCGTAACAACCATCGTCGCGATGTTTCTGGTGTAAAATAACGCTGTTCCGTTCATTTATTCCGAAGAAAACTAAAATCCCTGCACGATGTGCAGGGATTTCTCAATGTAAATGCAGCTATTGAATTAGAATGCATCTTTATGTCGGAATTGAAGTATCTCTAACTATTATCCCCGCTCTACCCTCTTCTCCTGCTTCGCGCTAACCATAACACGAATCCGGCGAGCACAACCAGTGCAACTAGCGCTATTGCCCAACCGCTCTTCCAGAGGGGGGCGTTCTCATTCTGTTCAGCCCCCGTTACTGCAGAGCGCGGAGCCGCTTCGGCAACAGCTCCCTCCTTGCCCGCAATCGGCTCGTACGATTGATGTATCGCATCCAACTGCTTCATCTGTTCCCCTGCTCCTGAAAGCGGCGCATTCCCGTTACACAATCCGGTAAGCAAACTTCCGTCCTCGCCCTCATAGGCAAATACGAGATAGGACATATTGTCTGCAAACGTATATCCGCAGGTCGCCTCGCTTTCGACAGTCAGTACCTTCGTCTGCTTCGACAGATCGCCTTTCCACACTTTCGCTACATTAAAGGTCACTTCCACCTTGTCGGCGGACGAAATGGTTTCTTTGTTCTTGTTCTCCTGTTCGATCTTCGTGACTTCTCCGGCGAATACGGCTGAATGACTAATCAAAGCCTTGTCCATTTCCGGAACCGTAGCACATGAACATGCATAAGCTCGCTCCGGTCCGATGATCGGCGCCGCAATGATCGTCATAAACAAGATCAATAATGTAATTGCTCCGCTCGTTAACCTTCTAGTTATACGCAATGATGAACATCCCCTCTGTCCCAGCTTTTGTACATTTAACGCAGAGGATGGGGAAGATGTTGCAATACTCATAACCAATCTCTTTATAATATTCCCGTTTCCCTTCTTACGTGGGATCGCAGAAGTTAACAGCTGGCTCAATTCTTTGTACTGAGTCTGATGGCCATGTCATCCATTTTCGTTCAAATCCTACTGCTCGCACTACTGTTCGGACTAAGTACCAATTACGAAGTGTTTCTTGTGAGCTGCATTGATATCCGTCGAGGCTGTTCACGGCAAAACAAAATCTCCGGACAAAGCGGATATCTCTTGCAAGGTTAAGTTCTACTTTGGTCCAAATTTTGCTTTGGTTGAATTAATGTCCAATAGGTCAGCACCGTACTTATCTTCCAGTGCCTTTACTTGTTCCGGGCTCAAGTTACCATCTACGATAATTTTCTCGTTAATTTCGGAGTAACCAGCGCCATTAATATCAGCGCCAATCCTATTAGCATAATCAAGCAAATCAAACGCTAGATCATTCATTTGTTTCGGATTATACTTGGCTTTTTTAATTTGAACCTTATCGCCAAGTGCAACCTTTAGTTTCTGCTCGATAATATCCGTATTCATTGTTTTCTTATCGATAAGAAGAACCAACTTGCCTTCATCAAAATAAACCGACATTTCAGCTTTATACTTGTCTTCATCGAGGACTGTTTCACCGTAGTCTGTTTTCTTTGAATAAACATCAATTACTGCTTGATTAAGAATAGGTGTAACTTCGGCTTCAAACTTATTTTGCTCCTCGAATGCAATCTGTTCAGGACGCTTTGCTTCCGCCTTATTATTAACTGGAAAGAAATTATAACCGCCGACTAATACTGCTACTATAAGGGTAACGCCTGCTGCTGTACGTTTAAACATGGTACAACTCCTCTTCGTTTGTTTTGTTGCCCAGCTGCTGAGTTATATGGCGTTCACTTCATTCCTTAATTGGTTGATATATAGACGCGATTGGATATTGAAAGTTGCCACGAAATCATTGCAATGCATATCTAACAAGCAACCATTTTTACGAATATAGCCACAATAAAACCCGCCAATCATGGCGGGCTTGCACGCAGTATTATAACGATCATGCCCCTATCGCACTTACCTTTCTTCTTCCTCCCGGTACTCTAGAATATCCCCAGGCTGGCAGTCCAATGCTTTGCAGATCGCCTCTAAGGTTGCGAAACGAATGGCTTTAGCCTTGCCATTCTTCAGGATCGACATGTTAGCCATCGTGATGCCTACCCGGTCCGCGAGCTCGGTCACGCTCATCTTCCTCTTCGCCAGCATGACGTCTATGTTTATAATGATGGTCATAGTTTTCACCTCAGACCGTCAGGTCGTTTTCCGATTTGATATCAATCGCATTCTTAAGCAGCCTTTCAAGGACAGCGGCGAAGAACGCGATCACCATGCCGCCGAATACAAGGACCATTCCAATAACAATCAAGCCTGGCGCGTCGTCTTGATCCGCGATGAGATATAAGAACGGCAAGCTTCCTACATACAGGACGCTGAATGCGATCGCGCTGTACTTGATCTTCTTCAGAGCAGTCACGGATCGTTCGGAGAACGCGATATTGTGGTCAATATAGTTGAGCAATCGGAATGACTGATACAAGGCAGTGAAATAAGGTATGGCTGTGGCATAGATGATGCCGAAGAGAGGATAAACCGCAGAACCCTCATATTCCTCCGCCATATTCGACGCTATCGAAGGCAATCCCACTGCGCATAAAGCTAATACCGGGATACCAAGCAGAAGCAGCGTTACCTTCAAAAATAGTGTCGTCCCTCGTTCCATAACACGCACCTCACTTCATTATTGTCAATATGAATGTACCATACGATTTATCGTTTCACAATAAATTTTTACCGTTTTGGATCAAATCCGTGTGGCGTATGGCGAAAATGAAACAGCAGCAGCCAAAGACTCGATAATCAAGTCTTCGACTGCCGCTGTCTGCACCAACCATTCGTACGATACGGTTTCTACTGGATCCCTGCAGTCCCAAAGGTACTATTAATGACTTGCTTATAGTTGTCCCATTCAAAATAAAAGGGTCCGACATCGATCTTTTTCTTTTCAGGCTCAAGGTAAAAGTCTTTCCATGACACAAGATGGTTCTCTTTATCTATTTGGACAGAGATAAATCCGCATTCCTCATCCCCGCACCATGAGCAAACCATAAGCGGGTATCTGTACCACATCGTTTCATGCGGTTTTCTAAGCAAAAAATAATCAATTATATCTCGTTGATTATCGTCGCTCATCCAGCCAAAGGATGGAACGAACTTATTATACTTCTTCAGCATTTCGTACAATGATTTTCCGTCAATGATTAGATCGGCGAATGCCGTGTCTTTTTCTCCCTCTTCAATCGGCCCTAAATCAGAGCGTCTTGCGGGTTTCATTTCTAAGTTATTAATTTTCTTCGCGGCATCTCGGTTGGATAAATCGTCCATTGTGAAATCATCTCCGCTTCACTCATAAGCACTATATATCACCATACCAATAAAAACTGCCCCCGCATCATCGATCCGATGATCATCGAGGGCAGTCATCTGCCTTACAGCAGCAAGAAGAACACGACCGCTGCCAATACGAAACGGTAATACGCAAACCATGACAAGCTTATCCGCTTGAGCAGGTTCAAGAACGTGACGATCGCGATCATCGCGACGACGAACGACGTGAACAAGCCGGTTGCGAATAGTCCCGTATCGTTCCATGTCAGGAAATCGCGGCTTTGAATGAGATCGACGCCGCTGGCGCCGAGCATAATCGGAACGGACATGAGGAACGTAAATTCCGCCGCCACTTCCTTCTTCACGCCGAGGAACATGCCGCCTGCCATCGTCGAGCCGGAACGGGAGAAGCCGGACCATAACGACAAGATCTGGAAGCATCCTATCCCGAACGCCTGCTTATACGTAATATCATCCAGCGACTCTGACGACGGCTTCCTCTTGGACTTCTCCGCTGCGATCAGCAGCAGACCGCCTACGATCAAGCTGACGACTACGGTCTTCGGTCCGAACAAGTATTCCTTTATGAAGTCATGAAGGACAAGTCCGAGTACGCTTGCCGGGAACATCCCGATGATGATATGCAGAATGTTCAGTCCAGGCGCACGCAAATTAAATTTCAACAGATTCATGAACCGTTTCCAGTAGAGCACGAGCACCGCCATGACGGCGCCGAGCTGGACTACGACCTCGAACGTTTTCTCTCTCTCCCCGACGAAGTCGAGCAAATGACCGGTAACGATCATATGTCCCGTCGACGATACAGGCAGAAACTCCGTTAACCCTTCAACAATACCCATAATGACTGCTTTAACTAATTCGTCCACACGCAACCTCCTAAACGATCCCGCGCCGGACGGGACCTTCCATCATCTTCTTGCCTAGCTTCCGGCGAATCGAGGCCTGTATTGGACCAGAACGAATTCATGCTTTGCCCCATTGGAAAATGTCCCGTGCTATGCAGCAGCAGCGTTTCTTCGTTCGGGTCGTCCCAAACCAACGTTATGTAGTTCTTGCTAGTGCTTGTCTAACGGACTTCTGCCATCTCACTCCGCTTTACGATTTCGATCTTGCGGATCCGATTGTTCTCCTGCTCCATGACCGTAAACGTGTAGCCGTCGATTTGGATTTGATCGCCGACGACGATATCGGGGTTGTTCGACCACATCCAGCCGCCGATCGTATCGACGTCCTCGCTGGACAGATCGGTTCCGAGCATTTTGTTAATCGTTCGAATGAGCACTTTACCGTCTACTACATAACGGTTCGTCTTATCGACCTGAATTTCCTTCTGCTCGTCCTTATCGAATTCGTCGCGAATTTCGCCAACGATCTCCTCCAAAATATCTTCGATCGTAATAATGCCCGAAGTGCCGCCGTATTCGTCCAGCAGCGCAGCGAGATGCACGCTTTCCGTCTGCATCTTGCGAAGAAGATGCTTGATCGGCATCGCTTCCGGAACCGTCATGATCGGATGGAGCAGCTTCTTGAACTCATGCTTCGGATTGTCCGCATAAGCGAGGAAGAACTGCTTCGTATTCATAAAGCCGACCAGATTGTCTTTGCTTCCGAGCGCAACCGGGAACCTCGTGTATTGCTCCCGTTTAATAATTTCCATGTTCTCTTCCAGCGTCTTGTCCGCATAGAGACAGATCATGTCGGTGCGAGGCACCATAATTTCGCGGGCGAGCAAATCGTCGAACCGGAAGATCCGGTTCACGTAGCCGTATTCGGTTTTGTTAATTTTGCCGCTCTCGTAGCTCTCGGACAAAATGACCCGAATCTCTTCTTCCGAATGCGCCTCCTCATGTTCGGACATGCTTCGGAAACCGAGCGCGCGGATGAACAACCGAGCGGAGCCATTCAGCACCCAGATGAAAGGATACATCGCCTTGTGGAACCAAATGAGCGGCGGCGCAGTGAACTGGCTAATCCGTTCCGCCTGCTGAATCGCGATCGACTTAGGAGCCAACTCACCCAATACGACGTGCAAATACGTCACGGCGACGAATGCGATAATGAACGACAACAACGTGCTTACGCTGTCGGACATATGAAGGGCGTGGAACAGCGGATGAAGCAGTTCCTCTACCGTCGGCTCCCCAAGCCAGCCCAGTCCGAGCGCTGTGATGGTTATGCCGAGCTGGCAGGCGGACAAGTAATCGTCCAGATGCGAAGTGACCCTTTTAACCGCCGCTGCATTCTTGAATCCTTCGGACACCATTTGCTCGACGCGGCTTGACCTGAGCTTCACGAGCGCGAATTCGGCCGCCACAAAAAATGCGGTGAGTATAATCAATACCGCAACTAACGATAACTTCAATACCATGACGTATCGTTCTCTCCTCTGCATGATTCAACGATGATAAAGTCCATATTGGTTTATTATACCTGCGATGGACGTGCAGATTCAAACGACAGCCGATTAATAGCCGACTTCCACCGCTGCATTCACGATGTAGATCAGATCGTTCTTATCGTCCTTGTCCGGCAGTACGACCCCGCTCGTCGTCAGCATGCCGCCGTCGATCACTTCTACCGTCACTTGCCCGTACGGCAGCACCGCCTTGACTTTATCGATATCCAGCTTATCCCTGTCGCAAGGAACGGCCAATCGCACCCGTACCTTCATATTGTCGAGCGTTCCGCCGGGAAGCACCGACCGCAAGCCAGGCATCGAATTATGATGGATCGCATTCTGAACCGCACGGATCGACGCCTTCGTCACGTCCTGCCCGTGCAGATCGGCACCCATGCCGATTTCAATAAAAAACAGCTTGTCCAATGGAATGTCCCCTTTCAGGCTCTAGATAGTACTAGCATAGCATAATCGATTCCGAGAAAGCATGAGGCGAGCAAGAACATACATGTCATTAAGCATGATCGTAAGGCGGCCTCTGATGGACAAAATTCGGATCGTGCTCCGTGTTGTCGAAGCCGCGATGCCACACGCCCGTCGTCGACGGAGACATCGGCGGGATGAGCCAAGACCAGCGTCCCGTAATGCCGCGGCCCGCTTGGCGCTCCTGCTTCTCGAACGTGGCGAACTGCTCCGCAGCGGTATGATGGTCGACGATGCTGACGCCAGCCGCTTTGTACGAATGAAGGACGGCTGCATTCAATTCGACCAGCGCACGGTCTTTCCAAAGCGATGTATTCGTCGACATATCCAGCCCGAACAGCTCCGCGACCGGGCGCAGCAAGTTGTACCGCTGTACGTCCGCCAAGTTGCGGGCTCCAATCTCCGTTCCCATGTACCACCCGTTAAACGGTGCGGCGCTGTACCGGATGCCGCCAATCGTAAGCGCCATATCGGAAATGAAAGGCACAGCATACCAACGAAGTCCCATCTCGGCGAAGCGGTCCTCCTCCGGATGAGTGAGCGGCACTTCCAATACTAGCTCGCTAGGGATCGAAAATAGACGGGGCGCCGAGCCCGCTTCTCCAATAACAAGCGGCAGCACGTCAAAAAACGACTGTGCTTGTTGAGGCCGCCAGCCATATTGCTTGCATATTCTCGTAAATGCTGCCGAGTGCGGATCGCCGATTATCGTACCGTCCAGCTGCTCGTGGCCCGCATAACGGATCAGTTGATGGTTCCAAATGCGCATCCGCCTCTCCGGTGAGAAGACGGTAATGGCGGGCCTGATTTTGCCCCCGTTCGTCGCATAGGCAAGATGCCGGAAGACCGCTTCCGCGTAGTCATCGGCTGAGCGTGCTTCCCGCGCATCGAACACGGTGAGCGATTGCCAGAACAACCGGCCGATGCAACGGTTGCTGTTGCGCCAAGCCATCCGCGCGCCATGCTTCAGCTCGTCCTCTGTATGGCGATATGTACCCGTCTGTCTGATATGTGCCCGGATTTCGGCTATGCGCCGGTCCGTCGCTTGTCCATCTATGGCTAGCTCTTCATAGCATTGACGGATAAACGATTCCGCCTTGTGTGCGAGCTCTTGCTCCGCAGTCGATTGTGTTGTCATCTCGCCGCTGCTCCTCTCATTCCTCGCTGCTGCCGCTGCTGATCTATCATCTAACGATACATCAAACCGAAGGCCGATGCCACGTCTGCAACCTCTGTTCACACAATGAACAAAAAACGCGCGGCGTCGGACCCGTAGATCCTTGCCTGCGCGTTTCGAAATATATGTTTTTAGTTCGCCGACGAGCCAACAGAGGACTGCACAAGCGGTGTCAGTGCCCCTTGATGCAACAGAGAAAGCTTATGCAGAGCACGCGTACAGCCCACATACAGCAGCTTCGCGTCAAGCTCGCCGTAAGCATCCGCTCCGGCATCGGAAATGAGGACGGCGTCGAATTCCAGCCCTTTGGACAAATAGACCGGTACGACCGTCAAGCCTCCCCTATACGCCGGCTGCTTGCTTTGAACGAGCGAAGCTTCAAGACCGGCCTGCTCCAGCAGCGCATGTACCCGTTCGCATTCCGCTGCCGTTCTGCCGATGACGGCAATCGTCTGGTAGATATTCTGTTGGAGTAATTCTTGTATGCTCGACAGCAGCTTATTCTCCCATTGGTCCGGCGGGCAAGCGGTCACATCAACCGGTTCGCCGCTGCGGAATACCGGCGTCGCCGGCTTCACGCCGCCATCCATGCCCGAGAGCACGCGGTTCGCGAATTCGATAATTTCCATCGTCGACCGGTAGCTGCGGTCGAGCTCGTAGAATCCGACGTTGTCCGATTCGAACAGCTCCATCTGCTCGCTCCAGTGCCGTATACCGGCATAATCATGGATGCCCTGCTGAAGATCGCCGAGCACCGTAAGGGACGGAATGCGCTGGCACAGCTTCAGCGCTTCCAGCTGCATCGGCGAGTAGTCCTGCGCTTCGTCGATGACAATATGGTCGAATGGGGACGTCCCCAATCCGTACATTTGAATGTGCAGATAGACGAGCGGCGCCAGATCCTCCGGATCGACGACTCCTGCTTTCAATTGCTGCAGCGTCCGCTTCGCGATTGATTTCGGCACGTCCGGATGCGCGGTCTTGGCGTCGAACAATGTGCGGTACAGCTGCGGAGCGGAGATGGACGGCATTTTCTTCACGTAGGCGTTCAGCTTCGCATTCGCTTTCGTCTTCGCTGTTTTGTCCGTTATGCGCCGTTCTTTCCATTCCGATTCCAGCCACCGCTTCACCCGGCTGACAAGCCGCTCGCGCCGTTTCATCAGCGGCTC
>NZ_BILZ01000098.1 GCF_004000825.1 Paenibacillus kobensis NBRC 15729 | reverse complement strand
TCGACCTATTAGAGCAGTATTCTCTGCTCGATTCAGCCTCCGGAAAATTGCTGCCGGGGAGGAAACGGTGTCGCTGGCGGCATAACTCCGCGCTAGTTGAAGTGAATGATCCACACCAGCTGTAATCGTCCCTCGTCCTCCGGTTGCTGACGCAAGTTCACTCGCGGTTGACCCTTCTTCCATCATGGAGGGGAAAGAAAGCTTCGACAGCGTCATCCTCTGCGCAGTTGCTCCCATCGTGAGTCTTGAACTATGCGACAATACAGCCTCAGCCCATGCACGCCGCATCATCTCCGCCTGCTCAATCAGAGGACGGCTGCCCGATTGAGGAAGGGAAAGCATCCGCCTTCCCGCCGGACGGGACGGCGTTTCACCATCATCACCCATAAGGAGATGGGGCTGTCCGCCTGATCCAAGCAACCTCTGTCCGATTCGCGCTGGATGTATCACTCCGGTTGCCGCTTCCGCACGGGTATGCAACAACTGCCCGGCTGCCAACGGCACCAGCACGTTCCCCGTCAGGCGAGACGACGATTCGCCGTCCGCGCCTGACTGGGATTGCGGCGGTTGAATTGCGGTTCCCCGTGCCAGCAGCATACGGCCTCTTCCCGTATCTCGCGGCATTCCGCCGCTCGCTTCCTGACCGACACGCAACAACTGCTCAGTCCCTGGCGTCAACTGCGCGCTTCCTGACTTGCGGGACAACGTTAAGCCGTCCGCATTAGTAAGGGGCTGCGACGGTCGAATGCCTGATCCCCGTGTCAGCGGCTTATGTTCGATTCCGGCCCGATTCGGCATTCCGCCGCCAGTCTCCTCACCGGCATGCTGAATCTGCCCGGTCCCTAACAGCATCTGCCCGCTATCCGCCGGATGCGCCACTCCGCCTCCTGCCACGCCCGGACCAAACCTAGCACGTTCTCCCGGCGGCAGGGATCCGGAAACTGGTGCGCCTCCCTGGCGAGAATTTACTCCAGCCTCGTCTGTTCGAACGAGCAGCGTCAGCCATTGCTTCAGCGGCCCGAATCCGGGACCGCCAAGCTGGAAAGTGCCGCTGCCGGCCCCGATTCGGGACAGCGGCATATGGCGTTCCGCCCATGCCCGCGTTGTCCGCGTAATAGCATCCGCCGACCGCGCAAGCTGCTGTTGCTGATGCCGCTGCATGCCTGACTTGCGTACCGCCGTACTTACGTCCTCCTGCTGCGGCCGGCGCACCTGCGCATTGCCGCTCTCATCCTGCCAATGCTCGCCGCTTGCTGCCGCGCGATCATTCTCCTTCTGCGGACGGTACACCGGCGCCCTGCCGCTCTCATCACGCAAGCGCTCGCTTCGCAGCAAGCTATGGGGCGGCACCTGCAACTGCCGCCGCAACTGCCCGTTCATGGCCTGCCATGCCGCGCCTGCCTCTTCCGCCCGGTCACGGACGATAACCGTCCGTTCCCTCCACCGCTCGACGATGCGCTCGGCTGGCTCCTGCTCCTCTTCGCCCATCAAATAGATAAGCGCAGCCATCGCGGCAGGCCGGCTGACTTCTCCCGAATGCTTCGCCATCAGCATTGCGGCAAATCCAGGATCAGACACGAGTCGAAACCGCAGCGTCATATCCCGTTAACCTTCAAGCCTTGATGGACAATTTCAATCGCTTCCACCGCGACTCCGCTGCTGTCCGCCCGCAGCTCGGGACCGGTCCATTTGACCGGATAAGCGCCGGCGAAATTCCACCGCCAAGCTTCGTTGCCGTCCGCATCTAATAGAATGATCGAGCCTTCGCGCCTCTTCGACAGCCAGCCTTCAGAAGCGGCCTTGAACCAGAGGTACAGTTCTTCCGAACCGGTCATGCCGCGTTTCAAAGTCAAATTCGACTGCCGCGTTATTCGGGGAAGCCGATGGATGTACGTATTAACGCCGCCCTCCCGGTACTCTTCCATCTCGATTTCCGCTTCGATTCCATGCACTTCGCTGAACCCTCCGGCGATCAGACCGTCGAGTTCGATCAGAAACCGGAACCCGACGAGCGGATCCCTCCTAGCTCCTGTCGGCATGTACCGCCCCTCCTACACCGCTCATGTCGCAAAAATATTTTTCGGCTCCTTGCTCGTCTTCCGGTGAATCCTTGATATTTCCTCGCACCAGCGCCGCCGCTCCCGATGATCCATCTCCATAATGTCGTCATGCTTCCAATGAAAGTAATACGCGATGAAAGCGACTTCCTCATAGAGCCGTTCAACCGGGTAGCCGCTTAATACTCCCCCGCAGCAGCGATCTCCAAGTGAAAATGATGCTCGCACTTCGGACATTCCGCTTCGATTGAAGCATTGCCGTCATCGTTGATCCGCTTGTAGAACGATTGCAGAAACGCAAGATCAGACGAGAACAGCCCTTCGATCACGGCCGGGTTAATCACCTGGAGATCGCCTAGCTTCGTAATAACACGCGATAACAAAATAATCGTTAGGTATGCCGGGTTCTGCTGAACGCGCGGGTCCTTGAGCGGCAATATCTCGTCCGCCGCCGTCGACAATCTCATCGTCCCGGTACGGTGCAGCGTGCCTTGCTTATCGACATAGCCTTTCGGGAGCACAAATTCGAATTCGGTTACGAAAGCCATTATGACTTCATCCTCTCGCCGTATGTTTGGATCACTCTTTTTATCTGCGTTATCCGCGGTTCATATCGGCCTCGACCGCCGCATCATCCGCGCGAATATTCTTCGCCCTCGATAACCTGGCGCCGGCAGCGGCCGGACCGGCAACCTGAGTGCCAGCTTCCCATTCAGGAGCAGCTGCCAGCCCTGCTGCGCGGTCCCCGCCGTCATTGCCGTCGCAACCGGCCAGCTGTTCTAGCTTTCGCGGACCATGCCTTCGTGCACAATATCAAGCGACTCGATGCCGACTTCGCTGCTCTTCGCGTTGAAGTCAGGAGCGTCGTACTTCGATGGCCATGCATTGATAAAGTTCCAACGCGACTTGTCGCTGCCCGTCTCGTCGACGAGGACGATCGAAATATTTTTGCGCTGAACGTTGCCCTTGGTCACTTCGATATACCAATTGTAAATTTCCGTCGAGTCGGTAATGCCCCACTTGAGGCTGATGTTGCCGTACTTCGTCAAGCCGCTCAGCTTGCGTACCGTCGTCACCTCGTTGCCCTCGCGGTACTCGACGACGTCGACCGTGGAATCGAAGCCGGTTACGTCAGTAAAGCCTGCTTGCTGCAAGCCGTCGATTTCAACCCGGAACCGGAAATTGCGGTATGGATCCTTTCTTTGACCCGTTGCCATCGCTTGCTTCCCCCTAACGAATAATTAGTAATTCCGTATATTATTGCGAGTCGGCGCTGCCAGACAGCTGCGCGATGCGGAAAATAACGAACTCGGCCGGACGGACCGGCGCTACGCCGATCAGCACGATCAAGCGGCCGTTGTTAATGTCGTCCTGCGTCATCGTAGAACGGTCCACCTTCACGAAGAACGCTTCCTCTGCCTTGCTGCCTACGAGCGCGCCGTCGCGCCATACGCGCGTCAGGAACTCGTTGACCGTCCGTCTTACGCGTGCCCACAGCTTGTCGTCGTTCGGCTCGAACACAACCCACTGCGTACCGTTGTAGATCGATTCCTCCAAGAAGATGAACAAGCGGCGTACGTTCACATATTTCCAGAGCGCATCGCTGGACATCGTTCTGGCGCCCCAGACGCGGATGCCGCGGCCCGGGAATGCCCGGATGACGTTCACGCCCTTCGGATTAAGAATATCCTGCTCGCCCTTCGTAATCTGGAACTCCAGATCGACGACGCCGCGCAGCGTATCATTGGCCGGCGCCTTATGTACGCCGCGTTCAACGTCCGTCCGTGCATACAGACCGAGTACGTGTCCGCCCGGCGGAATCGTCTGTTGGCTGCCCGTCTCCGGGTTGATCACTTTGACCCATGGGTAATAGAATGCAGCATATTTCGTATCCTCGATATCGTCGCGCGGCGACAGCTCATCGACCTTCTTCTGCGATTCCGAGTCGAGCACGACGAACCGGTCCTTCAACAGCTCGCTGTGCGAGATGAGCGCTTGTGCGAGGCCTGCAACTGCCAATGCATTCGGCGAATAAAGCAGCGAGATGTCATCGATTCCATCAAGCGCCGTCAATGCTTTGCGCTGGCCCGGCTGATCCGTATCGCTGCGGATGAAGTCGTCCAGCACAAGCGCAGTTGCCGTACCCCCGAAATCGTCGCCGCCTCCCAGATAAGCAGCAGCGCTCGCATCCGGCAGCAGCACCGGCTTGCCAGCGGCAGCGCCAAGACGGACCAGGTGAGAGCTGTTGTTTACTTTTTTGCCAAAATAATCGGGAGACTCCGGATCGATCGTAACGTTGTCGTACTGCTCGACGGCAGACGGACGCGGCAGCGTCTTCGTATCGGTCTCTGGATCATAGAGCGCCTTCGGCAGCTTCTTCCAATAGAAGACCGAGATTTTGAACGTATCCGCACCTGCCGACCCCGCTGCTACTTTGATGGCGATCCGGTTGCCCCAGTCCCCTTCGCCGATGGCGGACACTTGCAGCGCGTCGTCTTCATCGTTTTTGAGAATGTACGTTGCTGTGACGGCTGTTTTGCTGACGACTCTCGCGATATAGGCGCGTTGTCCGCCATTATCGAAGAAGCCTTGCACCGCATACGGCAAATACGATGCATCCGTGTAGCTGCCGAACTTACGCTGGAATTCCAGCCAGCTCGAGACGAATTCCGGCTTCGTTGTTCCGCGCTCCGTCGCGCCTAGAAATCCCGCTGTACTCGTCGATACGCCCTCTACGGGCTTGCTGCCGATCTCAATCTCTTCCACATATACGCCTGGGGACAAATATTCCGGCATGGTCATTTCCTCCTCGACATGGATAAATTAACGATTGCTATATAGACAACAGTGTCAGAATGCCGAGCGATGCCGTCCGGCCTTCCTCGCACTGAATATCCCGATGGATCGTTGCATAGCCGTCCTGCGATACCGTTAAGGCAACGAAGCCTCTGCTGAGCGGCACACGGGCGACAGGGATGGCCGCTTCGCCGCGGCTGTCGGCCAAAACCTCATAATGGCTCACCGGCTTCACGGCATAGACAGAGGTGCCCGCTTGATGCGGATACCGGACCGGCTCTGCCAGCGGGTAGCCTTCCGCCGCTGCGTTCGCCGGAATGGACGGTGCCAACCGGACATACTCCAGCCGGCCGGCTTGCGTATCCTTGAGCAGCAGCACGCTGCCAGGGGACCATGCATCAAGCCCAACGCCCGCAAGCTTCAGCTTCGGTGCCCCCAGATCAGCCGCTGCGGCTAAAGTCGCCGAATAGCTGCTCTCCGGCTCGAACAAGTCTACCCTCACAGCTGCTCCTTCTGCCGGCCGGCTAGCCTGCCGCTGCACAACGGTGCGAATAAGAGTAAGATGGCTGGCGAACGGATAGCTTGGCTTCGGAAAAAGCGGTAAGTCGACCGTTACGGGCAGCGACTCCGCAGAAGGCGGAACCGTCACCGTCTGACCGGCGCCCATGTAATATTCCGACTCCACATGCACCGTATAGTCTCCGCTCTTCAAGCCGGTGTATATATACCAGCCGCTCCGGTTCCGGATCGGCGGCTTCTCCGCGCCGGCCAGCCGCACGGTCACATCGCCGACGAGCGTGCCGCCAGGCGCAATAGCATCGAAAGGCCGTACGGCCACTGATACGACCGTTAACAGCTGCTCGGGCTGTCCGGCCAATGTCGGCTCCCATGCGCCGCTCATGATTGCGCCTCGCTCTGGCCGACGGACAGCAAGCTCGTGCGTACGCGCGGCCCTTCCGTCTCCGCATCGGAGCGAAGGAGCACGGGCGACACGACGTAACCGATGGACGGCCGGTAATGCTGCTTCGGAATCGCATGCCAGATGGACGTAAGCTCCGTCAAAGCAAGCGGATTCATCGTGACGCGCAGCACCTCGTCCGAACCGTGGAGCGAACCTTGCAGCCGCGATCCGTGCAGCAGACTGTTATCATTGAGCAGACGCATCGCCCGGCCGAGAACCCGCTGTTCTTCGAGCGATTTTTGCCCGATGTCCTGCACCGATGTATACGCCGTAAGCATGTAATACAAATCCAGCGCAAGCGGCGGCCGCTCCGAATAGCCCGAATAACCCATTTGATTGTTTTTGAGATGCGGATTCTCCGCTATGTAGTACAAGAACAGCGTCAGGCTGACATTCTGCCCTTCGACGTCCGCAGGGGAGAGCAGCACGATCGAGCTTGACTGCACCAAATCGCTCATCCCTTCCCGCAGCAGCCGCAGCAAGGAATCTCCGACGTCGGCAATCACGGTATCTGTTGCCAATGGACCACACTCCTTTGATCTGTCATGTCCAATCGTAATAAGGACCAAAATCTTCGCGCAGACACAGCTTGCCGAGCTTGTCGAACTCCTGTCTGACCGCCCGGATGAGATGGCGCATCCCAATCGGCGTACCGTCCTCCGCTGCAAGATAAGCGGCCGTCAGCGCCGCGTTCTTGATATTGCCGCCGGACAACCGGATATGGCGGGACAAGAAGACGTAATCGATATCATTGCCCCGGGGAGCCTCCTCCGGGAACATAGACATCCACAGCCGGTATCGGTGCTCCTCCTCCGGCACGGCGAATTCGATCCGAAACGCCATCCGGCGCGCGAACGCCTCATCCATGTTGTGCTGCAGATTCGTAGCGAGAATGGACATGCCTTCGTACTCTTCCATCTTCTGCAGCAAATAAGCGACTTCCGTGTTGGCATGGCGGTCGTGGGAATCTTTCACCTCGGACCGTTTGCCGAACAAAGCGTCGGCTTCATCGAACAGCAGAACAGCATTGCTGTTCTCTGCCTCATAGAACAAGCGGCGCAAGTTCTTCTCGGTCTCCCCGATATACTTGCTAATGATTTGAGACAGGTCGATCCGGTACAGATCTAGTCCAAGTTCGCCCGCGATCGCCTCCGCCGCCATCGTCTTGCCCGTACCGGGCGGTCCGGCGAACAGGATGTTCGTCCCTTTGCCCCTCGACAGCTTGCCGTGAAAATTCCATTCCGTCAGCACCCGCTGCCGCTGCTCGTACTGGCTGATGATCTGGCGGATTTTGCGCAATTGGTCGACCGACAGAACGAGCTGCTCCACCTTGCACTGCGGCACAATTCTTGTCGCGATATCGCCAAGACGGTGCTGCTTCTGGCGGCGGCAAGCCTCGCGTATATCGTCCGCCGAGACGGCTGCGTCAAGGCCCGCTCCGCTGCTGCGCCAGCGCGCCAACGATTCCGCGAGCTGCCACGCTTCATCGATGGCGCCTGCGGTCAGCTTGTACCGCTCGGCGATAGCGAGCCAATCGACCGCCGCATCGACCGGCACGGCCGATTGTTCCGCCCGCTGCTCCCAGCGGGCGGCTCTCTCCCGCACGGGCGGAAGCGCAAGCTCAAGCTCGATGATGGGGATGCGGAAGCTGCCGCCTGACGGGACGATGCGGTCGGTTCCGAGCAGAAGCAGCGGCAGCGGCACCCGGCTGCAATGCTCTTGCAGCATACGCCAGTGGAGCATCGGCGCAGGCCGGTCTCCTTCGTTCAGCCGCTCCGCGCCGTTCAAAGCCAGTGCCGCGGAGCGCAATCCCGCTTCCCTGCAAAGCATGCGAAGCATCGACGTCATCGCTTCCGGATGCTCCGGCAGCAAGCTCAGATCGGCCATCAGCAGCGGAATGCCTACCTTCTCGAAAGCGGCTGCCGCCACAGCGGACTTGCCTGAACCGGAAGGCCCGTACAACAAATATGCCGACGGCTTATTCGCTGACGGCGCGGCGAGCATAGCTGCAAGCCGCTGCGCGAGCGTTTCGGATGCGGCGTCAGCAACGCCAGCCGTGTTCATCCGAGCTTGGTCGTCATATGCCCTGCTAGAGGACGCCGGCATCAATCGGGCCATGTCTGCCGCCCGCGCATCAAGGCGGTCAGGCTCCATAATGAATTGCGCAATCCCGGCATCCAGTTTAATAACGGATGCAATCAACGACTGAGCATGCGCGTCGATAGGCCGGGCTTGCAGCTCCACCAGTTGCTGCGAACGCAGCGTTGACCCCGGAAGCCAATAAGACAGCAGCCTTCCGCCCGCTGCACCCCTCGTCTGGAACAGACGAAGTGCAATCGCGACGGTCGGACGCTGGCTTGTCGCATCGTCCTGCAAATAACCGAACAGCTTGCCGTATTTGACATCCGCCTGCGGCGCGACGGCAAGGATCAGACAATCATATTCGTAACGGTCGAGCCCGAACCAAGCAGCGATCCGCCGAAGCGGCAGACCGGCTCCATGCCGCCCCGTTAATTGAACGCGCTGCTCGATCGTTTCACGGAGCGCGCTCAATTCTTCTTCCATCTCGAACAGCCGAATTTGCTCGTGAACCGCTATCATTTCGGCCGACTCCGCGCTTTCATTCAGCAGCCGTACCATTTCCTCACGGGTTAAGGCAAGTCCAGGATAGGCGCGCGTCAATTCGTCTTGCGACTCCTCCCGTATTGCCATCCGTTCAATTTCCATGCGAATGAGCAGATCCAATCGGCGAAGCTCATCATAAAGATGCTCCCAATGACTGCGATAGCCGCCATGTCCGGACTCTTCCTTGGCTGTCTGCTCATAGCCGTTGCCGAGCAGCTGGAATTCTGTCATTCGTCCCCTGTCTCCTTATGGAAAGGCGAGGATATTCGAGTGGTTTGTGATCCATAACGTATATCACTCGCCCCCTTATATCGGTTTATTGATACAAATTGTATCACCAACTTTATAAATCTACAATACGAACACTGCCCTCCAAAGTTCAATCCTTTTAACAAATCGATTAATTTTTGTCAAAGATTTAACAATTGTGATTTCAGTCCCATTCCAGCATACAAAAACAAACAAGCGGGTACGTCGGCATATCGCCTCGTACCCGCTTGTCGTATTCATGGATCGTCGTTATTTCACTTGATCTTCGATCTGTTTAATAAAGTGCTCTTCGCCTTGCTCATCGTACGTCGATTCATGCGATACGGACGCTTCTTCGATATGCCCGAAGCCCCAATAGTTCGCAGGAACGTCAGGGAAAGTCGGCTCGATGTCATGAAGCGGACCGCGGTAGAGCATATGGTTGATAAGTGTCACCGCTTCTACGCGCTTAATCGAATTCGAAGGCTTGTAAGTACCGTTCTCATAACCGGTGATCATGCTGTTGCGGAACAAGGCCTCGATCGAGGACATTGCCCAATGGCCTTTAACGTCGGTGAAGTGCAGCTCGACCGGCGTTCCGGTTTTCAGCCCCAGGTACCGGACCATAACAACAGCCAGCTCAGCGCGGGATACCGGTTGATTCGGCAAGAAGCGGTTGTCTTCATATCCTGTGAACAAACCGGCTTCCGTCACTGCTTTAATGTAGCCGTATGCCCAGAAGTCGCTGTCTACGTCCTTGTAGCCAGGGTCTGCTCCGTCATACTTGCCGATCAGACGAGCCATAATAGCCGCTAATTCTGCACGGGTCAGGCTTCTGTTCGGCTTGAAGTTTCCATCCGGGTAGCCTTGAATGTACCGGATATGCTCATGCTCGCCATCGACGATGTTTAGGATGACGGAAGCGATGCCGCTCTTGTCTCCTTTGCTGTTAACGAAGGCAGACACTAGCTCGACTTTCTGTTCCTTGCCGTCAATCTTAGGCAGCTTCAGCACAGGGTGGAAACTGTCGGTCTTCGAGGAAGCTGGCCATACGATGGCCGAACCTTCCAACTTGCCGCCATCCAGATCGATCACTTGAACGCCTTCAGGGAGCTCCAGCTGGATGGTGCCTTCAGCCGTTGGACCCGAAATGATGTCATACGACACCGTCACCGGCACTTCGCTTTCCGCTGGGTAGACACTTTGCTCGATCGTTACGTTGGTCGAGACTTCCGTCGGCGCTGACACCGGAGGTGTCGTAGCCGGAGGCGTAATCACTCCGCCGCCTGTATAAACAGGACGGTTCATGACGATATCATGCCGTACAATCGCTTTCTCGACGGATATCGTCGGGCTCGTATACGTATCATATCCGCTCTTCGTAGCCACTAAATAGTAGTCCGTATGCGCGTATACCATATACGCATATTTGCCGTAGATATCGCTCAACTGCGGGTTCTTATTATCGTTCGGCGCGAATCCGGTCAAGACCGGCAGCACGACTTCCGTATTCGGTGTTACGCCGTTGTCACGGTTGCGCTGAGTATCCGCATAATAGAGAACGACATGTACACCCTCTACCACTTGTCCCGATTGGGAATCGGTAATCGTACCATACGGGTCAATCAGTTCTTCTTGGATGTTCAGCTGCCCGTCGACCGTCACGCTTACTTTCGGCAGCGAGCCATCCTTGCGTTGGTTCACGATAATCTCTTGCCCATCCGTATTCAAGAACCGAATCTCGAGGGAATACTCGCCCTGCGTCAAATTCGTAGCCGTAAATACGCCGTCCGCGGTTACCGTGAAGCCTTTCGGCTTACCTGTCGTTTCGTCGAGTACATATTGGCCTTGAGCGTCTTTCAAATACACTTTCAGGTTGCTTGTAACCGGAGGCGACAGCCACACATCGCCGCTCGGTTGCTTCGTATTAATAATGCCGCTGATCGTCTTCTTGGAGGCGAATACTTCTCCGCCTGCCCCTGTCACCGTTCCAGCTCGCGCCGGCTGTTCAATCGTAATCGTCTTCGATTGGTTGCCCAGCGTAATGGTCTTCGTAATGGATACCGTATAATCTTCTTCGCCGCGAGGAATCGCGATCGAGTAGCTTCCGTCAGGTCCGGTAACGGCCTCTGCCGAGAAGTCGACAACTCCGTCGCCGTTAAAATCCTTCACGATACGGACGATAGCGCCGACTACCGGATCAGGACGGCCGTCTCCGTCTGTATCCGTATTATTGGTGACGATGCCTTGGATGGAAGCAGGCTGGAACGTCACGATAACTTGTTCGACAGCGTACAGTTGATGCTCTTGGTCATCGACCGTAGCGGTGACTGGAATATTTTGCGACAGAATGCCTTCGATCTTGTCCGAACGGTACGATACGACTGCTACGCCTTGAGCATCCGTAATGGCCTTCTGGGTCAAATGGATACCCGGCGTTCCGTCTACGAACGAGCCGCGCGGTGCAGAGAATTCTACCTCGACGCCCGCAATAGGCTTGCCGTCTTTATCCTTCAGTACTGCCGTCAGCTTCGATGTCGTCACGCCGTCGCCGACAATCGCGCTCGGGCTGGCCGTCAGTCCGAGATTGAACCGGACGAGCTCGTAGTTACGCTCGATGACCGTGCTGACGAGGTCGGTAGGCAGCGCCTCGAGCATGCTCGAACGCGTTCCGTATCCGTCGCTCTTAATAACAATCAAGTATTCACCGGTTCTGATCTGATCAAAATGGTATTTGCCGTCCGCTTCCGTCGTAAACGGACCCGCAATTTTCACAGTACCCGTCAGGTCGTACAGCGTAACGAGTGCGCCTGCAATCGGCTGCTTCGTCTTCTGATCCGTAATCTTGCCGAGCAGATTCACTTCGGTGCGGACGTGATAAGCGTTGTCTTCAAGCTGACGCTCCGCTTTCTCTTCCTGCGTCACGTGTCCCGCTGCGTCGTAGGCGACGAACACCGCTTTGTAATCTCCCGCCGCGATTGCATCGGACAAGCGGAATTGAGTATTGCTCCATACTTTCTTGCCATCGGCTTCCGCCGTTACCGCGTTATTCAAGTGCAGTTCGACTTGTACGCCGTTCACCGTTGCAACGACACGTTCAGCCGACAATGCGCTTACTGCAGACAATTTCATCGGGCTGCCTGGCGTTACGATGACGTAAGGCGAGGTCTCGCCTTGCGCTCTGCTGCCGACCCATCCATCGAGCGGATTCAGCGGACGCACTTGAACGGTGATAACCGCCGGAGCGCTGTCCGACTCCGAATCGTTTGTTTTAAACGTAAACGAGTCTGTTCCGGTATAACCATTGTCCGGCGTGTACGTCAGCTCGCTGCCCGTACCCGTCAATCGGCCATGCTGCGGCCCATTAACGATGATGTATCGCAGTTGTCCTGCGTCCGTCTCGTTATCCGATCCCGTCAACGTAATGCCGACCGGCATCTCTTGA
>NZ_BILZ01000097.1 GCF_004000825.1 Paenibacillus kobensis NBRC 15729 | reverse complement strand
AAATCTGTCCATTACCGCTCAACGGAACCGGTTCGTTGTATTTCGTACAACGCACAATTGCCGCCACCGCCGAACAACCGCAAAAGCGCGGGGGTAACTGTCATTTTGCGTTGTATAAAGTGCAATGAGATCTGTTTATCCGAACATATCGGCTCTTTTCGTTGTACGGAGTGCAACGAAGCTTTCCAACGTTCAGAGCAGCTCCAATCACAAACAGGCTACATTAGGTCACATCAGACACATTAGGTCACATCAGACACATCAGGACACATCAGACCGCATCAGACTGCATCAGGTCACATCAGACACATCAGACCACATTTGGACACATCAGGACACATCAGACCACATCAAGCCATATTAGACCGCATCAGGACACATCAAACCGCATCAGACCGCATCAGACCGCATCAAGACACATCGGGACACATCTGGCCGCATCCGTACAAACGCGACTTTGTCGTGACTATAGATTTCATTCATTCAGACAGGAGGAACTCCCCCTTGAATATGCCTCATTCCGTTGCCGTCACGATTCTGCAAACGAGCGACCTGCATGGTTTCATCTATCCGACCGATTACCGGAGCCCGGGGAATAAGCCGCTCGGAATGGCGAAGCTTGCGGGCATTATCCGCAAGGAGCGAAGCCTTGATCCGTCGCTGCTGCTCATCGATAACGGGGACTGGCTGCAAGGCTCGCCCTTAATGTCCCGCTATGCGAATGGCGCGGGGAACGGCACGCATCCTGCCGCAAGAGCGCTGAAGACGCTTCGTTACGATGCGGCCGTGATCGGCAACCATGAGTTTAACTATGGCCTTGGCTTGCTAAGCGATGTGATGGAGCAATCTTCGTGCCCTTGGCTGTCCGCCAATATTGTACGGGAGTCGGACGGGCAGCCGGCATTCGGCCAACCCTACCGGATATTCGAAATGCGAGAGGGCATCCGAATTGCCGTGCTCGGCGTAACGACGCCCTTCGTTCCGAACTGGGAGAGGCCCAGCCATATCGAGGGCTTGGCCTTCCACGATGCGCTCAGCGCAGCTCAACGCTGGATTACGCATATTCGCGAGTACGAACGCCCGGATGCGGTCATCGTCAGCTATCACGGCGGCTTCGAGCGAAGCCTGTCGACCGGAGAAGCGACCGAACCGCTGACGGGCGAAAATCAAGGCTACGAGATGTGCATCCGGCTCGAAGGGATGGATGTGCTGTTGACCGGCCATCAGCATCGGCTGATTGCGGGCGAACTGAACGGAGTAACGATCGCACAGCCTGGCTACGCCGGCCAGGCGCTCGCCAAGATCGGGCTGACGTTCGATCTTGCAGCGGATGGCCGATGGACGCTTCGCCATAAAGCGGCAGAGCTGCTGATGGTGGAGGAGGATACGGAACCGGAGTGCGAACTGATGGACATGTTCGCCGAGGACGAGCGGCTCACCCAGCAATGGCTCGATCAGCCGATCGGCATAGCCGAAGGGGACTTGACGATCGCTGATCCTTTCGCGGCGCGGCAGACCGATCACGCATTCACCGAATTCGTAAACCGGGTGCAGATGGAGACGATGGACGCTCCGATCTCGTGCGCTTCGATATTTACCGATGAGGCGCGGGGGTTCGATAAGGAAATTACGATGCGGGACGTTGTGTCCAACTACATGTATCCGAACACGCTTAAGGTCATCCGTCTGATGGGCCGCGATATTCGGGAAGCGCTCGAACAGAATGCCCGTTACTTCGAATTGGATGAGCGCACCGGAGGCTTGCGGATCAGCACGGCTTATCTGGAGCCGAAGCCGCAGCATTTCAACTACGATATGTGGGAAGGCATCGAGTACATGCTTGATATTTCGCAACCAGAGGGCCAGCGTGTCGTGAAGCTGCTGTGGAACGGGGAGCCGATGGAGCAGGATGCCTCCTTCGAAGTCGCGATGAACAGCTACCGCGCAGGAGGCGGAGGCAATTTCGACATGATGAAAGACAAGCCGGTGGTGCGGGAAGTGACAACGGACATGGCCGAAATTATCGCCGACTATATCCGGAAGCACGGCACAGTCCGCGCTGCTTGCGATCACAACTGGAAAGTCGTCGGATAGCGGGCGGCGACGCATTCATGCTCAACTAGGTGCCATTAGGCACCTAGTTGGCATGCGGTGCGATACACCCGCGCCGCGTGAACGTGCCTCTTGGCTTCGCCCGGAGCGCCCCCGCCCTCTACCCTTGGACGAGCCGCGCCCGCAGCTTGTTCGATATCCACTCGATAAGCAGAATGAGAATGACCAGTCCGATCAGAATCGATCCGACCTGGTTCCACTTGTAGCTGTTCATCGCGAAGATGAGCGGCGCGCCGATACCGCCGGCGCCTACCAACCCTAGGATCGACGCTTCGCGCATGTTCATGTCGAACCGGTAGATCGTCACCGACAAGAACAAGGACAGCAGCTGCGGTATAATGCCGAAGCGCACTTTCTCGAACGTCGTGCAGCCGATCGACGTCATCGACTCAAGCACACGCACGTCCAATTCCTCGATCGCGTCCACGTACAGCTTCGTGAGCATGCCGATCGACGTAATGCCGACGGTCAGCACCCCTGCGAACGGCCCCGGCCCGGATACGCGAATAAACATTAAGCCGTAGACGAGCGCCGGAATCGTCCGGATCGCAATAAGCAGCAGCCGAGTCAGCCATGCGGCAGGTTTCGGCACGATATTGGACGCCGCAAGGAACGCGAGCGGCACCGACACGACGGCGCCGACGATCGTGCCCATGAAAGCGATCGCCACCGTCTGAAGCAGCAGGTAAGGTACGCTTTGCTCCGATACGTTGAGCAGCAGGTCCAGATCGGGATGCGTAATGCCGGACAGTATACGAACGGCTATGTTCCAGCCGCTTTCATTCATATCCTTGAAGCTGACAGCAGCAAGCGACCACGCCAACAGCAGTAGGACGATCGCCGTAACGGTCACCCTGTACCGGCGGTTGTTCGGTGCAGCGAGCAGTTGTTTTTCTAGTGTCGTCATAGCGTGAACGTCTCCCTTAAATCAGCTTTTTGCGAAAATGCTCGCTGACCGTTTCGATCACATACACCGTCACGATGAGCGCCGTTATGATCATGCCGACGCCCCCATAATCCCGCCAGCCAATATTCTCGTTAATGAGCAGCCCGACGCCGCCCGCTCCGACATAGCCGAGGATGGAAGCATACCGGACGTTCCCTTCGAAACAAAATAACGATGTCGACAAATAGCTAGGCAGCACTTGAGGAATAACGGCATAACGAAATGCTTCGAGCCGAGTCATCCCGATCGATTCCATCGCTTCGAAAGGTCCCATATCGATGTTCTCGATCTGCTCATAGAGCAGTTTTCCGACATACGACACCGTAAACAGCATAATCGCCACCACGCCCGCCATCGGTCCGAGTCCGAAGACGAACGTCGCGATGAGCGCTGTCACCAGCGTGGGCAGCGTACGAAGCAGGCTGAGAACGATTTTGGCCAGTGAGACGAGCGCCCGGTTACGGATAATGTTGGTTGATGCCGCAACGGCCATCGGAAGTGCCAGCAAGGAGCCCAGCATCGAGCCGAGCAGAGACATCTGAAGCGTGGCTGCTAAGGCGCGCCATAGATGAGGCAAGTAATCCCACCGCGGAGGGGTCATATCGCCGATGAATTTGAAAAATTCGCCGATGCGCGTCACAAGCATATGCAGGTTGAATTCGGTCAACTGCACTGACCACGCAACTGCGGCGGCTAACAGCAGCACGATGAGCGGTACTCTCGTACGCCGCTGCAGCACCGTCTTACCGCTAGGAAGAACGATTCGCTTGGGCGGGAATATTTTATCGTACATGAGTGCTACGCTCCTCTTCCAAGGAAGCCGCCGCTTCATCGTTCGGACCGCCGCCGCCGTATATATAATCAAGAATCTCCTGCGTCACCTTGCCGGACGGACCGTCGAACACGACGGCACCCTTCCGGACGCCGATAATTCGGTCCGCATAATCAAGCGCCACCTCCACATGGTGAATGTTCATGATGACCGTAATATTCATGTCTTGGTTGATCCGCTTGAAATCGTCCATGACCATCTTCGACGTCACCGGGTCCAAGGAGGCGATCGGCTCGTCCGCCAGAATGATGTCAGGGCTCTGCGCAAGCGTGCGAGCCAGCGCCACCCGCTGCTGTTGTCCGCCGGAAAGCTGGTCGACGCGCACGAATGCTTTGTCCAGAATGCCGACCTTCTCAAGCGCTTCTAACGCTTTAAGCTTCTGATCCCTCGTGTAGATGCCCGTGAGCTTTCGCCACATCGGCAGGTCCGGCGCGAACGAAACGAGGACGTTGTTGATGACGCTCGTTCGCGTGACAAGGTTGAACGATTGAAAAATCATGCCGATTCTTCGGCGGAGCCGCCGCACCTGCTTGCCCCGCAGCTTCGACACGTCGATGCCGTCCACGTTCAGCTGGCCGCCGGTAATGTCGTGCATCCGGTTGATGCAGCGGATCAGCGTCGATTTGCCCGCGCCGGACAAGCCGATAACCGCGACGAACTCGCCTTTCCCGATCTTCAAATTAATCTGGCTGAGCGCTGCCGTGCCGTTCGCATAGGTCTTATCCACGTTGATGAAAGCGATCATAGAACTACCCCGATTCTATAGTCTCGAACTAGGAAAAGATGAGAACATTCGGCTTGCCCGATGCTCTCATCTCTATTCGTCATTACTTATGCAGTTACAACTGCTGCGTCTATCAGGCGGTTATTATTTCTTCAAGCTCTTAATGAGATCTTGCGCTTGGCGCTCGCCGTCATAGTCGGTCGTTTGAGCTGGTTTATAGCCTTCATGGCTGTAGATGGAGATGACTTTCTTGCCTTCTTCCGTCTGTGCGATCGAGATGAACGCGTTCTGCAGCGCTTTGCGGAACTCGTCAGTCATGAGCGGATCTTTCTTGCTCACGCTGATCGTATCGTTATAGATGCCTTGCGTAACGCCGATCACGTTCGTCTCATCCCAGATCGACTTGCTGCGAGCCATGTCCGTCGTCCATTTGCTCTCGTAATCGCGTCTAGCGTCCGCATAAGAGACGATGACGTCGGCTTGTCCGGCAGCCAGACGAGCGAAGGAGCTTGCGTACGAATCGGAAGTGACCACGTGCGCCAGGTCCGTCAGGCTCTTCTTATAGTTGTTTTGCAGCCAAAGCGTCGGGTAGATGTAACCTGCGGACGAAGACGTCGACATCACCGCCCAGTTCGCGCTGTTCAGGTCGTCCCACGTCAGTTGCTCGCCGCCGTTCACTTTCGCCGCCAGCTCTTGACCTTTCTTTGAAGGACCAGCGATAAACAGAGCGCGGTAGTAGCTCGCTTGGTTCGTCGTCGGCGCCGTCGGCTTGTTGTCGTTCCAATCTTTCGGGTTATCCGAATCGTTGGACAGGCCTGCACGCGTAGCCGTGAGAAGCACGTCCGCGCCGTCACCGTACAGAACGTACGTACCGCCTGGAATGAAGCCGATGTCCGTCGTTCCCGCCGTCATCGCTTCGCCTACCGCTTCGTACGTCGTGCCGACGTCGATGCTGACTTTGTCCACGATATAGCCTTCCGTCGCCAGCTGGTTTTTGAGCAGATCCTTCAGCGGACCCGTAGCCGTAATGATGTCGTTCGGATCTTTGGATGGCACGAAGCTTACTTTCAGTTCTTTAATCGACTTGGCAGCGTCCGTTGCTGTTGCTGCGTTCGCGTCCGTTCCGCCGCTCTTCGTATCCTCAGCCTTCGAACCGTCAGCCGGTTCTGTCGCATTGCTAGAAGCAGTGGTGCTCGTGCTCGTCTCTTCGTTCTCCTTCTTGTCCGATCCGCAGCCTGCAATGAGTCCGATCATAAGGGCAAATACGACAAACAGTACCATCTTGTTCTTCACTTTCGACAGACCTCCACTTTGTTTTTCATTTGCTTTCTCAGCATGGAATTATCTTACTTCCGATCTATTAACTAACGGTTATCGATATGTTAGGAATCCATTGAGGTTACATGTAGGTATTGTAAAGAAGGCGCTGCATGCACGTAAAAAAGGCCATCCCCTCTACGGGAATGACCTTCGCTTCGCTGATTCAACTAATCTTCCTATGCGTTCAAAATTGCCCGCAGCGCTTCGTTCAGAGGCGTGACCGGTCGGCCTAGCACCTTCTCGAAATCGCTGATCTCGACTTCCAGCGAGCCCGCGCGAATGGCCTTCTGAACCTCAACAAGGAACGGAACGACCGCATCGGGAACGCCTGCATCGCTCATAATCTTGCCGTACGTCTCGTCATCGACCTTCATCACCGGCACATCCTTGCCGATCACCTCGGACACAGCCGCAACAAGCTCTTCTTGCGTAAGAGGCTTGCCCGAAAGCTCGTATACGGAATGGTCATGCCCTTCTCCGGCAAGCACTATCGCAGCGGCCTCGGCGTAATCACGGCGGCTTGCCCAGCCGACTCTGCCCGTTCCGGCGGAGGTCACCCACGGCGCACCGTTCGCTACTGCTTGAACGGTACCCAGCTCGTTCTCCAAGTACCAGTTATTGCGCAGGAAAGAATACGGGATGCCCGAGCTTATAATAGCCTTCTCCGTCTCGCGGTGGTCGCCGGCCAGGAACAGTGCGCTGTCCTGCGCGTTCGATACGCTTGTATACGCGATGAAGCCTACCTTCGCCGCTTGTGCGGCTTGGACGGCAGCCTTATGCTGCGGAATCCGGTTATGCACGTCCGAGCTCGAGATTATGAGCAGTCTGTCGATGCCCGCGAACGCCTTCTCCAGCGATTCCGGCTGGTCGAAGTCGCCATGACGGACGTCTACGCCAAGCGCGCTCAGATGCTCTGCCTTGCGCGGGTCGCGGACGCTGACCGCTATTTGCGACGCCGGTATCGATTTCAGCAGCGATTCAACGACAAGAGCTCCAAGCTGGCCCGTTGCTCCGGTTACTAATACTTTCATAGGAACACCCCGTTATCGTTCATTTTCTGATGCGGTTGTAGATTGTACATGTCTGCAGAAGTATCATACGCCTTGAACGGCTCGTCCGAAAGTAGTTACATTATGACACCTAGTATCCTTAGGGATACTGCCCGCTGCCCGCCACCCGCCGTCAAAGCAGATGCATCTTCGCCTCTGCCTCGTCCCAAGGCACGATATACCCATGCCCCTTCGCGCAAAAAATCGAGGAGGAAGTATACATCGGGTCGGCGTCCTTCCGGTACGCTTTGCGCTCGATCACCTCGTGCTCATTATGACAGCGGTCGTAGCCGCCGAAGATGAGCTGAATGCTCCCTCTTCCATGCGTGAAAGCGGCAAGCTCCGCGCTGTAGTCCATGAAGGTCGCTACCGGCACCCGGCCCGTTACGGTTGCATGGGAAGCTGTCGTCTGCGGCGGGTCGAACCGTCCGGAGGCGCGCTGGATGTCGGACAATATTTTGCCCAAATGGTCGATCTCCGATTTAATCTTGAACTCGTAGTACGGCTCCAGCAGCACGTTGTCGGCCTTCTCCAGTCCCTGCCGCAGTGCGCGGAACGTCGCTTCCCGGAAATCGCCGCCATGCGTATGCTCATTATGCCCGGCGCCACGGAGCAGCGTGACGCGAATATCGGTCAGCGGCATGCCCGTCAATAAGCCGTGATGATCCCGTTCGTACAGATGCGTCCTGATTACGTTCTGATTGCCGAGACTCAATTCGTTCACGTGGCAGTCGCTGGCGAACGCGATCCCGATTCCCCGCTCCCCGGGCTCGAGCAGCAGATGGACTTCGGCGTAATGCTTGAGCGGCTCGAAGTGCCCGTATCCGCGCACGGTGCTTGCGATCGTCTCTTTATACATAATTTCCGGACTGCCGAACGAGACGTCGAATTGGAACCGGTCCTGCACGAGCTGCTGCAGCACTTCCAACTGAATAAGACCCATGACGTGAATATGGATCTCCTGCAAGCCTTCCTCCCAAATGACGTTCAGCGAAGGATCTTCGGCATCGAGCGTCCGAAAAGCTTTCAGTACGTCCTTCACATGAAGCGACTCCGGGAAAATGACTTTCGACGTCAGCGTCGGCACCATCTCATAGGCAATCTTGTCCGAATCCGAATCCGCGCCCGTGCCTTGTCCGGCCTCGGCGCCCGTCAGTCCGACAACCGCGAACAAGTCGCCGGCGCTTACTTGATCGACCGGCTGCAGCTTGCTTCCGTTCACGAGAAGAAGACGCGAAATTTTCTCGCAGATTCTCTCCCCGCCGCTTGAATAGTACAGCTCTTCGCGGACTTTCAACGTGCCGCTCCGCGCTTTCATATAAGTCATCCGGACGCCGCTTAGGTCGTGCCGAATTTTATAGACGAGTCCGCCGAATGGTGCCCGCTTGTCGTAATTCGTTGCGGTCAGCTTGTGCAGCTGAACGAGAAAGTCGAGGACACCCGTATCTTGCAACGCAGACCCGCTTGCGCACGGGAAGATCCGGCTGCCGCGAATCATTTGCTCCAGTGCATCCAGCCAATAAGCATCGCTGACTTCGCCCGACAGAAACATCTCCAGCAGTTGCTCGTCCCGCTCGGCGATATGTTCGCGCAGCGCTTCGCCGACTCCCCCTTGATCGGTAAGGCATCCCGTAATGCTGCATGCATCCGGTGTTAAGGTCTGACGGATTTCTTCGAGTACGCGGTCTGCGTCAGCTCCGACCCGGTCGATTTTGTTAATGAAGAAGAACGTCGGGATGCGGTGCTTATGCAGCAGCTGCCACACTGTCTCGGTATGGCCTTGAACGCCCTCCACCGCACTGACGACGAGGACGGCGTAATCCATCACTTGAATGGCCCTCTCCATCTCCGGCGAGAAATCGACGTGGCCCGGCGTATCGATCAAATAATAAGTCGTGCCTTGATAGGACATGACGGCCTGATCCGCGAACACCGTGATGCCTCTGGCCCGTTCAATATCGTGGGAATCGAGGTAAGCGTCCTTATGGTCGACTCTGCCCCGCTCTCGAATGCTATTCGTATGGTATAACAGCTGCTCGGCCAACGTCGTCTTGCCCGCATCGACGTGAGCGAACATGCCTATTGTAATCGGACTCGTGCTCATCGTAAGCGTATCCCCTTGATTCCGCGCTGGGCGGTCATTCGCTATGATTTCCTCCTCATCATACCACATGGCTGGGGGAGCTGAGATTGCGGAATGCTGCATCGGCTTGCCGCTTCCAACTGAGCAAGCATTGTAAAGAAATGGTGCAACCCGGTCCGCTACACTAACAAGTGCGGTCGGGATGGCACAACTCTTGTACTTGCCCGGCATGCTTCAGTGTATTTCATACAATGGAAACAAGCCATTCGATCGGTAGGGGAGGCCTCATTGCATTCCGTACAATGGAAGTTTGTAGTTAGCGGTGGAATCAAGGCTATTCGGCGGTTGGGCTCATTTTCCCATTGTACGAAATACAAGCAAGCAGCTGGTTCGACTGCCGCCAGACATTTTCATTGCAAGAAATACAACGAAGAAGTACCAGCAAGCACCCAAGAATAAGCTCACTAAGATGAAGAAGGGGATGGCTCAACATGTTCAAAAAGTTGGATTGCGTCTGTATTCATACCAAAACTATTGAGAAGTTGCTTTCGTTCTATACCTCTGCAGGGTTAATTGAGAACTGGAAGATCGAACGGGCTTTAGAGAATGGTTTGACTTGGACCTTGATCGGTTTAAAGTTTCCGTTGGAAAATAGCTCCGAGCTTGTGCTAAGCAATCATCCCGATATTAACTTCACAGAAATCGAAATCGATGTGGAGGATGTTCAGCAGGCCTATAATGAACTTCGCAAGAATACAGAAATTCAATGGATCAGGACCCCGTTCGCAACCGAGTCCGGACATATCGCCGTCATGGAAGCCCCGGACGAGAATGTATTCGTATTAGTCGGCAAATAGGCAGCGGGGAAAACAAGAAGGCACCCTTCAGCGGGTGCCTTCTTGTTGTTCTAGCTATAATCAATCGCTTAAAAAGCAGAAGTCCAGCCCGCGTCCGCCGTGACGACCGTTCCGTTCAGGAAGCTTGCATCGTCCGAGGCCAGGAACAGTGCCACCTTCGCGATTTCTTCCGGCGAGCCTGCGCGCGGGATCAAGCCTTGCGTCAGACGCGTACGGCTTACGCCGAACTCGCTCAAGCCGTTCATCGAAGCTTGAATGTTCGTCATAACCGCTCCCGGAGCGATCGCATTGCAGCGAATGCCTTGGGCCGCATACATGAAGCCCGTGTTCTTCGTCAGACCGACTACGGCGTGCTTGGATGCTGTATAAGCTGCGCCTGCGTGCGCCCCGTTATACCCGCCGGTCGAAGCGGTATTGACGATAACGCCCTTCCCTTTCTCCAAGAAGACCGGAAGCGCCTTGCGGGTAGCCCGCATAACGCCCTTCGTGTTGATGTCGAAGATGCGGTCCCATTTCTCCTCGGTAATATCGCCGACAGGCTCGAACCCGTCCATAATTCCTGCATTATTGACCAATATATCTAGTGTGCCATACTCGCTGACAGCGGTATCGATCATATTCTCGATATCGGACAGCTGAGCGATGTTCACTTTCAACGCCTTGGCGGTGCCGCCGCTGCTCACAATCCCTTGAGCGACTTGCTCCGCTCCTTCGAGATTCAGATCGGCTACGATGACTTTCGCGCCTTCTTGGGCGTACAATTCTGCGATCGCTTTGCCCATGCCGGATGCGGCTCCTGTAACGACTGCAACCTGATTATGAAGTTTCATGACGTATCGGCTCCTTTGCCCATCTATTCGATCATTGCTGTCATTGGAACGTTCCATGCTTCTACATCATTCGCGAATTTGTACACTATCAGTTTATTCTTCTATAATTTAAGGAGCAATATGCAAACCAAGGCCCGAATGTTCAATCGTGAACGTTACGTTCCGATTTGTATAGTTAAGCGCAGTTAATAAACATTTAGGCGGTGATCTGTTGTCTGCCCCTAATCGGAGAGTAAACAAGACGAAGCGAGAGTTGAAGGACGCGCTGGTTCAGCTAATGGAGAGCAAGGATTTCAAGCAGATCTCCATTACCGATATCGTAACGCTGGCCGACTTGAACCGCGGCACGTTCTATAAGCACTATCAGACGAAAGAAGAGCTGCTCGGCGAGCTGATGAACGATGTGATTGAGGATTTGGTCCGCGCTTATAACGAGCCTTATCTGCACACGGACAAGCTGGTCGTCAGCGAGCTGACGACATCGTCCATCATTATCTTTAAGCATGTGGATCTATACGCGGACTTCTACCGCATCATCATTAACTCCAATGCATTGCCCGGATTCCAGAATCGGATATGCGACAGCTTGAAGCAGCTGGTCAAACGGGTTCAATTGATTAACGAACCCAGCAGCCGCACCATCGATCCCGATCTGTTCGCCAGCTACATCGCCTACTCCCTCTTTGGACTAATCGTAGAGTGGGTACGGGGCGGATTCAAATTTACGCCCGAGCATATGGCTGCCCAGTTGCTCGCTATCTTGTCATACCCATATGCTGCTGGAGTCAGCCCTGTCCGTTCCTGAACGGCAATCGATCGAATTGGTGCATCCATACCCCAGCCCTCTCTGCTGCATTCACTGCCCTTCGCTGCTGAACCAACAGCTCGCCAAGGGCTCTTTTCTCATCCTGAACGGACCGATTATTCTCATCCCTTAAATATTTCATACGCCAAGTGAACCGGGAGCCGGTCTTTTTGGTCTATTCTTCGGGAGGTGAAAGTCGCTTGGATTACGTTTATTTGCGATCGAAAATTCAGGATGCGCTGCTTAATCCGCCCGGCAGCGACGAGCCGAAGAAGCGGATCCTGTTAGAGAAGCGTCTTCGCAGCGCCCTCGTCTTGATCTACTCGGAACAGCCGGAAGCCGAGGACAGCTCCAGAGTCAGCATCGACATGCTGCAATGGATTGATTTCAATGGCGATACTTTGATCGGCACCGGCCTGGTTCAACGTTCTAAGCACCAAAGGGGGAGACAGCAGAACTGAGGTCATGCCTGGCGTAACGTTTGAGGGCAAGCTGATGTACGATAAGCTGTCTCTATTATCCGGCAAGCTCCTTCAAGCAGGCATTGCTAGCATTCGGGTTATCGACGACGCGGGGAACGAGTGGAAGGCCGATATTTTCGATAGACCCGACGGCTCGCGTTCCTGGTTCGTGGGCACGATCGAAACAGTCAGAACCTACACCATCGAGGCGCTTGATCAAATGGGAAAGGTCCTCTCGTCCTTTAACGTCCCGAACCATTGAATGAACAGAGCCCGCTCCAGCACTGGAACGGGCTCTTGCCTGTATAATATCTCAGCACCAAACCTCTGTTCCGACTCAC
>NZ_BILZ01000096.1 GCF_004000825.1 Paenibacillus kobensis NBRC 15729 | reverse complement strand
ATTCGGCTCGGCAAGTACCTTGCCGAGAAGCCGGTGCGAAGGCGCGACGAGCTCGGCAGCTTGAGCGAGAGCATCTATTACATGAGCCGGGAGATCGAACGGAACTTCGGGCGGCAGAAACAATTTATTAACAACATCAGCCACGAGTTCAAAACGCCGCTTACGTCCATGCTCGCCTATTCGGACCTTCTTGCGATGTATCCGGACGACGAAGCGATGGTAACCGACGCGGCTCATCATATCCGCCGGGAATCGGAGCGGCTATACGGCATGGTCGAGCATGTTCTGCAATTGTCCGCGCTGGAGAAGTATGAGCAATGGAGCATCTCGGATACGACGGCTGAACCGGTCAAGCTGCATGAGCTGCTAGCCGATCTGACCGACCGCATGCAGGCGCTGGCGGTCAAAGCCGAGGTCGCGCTACGCTGCGGGAAGCTGCAGCAGGCGACCGTGCTGGCGGACCGGGACAGCCTCATTCATCTGTTCACGAATCTGCTCGACAATGCGGTCAAATACAACGTGCCGGGCGGCGAAGCTGCGGTTAGTGTACATGCGCAAGACGGATGGGCAGTCGTGCGGATTCGGGATACGGGAATCGGCATTCCGGAGGAAGCAAGAGAGCGGCTGTTCGAGCCGTTCTATACGGTGAGCCGCGACCGTTCTCGACAGACGGGCGGCACCGGACTTGGTCTCTCCATCGTGCGGGAGATCGTGACCCGTCAAGGCGGAAGCATCGATTGGAAAGCGAACGGCGACCGGGGCGTGACGTTTACGGTCAAGCTCGCCCTAATGGATTGAGCGTTGTTTACGAGGTTAGACGCAACCGGCTGAAAAGTTTACATTTTAGAAACAAGACGATATAAGACCGAAACAACCTGCGCTTACAATGAAAGCATCAAGCCGTTGGCTAAGCAGGAGGAATTCGAATATGGTGACAATGAATCGAAACAATTCGGAAATGAGATGGAGACGGTGGGCGATGGGGGCACTGACTGGCGGACTGGCGGTCGCGCTGCTCGCGGGTTGCAGCTCGTCGTCTGACGGCAACCGAGTCGTGATCGAGAAACCGGATAAAGAAATTACGGTCATTACGGACAAACAGGAGCCCGTGCAAGAGACGATTGAAGTGGACCGGATCGACAAGCTCGACGGTATGCGGGGGATGGATTGGCTGAGCGAGTCCGAGCTCGTTATTTCCCGGGAAAATAAAGAGCGTCCGCCGATCAAGGTCGAAGGGGAAGACCGTTATCCGATCAATCTGTTCGCTTATGATCTGACGACGGGCAAGGATCGTCTGCTCGTTCAGGACGAAGACAATAAGCATGCCAACTTCGCGGTGTTGTCGCCGAGCCGAACCTATATGTTCTACAAAATGAATATCGAAGAGTCGGCTTACGCGTACATCATGGATTTGAAAACCGGAGAGAAGAAGCAAGTGAGCGAGGAGCTCGTTCCGATCCGCGACGGCGTATGGGACGGCGACGATACGGTCGTCTTCTCCGGTACGCCGGGCCAAGTCTATGCTGCGCACCCGGACAGCGAGACGGAGAAGCTGCTGTCGCTCTCGGGCAACGCCAGATTTCCCGTTATGTTCCAAGGGCTGTTGTATTATACGGACGAGAAATTGAATGCGAAGGTGTATTCGCCGAAGGACGATACGACGAAGACGCTTGCCGAGAACGTCGAACAAATCTTTCCGTCGCCGGACGGCACTCGTCTTGCGCTCGTGAAGATGACGGGCGATACGGAACGTACGCTGGTCATTACGGACTTGGAAGGCAATGTGAAGACGACGCTGTCCAAAGGCACCCAAGTGGTCGGCTTGGAATGGTCGCCGGACGGCAAGAAGCTTGCTTACAATTTGATCGATGAGAGCGATAACGGCACCAAGGGGATCGTCGTGGCGGATGCGGCCACCGGCAAAACGGTGTTCGCGACGATTGATGTCCAATATGCAAGCGATCCGGTCTCTTGGAGCCCATCGGGCGATAAGCTCGTCGCGTCGACCTACGTCAACGACGATCAAGGCAACCGGCCGGTGACGTACATCGTGACGTTGAAGTAAGCGATGAAAGGGAAGGGCCATCCTCTGGGATGGTCCTTTCACTTTCGAGAATCCAGAACAAACATCGATGCGTCTTGCCCCATGAATATTTTGCTTCCGGTATAGAACGTCTTGGATTGAATATCCTTGAACCCTATCTTGGTCATCAAGTCAGCAAGCTCATCTTGATTGAATCCATTATGTACGAATTCGGAAGCGACCTGGTCATTCTTATCAAAGTCCACAATGAGCAAATGTCCTCCGTCATTCAGAACATCGAATAATCGGGATAACACGGATTCAACATCCGGAATATGAAGGAGCACCTGAGCCATGAAGATATAGTCGGCCCGCAGATCGGTCAGACGGTCCTGTTCAAAATCAAAACAGAGCGTATCTGCATTGCGAAGATTGAAATCCGCAATTTTTTGCTTGATTTGCTGAATCATGTTGGGTGACGTATCCAGAAAGAGCACGGAGTCAAATTCGTTTAACAAATGAATGCCGATAAGACCCGTCCCGCAACCGAAATCGATCGCATGCTTGCTCTTAGCGTCAACGACAAATTCACGGATGGCATCGGACGCTAACTTGGCGGTATGAATTCGTTCAGCGGTGTCGTAGCTATTCGCTATCATCTCGAATTTATCCGTATTTCCCATTTTGCGTATCTCTCCTATGTGTCTTAATCGTGTGCTCTATGAAGTATTGCTCTTGTTATCCGTTTTTAAATCTTAGCATCCTGGCGCTGCAGAAAATGTCGTACCGATGCGTCTGTGCTAAGTCCGATGGCGCGGCTATAAGCCGAACGGGCTTCTTCTTCTCGATGCATCTGCTTGTACAAGTGGCCGGCAAGCGCCCAGTAGGGCTGATAGTTCACCGCTTCATCCGATGGTATTGCTTCCAGTAGAACGATGCCGTGTTCCGGTCCATAAGCCTCCGCGACTGCGGCGGAACGGCCGACTAATGCGCCCAGTGCGGGGGATAAACGAACGAGGCCCTCGTATAACTGAGCAATTGCCGCCCACTCGATTCGCCCTGTCCGTAAGCGCTGTGCATGCACGGATTGTATCGCAGCCATAAGTTGAAAGCGGCCGACTCTGCCGGCTTGCGAGGCAGTATGCAAATAACGCTCCGCCTCCATGATCAAGCGTTGTTCCCACCGCGTGCAATCTTGCAAGGAGAGGGGAATATAGTTCCCCTCGTCGTCATGCCGCGCCGTACGGCGCGCTTCACAGTGCAGCATAAGCGCCAGAAGACCGTAAACCTCCGGTTCGCGGGGGGCGAAGGGGAGAAGCAGCTTACCCAGATAAATGGCTTCCTCCGCTAAGCCCCGGCGAGGCGAATCCGCAATAGCGGCCTCGTCCCAACCGCTCCCGTAAGCAGCATAAATGGCTTCCAGAACAGGCTCGAGGCGATCCGGAATCTCTTCTGGATCAGGCATGTCGAAAGTGAGGCGTTCGGCACGGATTTTCGCTTTTGCCCGGGTGAGCCGCTGACTCATGGTGGAGGGCTTAGTGATGAATGCAGACGCGATTCGAGCCGCATCGATTCCAAGCACGGTCTGCAGCATAAGCGGCGTTCGCATCACCGCATCGATTGTCGGATGAGTACATAGGAACATCATCCTCAGCCGTTCGTCCGGGAAGTCGTCCGGGAAGTCAGCGCTTGAAGAAGTCAGACGCTGCGCATCCTCGGACATGGCCAACAGCGTCGGCAGCGCACTCTCGGAAATACGAGTACGCCGTGCCCGGTCGATCAGCCTCCTGCGGGCGGCAGTAACCAGCCACGCCTCAGGCTTATCCGGAATGCCGGCCTTAGGCCAGCTTTCCAGCGCGGCGAGGAAAGCATCCCCAATGGCATCCTCCACAGCCTGAAGATCCCGCCAATTGACAGCCAAGTAGGAGAGCAATCGACCATAAGCATCGCGTGCCGTTTTCTCAATGACCTGATTGATTTCCATAGAACGTTAGTGCAGCGCGGGAATGTTCTGTCTGACCTCAACGGTATCGACCGGTGCCCTGGCAGCCCACTCTAATGCAGTGTCTATGTCTGGAACATCAATTACCATGATCCCGCCGAGCTGCTCTTTCGTCTCGGGAAACGGACCATCCTGAACCACGGTCTCGCCGCCATGCCGCTTCATCGTTGCAGCCGTCTCCGGCGCATAGAGACCCGAACCGAACACCACAATTCCAGCCTCATGCAAAGCGCGCACATAGTGCGTCCAGCCTGCCAAATAGTCTTCCTGTCTTGCTGGATCCGTTCTTGCCGCAAAATCCTCCTGGCTCTCGTAAAACATCAAGGTGTAACTCATTCGAAAAACTCCTCTCTTAAAAACCATATTGGAATTGGCTTTCAATATACTGTCGTATCGGGGCTTCCGATTTCTACATTTCAAGAAAAGTTTTTATTTAGAAATTTTCTGCTGCTTGTAACAGGGGGTTCTGAGCTAGCGGTAAAGGTGCGGTTCCCCCGGCTACAAAACCTAATACATCGTTTTTGAGCAGTGAGGCCGTCCATGGAATATGGGAATCAGGGAATCCAGCGAAGACAAGCAGCTCATGCTCATATAATTTTAATACTATTAGATTAAATGTAAATGTAAAGGAGCGGTGGATGGAAATGAAAATTAACCACTTGAACTTGTGCGTTCCTGACTTATCGGAAGCTATTATGTTTTTCCAAGTTCTTTTTGGCTTTCAGGTTATTGAACAAAAAGGGACTGCGATCGCGGTAATGGATGACGGTCTATATTTCACAGCGCTGGACGGCATTCTATTTGAGGTCATTAGCATTAACATATAAAGCGCTCAGATGGTTGTGATGCAAACATTTCCCGCATGATGGCTTCAAAAAAAAACGAGGCAGGAGCGACATTGCTCCTGCCTTGTTGTCATAGCGGCTAAGTCAGCCGGTATACGGCGAACGGCTCGCCGTACCGCTGCGGATCGCTAAGCGCGTCGAGCTCATGGATCTGCTCTGCGCTTAGCTGCAGCTCCGCGCTGGCGAGGTTGGCTTCCACCTGCTGCGCGCTTGTGGCGCCGACGATGACGGTGGCGACAGCGGGACGCTGCATGAGCCAGCTGAGCGACAGCACGGCGGGCGTGCAGCCGGCTTGCTCAGCAAGAGCGGCGACTCTCTCGCCGAGGGTAATTCGATCCCCCGTCAGAAATCTTGTGAATCCGGGATCCGTATCGGCGCGCGAGCCGGAAGGCGACGCCGAAGGGCTTGCGTATTTGCCGGTCAGAATGCCGCCGGCAAGCGGGAAATAAGGAATGATGCCGACGCCTTGGTCGAGGCACATCGGGACCAACTCGGCTTCCGGTGTCCGGTCGGCCAGCGAATAGCTTGTCTGCGTCGAGACATAACGGTTAAGGCCTAGCCGTTCGCTCGTGCCCAGTGCCTTCATAAGCTCCCAAGCGGCGTAGTTGGAGGCGCCGATGTAACGGACCTTGCCGGAACGAACCATATCGTCGAGCGTCCGCAGCGTTTCCTCGAGCGGCGTATTAGGGTCGAATGTATGGATCTGATACAGATCGACATAATCGGTCCGAAGCCGCCGGAGGCTGCTCTCGAGCTCGCGCATCAGATGGTGGCGGGACGAGCCCCGGTCGTGAATGCCCGGTCCGCAAGGCAGTCCCGCCTTCGTGGCGAGGACGGCTTCCTGTCTTCGGCCTTGCAGCGCCAGGCCGATAATCCGTTCGGATTCGGTAGCCGCATAGATGTTGGCCGTATCGATAAAGTTGATGCCGCGGTCAAGCGCGAGATGAATGACGGATTGGGATGCGGCTTCATCGGCTCTTTTGCCGAAGGCGTTCGTACCGAGCCCGAGCGCCGATACTTTCAGACCGCTGTTGCCTAAGTTGCGGTATTGCATAGGGTTGTCCCTCCTCAGTAGAGCTCCATGATTGGGTCTCATTATAACGAGTCGGCGGTAAGGGTGCAAGGCACATGGCGGCAGCCAGTGTGTTGACAGCCATGTCTTAGATCGGCCGAGCTGCGGTGCATGATGCACAATGGGCTGAACTTCTTTTTGTAACCGATGATGAAAAGCAGTCGCGCGCATTGAGCGCCTTAATAGAAGACTTCTATAATAGCGGTAATAATAGCGAAGGGACGCGGTGAGTCTCATGAGCATCCAGCAGGCTTCAAGCGCAGGCGGCAGCGTGACAACTCCAGTCATCGATTCGGCTGCTGAATACTCGGTCGCAATGACCGGCATCCGCAAAACGTTCGGGAGCACGGTTGCGATAGACGGCGTCGATCTGGCGGTCCGGCGCGGCGAGATCCATGCGCTGCTCGGTGAGAACGGCGCAGGCAAAAGCACGCTGATGAGCGTGCTTTTCGGCATCTATAAGCCGGATGCCGGAACGGTGATGATCAATGGCCAAGAGGCGCGCATCCGCTCGCCGAAGGATGCGGCCGGATGCGGCATCGGAATGGTGCACCAGCATTTCCGGCTCGTGTCCTCGATGACGGCGCTCGACAACATCGTGCTCGGCGAGTCCGGCGGAGCAGCCGGCCTATGGAGAGGGGCGGCGTGGCGAAGGCGCAAAAGCGCCGAAATCACCCGGTTATGCGAGCAGTACCGGCTGTCTGTTCCACTAGACAGGCCAGTCTGGCAGCTGTCGGTTGGCGAGCAGCAGCGGATCGAGATTATGAAGACGCTGTACCGCAGATGCAGCGTGATCGTGTTGGATGAACCGACAGCAGTGTTGACGCCTCAAGAGGCGGACGATTTGCTCTTGACGCTGCAGGAGCTGAAGAAGGACGGCAAGACGGTCATTCTGACGACGCACAAGCTGCGTGAAGTGATGGCAGCTTGCGACCGGATCTCGGTGATGCGCAAAGGAACGATGGTGCGGACGGTACGCGCTGCGGATACGAATGAACAGCAATTGGCGGAATGGATTATGGGCAGGGAGCGTGAAAAGGCAGAGCAAACAGAACCTGCGGCGGGACGCCGGCCGCAGGCTCCAACCGGCGAACCGCTGCTTGAGCTGCGCGGCGTGCAAGCGCTTGGCGATCATGGCGAATTGGCGCTCCAATCATTCGATCTGACCGTTCGCAGAGGCGAGATCGTCGGCGTTGCCGGTGTGGCGGGCAACGGGCAGAAGGAGCTTGCCGAGGTGATTGCAGGCAGTAGGCCGCGGGTTGGCGGAGAGATCCGGTTGAACGGAGAGCCCATCCAGCAGGCTACGATTAAGGGCATGACCCGGCGAGGCGTTGCTCATGTGCCGGAGAACCGGATGAAGACCGGCATGGCGGGCGCACTCGACGTGGTCGACAACTTGCTGATGAAATCGTACCGGAGCCGGGAGCGGTCCGCCTTCGGTTTGCTTCGCAAGAAGGCGAATGCCGCGTGGGCACAGTCGCTGGTCGAGCGGTTCGCGGTCCGGACGCCGGACATCGCAACGCCGGTCCGGATGCTGTCCGGCGGCAATCAGCAGAAGCTCTTGTTCGCACGCGAGCTTCAGCAGCGGCCGCTTCTTATGATGGCGGTGCATCCGACGCAAGGGCTTGATGTCGGCGCAGCGGAATCGGTGCACCGTCTGCTGCTTCAGCTGCGAAGCGAGGGCAGCGGCGTACTTCTTATATCCGAGGATCTCGATGAGCTGATTAAGCTGGCCGACCGGATCGTAGTCGCTTTCAATGGCGGCGCGAACGGCGAATTCCACGCGGCAGAGGCGTCCCGGGCTTCCATCGGCATGCGGATGACCGGGCTTATGGAACCTGCACGAACGGGCGGTCTGGCGGAGGGACCGATACGGCCGCGGACATCGGAAGGAGGGCGATAGCGATGAACAGCAAAGCGGTCGTCATACCCGGCGGCAAATACCGGCTGGAATGGAGCAGCAGAGCAGCTTCGGCTTCCTCGGGCCTCATCGTCTCCGTCGCATCGGTGGTTCTTGCGCTTCTGTTCAGCGGCGTCTTCATCGCGTTGAACGGGTTGAACCCCGTGTTCGTGTTCGAGACGATGGCACGCGGCGCATTCGGCACGGCCGGCGGCCTAAGCGAGACGCTGGTCAAGGCGATTCCGCTGCTGCTGTGCGGACTCGGCGTTTCGTTCGCTTACCGCATCTCCATCTGGAACATCGGTGCGGAGGGGCAATTCGTCGTCGGCGCGATTGCGGCGACCGCTGTCACGATCTACTTCCCGGGAATGCCGCATTGGTCTTACCTGCCGGTTATGTTCAGTGCGGGTGCGTTGGCAGGCGGCGTATGGGGATTGCTCGCAGCGGTGCCGCGTACGCATTTTCAAGTGAATGAGTTAATTTCGTCTTTAATGCTCAATTACATCGCGCTGCTGCTGCTCGACTATTTGGTATTCGGTCCGTGGAAAGATCCGGCGGGCTTCAACTTCCCCGGCACGCCGATGTTCGAAACGTGGATGCAGCTTGCGACGTTCGGCACGGGCAGGCTGCATCTCGGTCTATTCATCGGCCTTGGCGGAGTCCTCGTCTATTGGCTCATTATGTACCGGATGAAATGGGGCTACGAGCTTCGGCTGCTTGGCGCCAATCCGGAAGCGGCCCGTCATGCAGGCATATCCGTGACGAAACAAATTTTGCTGGTCATGCTGATAAGCGGCGGTCTGGCCGGAGCGGCAGGGATGGCGGAGGTATCGGGCGTGTCCCACCGTCTTATGTATTCGATCTCGCCAGGCTACGGCTATACGGCCATTATCGTCGCTTGGCTCGCCAAGCTTAATCCGTGGGGGCTGATCGTCTCGTCGGTGCTATGCGGCGGAGTCATCGTCGGCGGTTACAGTGTGCAGATGATCGGGCTTCCCGCCTCGATGTCGCTTATTGTACAAGGCTCGATCTTGTTTTTCCTTATCGGCGGAGAGCAGCTTCGGAGCTATCGGGTTCGCTTACGTCTCACATCCAAGCCGGGAGGGGAGTAGGATGGACTTCATTACGGCGCTTCTTGTTGCCGCTTTGTCCGCGGGCACTCCGCTGCTGTTCGCGACGCTCGGAGGGATTCTGTCAGAGAGGTGCGGCGTTATTTTTCTCGGGACGGAAGGGGCTATGCTGATGGGCGCAGTCGTCTCCATCATGACGCTGTCGCGAACCGGCAGTTGGCCGCTTGCGGTCGTTATGGCGATGCTCGTCGGAGCGGCATTCGGGGTACTCCATGGGGTGCTGTGTGTGTCGCTGAAGGCGAACCAGACGGTGTCCGGCATGGCGATTACGCTGTTCGGCACGGGATTGAGCGCATTTCTCGGCAAGCCGTATGCAGGACTGCCCGTCCCGGCCGGCATTCCGAAGCTGAACATTCCGGTGCTGCAAGATGTGCCGGTGATCGGCGATCTATTCGGCAGCCAAAATGTGCTCGTATGGGCCAGCTTCATGCTCGTCATCGCGATGCAGGCTTATATTTATCGCACAGGGTGGGGGCTTAAGCTGCGCGCCGTCGGCGATAGTCCGTCCACGGCGGATGCGATGGGCATCCAGGTTGCTGCTGTCCGGTACGGACATGTCGTCGCGGGGGCGATGCTCATCGGACTATCCGGCGCGTATCTCGTCCTCGTCTTCTCGCCGAACTGGATGGAAGGCATGACAGCCGGCAGAGGCTGGATCGCCGTTGCGCTGGTCATCTTCGCACGGTGGAATCCGGTTCGGGCGCTGCTCGGCGCTTATTTGTTCGGCGCGTTCGAAGCGCTCGGTTACCGGATCCAGACGGTTACGGACGCGGTCCCGCCTTATTTTCTCAAAATGCTGCCTTATCTCATTACGATTCTCGTCCTCATGATCATCGGTTGGAATAACCGGCGCAAGCCGTCCGGACAGCCGCAATCGCTCGGCGCGCCTTACTATCGCGAGCAGCGAACGTAATACCACTCATACGCCCCGAGTATTTCGTTAAGCTCCATTGTCATTCCCCATTCGCCGCTCCAAGCCAAAAGCCGCTGAACGATTGGCTGTCAGCGGCTTTCCTCCGTTCGATTCTCTCGCAGCGGACAGAATTATCATTAGCCCGTATACTTCACATGCTGCAGCAAATGGCGCCAATGCGGATCGTTCGCATTCCAGATATCGACCTGGCTCGGCAGCGTCACGGCGCATGTATGCTTGTGCGGCCAGTGGTCCTCCACCAATCCGGGAACCGGGTTGTGATTGACGAGCAGAATATGAAATTCGTGCTTCACAAGAGTGCTGAGCGCTTGTTCCAGCTCCTGCGCTTCGTGCGGGTAGCCGCTCGTACGAATGAACAGAATGCGGCGGCAAGTTGCCGCTTTATGAAGAAAACGTTCGATCCGCCGGTCCATCTTCGTCCGGAAGGCATCGTAATCCGGCCAATTCGTCGCACTGTTTCGTTTCAGCGGAAAATCATGTACGATCACCATTCCGTTCAACAAATCTCTCAGCAGCAGAAAGTCGCCGAATGGCCCCTCGCTGACGAGATTATGGCGAAGTCCGAAATCGGCAAACCTTTTGTTCAGCATTCGAGTGACGTCCGCGAGATAGTCCGTATTCACCCAATCCAGTACGCCGGTGAACGGCCGTATTCCGTTGCGTTCGAGCTGGATCGCGGGCAGACAGTTCATTCCGAGACTGAATATCGCATCGTATGGGCCGGCTATTGCGTTAAGCTCCATTAGTAGCAGACCTCCTTTCTCTTGAAACCGTTAATCTAGTATATGTAAGCGAGATTAAGCCCGTACGGGCATTCGTGGTCAAGCATACAATAGATAGAGCAATAGACGGGGAACAGCCGATATCGAGAGGAGATTTGCGTTCACGATGAAGGAACAAGCAGAATTCAAGCTGGATAAGGATAAAATCGTACCTTTTCTGCTGACCGATTGGGAGGTGCCGCTCGCACAGGTCACACTCACGACAAGCAAGCCGAACCGGAAGGTCCGCTTGACGTTCGAGATCGGCTGGAGCAAGCCGTTCACGGCCGATCTAGGCGAAATGGACGTTGTGATCCGCGTTTCGTCAAGTTCGGGACCGGAACTGTTCCGCATCTCGGAAATGTGCCATTGGAATGCCATGATGACGATGGATTGCGACGTTGCCGCTCCGGAAGCCGGGACGCATACGTACTGGTTGAACGCATTCTCGGAAGGACGCCGGGCGATCCTGAGCGGTCCCCTTATGCTTCATGCGGCTGTGTTATAACCGGGGCTTAAGATACTAGCAAGGAGGAAGACAAGATGAGCAGTAAAACAACGTATCTTCGGCTGCCGAATTATCCGCATCCGTTTCTCATATCGGGAAGCGCGAGCGATCAGGTGCTGGCAGGCATTGAGGCAAGCGGGGGCTATTACGAGCCGTATGTCATGAATGCGCTGCAGCATATTTTGAAGCCGGACAGCGTCTGTCTGGATATCGGCGCGAATATTGGTGCGATATCGATCGCGATGAGCGCATACGCGAGACAAGGCCGTGTGTATGCATTCGAGCCATCGGCTGTAAACTTTCATTATATGTCTTACAACACGCAATTGAACGGAGCGGGAGTCATCGAGCCGGTGAAGCTTGGTGTGTTCGACCGCAATACGGAGATGCAGTTCTCGTACATCGATTTCGGCGGAGCGTGGTCGCACATTACGACGGAGCATGCGGAGCGCGGCATTCAAGAAACGGTTCAGTGCGTTCGCATCGACGATTGGGCGGCACAGAAAAAGCTGAAACGGCTTGATCTGATCAAGCTGGACGTTGAAGGGGCCGAGGTTCCGGCGCTGCGCGGGATGGAGAAGACGATCGCGGCATTCAAGCCGGATATGATCGTTGAGTTTAATCCTACGGGGCAGATGACGATTTTTCAGGAAGATCCGATCATTTTGTACCAAACGCTTCAAAAATTATATCCTTATCTGTATATTGTTGACTTTAATTATACGGTGCCAAGGCTGGCTTCCTACGAGCAGTTGATGGCGATGTTCGTTGGCGGGCGTGAAGTTGTCGATTTGTATTGCACGTTCAAAGGCTGAATGTTCTGAAAAAGGTGAGAAGAGGTCTGAGAAACCTCTAATCTTTTCCAGAAACTGATTCATGATCGACTGAAGCTCCCCGTGATAAGATAGGTGGCATCGAAAGGAAACGGCTTGTTCGTTTCGATTCGAACGACATTTACCGATCTCGGGGAGGACGAAAACATGAACATGCAGTATATTCGCAAGACGATCGCTGGCGCCATTATCGCAGGTATGGCTTTCGCTGGCTTCGGAATAGCGGGACAGTCGGCTTCCGCAGCACCCGTCGTACAGACGCAATATAAAACCATTACGGTCGGCAGCTTGAGCGAGCTGCAGAAGATCGCGGCACAATATGGCATTCAATTGGATTGGAACCAAATATGGAACCAAGTCAACGGGGGAACGGGCACGGTGACGAA
>NZ_BILZ01000095.1 GCF_004000825.1 Paenibacillus kobensis NBRC 15729 | reverse complement strand
TTTTTTTTTTTTTTTTTTTGCATGCCAAAATAGTAGCAAGTTTCCTTAGAGAACCGCGTTATTCGCAGGCTCGGTGTTCGTCCCGGTTTTTCTGCAAACGCTGTCACTACTCACTCTGGGCATAGTATTCTAGGCGTTGAGATTGGGCAAAGACCAACGAAAGCGAGTGAAAAGCAAGAGCCGGGCAGGAAGACCTGGGAAATTACTTGCCGCTGCAATTACGGGCATTACGGTTGTTTTTCACTGCTTGCAGGATGTGCTTCGGAGGATACGGAGAGCAATAGCTTCAGATCGCCTATGCCGAAGAAGCTGGTCACCCTTAAGGTCGTCAGCACAGATGAACAGCTGAGGGATTGGTTTCGAATTGATTTCGCCTTTAAAGTTCGTCACATCATTGTCGGCCAAGCCAACGGCCAATCCGTTGCTGCCTGTTCGTGAAGAAGTGCCGTATCAATATGAAGGGAAGTCGTTAGAGCAGTTCTATACGATGAAAGACCCCGATCCGGAAGAAGAGTACGAGGTTATGAAAAAACATGATCTCGGTTTGTACCTGTATTCCATCTTCAATCAAGAGTTTGCTGTGATGAAGAGCGAGGGACGATCGCTGGAGGAGACGATGGAGGCATCCAATAGAAAGGCGGCGAGATTGTAGCGGCTTTGCTAGCGACGGGGAAAAATTACTTATTTGATTGGGAAAGCTGAGGGAACGACGGCCCCAACTGATCTAGTCGTTGATTCCCAATGTAAATCCTTCTAAAGGAAAGCTTTAATACAGAAAATATGGTGCCTGTCGTTGCGAAATGAGTAAGCTGGAGATTCCATTCGAAGAAGTCGCAGCAGGGCGCCAACGATGGCGTCCTATTCATGTATGGGAATGAAAGTTGCGTTGATGACTACAAATGACAAATGTTGTTAAAATACAACTAAAAAATACTTATATTCTTGCACTTTCAAGTGCTGTCTTGTAAAGTGGACTACAAGGTAATGTCATCCATATCTATATAATTTAGGGTGTGTTGAGGATTGCGGTTGCGAAGTTCAAGGCTAATTCGAAGCAGAAGGTAGGGAGCTCGAACACGGGCAGAATGTCAAATAAGGGATAAAGAACTTTGATTAATTTGCATTTTCGAAAGCGTTTTCGATATTTGTCCGTGTCGTGTCATCAACTCTCCGACCTCAGAAGAACGGCTGAAGACTGCAACTACGCAACGCCTATTACAAGGATGCACTGCAACAAATCCGCGATATTCTAGACGGCAAGACGGTAGATCAAGTGCTGGCGGATGTGCAAGAGCTATTGAGTCCGGTATGGAAGCAAGCGAAATAAGGATAAAGGAGAGCCGTAATGAAAAGGAAGATTCAGATGCGAAGCAAGGCAGGGATAATAGGCGCGGTTATGTCCATTGTGCTGCTTGGGACAGGGTGCACGATCGGATCAGATAAGAAAGAGAGCGGGACGATTAGAATCGTATCGATTCAGTCGGAAGCGGATGCCAGGGGGCAAGGGCTGCGGCTGTTTCAGGAGAAATATCCGGAGCTCAAAGTTGAATTCGTTGATGTGAAAGCGATGGTCGGTGACCCCATTAAAGCGTACCAGCAGTTCGGGCAATATATCGAGGATGAAAAGCCTGACGTCATTATCGGTGATGCGTTGACGTTCGGTCCGCTCGCGGCTCGCGATGCATATGCCGATTTGTCACCGATGATTCAACGGGACAGCTTTCCGACGGAAGATATGAATCAAGGCGTGCTTGAATGGATCAAGCAGCAAGGCGGCGGATTGCTGACGGGGCTTACGCCGGCCTATGACTCTACGGTTTTGTTCTACAACATCGGCTTGTTTGAACAGTACGGAATCTCGCACCCGTCTAATCAGATGAGCTGGGAGGAAGTGCTTGCTCTTGCGAGCCGGGTTCCTGAGAAATCGAGCAATGGAGAACCCCTGTATGGGCTGTATCTTGGAGGTAGTGGAGATGCTCTGGAATTGGCAGACCGGATCGCAGCGACAATGGGCGTGAATTATGTGAACTGGGAACAGCGGCAAATAACGGGGAATAGCGAGCAATGGCATAAGATATATGAGCTTGCGGTGAATACTGCCCGGTCTGGCCGTTTGTACGGTCCGGAGGAAGGAGAGCAAGGACAGCAGGCGGACGCCTTATTCATGAAGGGTAAAGTCGCAATGATGCTAGGCGGCTATGATACGTTCCGCAGCTTGATGGCGAGCACAAGTGCGCCGAAGTGGGGGGCTGTAACACAGCCGGTCGACCCGAGCACTCGGGATCAAGGAGATTTGTCGCCAGGAACGATCTATTCGGTCAGCAGTACGGCTACGAATTCGGACGGTGCTTGGACATTCGTTCAATATATGAACAGCGAGGAAAGGGCGAAGGGGCTTGCAGCCGGGAAGGCGACTCTGCTGACGAGAACGGCTTTAAATCAAGATGTGAACAATCTGGAACCGTTCACTTTGCTCTCCTATAAGCTGAGCAAAATCGTTGATCTGCACAAAGTCGACTTCGAGCTGTCGGCAAGCATTCGGCAAATCCGGCAGAACGAGATGAACAAGGTGCTCACGGGCGAGGCCACGATCGAGGAGGCGCTTGCAGCGACGCAGCAGCAGGCGGAAGCGGTGCTGAAGACGACAAAGTGACGGATTTAGAGGCATCGAAATGCAGATTGTGCAGGGGAAGCGGGGAGCTTTTTTTACAGCTATCTCTTAACGCGCGTAAGTTCAGAGCAAGCGGAACAACGTGACGGGCTGTCGAATCAAATGTCCTCATACCTGCGAAATAATAGAATAGGTGCTACTAAAGAAGTAGTCATTTGCTAGACTTCCATCTCATATAATCTATCAACCAGGCCGGACAAGGCCGTAAATGTTGAGTGGGGTGGATGGTATGTTTCGTCGTCGAATCGTGAGAGCTGTATATGCGGTCATTATTGCCGTCAGTGCGGCGGCATGGAGCGGATGGTTTGTCGACCAAGGCGCGGCAGTAGGCGAGGAAGGCGGAAGTGAACAAGCATGGCTTGCTCCCCCGGTCGGCTCGGCCGCATCTTCTGATTCGGCCAACCGGCCGAAGGAAACGGGAAGTGCAGGTCGTAATCCGCTGGTATACGATTCGACGACGACGAAACAGGAGACACGCCCGACCGCAGGAACGAATCCGGCAGAAACAGCCGCTGGACTAGCGGACACGATACGACTAACACTAGCAGAAACAGGTGCGCCGAATGTGGATCAGCCAGGAGGAATGGTGACGGTCGTGCGTGGAAAGGCGGGGAAGGTGCTGACAGAAGAAGGAGGAACACCTCCGCTTCTCGGGAATACTGGGGAGTCTTCGGACGCTAATGCACAGTCCAATACATCCGAGGCAGCTGTAAAGGATGACAACCGCTACGCGAAACCTGCCGGGAAGACCGTCTATTTGACGTTCGATGACGGTCCGAGCAAGCTGACCCCGCAGGTGTTGGATATATTGAAGAAGGAAAACATCAAAGCGACGTTTTTTGTACTTGGCGAGCAAGTGAAGGCGCATCCGGAGTTGTTGAAGCGGATCGTAGCGGAAGGGCATACGGTTGGCAATCATTCGTATAACCATGAGTATAAGGAACTATACGGCGGGTTTGGCGAATTCGCCGATCAGATCGTGCGGACGGAGGAGGAGCTGCAGGCAGCTGCGGACATTCGGACGCGTCTTGTGCGGGCGCCAGGCGGAACGTTCGGCAATTTCGACCAGTCGTATTTTGATGCGATGAATCAAGCGGGCTATACCATGTTCGATTGGAATGTCGACAGCGGCGATTCGGTGCGCGTCGGTGTGCCGGCATCCGAGATCAAGAGCAATGTCAGAAGCTCCAAGCTGTACCCGGAGACGATCGTCCTGCTTCATGACAGTGCAAGCCACGCAGAGTCGGTCAAGGCGCTGCCGGATATTATCTCCTACTACAAATCGCTAGGCTATGCATTCGCTCCTCTTATGGAATCGGTGAAGCCCGTTACCTTCCGGGTTTCGGACAAGCTCAAGTGGAGCAGGCCGAAGGCGACCGCTTCAGAGCAAAGAGCAGTGCGTCAAGGTTTAGCTGAAGGCGCATTGCCATTCGTGCTGTCGGGCGTACCGGCTGAGAGCAAAGTCAATAACGAATCGGTTATGAGCACAGAGCTTGAGCTTATCGTGAATGGCAGTAACCGTACGGTTATTTTCGAACCTGGCGCTTATGCAGCGGATGGGGATGACTGGCTCGTGCCGCTTCGAGAACTGGTGGAAGGTTTGGGAGGAGCGGTCAGCTGGAGCGGGGAGGAACGGCAGGCGGTCGCTGTCATGCAAGATGGGGCAAGGGTCGTCGTAGCAGAGGAAAGCGGCGACAGCGTAAACCGGCAGGGCAAAGTATTCGTTCTGCTTCGTAATGTGCTGGCCCGGATGAACGGCAAGGCGGTCGAGCCTGTCCGCGAGGGCAACCGGATTGTGCTGGGGGCAGTTGTTGATGGTGGGAAGGCTTAACAATTACATGTAGTCCATTGAACACTATGCTGCATCAGCGAGGGGCCGGGGCCGGATAAAGCGGTTATTGTGAATTGATGTGGATTGCGCGAAAATGGGGTTGCATTTTGCGATCGTTCAGTTATATACTGGTAACACTTACTTTACAAGGAGGCTGATGTTCTATGAATAATCCAATGATGATGTTGTCGGCGAATCTAGAATATCGGTCTCTTCGGGTGCTTGTTAAGGGCGGCGGCTATTAAGCCGCTGCGTTAATGCCAGCGCTCGCTTCGCGTCATGCGCGGGCGGGTTATGAAACCGGGAGAGACCGATGACGGTCTTCCCGGTTTTTTTGTTGTATGCGCAGCGTGCTGCTTGTGAACATCCGCGATGGAAGTGCCGCGGTTGTTCGAGTGCGCGCTGCTGGACAACCTGCCGGGAAGACCCGGCGGGTTGTTTGACGTTGCAGAGTCCGGCGGCATGACCGCTTCGGCTTGCAGCAATTGGAGCACACACATTTTTGAAACTAAGGGGATAAACATTTGATCGATAACGATAGGAACATACGGCAGGGAACAGCGGCATTAAACGGAAGAGACGGGGAGGAAACGGAGAAACGGATGAATGATTGGGAATGGAAGAACGGGCACGGCGAGGCAGAAGGTGAGGAACGCGCCGCGATAAACGAACCGATCCGGGTATTCGGTTGGAACGATGCATGGCAAGAACGGGCGGACGCAGTGACGGCTTCTGCAGGCAAGGAATGGGTGCCGGCTCGCGTAATTGCACAATATTCGCATATGTACCGCGTCATAACGAATGCAGGAGAGCGATACGCGGTTGTGACGGGACGCTATGAGTATGAAGCGGCGGACAAAGGCGATTTCCCGGCGGTTGGCGATTGGGTCATGGCAGAGCTGTTGCAAGGGGATGACCGGGCGGTTATTCGTTCGCTGCTGCCGCGCCGATCGGCGGTATCGCGTAAAGTGGCGGGCGGCCGGATGGATGAACAAATCATCGGCGCTAATATCGATTACTTGTTCCTCGTCTCCTCGCTCAATCAGGATTTGAATATACGGCGGATCGAACGGTACTTGACCGCGGTCATGAACAGCGGCGCCAGACCGGTCATCGTGCTGACCAAAGCCGATCTATGCCCCGATCCGGAACAGGCGGCAGAGCAAGTGCGATCGGTCGCACCGGATGGCGTGCCAGTCGTTACGGTGAGTGCGGTAACGGACGAAGGACGAGAGCGGCTAATGCCGTATTTGGGGACGGGGACGACGGTTGCCGCAGCAGGATCGTCGGGAGCAGGCAAGTCGACGCTGCTCAATTGGTTGTCGGGTACGGACCGGATGCGTGTGCAGGAAATTCGGGAGCATGACGCGCGGGGCAAGCATACGACAACGCACCGGGAGCTGTTCCCGGTCGCGGGCGGCGCGCTGCTGATGGATACGCCGGGGATGCGCGAGCTGCAGCTCTGGCATGCGGACGAAGGGCATGAGGAAGCGTTCGGCGATATTGCAGCTCTTGCAGCACGTTGCCGTTACCGGGATTGCAAGCATGACCGCGAGGAAGGATGCGCCGTTCAGGCCGCGATCCGTTCAGGCGAGCTCGCTCCAGGTCGGTACGCGAACTATGTGAAGACGGGCAAAGAGCTTGCGCATCTTGCGCGCAAGGAACGGCACGAGCAACGTGATAAAGCGCGCCGAAGCGGGAACGGCAGCCGCAGCGGCGGGCGTTATGCGCGCGAAGCGAAGCGTGTGCGGATATGGGACGAGGAAAGATAGGCGGCGTACGATATCGGTTAGGCTTGTGAAATGTGCCGGCACAAGCTATAATAGATAAGCATTTTGGAAAATAGTGCGGTGATGAATGAATGGTAACACGGAGAATAGGATCTGGATGTATAACTCATAGTAAAAATGCCCAAACCTTGACCGGAAACGGTCAAGGTTTTTTGTTTCCTGGCGGCAACAATTATGCAGGGGGTTATAAAAGATGAAGGCAGAAAACAATTCCTCGATCGCAGCGGTGTGGATCAGCTTGTTCAGCAACATTTTTCTAACCGCAATTAAAGTGATCGTAGGCGTGCTGTTCAAAAGCCAGGTACTGCTGGCGGACGGCATTCATAATGCCGGCGACGTCATTGCGACGGGCGCTGCGCTCAGTTCGATGAAAATTTCCAAACAGCCGGCCGATGACGATCATCCGTACGGACACGGCAAAGCCGAAGTGCTTGGTTCAGGCATTGTAGCGTTCATTCTTGCATTAGCTTCGGTATATATGGGCTATCATGCGGTTACGGCGTTCTGGGAGGAGCCGGCTGAAGCGAGCTGGTTCGCGTTCGCGGCTGCACTCATATCTTTAGTCTGGAAGCAGGCGCTGTACGTTTATACGATCAAGCTTGGTCGGCAGGCGAAAAGCAAGGCGCTTATCGCGACCGCATACGATCATTTGGCTGACGTCTACGCTTCTATTGCGGCGGTCATCGGTATCGGACTTTCGTTGATTGGCGAGGCTTACGATATTTCGTATCTGTCGTATGGAGATCCGGCAGCAGGAATCATTGTGTCATTCCTCGTGTTGAAGCTGGCTTACGAAATGGCTAGGGAATCGATGGACATTCTGATGGAAAAAACGATTAGCGAGCACAAGCTGAACGAATATCAGGAGCTGATCCAGACTGTACCTGCTGTGAAGCGTATCGACCGTCTGCGCGCGCGGGAGCACGGTCATTATGTACTGGTCGACGTCAGGGTAAGCATTCCGGCGGACATGACGATCCAGCAGGGGCACGATGTTTCCCGGGAAATCAAAAAAGCGATTATGGATAAGCACGACGACGTCGGCGAAGTGATGATTCATTTGAATCCTTGGTATAAGGCATAGCTGGAGTACTCGTGAACATAACTAACCCTTTATTGAGCCTGCGCACGGTGCGCAGGCTTATTTGTTGTGGGCATCCAAGGAGACAGAAGCGGCGGATGCGGCAAGCTGAGGGCAGAATTAGAACAATTCTTTTATTTTCGAATGCAAGAAGGCAGTTACTCCTGCTTCCTGACGTCTAACGGCCGCCTATTTCGGAGAGACTGGCAAGTAGAAGAGTCGAATGAAAGATTTCTAGACTACGGCCAGGAAGGGACGAGAAGAACGATGACGATCGTAACGGGCTTCGGACGATGGGCGGAGGACGGCGAGCAGCGGAGTTCAGCGGGGGAATGGCATGAGCCGCCGGAGAAGCTGCTGGAGCGGATGAGGGACAGAATCGGAACGGTGCTGTACGGCAAGGAGGATGTCATTACGAAAGTGCTCGTCGCGTTTCTCGCTGGCGGGCATGTGCTGCTCGAGGATATGCCGGGCGTCGGCAAAACGATGCTTGCGCGGGCATTCGCTTCCGTCATCGGCGGACAGTTCAAACGAATCCAATTGACGTCGGACATGCAGCCTGCGGATGTGACAGGAGGCTCGGTATGGGATGGGCGCAACGGCTCATTTCTGTTCGTGCCGGGACCAATCATGGCGAATGTCGTGCTGGCCGATGAGCTGAACCGGACACCGCCGCGTACGCAATCGGCGCTGCTGGAAGCGATGGAGGAGCGGTGTGTAACGACCGATGGGGAGAGCCGCAAGCTTCCGGACCCTTTCATGCTGATCGCGACGCAAAATCCTTGGGACTACGAAGGGACATTCGCGCTGCCTGAGGCGCAGACGGACCGGTTCATGATGCGGCTGTCCATCGGCTATCCTTCGAAGGAGCATGAGACGCGTATGCTTGCCGCGCTTGCCGATAACCGGACGGTCGATGCAGGTGCAATCAAGCCGGTCGTTGCGGTCGAGGAATGGAGACGGATGCAGAAGGAATGCCACGCCGTTCATGTACATTCCGATCTGCTGCCTTATGCTGTCGCCATTGTGAGCGAGACTCGTTCAGCGGTAGAGCTGGATAACGGCGCTAGTCCGCGTGCGTCGCGCGATTGGCTGAGAGCGGCACAGGCGGCTGCGTATTTGGAAGGGCGGCGGTTTCTGCTGCCGGACGATTTGCTTGCGACGGCAGAGCCGGTTCTCGCACATCGGCTGACGGTGCTGCCCGCTTATGCGGCAGCCGGCCACACGGTGGCTTCAGTATTAGCGCGCATCATTGAGCATAAGCCGCTCCCTGCCTCCGTGGCCGGAGGAAGGCGGCGCCGATGATAGGCCGCAGTAGAAAGCGCCGGCAAGCTGGAGCAAACGGCATCGGTGTGCCGACGCCAGCCGGCGGAAGAGGGGCAGGCGTGCATGGATCGGCTGGTGCGGTTGGCGGTGCGGCGGCGGTTGGAGTGGCACTGCCGGTTCATGGAGGCATCCGCTCGGCAGGGGCAGTACGTCCAGCAAGCAAGAAGGCGGCCGCCAATGAGCGGGAGACGGCCTATTCAACTCGTTATTATATGTGGGCGCTGCTGATTAGCGGCTGGTTGTTTACGACAGGAGCTTCTATAGCACGAGGACAGATGCCGGAAATTTTCGTAGCGGTCGTTCTTACGGGCATCCTTCTTCAGGGGCTGTTGCCTTGGATCGCTTCGCGGACCGCCCGGTTGGAGTTGTCCCGGGATCTGTCTTCCTTGGAAACATCGGCAGGCGGGGAAATGAAAGTAAAGGTGACCGTGCGTACACGAATTCCGCTGCCTCTGCTGTGGGTTTCAATGCGTGAAACGCTCGTTAACGACTGCGGCACGGGGGAGCGAACGGTACAGTTCCGCCATATTACGCTGCCTTGGGGCAGCAAGACGTGGCGGATTCATTATACGGTTCGGGGGCTTGAGCGGGGAGAGTACCGTTTTCGGCCGATGGAGGCGGTGTTCGGGGATATGCTCGGATTGACGGCTGTTCGCCGCGTTATCGGCAAGGCGGGCGACCGCTCCGGCAGCGGATCGACAGGCACATCTTTTCTAGTCATGCCCGCTTGGCATGGCACTGTCGCAGCACCTGGCTATGGCGGGAGGGTAACATCGGTTCAGGAGAGCGGTTATCCGGTACCAACAGCGGGCGGCTACGGACAATCGGCGAACAGCGGCCCGAAGACCCGGTCCAATATGCAGCGGACGACGGCGGATCGGGGCGGCTCGCAGCGATTGCCATACCGGCCGGGTGACGATGCCAGACGGATCGATTGGCGGGCGGCTGCCCGAGGGGGAGCATGGATGACGAAACGCGAATATGCTTCACGTCCTCCTGAGCTGCTCGTCGCCATGGATATGTCGTCTGCCGCATACAGCGGCGATGACCGGCTGTTCGACTGCGCGGCTGGCTATACGGCGGAGCTTGTACGGCATGCTTCGGCGGAACAAGTTCCTTTTCGCCTATTAGGGATGGAGTCTATGCAGAGCGGCGGCCGGGACAGCCGGAGCGCCGCCGGGCCGCGCCACTCGCATGAGCGGGAAGCATTGGAGCGGCTTGCCCTTGTGCGTCCCATGCCGTCTTCCTCTTCCGGGGAACTGGCGATTGGGCCTGCTGGAGACAACCATATCCCTCGCGGGGCAACCATTATCGTCGTCACGGCTGAATGGCGGCATGGCGCAATCGGCGAGCGGCTGGCTGCGCTGGCGGCAGCGAATGGATGCCGGTCGGAAGTGCATGTGCTGACGTCGAATAAGGTGCCATCGGTCGCGATGCGGGAGCGCAAACGCGATTGGGAATGCGCCGGCATCCGGGTCGTATGGGCTGTCGTTCCCGATGATGAGGATATGCCGGGTAAAGGTGTGGTTGCGGAAGGCGGTGATGCGGATGACGACGCCAACGGATAAAGAGCGTACTTCATCGATGCTCAGCTTGAATGAGGCGGTGCCGTTTGTTCATCGATTGTGGACGAGCCTGCTGCTGTACGGGCTGCTGGTGGAATGGATCTGGCCGTGGACCGCGGTAACGGACAACGGCGGCGTCAATTTTGCCCCGTTGCTTATTGCGGTATGCTGTTTCGCGGCAGGTGAGCTGTTCCGGTTCCGGCCGGGTGCAGCCTTCCTGTGGAATGTGTTTATCATTCTGTTTACGTTATGGCGGTTGTATGGCCAAGAAGCGGCGAATCCGCTGGACTGGTTGACGGGGTTCCCTGCGCGGCTGGCGGATGAAGCGGCGAAAATCGCGGACGGCGGCTTATGGCTGTTGTCGGGCGAGGTCCGTGCCTTTGTGCTGCTAATCGGATGGGCGCTGCTTGTTCCGGCACTGCAGCTCATTATTTGGGCGAGACAGTTCGCGCATGGAATCGGTATCGCAACGGTGCTGTACTTACTCATGCTGCATGAATGGCTTGGCATGGATACGCAATGGGGACTTGTGCGGGCCACGCTGGAGTGGCTGCTGCTGGCAGCGGCGGTAACTCTCGCGCGTGTCCATCGCGTGTACGGCATGGGAGTGGACAACAGCCAATATGCCGGACGATCGGCTGGCTGGCGCAGCGAGTGGACCGGAGGAACGGCGATTGCGGCGATGCTGCTTGCAATCGCGGCTTTATTCGGTACGACGGACAAGCATTGGTCTGCGGAGCCGGCAGCTTGGACGGCGGAATGGACAGACCGGTGGCATGGCGAGCTCCAGAAGCTGTCCAATAAGTATGCGGCGGCGGAGACGGCTTCGGTCCGGTCGGGAGGAGCGGGCGCATCCGGATACGGCTTCGACGACCGCGAGCTGGGCGGAGCCTTAACGACGGACCAGAATCCGGTGTTCACGGTGCAGTCGGAGGCGGCGATGTATTGGCGCGGCACGTCCAAGTCTGTCTATACCGGGCGCGGCTGGATCAATGACCCTGTGGAATGGACCAGTCATCCGATAACGACGATTGTGCAGGGGCAGGACAGCAAGGCTTCAGGAACGGGAGTTAAAGATCCGGAACGGGCTGGAGAAGCTTCTGCTTCTGAGACAGGGGTGCCGGCTCAAGGCGATGAGCGATCCGATGCGGCGGCGAAACAGGAGCAAGTGAACAAACAAGAAGAGACAAGCAGCGGGCAAGGAACAGCTCCGAAGACGGTGACCGAGACTTTCCGCTATGCGGAGCCGCAAGAGGGATTGCCTCTATTCGCAGGCGGAGAGAATGCAGTCGTGTCCGAGTTGAACGCAGGAGAACCGGCTCGACAGCAGCTTCGTTATTGGCAGGATGAAGAGAGCGGGATGCTGTCCGCGCCTGGACAGGCGTCCAAAGTATCGTCTTATACGATTACAGCTCAAGCGCCGCCCGAGGATGACTCGAGACTTCGCCAAGGGTCATGGGCGGACGGCTACAGCGGAGGGTCTTGGTCCGAACCGGCCGATCCGGTATCGATACGCGAGCAATATACGAAGCTGCCGGAGAGCTTGCCGAGCCGAGTGGCGGAGATGGCAGCGCAGATCATTGCCGACCAAGCGGGAGGGCAGGACAAGCCGGACCGCTATGCGAAAGTAAAGGCCATCGAGAGCTTCTTGAAAACCCATTACACGTATACGCTTGACGGAGCGTCCGAGCCGCCTGCCGGGGCTGACTTCGTCGACGATTTCTTGTTCGAGCAGCGGCAAGGATATTGCGTCCATTTCTCGACGGCGATGGTCGTCATGCTTCGAACGCAAGGGATTCCGGCGCGATGGGTGAAAGGCTTTGCTCCGGGAGAGCTGGCGGTTAATCAAGATGGCAGCGGTGTTTCGTCTGAAGACGGGAGCGTAACGACGGCTTCCTGGCCGCAGGGCTCTAGCGCGGAAGCGGCTGCTGCTAGCGGTGTAGCGGCGGCATCAGCCCAAGATGCAGCGAAAGGGACGAAGACGTATGTCGTCCGCGGTTCGGACGCGCATGCGTGGGTAGAGGTGTATTTCCCCGGCACCGGATGGGTGCCGTTCGAACCGACGCCGGGCTTCGCCGGCGCGGCCGCGGACCAGCCGTCCGCGGCCTCCGGCGCCGGCAGCGCATCGGGGGCAGCCAGCCCCGAT
>NZ_BILZ01000094.1 GCF_004000825.1 Paenibacillus kobensis NBRC 15729 | reverse complement strand
ATGATGGGCAGCGCGCGGATAAGAGTCCTTCGGGGACTCTTATTTTCCGCAACATCTGGATGCCACTCGCTAGGATATGGCCTAAGTCGATCTTTATCCAACATATTCAATCGGAATATTCAGAATAAAACGCACGGAGGCTGCAGAGCAGGCATATATTAGTTCCATACCGTTACTGCCGCGCACTGAACTGAAGCAAATGCCAACACTTGACATTCACAATGCTTTTGCCGGACAATGTGGATAGGCTGTGCTGCCGTACTAGCCCCAATGAACACTGAATATTCCGTTGACCGGTTACACTGGAGACGAAATCGATGAATGGCCGATAAAGGCGCACTGAGATTTCGTCTTTTTGGCTTATACGGGCGGCAGCTGTAGCAGTTCGTGCGAGCGGTTCGACCGTTGCCGCGGATTGCAAGCAAGCAACTATCCCATTTATCCCAATCATCATTCATTAGGAGGCTGTTATTCATGTCCAACGAGCAGAAGAAGTGGCGCCCCGAGACGCAGGCAGTACATGCCGGCCAAGAGATTGATCCGACGACGCTGTCGCGCGCAGTCCCGATTTACCAGACAACTTCCTACGGCTTCCGGGATACCGAGCATGCAGCTAATCTGTTCGGCCTTAAGGAATTCGGCAATATTTATACGCGTATTATGAATCCGACGAGCGACGTGTTCGAGAAAAGGGTGGCAGAGCTCGAAGGCGGCGCAGCCGCTCTCGCAGTCGCTTCCGGCCAAGCGGCGATCAGCTATTCGATCTTCAATATCGCCGGTGCGGGCGACGAGATCATCTCCTCTTCCAGCCTGTACGGCGGAACATATAATCTGTTCTCGACGACGCTGCCGAAGCTTGGCATTACGGTCAAATTCGTCGATTCCTCCAATCCGGAAAATTTCCGCGCGGCCATCACGCCGAATACGAAAGCGATCTTCGCGGAGTCGATCGGCAATCCGAGAGGCGACGTGCTCGACATCGAAGCGGTAGCCGAAATTGCGCATGACAACGGCATTCCGCTCATCATCGACAATACGTTCCCGAGCCCGTACCTGCTTCGTCCGATTGAGCATGGCGCGGATATCGTCGTTCATTCCGCGACGAAGTTCATCGGCGGACACGGTACGTCGATCGGCGGCATTATCGTCGACGGCGGCAAGTTCGACTGGGCGGCAAGCGGCAAATTCCCAGGTCTGACAGAGCCGGACCCAAGCTATCACGGCGTCGTCTATACGGAAGCGGTCGGTCCGATCGCCTACATCATTAAGGCTCGCGTTCAACTGCTCCGCGATCTCGGCGCATCGCTGGCGCCGTTCAACTCCTTCCTGCTGCTGCAGGGGCTTGAGACGCTTCATCTGCGTATGGAACGCCACAGCTCGAACGCGCTGGCGGTTGCGCAGTTCCTCGAGTCGCATGAGTCGGTGGAATGGGTCAGCTATTCCGGACTTCCGAGCCACGCTTCCCACGAGCTGGCGCTCAAATATTTGCCGCGCGGTCAAGGTGCCATTCTGACCTTCGGCATTCGCGGCGGCCTCGACGCGGGACGCAAACTGATCGACTCCGTCCAGCTGTTCTCGCATCTGGCGAACGTTGGGGATTCGAAGTCGCTCATTATTCACCCGGCGAGCACGACGCATCAGCAGCTCTCCGAGCAAGAGCAGGCTGCGGCAGGCGTAACGCCGGGCCTCATCCGTCTCTCGATCGGCACCGAGGCCATCGAGGATATTATCGAGGATCTCGACCAAGCGATCCGCGCAGCCGTATCGGCTTCCGGCCAACCTGCATAATCTTCAGCGAGAGATACGAATGATGACTAAAAAAGGGATATCCGATAGGCGGCTGTTGCCGCCGATGCCGGATATCCCTTTTTGCATAAAAGGAAGATCAAGATTACTTGCCGTAGGTCGGAAGGCTAAGCTTCAGTGCCGAGAAACCGATCGAAGCGAGAACCGCTTGTCCGAGAATCGTCGGGTGAATGTCGTTCTGTCTTACGAGCAGCTTCTGATTCTCGCCGAAAGCGGAGTAAGCGTCCGCCAGTGTAACGTTGTATGGAGCCAATACGTTAACGACGGCTGCGATATTCGGATTGACAACCGTCGTCAGCAGCGTCGTGAATTGAGCATGCATCGGATCTTCGACTTGAGCCGGATTGTAGATGTTGTAGACTGCAATTGGAGCGCTCGTATATTTACGAATCTCCAGAATCGAGTTCTTAATGTTGACGATCATCGCGGGAACAATCGTACCAAGCGCTTGCTGCAGTTTTACCGGATCGACGGAGCCGTCAGCTGCACGGGCAGCGCTGAGTGCGCCGAGCAGGTCATTGTTACCGATGTTAAGAGTAACGTAGTCCGCTTTTTGCAGGGAAGCGATGTAAGCCGAGTCTGTCTGCAAGGCGGTAAGCAGCTGCCCGGAAGTCATCTTCGGAACGCCATAGTTCGTTACTTTCAGATTTGCTGCCGCACCGAGCAAGTAAGGGAAAGCGAAGATGGACGGATTGTCGTTGTTCGGGCCTAGATTGTAGCCGTACGAGATGGAGTCACCGAGCGCGACGTAGGACTTTTGCGCAGGAGGCGTCTTGACGCCGTGCGCGGCTGCGAAGGAAGAGAAGAACAGTGAGGCCACAAGCAAGGTTGCGAATAATGCGCTGAATAACTTTTTCATTATGAATCCCCTATCATTATGATATTTTAACAACGTTCATAATTATTGGATTTATTCAGCGCGAAGTCTGTCGAATGGTGGCGGAGAATCGTGATTTTAGCAAAAATTTAACAGAAAATAGGGAGTTGCAAGGGTTCGCAATAAAAAGGGATGTTCTTCTATCGGCGCGGAGCCGGCTAAGAACATCCCTTATATTTTGCGTGAAGATTAATTTATAGCACCAGGTCGCATGCCTCAACGGGCATCCAATGCTCTTCTTGTCCGTCCCACTTGACGTTGCAGCCGATCGGGTTCGTCAGTTGAACCGTGACGGGCAAGCCGTTCGTATGCTCGGTTAGTGCGTTGTCGAGGTCGTTCACCGTCATTTTGCCCGATTCTCTCGGATTGTCGATGCCGCGTCCGGTGTAGACGAGCTTCCGATCCCGGTCGAATACGTAGAAATGAGGCGTCCTAAGCGCTCCATAAGACTTCGCGACCGCTTGCGATTCATCCCGCAAGTACGTCCAAGGGAAACGCTGCTCTTCCATCCGTTCTACCATGTGCTCGAACGAATCAAGCGGCTTCGTGCCTACGCTGTTGCTGTTGATGCCGACGAACTTGACGCCGCGGTCTGCGAACTTGTTCGCCGTCTCGCGCGTAATTTCGTCCGAACCGACTACATAAGGGCAATGATTGCAAGTGAAGAATACGACAAGCGTCTCTGCGTCTGCGAAATCGGCGAGCGAATACGTGCGTCCATCCGTAGCCGGCAGCGAGAAGTCCGGCGCTTGCTGTCCAATCTGAAGCGTGAATGACATTGGTAAATCCCTCCTTTACTGTTAGTATAGCGGCTGAACGAAGGGGAGGACAATGTACGGATTTGATTAAATCCGCACTTCTTTACGGTATTTGAGCGGGGTCATACCGACATGCTTGCGGAACATATGCTGAAAATGGGACAGATTGCCGAAACCCGAGCTTTCTGCGATTTCGAGTACTTTCCGGTCGGTCGTCCGGAGCAGCTCTTGGGCGTTCCGGATGCGAACGAGCTGCACGAACTCTGAATAGGTAAAGCCTGTCGAGCGGCGGAATAACCGGCTTAGATGCGCCGGGCTGAAGTAAAACATCGCTGCCGTCTCCTCGAGTCCAAGCGGCTCGGCGCAATGCGCCAAAATATGATCGATAACCGGCTGAATCCGCTCTTCGGACGGAGAGGACGCAGAATCCGGCAGTACGTTGCGGCTGCTGTTCTGTCTCATGGCGCGCCCGACGGATAGGAGCAGCTGCGACATCAGCGCTTGCAGCATCGGTTCGCGTCCGGAACGGTTAGCGCTGAACTCTTCGCATAGCTGATGGAGCAGCCGCTCGATCTGCAGCTTTTCTTCCCCGGTGAAAGGCAGCAGAGGAGACGGCATGTTGAACGCTTCCAGATGGAGCGGCATCACGTGCATGCCATGGTCGATATAAGAGTTCGAGAACTGCACCAGAATTCTCTCATGTCCAGGCACGCCGGGCGCATCGATCGTTCGGTGAATCACGCCGGGAGGGATGAGCACGAGCGTTCCCGGCTCAACCGTATAAGTCTGGTCCCGTACGAAATACCGCCTGCCGCCGGACAGCAGATAGTACATTTCGTAGCTGTCCTCCATTTGGTTCGACATGGCGAAAGGATGGCTGCGTTTGATTCGTTCCACGAACAAATACTGCTCGTTCATAGACGGTTCCTCCGGGTGCAGGCTGCAGCTTCGCTGCGGCTGTTTGATTTTACGAGCATAATAACACACTTTTTGGTTATTTAGAGCGGATTATAATAAGAAAACATTCGATTCTTGCATTACGATAAGTAAGGATACACTTACATGAACGCTTAACTCATAGGGGGTATACGGCTTGAAGGCGAGAAAAACATATGCGATTGTAGGCTGCGGCAGCCGGAGCGAAATGTTTTATGGCGCGCTTGCTCGTGATTTTAAGGAAACGTCGGAGCTGAAAGCTTTGTGTGATATTAACTATTCGAGAATGGCGCTGGCCAACCGATATTTGCAGGTCAAATACGGCCATGCCTCGGTTTCGGCGTACGGAGCGGACGCTTTCGATCAGATGATCGAGGAGCAGCGTCCGGATACGGTGATCGTTACGACGATCGACCGGCTCCACCATCATTACATTATCCGCGCCCTGGAAGCGGGATGCGATGTCATTACGGAGAAACCGATGACGGTCGATGATGAGAAATGCTGGGCGATTCTTGAAGCGGTCGAACGGACGGGACGAAGCTTGCGCGTTACGTTCAATTACCGATATGCGTCGTACCATTCGCGCATTCGGGAGCTCATTATGCAAGGGACGATCGGAGATGTGCATTCGGTTCATTTTGAATGGCTGCTGAACACGCAGCACGGCGCCGATTATTTCCGCCGCTGGCACCGCGATAAGCGCAACTCGGGCGGACTGCTCGTCCACAAGTCGACGCATCATTTTGACCTGGTTAACTTCTGGCTCGGTACGTATCCGGAGACGGTGTTCGCGTTCGGTGATTTGCGTTTCTATGGCCGGGAAAATGCGGAGATGCGGGGCGAGAAGCATTTTTACCAGCGGGCGTTCGGCAGTGAGGCGGCGAAGGATGATCCGTTCGCGCTGCATCTCGACCAGAACGAGAATCTCAAAGCGATGTATCTGGATGCCGAGCATGAGGACGGCTACCAGCGGGATCAGAGCGTATTCGGCGACGGCATCAGCATCGAGGACACGATGGGCGTCACGGTTCGGTACGAGAACAAGGCGATTCTCACCTACTCGCTTAATGCGTATATGCCCTGGGAAGGGTTCAACGTCGCGTTCAACGGCAGCCGAGGCCGAATCGAACTGAAGGTGGTCGAGCAGTCGTATGTGAACGGCGGCGGCGACAAAGCGCTCGAAGGCGCGGCGGAAGGCGCCAGCATCCTCGTATTCCCGATGTTCGGCACGCCTTATGCGGCTGACATCGAACTGGCTGAGGGTGGCCATGGCGGCGGCGATCCGGTGATGCTGAATGATCTGTTCGGCGACCCGGAGCCGGACCCGCTGAAGCGGGTTGCCTCGCATCGCGACGGCGCGATGTCGATCATGACCGGCATCGCCGCGAATCAGTCGATTCGCACCGGATTACCGGTGCGGGTGAGGGATTTGTTAAGGCGGTAAGGAGTAAATAAATGGATGAGAGAAATGAAGTAACCATGTTACAGCCCCTGAGGAGCGATGCTCCTTGGGGGTTGTTTGTTTTCTGGGAAGGGATGGTTTATTTAAGAAAATGTTGTTGTTGGTTATATCGTTGAGTAAGGCGTGTATTTCGTGCTGGAACACTATTGTGGTGGAGAATTAGGGAAACGATAGATGTCTGCTCACAATAATAATTTCCCATTGTCATTATATTGGGTTGCCAGCTTTTGATCCGTTCACGCTACTTGCTTACACAACTAGAATTGATCAAACTATCCGTTGACTTCACTTGTTGGAGTTTTAATGGCTCTCTCTAGCTGCTAGTGCTTAAATATGGTAAAGTGGCAATAGGTGAGACCAATTCAAAATTTGGGAAATCCGAATTCGAAATGAGTGTCTATTCGTTTGACGGTGGCGTTGTAAATTATATTGTCTGGTATGATGATGATAAAAATAAACGGAAAAATTTTGACAATATTTATCAAGCGGCGGCTTTTTATCATGAGGTTGAGTTAAAATCATTGATGCCAAAGAACACCCATTCCTGTTCCTGGCCCCGGGGGAGTTATTAAGAAAATACCTGGGGTAATAGTCGACATTCTTAAGGCAGCAACATGAGTATTATTGTCGAGGTGAGAAGTATGTTCCCGATACACGAAAATAGAATTTGGGGTTATATTGACATGAGAGGAAACGTAGTTGTCTCCCCACAGTTTGATGGTGCTTTTTATGGTAGCGAGGCGTTTTATAGAGTTAAGAAAAATGGTAAACAAGGTTTTATATCAATGGATAATGGTAATATCCCTTTGAAATATGATGTTGTAGGCGGGTTCAATGAAGGCTTTAGCCCGATTAAATGCGGTAGTGGATGGGGATTTATTGATAAGTGGGATAAGGTAATTATTCCACCCGTGTATCAACAAGTTAGACATTTTTCAGAAGGTTGGGCGTGGGTAAAAACGATTGAAGATGTCATTCAATATTTGGATGCAGAGGGCAATGTGCAGCTTCAATTCACTAATGTTGAAGTCGGGAATTTCTCACACGGGTTAGCGTTCTTTAGAGATAAGAAGACTAAACGTAATGGATACATTAATAAAGCAGGAGAATTGGTCATCTCCTCAACTTTATTTAATGCAGGTGTGCGATTTGCTGAGGGTCTGGCCCCTGCTAGGTACTACACTACCGGGAAAAAGTGTTTTATAAATACAAGTGGTGATATCGTCATCCCACCTCTATTCGATTCAGCTGATGATTTTTCCGAAGGCCTATGTTCTGTTGCAATTAATGGAAAGTGGGGGTATATCAATAAAATGGGGGATATAGTAATTCCGCTTCTTTTTGATTATGCTTCGGAATTTTATGAGGGAACAGCATATGTTGTTGTGGGCGATCAGTATGGAATCATTAATAAAACTGGTGAGTTTATAATCGAACCCAAATATGATGGAACCGACAACCAATCTGCTGATCAGAAGTTAATAAGATTTCATTTGGGGAAAAAGTTCATTTACGTGGATCGGCACACGGGAAACGAGATTTTTCAGTTTGATTACGTATAAGCCTTTGACAAATGCGATGTAAAAAACTTGTGGTATTCTTTTGGATTACAAATATTCCAACAAAAATAACTAATAGTTGTAAAAACGCAAACAACCTGTCATAATGCGGAATGCAACGGCGCTTGAGCAATTTAAACCAAATTTTAAGCACTTGAAATGACCCTCGATCATGCGGGTAATTTTCAGGTGCTTATTTACGTCCCGCTATAATTCTATAAGTCTAGTAATTATTAAATTTCGTAGCTGATACGGGGCGGGAAAATACAAATTTGCCTGGGGAGCTGTGTACAAAAATAACCGAGGATGTTGATGACGGACTATTGAATATATACGATGCTGAGCCCAAACACGAAGCATGGAGATGTGAAAGCTGCAACCGAATTTATGTGTTTGAAGGGAATAAGGTCATATTGAGATATGTCATTGAACAAGACAATCGTCAACCTTTGGATGCCAAGAAAGAGCAATGACAGCTGACGATCAGCCGTGTCATTGCTCTTGTTCATTCGAACACTATCCTCACTTAATATACACACTTCCGAAAGGCAGCACCTCGCGCAAAATGCGCTTGATCAAGCCGCCGTCTTGGAGCTGGGCTTCCAACTCAGCGTCGCGAGAGCCGGTCTGAATGAGGACGGGGCCGCTGCCGCTCAGCTCCCACTGAACATTCATATGTTGGCTGGCCAGCTGGTTGCCGTACACGGACAACCGGAGTGTCGCGGTGCCGGGGTAAGCGACAAGCGCACCCGCCTCCACGAACAGCGGCTTGTCCGGCTGGAGCTGCAGCGTCATGAGATCGCCGGCGGTAATGATGCCGAGCGTCCCGGGTCCCGTGAACCGCATGCGAGTGAGCTCTTTCGTGATCCAAGCGTTTTTCAGCTTTTGGATAATGGTCTTCATCTGGATGCCGTCCGTGAAAAACATAACGTGCCGCAGATCGAACAGCAGATTGCTGTTTTCCTCGATCTTGATTGTTTCGAGCGAACAACCGGACGGCAGACCGACGACAAGCTCGGACGGCCCTTGGAACAACGAACGAATCATTTTGCGCTTGCGGTACATGCCTGCCAGATTCATAATGCGATCTTCCCGGTGATGCGGCATGCCTTGAAAAGCGATGACCGACTTCGGATGGAGCAAATGAAGCTTGTCCTCTTCATCGAGCGAGACGTGCACGTGACCGAGCCGTTCGGGCGTTACGACTTTCATCCGCTGATCCCGCCTTCGCGGTACGGCTTCTGCCTGCGCCAGGATGCATAACGCCAGATGCGGATCGCTAGGAAGTAGGCGACGAATAATCCTGCCACTATGGCTCCGCCTGTATAGAGCTTATGCTGAAAAGCTTCTTTCTTGTGGCGGGCTTGATCAAGTTCGGCCTGCATCGCTGCGTTCTGATCCATCAATTGCTGATTTTGCGCAAGCAGCTCCTCTTGTTTCCGGGCGAGTTCTTCAGTCGCCAGCTTCGATTGCTCGAGCTGGGATGATAGTTCCTCGTTCGCTTCCTTATACTTCTGCTCGATCTCGTCGATTTTGTCCGGTGCTTGGTAAATATCTTGAACCCGGCTGAAAAAGCCTGCTTGAGCGGGCTCCGCCGCAAGCGCGCAAACGATAACGATAAACATACTAATAATTCCCATCATACGTATAATGGCGCGCATAGGACAACCTCCTGTCCCGATCATGAAATGTGGTATTTCTATAATACCGCGAAATAAGTAGAAAAGTTGCAGGATTAATCACTTCCATTAAATAATCGGCAGTCTGAATGAAGGGAAAGCAGCGAATATAGGGCGTGGCGGGCATAAGAATGTTGGGTTGGCGCGCCTCGCATGGTGTGTAACGAATCGTAGAAGCCTTATTGGGCTGAATAAGGCGGGTTTTCGATTCTAACGAACTGAGGCGTTCTTATTTCCTCCAAATCGGCTCGATACGAGCACTTCAGCCCGAAATAACGCTTCTGGAGTTCGTTAGAGCGGCGAATAGGTGATATATCGTCAAATAGCGCTTCTACGATTCGTTAGCCGAGGCACGTATCAAACGTCGGTGGAGCAGTTGCATCTGCGGTTTAATAACAATTGCACGACTGCCGTTCCTTGCGGTATGCCCGGATTTTGGTTAACATGAAGGAAAGTTAGGTGTGGTCAATGTCCGAGGCAGCACCAATGGGGAACGGAGCGGGAATGGGCATGAATATGATAAAATGCGCCGATTGCAGCGGCGAGAAGCCGCCGGAATCGTATCCGAAGCGCTCCGGGCGAGGGTCGCGGCGGGGCATATGCCGCAGTTGCCTGCGGTCGCGCAAGCGGCTGAAGGCAGCTGCCGAGAATGCGGCATCGCCGGGCGGACCGGCTGCGTCGGCGCAAGAAAGCGCTGGCGCGCAATTAATTGCGCAAGCGCTTTATATGGATGAGCGCGCGGCGGACGCGCTGCTCGCCGCAAGCGAACAAGCGGCTGCGCGGGAACGCGGGGCGGAGCCGGACGACGATCCGCAAGCGGAGCCGCCGCATGAAGGCGAAGCAGCATCGGCCGCAGATGCGGCCGATGCTGCCGATACAGGCGAAGCGCCGCGCAAGAATAAGCGGAAGCGCAAACGAAACCGGCGTAACAAAGCGAAGCATGCGGCGGCTGAAGATATAGCCGCAATGCAAGAAGCTGGCGAGGAACAGCAGTCCGCGCATGAAGCCGGAGCTTGCGGCGCGGAAGCCGCCGAGCAGTCGGAGCCGCCAGCCAGGGAACAAGGCGAAGTTGAGAATGAGGATGAGCAGCCGCGCAAGAAGCGCAAGCGCCGGAGAAAGCGCGGCGGCAAAGCGAAGAAGCGGGCCGCCAACGGGGAGCTTCTTCCGGAAGAAGAAGCAGCGGACGATAGTGCGGACGCTGACCAGTCCCCTTACGGCGCGGTGAAGCATGATCATGATGCCGCTGAAACGGATGATGCGCCAGCGGACGCGGGCAGCAATGAGCTTCAGCATCAGCAGCTGTCATCCGGGCCTGAAGCAGGGGAAGAAAAGGAACTGCCCGCTAAGCACAAACGGAAACGAAAGCGGAAGCGGAAGCGCGGCAAGAAAGCGAAGAAGGTGCTGACGGCGTCTGCGCCGGATGGAACCTCTCCATCTCATGAAGACGGCACCGGATTTGACGAAGATGAGCTTGACTCCGACGATACGAATGAAGCAGAGTCTGCGGACAGCGAGTCTGTAAGTTCAAGCGAACAAGCAGAAGCCGGCGAGGATGGCGGGGAGAAGAAGCCGGCCAAACGCAAGCGCAAAAGAAAACGGCGCCGCAAAGGCAAACGAGCCGCCGAGACGGACACTGAGGCGCTGGAACCGAAGCGCCCAGCCGTAAGGCCGCCGAACAAGCGGATCGTACCGTTCAAAGGGCCGTTCGTCTACGATTCCTCGATATTGAACGACAAAGGCACGGGCATGATCCGGCTGCGGGGACGCCGCGAGACCGGGAAGCGTTGGCATACCGAGATCGAGAAGGAGATCGCGGTACGGATGGTGAACGAAGGAGCGGCGGGCATTATTCATCCGCGCCTTATTCATAAGCTGTATACGAAGAGCGACTTCCGTCTGCTTATTCTGCAGCGGGACAATTACGTCTGCCGCTATTGCGGCAAGTTCGGCGACACGATCGACCATGTGATGCCGAAGTCGAAGGGTGGATTGTCGACGCCGATGAACTGCGTATGCGCCTGCAGCGAATGCAATCTGCTGAAGGCGGATAAGCTTGATTTTCCGTTCCCGGACGATTGGGACGAATGACATAACGACGACGGCTGCCGTGACGGCGGACAGCCTGCGTCGTTTTTTGCTAAGGAGGAATGCTCGGATGACGACGCGTATTCTAGTGGCGGATGACGAACCGGGAATCGCAAGCGCGGTCGCCTATGCGCTGCGCCGGGAAGGGTTCGAGGTGATGGTCGCCGCAGACGGCGAGCAGGCGCTCTCCGCCGTGGCGAGCTTTCATCCGCATGTGCTGCTGCTTGACGTGATGATGCCGAAGCTGAGCGGCTTCGACGTATGCAGAAGACTTCCGCAGGAAGGCCGGCCGGGCGTTATTCTGCTGACGGTGAAGAACGACATCGTTGACAAAGTGCTTGGACTGGAGCTGGGCGCCGACGACTACATGACGAAGCCGTTCGACATTCGGGAGCTGCTCGCCCGGACCAATGCGCTGCTGCGCAGACTGGAGGCACGAAGCGGGGCAGATGCTTCGCCGCCGGGCGTGGAGATCGACGGCTTGGTCATTCGCAGAGACAGCCGTACGGTGACATGCGAAGGCAAGCCGATCGAGCTGACGCCGAAAGAATTCGAGCTGCTGGCGCTATTGCTCGAAAGGCCGGAGCGGGCGTTCTCGCGGGACGAGCTGCTGGAGCTTGTGTGGGATATCGACTATGAAGGCGGTACTCGGACGGTAGACATTCATATTCAACGGCTGCGCAAAAAGCTGGGACCGAAGCATGCGCCGCTGCTGCAGACGGTGTTCGGCGTCGGCTACAAAGGGACGGCGAGACGTTCATGAGAATCGGCATTCGCTGGAAGCTTGGCTTGTTCATCGCCATCTTGCTTGCGCTGACGGTCGCTTCGCTAAGCGTGCTCGTGCTGCAAGGCATTGAGCGGAAGCAGCTGCGTGACATGGAAGATGAGCTCTCGCAGAAGAGCGGGCTTGCCGAAATCCGCGTTCGGCAGACGTATGTGACGGGTGAGCGCGAAGAGCCGCTCACGTTCATGCGTCGTCACGGGAGCGCGCTTGCGGTGGAGCTCGGGCAGCTTACGGGCACGCAGGTTGTGCTGTATAACCGGAACGGCGAGGAAGCGGGCAATTCGGTGCCGCTTGCCGGCGGTGCGGCGCCGGACGTCTCGGATACGCTTGCCTATGCGCTGGACGGGCAGACGGCCTATGAGCGGACAGGCTTAACCGTCCGCTATTTCGCTCCGCTGCAGGGGCCTGACGGCCGAATCGGCGCTGTGCAGATTCGGTATTCGATGGCGGCGGACCGCGATTTTCTAACGGATATCCGGCTGTTGTTCTGGCGTGCGGGAGCGACGGCGCTGGCGGTTGGCGTGCTGCTCGGCTTACTGTATTTAACCCGTTTCACCCGGGCGATCCGCAAGCTGAAGGAGGCGGCCGACCGGATTCGGCTCGGCAAGTA
>NZ_BILZ01000093.1 GCF_004000825.1 Paenibacillus kobensis NBRC 15729 | reverse complement strand
CCCTGGAGGGAACGGTCCAGGCGGGAACGGTCCAGGCGGGAATGGCCCCGGCGGGAACGGCCCTGGAGGGAACGGCCCCGGCGGGAACGGCCCCGGTGGGAACGGCCCCGGCGGGAACGGCCCTGGAGGGAACGGTCCAGGCGGGAACGGTCCAGGCGGGAACGGCCCCGGTGGGAACGGCCCCGGTGGGAACGGTCCCGGTGGGAACGGTCCCGGCGGACGCGGCGGTGGTCCCGGCGGCCCAGGCGGGAATGGACCTGGCGGACGCGGCGGCGGCCCCGGCGGCCCAGGCGGGAATGGTCCCGGCGGGAACAGCCCCGGCGGCCCCGGAGGCATTCCAGGCTGCATTCCAGGCGGCATGCCTGGAGTCATTCCCGGAGGCATCAGAGCCCTCGGATCGTAGTAATAGCCCGTCTCAGGGTCGATGTACGGCACTTGCTCTTCCGCAGCTTGGGCATTCGGGTCGAATGCAGGCTCGTGATAGCTGTTATCGTATCCGTATCCGTATGGATACCCGTACGGATTGCCGTAGCCGTAATAATTCGGATACATCGAGTGGTTCGCCTCCTTATCCCTGACAGCGTTTGTACTGGTTAAGTGTATGCGCCTACAGCGTGTACTCTTGCCTACTGAATTCAGCAAGCTGCACTTCCCCCATAAGAGACATGGACAATTAAGGGCTTTCAAGGGTGTTTATTTGTTTATCCGTATTGAATGCAGCAGAATAAGAGTCCCTCAAAGTATCTTAAACGCTCAATTCGTACTCGAAAGTGAGTGTGGATGACTATTGGGAGTCTTTAGGAGACTCTTAATTGGAATTAAGAGAGGCAAATGATGAAATAAGAGACCTTTCAGGGCTCTTATTTGCAAAGAGGTATGTGGGAAAGAGGGAAGCACCAGCAAACAGCAACAGCAACAGCAACAGCAACAGCAACAGCAACAAACAAAAATGGCAGAGCAGAAGGAAACCCTCTGCCCTGCCATTATGGCTTGCAACAGGCTCGGTTAAGAGGCCTGTCCAGGTAAAGCTTATTATTTCGTTGCTGCCTCGTAACGTTGGCCGACAGCTGCCCAGTTTACAACGTTCCAGAACGCTGCGATGTAGTCAGGGCGTTTGTTCTGGTAGTTCAGGTAGTAAGCATGCTCCCAAACGTCGAGACCAAGGATTGGCGTGTCGCCTTCCATGATCGGGCTGTCTTGGTTAGGCAGGCTGTATACTTTCAGTTTGCCGTCTTGTCCAACAGCAAGCCATGCCCAGCCGGAGCCGAAACGTGTAGCTGCGGCTTTCGCGAAGTCTTCTTTGAATTTATCGAGACCGCCGAGTTCGCTAGCGATTGCGTCCGCCAGTTTGCCCGATGGAGCACCGCCAGCGTTAGGGCCGATTGTTTCCCAGAAGAGGGAGTGGTTCGCATGGCCGCCGCCGTTGTTGCGAACTGCTGTACGGATTGCTTCCGGTACGCTGTTCAGATCGGCGATCAGATCTTCGATCGATTTGCTTTGCAGTTCCGGAGCGGACTCCAGAGCAGCGTTCAGGTTCGTTACGTATGCGTTGTGGTGACGGTCGTGGTGAATCATCATCGTCGTCTCGTCGATATGCGGTTCGAGAGCGTTGTTCGCGTAAGGCAGTGCAGGCAGTTGATGAGCCATTATATTACCTCCTGATATTGTGTTGATTTCAGGTACATTATCCCTTATTCAGGGGGATAAATCAACATTATTGTTGCGAAAGTCGAATGGTGGTAGAACGGAAATAGGGTAGCCCAAAAGAAGGACTAATATGTACAAAAGAACGCGTAAATTCGAGCTATCTTGTCGTAAATCTATGAAAACGCTTAAATTTAAGCGCTTTCAGTAATATTTAAGCGTTTTCAAGAGATTTTTAAAGAATTTTTAAAGTTTTAGAAGGATTTTTATTGTTTTTGTCGTATTTTATAGATTAAGCTTGTACTATGACATCGATTGAGGAGTTGTAACACACATGTACGTTCGTTCCTTTCAACTGTCTGACTACGGTGCTGTGACGGAATTGCTAGAAACCGTATTGTCAGATGATTGCTATGAACTGACGATGAGCGCGTTCGCGCGGCAATTGTCATGGGATAGCGATTTGGTGCTCGTTGCTGTTGAACAAGGCGAGATCGTCGGTATGATTATCGGCACGATCGACAACAATAAGGGTTATTACTATCGTGTAGCCGTGAAACGAGAGTACCAGCGTCAAGGAATCGGCCAATCGCTGATTCAAAGCTTGAAGCAACGATTTGAGCAGCGTCATGTGACCAAGATTATGATTACGGCCGATGAGCACAACGAGAAAGTGCTTCCGCTGTACGAGAAGCTAGGCTACGTAGCCAGCGATTTTTTTCGCTCGTTCCAGAAGCTCAGCATCGTAGCGGGATAGACAACATGTGCCGGTTATAGAGACAATCGATTAGGACGTTAGTTCCTGTTATTGAAAGCATATCCGAATGCCATTGCTTTTGGCGCCCGGATATGCTTTTCTTATACTATTAGACAGAAACGCGGTCAGGTGGAACGGATGAACAATTACCAGCCTTGTATGATCAAGAGCTTTAAGCATAATGGGCGGCTGCACCGGTTCTGGCACCGCAATTGGCTCGTCCCGGCAGAGCGGCTTGTCCCGGAGCACGCGGCGTTGTCGATGACGGTCCTTATCAACCGGCAGACTCCCATTCAAGAAGCAGACGGAAAGCTATGGACGAGCAGGGTTCCGGCCGTATCCTTTTTTATTCCAGGGGAATGGTACAATATCGTTGCGCTGCTGGAGGACGGAGGCGTCCGTTATTATTGCAATGTGGCATCTCCAATCACGCAGAACGACGATGTGTTTACTTATATCGATTATGATTTGGACGTCATTCGCACATCGGACGGAGGCATTCATGTCGTCGACCGTGACGAATTCGAGCGGCATCGCATGATGTATCATTATCCGGACATCGTGGTCCATAAAGTGGAAACAGGCCTGCAGAAGCTGCTTCGGCGGGCAAAGACGGCAGAAGCGCCTTTCAAGGACAGCGATGTGTTGAAGTATTATGAGGATTGGCTGCGAGAGGCGGCTAATTTCGTGTAGGAGTTAGGAGTTGAACTATGTCCGAGCTGGAAACTGGAGCGCCTGCTGAATTGCAGGAGAAGGGGCAGCCGCGTTTCGTCGAATGGATGGGATGGATCAAAACCGTATCCATCGCGCTGACGATTGTGCTTCTGCTCCATGCATTCGTATTCCACTTGTCCAAAGTAGAGGGCCATTCCATGCAGCCGACGCTGCACGATCACGATTGGCTGTTCGTCAATAAGCTCGTCTACTTGCTCGGCGATCCTAGGCTGGACGATATCGTCATCTTGAAGGATCCGTTCGACGAACAACCGGACCGAAAGCTGCTCGTGAAGCGGGTGGTCGGCCTCCCGGGCGACAAGATCGAAATTCGCAAGCGGATACTGTACCGCAATGGCGTACAGGCGGATGAGCCTTACACTGACTCGGAGATCGACGACTATGATTATGGTCCGTATGTCGTACCGGAGGGCAGCTATTTCGTGATGGGCGACAACCGCCATTCGCGCGCCAGCCGGGACAGCCGGTCGTTCGGCGCGATACCAAGAGGGCAGATCAGCGGACGGGCCGACTGGATCGTATGGCCGTTCTCCGATTTGAATGCGTTGTAGGAGCGAAAGATCATGAAAGAGCTTATGATTTATACAGACGGCGCTTGCTCGGGCAATCCAGGACCCGGCGGATGGGGCGCCGTATTATTTTTTGGCAAGCATCAGAAAGAGATATCGGGCGGAGAGAAGCACACGACGAACAACCGGATGGAAATTCAGGCGGTTATCGAGGCGCTTCAACTGCTGAAGGAGCCTTGCAAGGTGACGGTGTACAGTGATTCCGCATACGTCGTGAACTGCTTCCAGCAGAACTGGCTTCGCGGATGGCTGCGCAACGGCTGGAAGAGCAGCAAAGGACAACCGGTCGAGAACCAAGAGCTCTGGCAAGTATTGTGGGGACTTATGCAAATTCATCAAGTATCTTATGTAAAAGTGAAGGGCCATAGCGATAACGAATGGAACAATCGGTGCGATGAACTGGCCCGTGCAGCGATCAAACGTCTATAGCTGACCGGAAGGGGGAGGACAAGCCATTGGAGTCGGAGTTTGTACAACAGGATAGACAGGAGAAGGCGCCTGCTTGGCCGCAAGAAGTACCTCACCGGGATTGGCACGCGTTTAAAGAAGAGTTGAAGGCGGCAGCGATGTCGCTCGGAATTGACGATATAGGCGTGGCGTCGGCTGATCCTTTCTTAGAGTTGAAGGAGAGGCTTATCCGCCACCGTGAGCTGGGCAGGGAGTCCGGCTTCGAGGAGGCCGATCTGGACCGCAGAACGAATCCGGCACTGCTGTTCGACCGGCCGCAGTCGATTATCTCGATTGCTGTCGCATACTCATCCAAGCTTCCTGATCCGCCCAAGTCTGAGCCTGGCGCTCGCAGAGGGATTTTCTCGCGTGCCTCATGGGGAGTCGATTATCATACGGCGCTGCGGGAACGGCTGGGCAGGCTGGAGGCGTGGCTGAAGGAACGAGTGCCGGGAGTGCGCGTCGAGAGTATGGTCGATACTGGCGCTTTGTCGGATCGTGCGGTGGCAGAGCGGGCGGGTATTGGCTGGAGCGCGAAAAATTGCTCGATTATTTCGCCCAAGCTTGGCTCGTGGATCTATATTGGCGAGATGATTACGAACCTTCCGCTTCCGCCGGATACGCCGATTGCGGATAAGTGCGGTACTTGTACCAAATGTATCGACGCTTGCCCGACGGGGGCGCTTGTCGGACCTGGACAGCTCGATTCGAACAAATGCGTCTCGTTTCTCACCCAGACCAAGGGCATGTTATCGGACGAATATATGCGCAAAATCGGCAACCGGCTGTACGGTTGCGATACGTGCCAGATCGTATGCCCGGAGAACCGGGGCAAGAACTGGACGCATCATGCGGATCTGCAGCCGGACCCAGAGCTCGCGAAGCCGCTGCTTACGCCGCTCTTGACGATCGGCAACCGCGAATTCAAAGAGCAATTCGGGCACGTGTCAGGCGCGTGGCGCGGCAAGAAGCCGATTCAGCGTAATGCGGTTATTGCGCTCGGCAATTTTCGCGAGCACTCAGCTGTTCCAACCTTGACGGAAGTACTGTTGAAGGATACTCGTCCCGTATTAAGAGGAACGGCGGCATGGGCGCTTGGACGCATCGGAGGCGAAGAAGCGGCATCCGCGCTTCGGCAAGCGTCGGAGCAAGAGAAGGACACCGAGGCAAGCGAGGCGATTGCCCGGGCAATGACCGCGCTTACAGCGAACGCTATGAAAGAAGCGGCGGACACTCGTTGATGCAGCGCAGGCGGGGTGCCGAATATTTGAAGAAGAGACAATGGGCACAGGAAAAATCATCGTTTGCGAACGAAATGTTAACATGCTAGAATTAGGTACAATATGCCTAGATCCGTGCAGGATGGGCGCAACATGATAAGGACGGGTGACGGAAGATGTGGATTACGATTACGGCCATTGTGGCGCTGATCGTCGGTGCAGCCGGCGGGTTCTTCGCAGGTGTGTTCTACTTGCGTAAGCAACTGGAGCGGATGCAGAGCGATCCGGACATGCTCCAGAAGATGGCGAAACAAATGGGTTATAATATGAACAAGCAACAAATGCAAAAAGCGCAGCAAATGATGCGCAACCAGAAGTTCAAACGTTAGGAAACGGCAGTTTCTGCGCGTCCGGAAGGAGGAGATCGGATGGCGGGCAAGAAAGATTACGTCAACTCTGAAGTAGGGAACAACCGCGAGCAGATCGAGCATCATGTGCGGGAAATATTGAAGCTGATCGGCGAGGATGTCGAGCGGGAGGGCCTGCTTGAAACGCCTGCGCGTGTGACCCGCATGTATGAAGAGATTTTTGCGGGGTATGAAGTAGATCCGCGAGATGTGCTAGGCGTGACATTCGATGAGCAGCACGAAGAGCTGGTTATCGTGAAAGATATTGTCTATTACAGCCAGTGCGAGCATCATATGGCGCCATTCTTCGGGAAAGCGCATATTGGATATATACCGAGCGGCAAGATTGCCGGTCTGAGCAAGCTGGCACGGCTGGTTGAAGCTGTGTCACGCAGGCTGCAGGTGCAGGAGAGAATTACTTCGCAGATCGCGGATATTATCGAGGAGACGCTGGCGCCGCATGGCGTTATGGTCGTCGTCGAGGGCGAGCATCTGTGCATGTGTGCGCGCGGCGTCAAGAAGACGGGCAGCAAGACGATGACGTCTGCCGTTAGAGGCCAGTTCCGGCGCGACCCGGCTTCGCGGGCAGAGTTTTTGTCGCTGATCAGAGACTAGAGCGTTCTATAGAGAGAGCAGTCCTATGCCGTTTGGCTGGGGCTGCTTTTTTTGTGCATTTGGAGGTGTGTGGCGGGCAGCAAGAGAGCGGGCGGCTGCACGCTCTCTTGGATACCACCTTGTTGGCTTAGAAAGGATCCCAGATCAGCTTGCTCGCTTGCTCGAACCGCTGATTGGCGTACGGCCAGTTGACGACGTTCCACCAGTTCTTGATATAGTCGGCCCGGTTGTTCTGGTGCTTGAGATAGTAGGCGTGTTCCCACACATCAAGCGGCAGGATCGGTACGACGTCCCATTGCGATAAGTTCTGATGTTTCTCCGCCGTTAATATTTCCAGTCTTCTTGCACGCGGACTCCAGACAAGAATAGCCCAGCCGCCGCCCTCGACTTTGGCGGCTGCTTCGCTGAACTGATTCTTGAACGCCTCGAAGCTGCCGAAGTCGTTACGAATCTGCGCGGCGAGCGAGCCAGACGGCTGACCGCCTGCGTGAGGAGCCATCGACGGCCAGAAGAGCGTATGCAAGTAGTGCCCGGCGCCGTTGAAAGCGAGCTCGCGTTCCCAATGCTTGACGAGGTCGAAGTTGCCGGTCTGGCGCGCCTGCTGCAGCTCGCGTTCGGCTTTGTTCAACCCGTCGACGTAGCTTTGATGATGCTTATCGTGATGAATTCGCATCGTCGTCTCGTCGATATACGGCTCAAGCGCATTGTACGCATACGGAAGGGGAGGCAGCCGGTGCCCGCCGATCGGAACTTGAGGCGCCGGTGCCCGGTCATTCGCACTGGCTGGAGAGACTTCTGACGACGGCGCTGCAGCGGGTACCGTTTGATCGCCGATGGCGTTTCCGACGGCTGCGCTTTGCCCGTTCCCGGACTCCGGCCGCACGGTAGGCCTGCCCTCCGGATCGCCGGCGGCAGCCGTCGGCCCGGCCGTGACGACGCCGGTACGCGGCTTCGCGGCGGCGGTCTTGCTTATCTTGCGCGTGCCGGCGGCGCCGATTGTGACGACTGCCTCTTCGTTAGGCGGTTTGCCTGAGCCGTCCACATCCACATCGGGTGTAAATCCGTACCTATACGATTCGTTCATGCTTAAGAAGCCGTTGGATTCCCTCACGGCGTGCAGGACGAACGATTTGGCCGCTGGGTTGGCCGCAAGGGAAGGGCTGCGTTCAAGCATTTGAAGCAAATGCTCGACGAACCGCTGCGACTGGTAGGCGGATGCTTGCAGCAGCACATCCGCTCTGGCATTCAAAAGCTCGGGTTCGCTCGCCTCTTCCGGCGTGCGCGCCAGCGCCTCGTTCAAGCAGCGGTCTGCGACACGCTCCGCCGCGCGCAGCGGATGCTCCCATTCGGTGAGCACCCACACGAATTCAGGCTCCAAAGTCGGTGACAGCCGGCGTATGACAGCGGCATGCTCAATTTCTTGCCTTTTCCAATCACGAATTTCCTCCAGCAGCCGAATAGGCGTCTGGGCTCCATATACGAAAAGCACGACATCAGCCTCCTTGTTCATGGCGATCTGTCCCGTCGTCCGGATCTCCTGAGCTTGCAAGAGAACGTACGTCTACGCTACAGATGTATTCATGACATGGAGCGTCTATGTCGTGCTTTCGGATTATAGAATCACCGATTCGGCTGCTTCGGCGTCGATATGCTGCTGATGTACTTGGCCTAAAAATAGCGCTGCACGCTGGATATACTCTTTGGCATGAACCTGGAACAGCAGCTCGTGCTTGCCGCCGCCTACGATCCATTCGCGGGATAGCGGGTTCGTCTGATTCGCTGCGATATGCTCGGCTATCTCATAAGGTGCTTTCACATCCTCCGTGCCGTGCATGATGAACAGCGGAATCGGATAGTCGCGTGTCATGACCTCGTCCGCCGGAATGCCGCTGAACGATGTACCGGTAAACGCTGGAAGCATGAACTCGATGAGCGGAAGCGACGGATATTTAGGCAGCGGGAGTATCTGGGTTACGTTGTGGAACAGAGCATCCGGACTCGGGAGGAACAGGCTGTCGAGAATCATAGCGTCGATATCGTCAGTCGCAAGACCGGCTTGCAATGCCGTTCCCGCACCCATCGAGAAACCCCAGACGACGATTTCAGCCGCTCCGCGCGACTTGGCATATTGGACTGCCGCCAGCAGCTGCTGGGACTCTTCATGACCGCCTGTAGCCGGAGCCTTGTAGGCAGTGGATGCATAACCGTAATCGAACATCAACACATTATAATCCAACTGATGGAGCAGCTTGGCGAGATCGTACATCGGGACCCATGTTTCCTCGCGGTTGGCGCCATAGCCGTGGCTGAAAATGACGGTACGCTCCGATTCCACAGCTTGCGCTGGCATCGCGGCGGTCTGAACATCGGTTCCGGGAACCGGCAAATTGCCATCGTCACCTGCCGGGATGAACCAGCCGCCGACCGTCGTCCGTCCGCTGTGGCTAGGGAATGCAACATCTTCATATGCGAGGCCGGCAGCCTCGGTCGGATTGGAGTAGAGAGGGGCCACGTACGGATGGGCCAGCATCCAGGCAATGTAGCCGTGGAATGCGACTACCGCCAGAATGCACAGTGCGGCAACGGCCGACACCGTAGCGACCAGGGCATGTCTGCCTGTGCGGCGTCTGCTGCGGGCAGCATAGCGGGAAGCAGGACGAATGGCAGGTGCGGCTGGACTAGTCATCGGCAATGGTGTGGAAGCAATCGTGCTCATCCGGAACATCCCCTCTCTACATTGGAAGCGCTTTAGTCTTTTCGTACTACTATCGTATGACCGTCCTACTGGAGGTGTCAATCAATGTCGATGACTTGTTACCCGTTTGTAATATCCCTGTAAAATAGCGTCTTAAGGTTTACGATAGGGGTGGATTGAGTTATACTAGAAGAAAATAGGTTTCATTGTGTGAAACTATCATGCGTTATGCTTATCGATAGATGAAGGGAGTGGCGACGGTGTCAGAGGAAGGCAAATCGACGGTGCGTGCCGTCGAGCGGGCGCTCGATATATTACTGTGCTTTACTTCGGGAACGGACCTTGCGATGACCGAAATTGCGGAGAAGGTCGGATTGCACAAAAGCACCGTCCATCGGATGCTGTCGACATTGGAGGATCGCGGATTTGTCGAGCGCGACGGAGCGACGGAGCGTTACCGTCTCGGTTTCCGGGTATGGGAGCTGTCTGCGCATCTCACTTCGTCGGACGATCCGGCTGTCATCTGGCTGCCGGAGATGGAACGGCTCCGCAATTCGCTTGGCGAGACGGTCAGTCTGTATGTCCGCGACAGAGGCGAGAGGATTCGTATTCAAGCGGTGCAAAGCAATCAGGCGGTCCGCAGAGTCGCAACAGTGGGCGCACGTCTTCCGCTCTATGTCGGCGCTTCCAGTAAAGTGTTGATCGCGTTCGCAGACGTGGCGGAGCAAGAGCATATATGGAAGGAACTGGAGTCGCTGCAGCCGGCAGTCGTTAATCGGTACATGTTCGAGTGCCTTATGACTGAGATTCGGCGCAACGGTTATGCGACAAGCATCGAAGAACGCGAGCCGGGCGCTGCAGCCGTCTCGGCCCCGATATTCGACCGGCATAGCCGGCTCGTCGCTGCACTGTCCGTCTCGGGTCCGTCTAGCCGTCTGACGCTGGAACGGATGAAGGAAATCGCGCCGACGGTCATTGAAGCGGCGGGACGTATGGGAACGATGGCAAGGCAATAACGACAAGAGAGCTATCCCCAATGTGTTCACTCGACAAGGGACCATTTTAAATTACACGCGAAACAACCTCAGCCTCCACTGCGAAGTGGAGGCTGAGGCCATTTTTTTGAGGAAATTCAGTTATCCTCTTTAATAATTCCCGGTTGCTTAGCCTTTGACTTCAATTCCAAATGCGGCCGAGGTATGTCCTTTCGAAGTCCTGCCGTCGTCCGACATCCAATTAGCCGAAATGCTGAAATAATACGTTCCTGGCTGCTTCGGGGCATGGAAGGCTCCGTCTGTGAGCGGAATGTCTTGATCTTCATATTCATCTACAGACAGTGAGGCATGCAGCTGGTTGGGCGCTGGCTTGTAGTCGAACGCGATATGAATACTAGTATTGGGAGCGACAACGGTTGGCAGGTACCCTTTCAGCAACTTAATGGGACCTGGATAATCGGCGCATGTACGCTCCCAGCAATAAGAACTCTGTATAACAGGAATGACCGTATCGCCTGCAGCTATATTTGGGAGCGAGGGGGTGCCTTCGGCATTGCTGATCACGGGTGTTTTCTCTGCGGCGCAGCCCGCCATGACGAAGAGGAGTGCGAGAAAGAGTGAAGCGATAGTCGTTCGTTTAATCACAAATGCCACCTCCGCATTCATAGACGTACAGAAAGCGGAAATGTTACCGGTCGAAATCATAAAGTGCTGCAGACTTCATTGACGCTGGCATATCGTGATATAACTCGCCTGGGCTGATTATATGCTGTTCTGCAGCAACTGCTCTATTTGAGTACGGAGCATATCGGAGATCGGCGTCATAGGCAGACGCAGAGCGTCCGATGTGAGGATGCCTTGCCGGGCGAGCAGCCATTTGAGCGGTGCAGGGTTGGATTCCTGGAACAGCAGGCGGATGATCGGGAGCAGGCGGTCAAATGCGGCTCTAGCTTCGTGAAGCCGGCCCTCCGCTGCGAGGCGGTATACTTCAGTGAACTCTTCCGTGTGCACATTAGCGGATGCGAGCATGCCGCCGCTTGCACCTTGGCACATCATCGCGTGGAAATAAGGGTCTTCGCCGCACAGAATCGGCTTGCAGTCGTTGTTTGCTGTTAATTCAGCCGTGAGCTCGATGCCGCCTGAGCTGTCTTTGAGCCCGATGACGCCGTCGATATCGAGAATGGCACGCATCGTGTCGGCATGTACCCGTACACCGGTCCGCGACGGAATTTCATAGGCAATTACCGGAACACCGACTTCAGCGGCTGCTCTATAATGAGCAATGATCCCTTCCTGCGACGGCCGGTTGTAATATGGCGTGACGACTAGTACGGCATCGGCTCCCAGCATGCCTGCATGATCCGTACGGCGGATGGTTGATGCGGTATCATTCGTACCTGTCCCTATAATAATTGGAATGCGGCGGCCGAGACGCTTCATGCTTGTTTCCGTCGTCTGCATGAGTCTAGCAACTTCGTCCCAATGTACAGTTGGCGATTCGCCGGTCGTGCCGTTTAACACGATGCCTTGTATATCGTGGTTCAACAAGCCGCTGAGATGACGGTCATAAGAGGACAGATCCAGTTCGCCATTGGGATCGAAGGGGGTGATAACAGGCACATAGACTCCTTGCAGTTCGCGTTCACTAAGCATCGATACAGCCTCCCGAGATTGGAATGGCTTAACTTTAGCATGGAATTAAGTATCGGTGTTATCTATAATAATTGATGATCAATATCAATAATTTCGATGGGAGGGTCGAATTGATGGAATTGACCTATTTCCATACATTCCGGGAGGTTGCCGTCCGCCAAAGCATTACCCGTGCAGCGGAAGCGCTCGGTTATGCGCAGTCCAGTGTGACGACACAAATTCAGAAGTTGGAGAAAGCTTATGGCGTGCAGTTGTTCGAACGATTCGGTAAAGGCTTGCGTCTGACGGAGGCTGGAGAAGAACTGCTGCGAATCGCAGTGCAAATGCTCGATCTTTACAGGCAATCGCAGGAGAAGTTGGCCAAGCAAGGGGGCGGCACGCTGACGATCGGGACGATCGACTCGATTGCGTCGTATTATTTGCCTCCGCTCATTCAACGTATTCGCGAGGAGCAACCGGAACTGACCATACGGATGCAGCCCGACCGGGAACCGTCCATCATAAGCAAAGTGCAGGAAGGTGAGATCGACTTCGGCCTGCTGCTGGATAAGACGCCGTTCGACCCGTCGTTGACTTGGAAAACGATAAGGCGGGAGCCGCTCGTTGTTATCGCTCGGCCCGACCATCCATTAATGGCGGCGGCGCAACGGCATCTTGACCTTGCGGACTTGGACGGAGCCGAGTGGCTGATGACAGAGGAAAGCTGCAACTATCGAATTATGCTGGAGAAGCTGCTGCGGTCGCAGGGCGTGTCGTACCGTATCGGGTTGGAGCTTGGCAATCCTGAGGCTCTGAAGAGATGCGTCAAAGCTGGAACGGGCATTGCGATACTGCCGCGAATGGCGGCGGAGGAGGAACTGCGAAGAGGAGAACTCGCGGCGCTGCCGCTGGATCAACCAGAGCTGAGCTTGGAGCTGCTGCTCGTTATGCACCCGAAGAAATGGCTGTCGAACGCGCTGCGGCGTTTTATCGAGCTTTGTGAGCAATAAGAGAGGCGAGAAAGAGTCGCCGCTAACATAACAAAG
>NZ_BILZ01000092.1 GCF_004000825.1 Paenibacillus kobensis NBRC 15729 | reverse complement strand
CCAAAGAAACGGCTGGTGAGATGTTTAACACTTTATCTTTGGCAAAAGTCAATGATGATTTGGGACTTAAGTTTACCTTCTGCTTTTTAGTCGTATTCCCATTAGCATCGTATGTGTACTTCATATATGTACCGTCGGGATTCTTCATGTATTGCAATTTCCCATCGTCTGTATAGATGTATGTAAAACTAGCTGCATTAACTACACTTGATAAAAGAAGCATGAAACAAGATAAAATAATTGTAAAAAGAGTTGTACGTTTCGCAAACATTTGATTACTTCCTTTCCTTCATTCATTTAAAATCCCTATTTCAGATTGATGATTAAAATATAACTAAGCAACCCTCCATTTTCACATTTTGGAAACTCATAGAATTATAATATAAAGAAGTGGTGAATTCTAGATTTAATTCCACTTTTTTATTGAAAATTAACCAACTTGAAACTTTGTAAGAAACAAAGCTAACGCAAAGGACTGGTTGAATGTCAACCCTCGTTGAGAGAGAGCATACAGAGGTAGAAAGAAGCAGAAACATTCTTGACTTATTAAAAAAAGGCAGCCAATCACTTAGGATTGGCTGCCTTTTTTAGGCTGGACTATGATTAGGCTTGTTACTACGAGAACCTCGTCGGCGATTATCGCCCCGTCCCCTCCGCTCGCAGTTGCGTCAAGCCGGATATGAATTCTCAGGCGTGTAGTAGTTATTGTTGTGGTTGCCTGAAGGACATTTGTTAGAAGGTGTCTAACAAATGGGGTGCAGTTCATTCCTGCGCGGCCTTTTTTATACATTATTATTTAGAGCTTGGTTGACCAGTTCTTCTTTACTTCCAAAAATTGTAATCCTGCTTTGAGCAACATGGAGAACTGATTATCACACTTTTTAATTCTCCAAAACAATAGTTTCATCGTTCACTTTAACAAAGAACTTCGGTTTAACTGAAATCAAATCAAAGAGAAACAGATTCCAACTACTCAACTTGATCAAATTTGAAGAAGCATCTCGATTAAATTGTTTTAATATTGTCTCTACATTCGCATCTTTTTTTTCCAGGCCTTCAATCGGTCGACCATTTTTCCCGAAAGATAATTCTGACAGTTCAACATTCAAAGATGAAGTTTTCCCCAAGAGATCTTCGGAAAATAAATCAAACGCAAAATAAATGGGGTCCGACATTCCAGGAGGATCTGTAAAGGCTTCGAAAAGCTCTAATTCTTTCTGATCTCCTCGAATTTCCTCTACGGTCTCCTCATACGTGTCTCCATTCAATGTAGGTGCGGCAAGACCAATAAATAAAAGCCCTGATTTTGAAACTCCCGAAAACATTGACACATTCTGACTAGGAGTAACATCCTTTAATTTTTCTTCATATTCGGTTCGAGTAGCATCGCTTATATCAAACCATAGAAATGCCTTATAGTTTACCGAGGCCATCACATGGTTATAGAGACTGTCTCCCTCTGGTTCATTCATGATTTTGTTCAGATAATCATTTCCCAGTTTCATATAATGAAGCGCACGTTCTTTTACTTCATCACTTCCATTGATCTCTGGCACAGAATCAGTCGCTGATAGACTGTTCTCAGAAATAGGATCTTGAGACACCTTATCCATCGCAGAGTTCTCACTTTCCTTATCAACTTTACCATTCCACGATAAAGACTGTTCCGAAGATGTGATCTGTTCCTCTTGGTCCATATTCGAAACATACCTATAGCCAATCGAAATGACTAATACCACCAAAATGAACGCTCCAATTATGTACTTTTTCAAAGGCTCTTTATCCTCCCATTTAATTCATTAGTTCATCGAAAAAAGGGAGATACCCAAATCTAGTGCTGGGAATCTCCTTTTGTATTGTTGATGTCTACATTATTTTGTAACTAAGATACTGATTATTGAAAGGGACTGCTGCAGATTCTTCTATCCACATATGGAACTCAAGCAACTTGGTACAATTTAATATTTTTGAACTCGGTATAATTACTTCCCAAGGCAGTGTTTTACATACATTCCCACCTATCATAGCAAAAAACTTCCAGCATGTCACTTCAAATCGACGGAAGCGAAGCCAGCTGTTCCCGCATCCGTTCCTCCGGGCTCATCGACTTAGGCATGGCGCCCAGCTTGACGATGAACTCGTTGGAATAAGGGACGGGCATGTGCAGCTGGACGATTGTGAAAGGGAAAAGCCCCAGCTTGATGAGCTTCGTTACGATTTCCAGAAACGAGTGAACGGTGAATATGGTGCAGTGAACATCATGGTAACCGCCGATACGGGAGATCTCCTTGCACAGCTGGAACGCCTCCTCCTCGGTATGGTAACGCTCGATGCCCGATGCATCGAAGTCCGGCAGCCACGTCCGATAGGTGTCGACTCGGGCCGTGTTGGCATAGGAATCGTACAGCTGTCTGATCGTCGGTTCCCGGTACCGGTTCAGATAAGCATCGATAAGCTCGGCCATCGTCGTCAGCGGACGGAAGTAGTCGAACGTATACCGCTTGTCCGGAATGGCAAGCGATACGATGCCGTCTTCCTTCAACACCTCGTCAAGCTCGAACAGCCAACCGATCATATCGGGTACATGCTCGATGACATGCGATGCGATGATATAGTCGAACTGAATATGACGCGGAACGGCCTGCCCCAGCGTCTGGTCCCCCCATACATAATCGACTTGGACAATCTTGCCTGTGTCCACGTTCGGATCATTCGCGTATTTGTGAATGAGCGATTTCGTATCCAGATGATCCGCGTAGTAGATCATCCCTTCCGCTTTGGTCACGATCGGATTCATCAGGGCACCAATCTCCAACCCTACCTTGCCGCTCACATCGATTCCTTGTCGCAATACCGCCTTGCGATCACAGCCATAATCCACTCTCCATCATCCTTCCAATTGCTCTCCATCCTTATTACTATCTATATACGCAGCCATCCCGCGGCGATTGAGGCAGGAATGGAGACGAAGCGCAAATAGCCCTTCGTCTAGTACCCTCTTTTCTAGCAATGAATAAAATGGTTTCTAAATCAAGAACAGGACAGGGCAGGTGGGTGATTCAATGAACGAGAGCGGTTCTCCGGATATGCCGCATAAAGGCGTGCCGGACGGCGTCACGATCGAACAATACCAGATCGTCATCAAGGACAAATATCCGTCCGACGCTTTCTATCATGCGCAACGGTATGATTTTACCGAAGAAGACCTTCTCAACAATAGAAAAGTCATCGAAACCGACGGCGCTGCAGCCCCTTACAAAACCGCGTTATGGATCATTCCGCAATTTCTGTATCCTTATTATGGCGGCATCCATACGATCTTCCGGTTCGCCGATTTCCTGACCCGCAACTACGGCATCCGCAACACGTTCGCCGTTCAAGGCGTACTCGAGCTGACCAATCAGCCGTCGATGATCGCGGAAGCGTTCCCCCTGCTTGCAGATAGCGACTTCTATCATTTCACCAACGAAAACTTCAATCTATCGCACATTCCCGACCACGACCTGGGCTTCTGTACAGCATGGCAAACAGCCTATCCGCTGCTGAAATTCAACCGAGTGAAGAAAAAGTTTTATTTCATGCAGGATTTCGAGCCGTACTTCTACCCTGCGGGCTCAATCAGCGGCTTGGCGGAAGCCACCTACCGGTTCGGCTTCACGGCGATCTGCAATACGGTTGCGTTGAAGACGAGCTACGAGGCCTACGGCGGCAAAGCCGTCCACTTCACTCCTTCGCTCGACCGTAACGTGTTCTACTATAAGAGTGAGCCGAAGCCGTTCGACGGCGTCTATAAGGTTCTGTTCTACGGCCGGCCTTTCGGCATTCGCAATTGCTTCGAGGTCGCCGTCCAAGCGTTGATTCTGCTTAAGCATTGCCTCGGCCAGCGCGTGGAGATCATTAGCGCAGGCGGCGGATGGGACGTGAAGGATTACGGCCTTGAACATGTGATGTACAACGTTGCAACGCTTCCCTATGAAGAGACTGGCGAGATGTTCCGCTTCTGCGACGTCGGCCTTACGATGATGATGACCCGCCACACGTCCTATATTCCGATTCAACTGATGGCCTGCGGCTGCTTGGTCGTGACGAACAAGAGCGAATGGAAGGATTGGCTGCTCCGCGACGACGAGAACTGCATGCTGTGCGAGCCTGCCCCGACGCATATCGCGCAGAAGTTGCTCGATGCTCTGCTGAACAAGCCGAAGCGTGAGCGGCTTGTCGCCGCCGCGCTGGAGACCGCCGCGCAGACGCCGAGCTGGGAGGACGAATTCAAGCGGGTGACGAGCGAGATATTGGGTTGAAGATGACCGTCACGGCGTGAGTGACCGGGATTGCTCCAATACTTGAACAAAACAAACAACCGCTCCCATCCAAGAGAGCGGTTGTTTTCATTACCTATTCAATTCCCTCTAAGCCTAACCACGCTTCATCCGGTTCACGGCGCTGAACAGCGCTTTGACCGAGGATGTCATGATGTCCACGTCTACGCCGCAGCCCCAATGGACGACGCCATTCGCTGCTGTGATGCCGATGTAGGAAACGGCTTGCGATTTCGAACCGATTTCGAGCGCATGCTCTTTGTAAACCAGATCGGTGAACGTCACGCCCAGCTCCGATTGCAGAGCATTGCTGATCGCATCGAGACGGCCATCGCCCGTGCCCGTAATTTCCTTCGTCGCATCATCCACGCGGATCGTCACGATCGTGCGGAAGTCTTCATCGTCCGGGAACCGGAATTTGACGAACTCGACCGGCGCCTTGATGTTCACGTATTCTGTCTTGAAAATATCGTAAATCTCGCCCGGCATAAGCTCCTTCTGCTGCTGGTCGGATACGTTCTTGACGCAGTAGCCGAAGTTCTCGCGCATCTTAGGCGGGAGGTCGAGACCATAACTTTGCTGCAAAATGTAGCCGATGCCGCCTTTGCCGGATTGGCTGTTAATCCGGATAATGTCGCCCTCGTACTGTCTGCCGATGTCCTTCGGATCGATAAGCAGGTACGGAACGGACCAATGCTCGCGCTCTTCTTCTTCGCGCCATGCCATGCCCTTCGCGATCGCGTCTTGGTGCGAACCGGAGAACGCGGTGAACACGAGCTCGCCGCCGTATGGCTGGCGCTCGCCGACGCGCATACGAGTCAGGCGCTCATAGACCGCAGCAATTTCTTGAATGTTATCGAAGTTGAGCTTCGGATCTACCCCGTGCGAGTACAAATTCAGTGCGAGTGTTACGATGTCGACGTTGCCCGTCCGTTCGCCGTTGCCGAACAGCGTGCCTTCGACCCGTTGCGCGCCGGCCAGCATGCCGAGCTCCGCATCGGCTACGCCCGTGCCGCGGTCGTTGTGCGGGTGAACCGACACAATGACGCTGTCGCGGAAATTGAGGTTCTCGCTCATATATTCAATCTGGCTCGCATAGACGTGCGGCATCGACATCGACACCGTCGCCGGCAAGTTAATGATGACCGGATTTTCTTTCGTCGGCCGCCATACATCGAGAACCGCGTTACAGATGTCCAGCGCGAACTCGATCTCCGTACCCGTGAAGCTCTCCGGCGAGTATTGGAATTGGAAGTTGCCTTCCGTATCCTCCGCACACTGCTTCAACAGCTTTGCGCCTTCGAGCGCGATCCCGATAATTTCTTCCTTCGACTTGCGGAATACTTGCTCACGCTGCGCCACAGAAGTGGAGTTGTACAGATGGACGACCGCTTTCTTCGCGCCTTTGAGCGATTCGAACGTTTTGCGGATAATGTGGCTTCTCGATTGAGTCAGCACTTGGATCGTAACATCGTCCGGAATAAGATCCTGCTCGATCAAGGTGCGCAGGAACGTGAACTCCGTCTCCGAAGCGGCTGGGAAGCCGACTTCGATCTCCTTGAATCCGATCGCTACGAGCATCTTGAAGTACTCCAGCTTTTCCTCCAAATTCATCGGCACCACCAGCGCCTGATTGCCGTCGCGCAGGTCAACGCTGCACCAGATCGGCGCCTCCGTGATATATTCCTTCCGCGTCCAATTCAAGCTTGTCTTCGGCGGCATAAAGTAGCCTCTGGCGTATTTTTCGACATTTTTCATGGATGGATGTCCTCCCTTTCCTCTATATGCTGCAGCTTAGCTGATAACTCGATGAGCCTTATAACACAAAAAAAAGCCTTCCATCTCCTCTTACAGAGACGAAAGACTGTTCATCTTACGCGGTACCACTCCACATTCATGCCGGTCAGGGCATGCACTCACAGATACGGATTCGCACGAGGGCAAATCGGATATCCACCTGCTGATAACGGTCAGGGTCCGGCTCCGCCTACTGCAAGGTTCAGCGAGCAACTCCAAGGCGAGTTCAGCAATTCTCCGCGACTGTTTCGCAACGACCAACAGCTCTCTGCACGCATCGAAAAACTTACTAATCCTCTTCAACGTAATTCGATTATTTAAGCCTTATTGTATACCACCGAATCCGCGTTATCAAGTGTCGATTTCACATTCGTCAGCAAGCCGAATCGTCAGCTGTCGACGAACGCCGCCAATATGCGCACTTTCATTCACTCCGCCCCGGGCCACTTTTTGCTTTTATAATCTTTCGGCGTAATGCCGACGATCTTCTTGAACAGCTTGTTGAAATAGACGGGATCATGGTAGCCGACGAGTTGCGCGATCTCATAATTGCGAAGGGACGGATTGCCGGTCAACAGCTCCTTCGCCTTCTCGATGCGCAGTTGGATAATATAATCGGTGATCGTCATGCTCGTCGTCTGCTTGAACAACCGGCTCAAGTAGCTGCTGTGCATACCGACCGATTGCGCCAGCTTGTCCAGCTCGAACGGCTGCTCGAACGAGCTCTTCAGCACATCCTTGACCGTTTCGATCGCATGATGCTCCCGCTCTTGAAGCGGCTGGTCTTGATGATCCGGCTCCGCAGAGCCGCCGCTCGTCTGTCGGGCAGCCGCAATCTCCTGCAGAACCTCTTGAAGACGCACCTTATCGACCGGTTTCAGCAAGTAGTCCTTAACGCCGCTGCGAAGCGCAGCTCTCGCATATTCGAACTCCTCGAATCCGCTGAGCACAATAATATCTACCGTCGAGCCAGCCTCGCGAATGCGCCCGATCAGCTTAATACCATCCATGAACGGCATCTTAATATCTGTAATGACAAGGTCCAGCCCCTGCCTGCTCAGTTCGTCAAAATGCTCCCAAGCGACCGCCCCGTTATTGTAGGAACCGATAACTTCAATTTCAGGATTCAGCTTGGTTAATATTTTGATCAGACCTTGGCAGATCACTTCTTCGTCATCGACAACCATCACTTTCATTGCTAACACACCTTCTTCGGAGCAGTGCCCCTATCACTTTGAGAGAAGATCACTAGGACTTCGCGACGGTTGCAATAGACGGTCGGTACATCATTTCTCCGACGATAAAAAGTTTCTCGAGCGGTTCCTTCGGACGCCCGATCCGTTCGAGCAGCTTATCGACCGCTCGGCTGCCCAGCGTTTCCTTCGGAACATTAACGGTCGTCAGCGGCGGCGAATGCCGGATGGCATCGTCGATATTATCGAAGCCCGTGACCGAGATGTCGCTTGGCACATCGAGCCCTAATTCGCGGATTGCCCGGGACGCATCGATGGCAATCGAATCGTTGGCGCAGACGACTGCCGTGGGCAGCGCACGCAGTTTCTTGCGGCGAAGGAGCCACGCCTTGATCGGCTCATCGTAACGCTCCATATTTTCCAATGCCGTCAGTTGCTCATGCTTGTCCCAAAGTTCGAATTCCTCCAACGCATGGCGGAATCCGTTGAAGCGGTCGAAAAAGCTGCGGGAATAACGGTCGTTGCCGATGAATCCGATGTTGCGGTGTCCGATGCCGATCAAATGCTTGGTCAGCCGGTACATGCAGTCATAGTTGTTCACGAACACCGTATCCGAAGGAATGAGAGGGTCCTCATGGTCGACCAGAATCATCGGTACGCCGAGCCGATGAATTTCGAGCAGCATGTTCGAGGCGATCTCACCGACTCCGATCATCCCCAGTATGCCTTCCGGCTTCAACAGATGCATGAAGCTCTCCACATTTTGCTCCATAACGATAACCATCCCGATTCCCTTGGCCTCCAAGCGGGCGGATATACCGTCCAGAATACGCCCCCAGTAGACGGAATCCCGGGTCTGGAACCGGATATTCGGCATGAGCACGAGAACGGATTGTTTAATATCCGACTCTTGCAGCGCTTCTTCGTCACGCCCTGTCTTGATCGGCTTCATATAGCCGCTGCTCTGGGCGAAGTAGCCGAGCTGGGATGCCACTTGAATGACGCGTTCCTTCGTCGCTCCGCTGACCCCTTTCTTGCCGGAGAGCGCTTTGGAGACAACGTACTTAGATACGCCTAGATGATCTGCGATTTGCTGCATCGTTACTTTCTTCGTCACAATCTCTTCCCCCTGTCGCTAATTACCACTATTGCGAATCGGCATCGGTCCCAGGCAGTGGAAGCATGAGCACGACCTCCGTGCCTCCTTCTTGCCCTTCCATCACCTTCATGCCGTAACGATGTCCATAGTGCAGCTTGATGCGCTCGCATACGTTGCGCAGGCCGATCCCCCCTCGGCTCGACGGACTGCTGCTCTTGCTGACATCCACGCCCGCGAATGACAAATTCAACCGCTCGCGTGTTTCTTGCGGCATTCCCAGACCGTCGTCGATGACATGCACCAGCATCTGCTGATCCGATTGATCGATGCGGATGTCGATTCGCATGACCGCCTTTCGGTCGTCCAATCCATGATAGATCGCATTCTCCACGATCGGCTGAAGCAGCAGCTTGAGCGTCGGCGCTTCGAGATATTGCGCCTCGGCGTCGATTCTCAGATCGAACCGGCTCGGATACCGGTAATTCAGCATCTCGACGTAATTTCGGACATGTTCCAATTCCGCCCGTATGACCGATTTGCCTTTGATATCGCCGATGCTGTACCGCAGCAGCTTGCCGAACACCGACAACATATCAGCCGCCGCCTCATCGTCATTCAGCTCCGCCACCATCCGAATCGTCTCCAGCGTGTTGTACATAAAATGCGGATTGATCTGATTCTGCAGCGCGTACATCTCGGCCGCATTCTTCTTCTTCTCCATCTCGTATATATCCTTGATGAGCTGGTCGATTCGGACGATCATCCGGTTGAATTGGCTGCCCAGCTGGCCGATCTCATCCCGGTGCTTAACCGGGAACTGCACCTTGAAGTCCCCTTCTTGAACCGTTCGCATGAGACGCATCATTTTGCGCAGCGGCTTGGTTATCGCGAAGGACATAAGAATGGATAGAAGCAAAGCGAGTGCAATGGTAACGAAAGTCGCAGCCCATGTCACGTTCCGGATCCGAATCGAATCCTTCTTCATCTCCCGCTCGGGGATAAGGACGAACAGCTTCCACCGCGTATTAGGCGAGGTCGTATACAGGACAAGCTGGTTGACCCCGTCTACAGCCGCATAAAAACTGCCGCCCCCACCGTCTTGATGAAGCAGCTGCGGGTGGCTAGCAATTTGCTTGGCACTGCGGTCCTTATCGCTCGCATAGATGATGCCGCCGTTCTCGTCGACGATGAACGATTCGCCGTGCGTCAGCTTGTCCATCTCGACCATCTGATTCTCGATGACGCGAATGTCCGTGTCGACGGCGATCAGACCGATTGGCTCCAGCGACACGTCATCCAATATTTTGCGGACGACAGTAAAAGCATAACGCTCGCTGTTCAGCACACTCGTGTAAGCCTCTGTGCCAAGCAGCAGCGCTTCGCCGCCGGAACGGGACGCTTGCTCCTCCCAGCGCCGGTAGCTCTGATCAAGATCAAGGCGGACCGCTCCCGATTCCGTCGAGAAATACCCGTTCCCGAATTCGTCGAAAATGTAGACTACATTCGCTCCGCGCTTAATATTGTTGATGAACTTCACCGAAGACTTAATGCCGCGCTGAATCAGGAGCAGTTGATTAAAATCTTCCGGAACCGGCTCCGCGCCGGATACCTGCTCATGCTGCGCATAATATTTGTTCGAGCGGATCAGATTTTGTTTGATGTCGGCTTGATAGGCTGGAATCGAAGAGATCCGCATCATATCCTCGATATAATCGTCGGTCCGTTCCATCATCGCCGTCATAAGATTGGTCGAATACGACACCGTCGTCTTCTCGATCGAACCCGTGTAGTTCGAATAAGAGATATACCCGATAAAAGCGAGCGGCAGCGTGATAACAGCCAGAAAGACGATTAGCAGCTTGCGCTCCATCGGCATGTCGGTTAGTTTGGACCATCCCTTCGAGACCCATTGTCTTACGTTCATCTTTCTAGTCCTTCCGCCTACAATCGATGTCTTTCTTCAGTATACGCCAATTTGTTAGCTAACGCATCAAGTTGTTATTCCTTGTTAGCACTGTTAGTCAACACAATTCCCTAACATTCGCGGACCGAGTCCCGGACGACTAATGTCGGCCGGATGTAATGGCGTACCATCTCCCGGTTATTGCCAGGCAGCGACAACAGCAGCTCGGCAGCCGCATCGCACATCCGCGCTTTCTCCACCCGCATGGTCGTTAAGCCGAGCCCCTGTTCGGCGCCAGCCTTCAGATCGTCAAAGCCGACGATGGAGATATCCTCTGGAACCTGTATATTACGTTTCTTCAGCTCCGCCGCAAGCAGATAAGCGATCCGGTCGTTGCCGCAGAAGAAGGCCGTCGGCCACTGAGGCATCGTGTCCAGCAGCGTACAAATTTCATCCGATGTATAGTGAAAGCTTACAGACGAAGCAACTACCTTCGCCAAGTCAATCGGCAGCCCGTTCTCCGACATCGCCTTCCAATAGCCGAACCATCGTTCCTCGTGGCTGGACGTCAGATTGGTCGGTCCGATAAACCCGATATCCCGGTGACCGGAGCGAATCAGAACGGATACCGCTTCGTACGCCCCTTCGATGTTATCGGAGGATACGACCGGACATGGCAATCCCCGGTGGTAGGAGTCCAGCATGACGAGCGGAACGTCCAACTCCCAGACAAGCTTCGCATAAGCCCGGTCCACGATGCCGAACAGAATAATGCCTTTGTACGTCATTTCCGTACAGTGCCGCGGCAGCTCGAGTCCCGCTTCCATCTCCGCATCAATCGGCGCAATGACGGCGTTCCAGCCTTTCGCGCGAATGCTCTTCTCCAGCCCCCAGATCATATCGTGAAAAAACTGAAAGTGATCGTTATCCTGATAGCTCATAATCCGCTCCGGCACGAGCACCAGCACGGTGCCGCTCGATGACGGCTTCTCGCCGTACGGTCCGTAGCCGAGCGACTTCGCTGCTTCGATGATTTTATGCCGCATCTCCTCGCCTACGCCCGGTTTGTTCTGCAGCGCAAGCGAGACCGCATTTTTCGATATGTTCAAATGATCGGCGATGTCCTGCATGGACACTTTCTTTTTCCGCGCCATCTCTCTTTTCATTCCTTCCCGAACATGATAAACTTAACCCAACTTTACTTTACAAAATTAAGTTTTGTCAAGTTTGTCAAGTGACAAAACGTTCATACAGGAGGTTTTAATCCTTGCAATATGCAGTCGGCATTGACATCGGCGGTACGAAGACCGCCATCGGGCTAGTTGACGCGAATGGACAAGCGCTTGCGAAGACGACACTCCCTACGAACCCGTCCTCCCCTTCCCATATGGTAGATGAAATCGCCGCGGCGGCTAACAAACTGATGGAGGATTCCGGCGTATCGGCCTCTGAGCTGCTAGGCATCGGAATCGGGGCGCCAGGCCCGCTGGACACGAAGCGCGGCATCATTGCCGAGCCTCCGAATTTGCGCAGCTGGTGGGGCTTCCCCGTCGTCGATTCGTTCAGAAGGCACTTCGATAGCCATGTGAAGCTTGCATTCGAGAATGACGCGACTGCCGCCGCATTGGCGGAACGATGGATCGGAGCGGCGAAGAACGCCGACCACTATGTGTACATGACGATCAGCACCGGGATCGGCGCAGGCATCTTCAGCCACGGCAGACTTATCACGGGCGCAACGGGCAACGCCGGCGATATCGGCCATATCGTCATCGACCCGGCTGCGGGCCTGTGCCAGTGCGGACAACGCGGCTGCTTCGAGTACATCGCATCCGGAACAGCGATCGCTAGAATGGCAAGCGAACTGCTGGGACGCCCTGTCACGACCAAAGAAGCGTTCGAGCTCGCCCTGTCCGGCAGCAATGCCGCAGCGGAGGAACTGGTGCGCCGGGTGTTCCGCTACATCGGCGTCGGCTGCGTCACCATGATCAACACCTTCGATCCGGAGCTTATCGTAATCGGAGGCGGCGTATCGCAGGTCGGAGCCCCTCTGTTCGATACCGTTACCGACTACATTAGACACCATGCGCTCAATCCGTCCGGCCGCGAGACAGCCGTTGTCCCTGCCGCGTTATCGCAAGATGTTGGTTTGATTGGCGCCGCTGCTCTCATTCATATTGCTTATAAATAAGGAGAATGATGTACGATGAATCAACCGATCTTCCTGGCACCTGTATTCCAAGACCGCATCTGGGGTGGCACGAAGCTGAAAGAACTATTCGGCTATGACATTCCTAGCGACACGACCGGCGAATGCTGGGCTATATCCGCTCACCCGAACGGCCAAAGCGTCGTCAAGAACGGACCTTACCAAGGCATGCCGCTCGGCGAGCTGTGGACGGCCCATCCAGAGCTGTTCGTTTCCCGCTCGGAGGTATTCCCGCTGTTGACCAAGCTGCTTGACGCCTCCGACGATCTGTCCGTTCAAGTTCACCCGGACGACGAATACGCCGGCAAGCACGAGAACGGCGAGCTCGGCAAGACGGAATGCTGGTACATTGTCGACGCTGAGCCAGGCTCTTCGATTATTTTTGGCCATGAGGCGGGGTCGCGGGAGGAGCTTGTCCGCATGATCCAGGACGGACAGTGGAACGAGTTGCTTACGAGTGTTCCTGTTAAGGCCGGAGACTTCTTCTACGTCCCTAGCGGAACGATTCACGCGCTTGGCAAAGGTATCGTCGTGCTCGAAACACAGCAAAGCTCCGATACGACGTACCGGGTGTACGATTACGACCGGAAGGACAAACAAGGCAACCTGCGCGAGCTCCATCTGGACAAAGCCATCGACGTCACAACGGTGCCGCAAGCGTACGTGCCGGTCTCGTATAGCACGCGCGAAGCCGAAGGCCTTACGGCCGTGAGCTTCGTCTCGAACGACTTCTTCACCGTAGAGCGGTGGGACGTGAACGGCACCTCGCAGCTGCCTGCAAGCAGCAAGTACCACCTGTTCAGCGTCATCGAAGGAAGCGGCTCACTGCTTGTCAGCAGCGAGCGTTACGAGCTTCGCAAAGGCGACCATTTCATCCTCCCGGTCGGCTTTGGCCCTTACATGCTGGACGGCCGCTTGCAGCTGATCGTTTCGAACGAGTAGGCAGCCAGCGGAACGGTGCGATGATAAATAAGCGTCCTCACGGGACGCTTATTTCCGTTCATCCGACTGCTCAATCGCTGTAAGAGTCTCTCAACGTCGCTTAATTACTCTAATGTCGCATAAATGAACGGCGGT
>NZ_BILZ01000091.1 GCF_004000825.1 Paenibacillus kobensis NBRC 15729 | reverse complement strand
CCCGCCGCTATGGCGGGAGCCGGGGCATGAAGAGGAGAGGCGTATGGATTTGGATTTCGGAGGAAAAAGAGTTCTCATAACCGGCGGCTCACGTGGAATCGGCCGGGCAATCGTCTCTTATTTGGCTGAACGCGGAGCCGACGTCGCTTTTACGTACAAAGGCAATCACGAAGCGGCCCGCGAGCTGTGCGACACGCTTGCGCGGCTGGAGCTGCCGGGACGCGTCATGTCGCTAGCGGCTGACGCCGAACAGCTGGATCAGGCCAAGGAGACGATCGAGCGCGTCCGAGAAACGTTCGGCGGGTTGGATGGGTTGGTCCTTAACGCCGGCATTAACCGGGACAAACCGCTGTTTCTGATGGCGGAGGAAGATTGGGACGCAACGATCGGCGCCAATCTGAAAGGCACCTATAATTACGCGCGGGCGGCCGTATACGGCATGATGAGGGACAAAGCCGGGTCGATCGTCTGTATCAGCTCGGTCAGCGGCTTGAAGGGAATGCCGGGTCAAGTCAATTATTCGGCGACGAAGGCCGGGCAAATCGGCTTTGTCCGCAGCCTGTCCCGCGAGGTGGCCAAATACGGCATTACCGTCAATGCGGTCGCGCCCGGTTTTATCGAGACGGAGATGTGGGAAGCGCTGCCGGAGAAGGTCCGCACCGGCTTCCTCGGCGACATTCCGCTCGGCCGGCCAGGCAAAGCGGAGGAGGTCGCGCGTGCCGTCGGTTTCCTGCTGTCGGAAGAAGCCAGTTATGTTACAGGAAGCGTACTTGTCGTTGACGGGGGATTGAGCGCGTAGAGCGAACGAAGAGCAGAGATCACTATTCGAATTAGGAGGGACTATGATGTCCGAACAATTAAAATCGCAATTGCACACGCTGGTGGGAGAAATTATTGAGGTGGACGACTTTGCCTCAGATGCGCATCTGTCTGAAGAACTCAGCATCGACTCGATGATGCTGATCGAGATCGTAGCCCGGATCGAGCAGCGTTATCAGGTGAAGGTGGCAGAAGAGCTTCTGCCGCAAATGACGTCGGTCGATGCCATTTACAGCGTTGTGTCCGGGCTGCTTTCGGGCGAATCCGAGGCGGCGGCAGGTGCTTCGGAATGACGAAGCGCGTAGTCATAACAGGTCTCGGCGTCCTGAGCCCGATCGGTTCGGGCAAGGATCGGTTCTGGGAAGGCATATGCAGCGGGGCGGTCGGCACGGGACCCGTACGCACTTTCGATACGGCTTTGTTCGATGTGCATAACGGCGGCGAAGTGAAGGATGCGAATGCGCTCGATTATATCAGCAAGCTGGATCCGGCCTCCATCGGCCGCTCGACGCATCTGGCGATTGCGGCTGCCAAGATGGCCGAGCGGGACGCCCGCTTGGGCGAAGGCGGATATGAGCCTTGGCGGATCGGGGTATGCTTCGGCACGACGATGGGCAACTCCTCGATTATCGAGGACAATACCGATCTGCTCGTTACCGAGCAGCGCCGGGCTTCCCATGCGCTGTGGAGCAATTATCCGCAGCACACGATTTCATCTGCCGTTGCCGAGGAGCTGGAGCTGGAAGGACCGTCCATGGTCGTGCCGACCGCATGCGCTGCAGGCAATTACGCGATCAGCTGGGGCAAAGAGCTGATCGAAGACGGATTGGCCGATGCGGTCATCGTCGGCGGTTCCGATGCGATGTCCCGCGCATGCTACACGACGTTCCACCGGCTTGGCGCCATCGCGCCGGAACGCTGCCAGCCGTTCGATAAGAACCGCAAAGGGATGATGGTCGGCGAAGGGGCGGCTGCGCTTATCTTAGAGGACTACGACCGGGCGGTTGCCCGCGGCGCAACAATCTATGCAGAGTTGCTCGGGTACGGCTTGTCTTGCGATGCGCATCATGCGACTGCGCCGCATCCCGAGGGTCTGGGCGCGGTTCTGTCGATGAGCCGGGCGCTGAACGCTTCGGGCTTGTCGCCGATGCAAATCTCGTACATTAGTGCGCATGGCACCGGCACGAAAGCGAACGATGCGACGGAATCGACCGCCATCCGCCGGATGTTCGGCGACAATGCCGATCAGGTGCCGATCAGCTCGATTAAAGCGATGATGGGCCATACGATGGGCGCGGCAAGCGCGATTGAAGCCGTTGCTTGCGCGCTCGCCATTCGTCACGGCGTACTGCCGCCGACGATGAACTACAGCGAGCCGGATCCGGAATGCGTCGTGAACGTCGTGCCGAACGCAGCTGCCCAGCAGCCGGTTCGTTATGCGCTCAGCAATTCGTTCGCTTTCGGCGGCAATATTTCCACGATTGTGATGGGGGAGGCGGTTTCATGACGAATACGAATGACAACGATATCGTCATTACAGGCATCGGACTCGTATCGGCAGCAGGCTATTCGCTTGATACGCTGAACGAATCGCTTAGGTCCGGCCAGGCCAGCCGCAGCTCGCTGCGCAAGCATACGGCGGAGTGGTCCGACCGGGATTACGTGGGTGCCGTCGTAGACGGCTGGGACCCCGAGCCGCTGCTTGGCAAAAAAGGGCTGCAGTTCATGCATGCGGGCTCGCAGTATTTGCTCGGCGCGTCTCTGCTTGCGCTTCGGGAAGCGGGGCTTGAGGAGAGCATGCCGGAACCGGATGACCTTGGCATCGTCATTGGTACGAATCTCGGCGGCCTCAAAGCAGCTTCCCGCTACGATTATACGGCGGCTACGCAAGGTCCGCGCTACGTCAGCCCGATGGAGGCGCCGAACACGCTGGCGAACTCCCCGGCTTCTTATCTGGCCATTCGCGTGCAAGCGCGCGCATGCAACACAACGATTTCTTCCGGCCAATGCTCCTCGCTCGACGCGATTGGTTATGCCGCCAATTTGCTGCGTAAAAACCGCGCCAAGTGCATTCTTGTCGGCGGCGTTGAGGAATTGAACGCATACTCGCTGTGGGTATACAACAGCATGAAAGTGCTGCCAAGCGATGGAGCGGAGAAGACGGGCGAGCCGTTCGACGCGAAGTCCTCGGGTTGGGTGCCGGGGGAAGGCGCGGCGGTGCTCGTCTTGGAACGGCGGGGCGATGCGGAAGCGCGCGGCGCGCGAATTTGGGGCGAAATCGCCGCTTGGTCGAGCTCCTACCGGGGCGGCTTCGATTCTGCAGCCCGCGCATCAGGCTTGGAACGCGCGATCTTGCAATCGCTCGCTTCGGCAGGCGTAACGCCGGACGGCGTTCGTCTGGCTGTTGCGGGAGCGGTCGGCGATCCGGCGCATGACGAAGTCGAGGCGCTCGCCCTCCGCTCCGTGCTGGGCGAAGCCCGGACGCCGGTCTGCGCGGCGAAAGGGGTGCTCGGCGAGACGTATGGTGCGGGCGGCATCATGTCGCTCGCCGCCGCCCTGGCGATCGGCCAAGCCGGCACGCTGCCGGAGGCAGTCGGCTATACGATCGAGCCGGAAGCATCGAACGGGCTTGCAAGCTTGCGCAAGCAAGTCGGAGACCGGCCGTTCAACGGCGGCGCAACGCTGCTGAGCGCACATGACTATCACGGTGTGTCAAGCGCCGTCGTGCTCCGGGTGGGCTGACGATGGGCAAGTACAGGCTTGGTTATGACGAAGTCCGCGCACTGCTGCCGCAGCAATATCCGTTTCAATTCATCGACGCTGTCGCGGAGCTGGAAGGCGACCGAATCGTCTGCATCAAAAATGTTACTGGAAACGAATGGATGCTGTCCGGCCATTTTCCTAAGAAGGCTGTATTCCCCGGTGTGCTGATGACCGAAGCGATGGCTCAGGCGGCGATATTGCTGGTGAAGCTTGGACAAGGAGGCGGCCTCCCTAGCGAAGCGGGAGACAGGCCGGCAGCGGAGGATCGGACGTTCTTGCTGACCGGAACAAAGATGAGATTTCTCAAACCGGTCGTTCCCGGCGACCAAATGGTTATCACATGCAGGATGCTGACGCTTCTATCCTCCGCTGCGGTTGCGCAGGCCGAGATCGCCGTCGACGGCGTCGCGGCGGCACGGGGCGAGCTGACGTTTGCTATGCTCCGCTCCGATACGCAAGAGGCGAAGCCAGCCGCAATACCGGAAGGTGTCACGAACTAGATCCAATCTTATGAACGAGATCCATTATGACAGGAGGAATAGTAATGAAAAAGAAAGCAGCGGCGCTTGTGCTCGCTGGAGCATTGCTAGGCGCGTTCGGCGCTACCGCGCTGGCCGGAACGAATATTGGCTTCAGCTTCTACGGCAAGCCGTCTTCGGCAGGCGACATTCGAATCATCGATAACCGGGCCTATGTGCCGATCCGCGAATTCTCGCAGGCGATCGGCGGCAAGGCGACGTTCGATAATGCGACCAAGACGCTCGATTATGAGCCGGTCGATCTGGACGCTCTGCCTCCTGCGCTGAGCAAATATATGAAAAGCTACCTCGTGAAGGACTGGGCAGGCGTTACAGACTCGATCGCCGATGACGGCGTGTTCATTAATCACGACAATCCAGGAGGAATTTCGGGCAAAGAGGCTGGGGAATACTTGTCGAAGGTTTATGCGGGTTTCGCCCAATACGGTGAGTCGAAAAGTAATCTCCGGGCCGCGTATGTAGTGCCGGACGGACGTATTCTCGGCATCTGGGAGATTACGGCGGGCGGCCACTTGATGGCGACTGGCGCCGGATTCTATACACCTGATGACAAGAACCCGGAGAAGCTGAAGCGGGTCGAGCTGTTCCAGTTGTCGGCATCGCCGGACGAGTTCCTCATTGAGGATCATTCGGCCGCCGCTAAAGCTCTCGAAGAGCGTAAATAGGGCAGGCAATCGAATACGGTTGAACGGATTTTGGATATTGGCCATGTTCACTTATTATGCGATGGAGGTGTATAAGGGATGAATGCTTTTCATTCGGATAGCCCGAAGCTGTTTGAAGGGGAACGCTGGTGCGTATGGAGCGGCGTGCTTGGACCCGTGCTAGGCTTGCTCATCTGGATATACGTCATGATATTCGGCAACGTAGAACCGGTTCACGGCGGCGATCTGTTGCGGGCGGCTTCATTCAACGCGGCGAGCGGTATTTTTATTATCGGTGTCGCCGCATTCGTGCCGCTGGCAAATTTTAAACCGAAGATGCGTAAATTTATCGACTTCTATATTATTTTCTCGGGCGTTGTGTCCTACGTGCTGGAAACATTCCAGCATGCGCGCGGCGTAAGTCCGCGTATGCCGACGAATTTGTCGGAGCCGTTCGGATTCGACTTTATTATCTCTCAAGTATTCGCCGTCACGGCTGCAGGGATCATCTGGTACACTGTGATGGTCATGATCGGCGTGTTCCGCGCATCCGCGCTCGCCAAACGGCCGATCATGGTAGTGGCGGCCCGGTATGCGATGATCGGCTGCGTCCTCGGCTTTATCGGCGGAGCGTGGATGATCGTCGACTTCTCGATTACGAAGAACAAGGAATTGACGCACAGCATCATTTATTTTCACGGCTACGCTTTTCATGGCTTGCAGGCGGTTCCTTTCATGGCAGCTTTCCTTGAGCGTGTTGCAATGGCGGCTGCCGCGCGCCGGAGACTCATTCATCTAGGCGGGCTGGCATTCACGCTGTCGACGGCATTGATGGGCCTGCAAGTGCTCGTCAATCACAAAAGCTTGTTCCACGTGACGCCGATCACGGTCCTTATGGCGTTGACGGTCATCGCTTGGGCGTGTCTGTTCGCATACAGCGGCTTGCTTTTCCTGCGCAGCCGGAGCGGCAGCGGCAACATCGGCAAAGGCCATGCGGTACGGCAATCCTAATTGTTCATGCCAAAGGCAGTCCAAGGCAGTCCTCTCGGGGACTGCCTTTTTTATTGTTGCTAGTTGCGGCCCATCCTCCATTGGCTGGTGTGACACAAAAAGTGATGCAACAGCGCCAATGGGCGGAGTAACGGTCTGCAGCGGTTCTCTCCACGAGTACAAAATGGTTGATTATAGAAAAAGAGAAGGTATAATCTATTTTTATTGCAAAAATAGGGAACCATTCTTGAACTCTATCGTCTACTTGTCGAGGTGAATAAGTTGTCGTTCGAATATTTGGAGCATGTGACCGGCGGTCTGGACCGGGATGCCGTGCTGGATCAGTTGATGAAAGAATACGGGCAGGATGTGTGGAACTACGCGTTGTTTCTGACGCGGAGCCGCACGATGGCCGACGATATCGCACAGGACGTATTCGTGAAAGTGTATGAGCGGCTTTATTCGTACCGGGGCGAATCGTCGGTCAAAACATGGCTGCTCGCCATCACGCGCAACGCGGCTCGAGACGCGTTGCGGTCATCGTGGCTGCGCCGCGTTACACTGCTTCCCAATCGGGCCGCGTCCGAGGACGCGCATCCTTCCGCTGAACGCGAGGCGATGAAGCGGGAATTGACCCGTGACGTATGGTCCATCGTAATGGAGCTGCCTGCGAAGCTTCGCGAGGTGCTGCTGCTCTATGCCCATCATCAGTTGCAGATGAAAGAAATTGCGGCGCTGCTGGGCATTTCCGAAGGGACGGTTAAGTCGAGACTGTTCCGGGCGAGAGCGCAAGCAAGCAAGAAGATGAGCAAGCGAAGCAAGGCAGACGATGCCGTCGTTACCGGCGAGGAGGAGTGGACATGAGCGGGCAGGAACAGCTGCCGTATTGGGAACGGCAACTTGTCGAACAGCCGCTGTCGAGCGGAGGATTCACCTCGGAAATCGAACGCAAAGTGAGGGAACGAATCCGAATGGAGCAACGAAACAGCAAACCGCGCGCTTGGATCCGAACGGCAGCGGCATTTACGGCTGTGGCCGTACTGCTTGGCGGAGGCTGGCTGCTGAGAGACGATATCGGAGCGATGCTGGAGGACAAGCCGAATAAGCAAAGCGGCATACCGGCTGCGCTGCAAAATGATACATTGGCAGATCTGGACGTCACGTTGAAAGTGATGGAGACGGAATACGATAATTTTACGAATATGCAGTACGCAAGACCATTCCTGCTTCACCATCCTAGCGTAGGCATCGAGACGGTTATGTTCAAGCAGGACGATAAGATCGACGAGTGGACCGATAAAGAGCAGCCGGATGTGCTGAGACTTAATTCGCGGCAGTATTATGAGCTCGTGCAAAAAGGGAAGCTGCAGCCGCTTGACGCGCTTATCCGGAATAACAAGGTCGACGTTGACGCCATGTACGAGCCAATCATCAATATACTGCGTCAATATGGCGGCGGGCAATTGTACGGCCTTACGGCGAACTTTAACACGAATGTGGTCTACGTCAATAAAACGCTGTTCGAGAAGAACGGGATTCCGCTTCCTCGCGAGGGTGCGACGTGGGAGGAACTCATGGATACGGCGGCCCGGTTCCAAGGAACGGGCATTGCCGGTCTAGCAGCGTCCAATTATAATGACCGTCCCTATTATTTATTCGATATGATCCGCAGATCGGTCGGTTTGCAGACCGATACGCAGGGAGGCGAGCGAGTGACGGTCGACTCGCCGGCTTGGGCCGATTGGTGGCAGCGGATCGCGGCAGGCTATCAAGACGGCTGGCTGTACCGCGATGCGGACAAGGCGAAGAAAAAGGGAGAATCGTTCACCCCCTCCGACGCTTTCTTGAAGGGAAAAGCTGCGATGACGATTAACGGTACTTACTATATTCAGCAGATCAATCAGGTCTGGACGGGGGATAAGCAGCAGGAATGGATGACCATTCCGGTTCCGGGCAACCGGACCCAGGATCTGAGCATGTCCGAGATTTATGCTATTCCGGCTAATGTCAGCAGTGAGAAGGCAGCTTGGGAATTCGTGAAATTTATGACGGGCAAAGAGTTCGCGAAACGATTGATCGGACTTGGGATGAGCGGCGGCGTGCCGATCCGGCAGGCGGATCTGTCAGGCGAGAATCAAGAGCGTATGGCTGCTTTCTACGAGGGCAAGCTCGAGCTGCCGGACAACTGGACGCAATATATGGGGATGGAGAAACAGTCAAGCGATACGTTGGCCGGGAAGGCCTACGATAGCGGGGGGGCCTTGCTGGACGCAGTCGTTGAAGGTCAACTGACCGTCGAGAAGGCGCTCGCGGAGTTGAAAGAGAAGCTGGAGCAGGAAGCGGCCGCTGCTAAGAAGGAGTCGTCATGAGAAGGGGCGGACTATTGTTGAGCGCATTGCTCATGCTGCTGGTACTGCTTGGGCTAGGCGGCTGCTCGGATGAGCCGGATGAAGCGCAGCAGCCGGCCGTGCTCAAAGTGGCGGATACGAATGAACAAAACTTTTATCGATTATACGGTGATTATATTAGCGCGGTATTTCCGGATGCCCGCATTGAGCTTGTCTCTACACAAGCGGCTTCCGACTATACAGTCTCTGCAGCCGAACGTCAAAAACGTTGGGTCGAGCTGGTCCGCAGGGAGCAGCCGGATCTGATCGTGCTGTGGGAAGATGAAATTTATCGAGCTCTTGCCAACGAAGGGCTGCTTGCTGATCTGTCACCGTATATGAAGGATAGCGGAGTAACGCAAGAGCAGATTCATCCCGGCGTCCTCGAGCTGATGAAACAGAACCGCGACGGCCGGATTTACGGAATGGCTCCCGGCTTCAGTGCCTCGCAGTTATATTACAACGAAGATATGTTTCGAAAGTACGGCATTGATCTCCCGCATGACGGCATGACATGGGCGGAGATGCTGCAGCTGGCTTACCGTTTCACGGCGGCGGACTCCTCCCCGGATGGTCCGATCGGCTATTATCAATCGTTCATGGAACCGGCGGATTTGGCCTACTCGGTAGGAGACACCGAAGGGATGGCGCTGTACCGGCTCGGTGCGGGGAAGATGACGGCGGATACGCCAGCATGGCGGCATATATTCGACACAGTGCTGGCCAGCTATAAGAATGGGACCTTCCGCTCCATGCTGCCAAAGGCCAAAGTAGGCGAAGACGGCGAGACGTATTACGACCAGCAAGCGATGAGCTCGGTCGATCTGTTCGGAAAAGGCCAAGCGGCAATGACGCTTGCTTCCCCGGGGCAATATGATCCGAGTAAAACGAAATTTGCCTTCGGCTCGGTGAATCCTCCGGTAGACGAAGCAACGCGGACGCGAAGCGGTTCTTTCTATGCGAACCAGAAGCTGGCGATCCGCTCCGGTTCCCCGGAAGCGAAGTCAAGCTGGGCGTTTATCCAGTTCATGATCAGCGATTATGTCGCCAAAGTATCGGTTGCACAGCAGCTCGAATTCGGAGTGCCGAGCAATATGTCCTATTCGAACTACGATAACAGCAAGGCGGCTCTGTACCGTCAAATGCCGGCGATTCAACCGTTCGATGACATCGTGTCGGCGGGCCGCTCTTTCTACGAAGAGATGTGGGGGATGTTAAGACAGGAGATGAACGCTGCGCTGGCGGACAAGCAATCGGTCGACGAGATGTTGAAGCGTGTGCAGCAGCAAGGCCAACGGTTGATCGATGAGAGCGGAGTGCGGGCGTTCGAGCAAAATGACGGATCTCATGCGGACTAGGGACTGCGAATTAATTAGCGGATATAAGGAGTATGTGGTCGTGAGAGGACGAAGGAATCGGCATGGGAGCGGAGCGGGCGGATGGCGCCGGCATGCCGCTCTATGGCTCAGCGCTTTCATGCTCACGCTTGTATTGGCCGGCTGCTCGGAGGATCGGCAGAAAGTGAGTGCACAGGTTCATCTGAAGGTGCTGGATAGCAGTGAACAAGGATTTTATCAAATGTACGGCGATTACGTTACTGCAGCCTTCCCGAACGTGGAGGTTGAGGTGATCCCGTCTGGAATGAACAACTATCAGCTGTCTTTTAAGGATCGGCTGCAGAAGTTCAAGTCATTGATCCTGACCGAGCAGCCGGATCTGATTATGCTGTCGGATAACGATATGTACCACGCCTTAGCGGATGACGGTCTGTTCAGCGAGCTATCGGTTCATCTTGCAGCTGAGCCGGAGCTTGAGAAGCATATTCAGCCCGGTGTGTTGGAGCAGATGCGGAATGCCCGGAGAGGGGGGCTGTATGGGCTGTCGGCGGACTTCAGCGCCCAATTGCTGTACTACAACCAAGATTTGTTCGATAGCGTTGGCGTCGATCCGCCGAAGGATGGAATGACGTGGGCTGAGATGCTGAAGCTGGCGCAGCGCGTCACGCAGGCAGGCACGGAGGCGGAAGGGACGATTGGTTTTCTTCCCGATTTTCCGGGGCCAAGCGGGTTGGCCAGCTTGATAGCGATGACGGAAGGGCTCGGCATATTTCCTTACCGCGCATCGACCGGCATGATGCTGGCCGACACCCCTTCGTGGCGGCAAATTTTTAAGACGGCGCTAGAGGCATACGATGCAGACGTATTTCGAACAAAAGGCGCGGCAGACGGAGAAGTCGGTCAGCCTATTGCTTCTTCGGGAGGCAATGGCCAGGATTGGTTCGCGAAAGGGCTGGCGGGCATGGTCATTGCCAAATACGGCTCGTATGGGGACGTGCCGTTCAAGCTGGGCGCCGTGTCTCCTCCCGTCGATGAGGCGACGCGAATGCGCAGCTTTGGAATCGGCTCGCCATTTACTATGAGCATAAGGGCAGGATCGCCGCTTACGCAGGAAAGCTGGGATATCATAGCGTTTATGATGAGCGATTATGTAGCTAAAGTGAGTGCCGAACTAGGCGTCGGCTATAATGGTTTCTTTCCGAGCAATGTGACGTATGCGGATTACTCCAGTGATCCGTTCGTTGCATCCGTCTATCGGCAGATGCCCTCGCTCGTGCCGGATGAGAAAAGCTTCTCGTTGAGCAAAGAAGCGTACGGCGAGATGAACGAGCTTGTACGGCGCGAGATGAATGAAGCACTGGCCGGTAACCAGACGCTGGATGAGTTGATCGAACGGATGCAGACGAAGGGGCAGAAAATTTTGGAGTGGGGAATACGAAATAAAAAGAGTCAGCAGGTACAAGATGTATATTGGAATGAGGAGTAGCTTCGAACGGGCGGTTCGGTTGTGGCGCTTGAAGCCAGGAGCCTGAAGCTCTGGAACTCCAGAGAGCCCCAGAGAGCTCCGGAGCCAACTTGGTCCGGCCGATTATCTGCAATGCAGAACTCATCAGTTGCGGCTTAAGACCGCATTATATTGTACTAGCTTGAACGCGCCAATTCGGCGCGTTTTTCTTTTGCGGAGAGGGCTTGATAACGGGGGTATGAACACCGGGCGGCGCGTTTCGAATCGTTTCCCGAATCAAATTTGTCCACGGAAGCACCTGGTCCTTTATGCTACAATTAAGCTATGAAAGCGCATAAACGAGAAACCGAAAGGAAGCGGTTCGTTTGACGATACATAAGGGTACAGCAGTTGTGACAGGAGCGGGCAGAGGGCTTGGCTTCGGCTTGGCGAAAGGTCTTCTGGGGCGGGGCTGGCGCGTTGTTGCGGGCGTACACGGCGAGGCTACGGGCGAGCTGTCCCAATTGCAGCAGCAATTCGATGGCGCATTGCTTATCGTCAGCATCGATATTGGCAGCGATGAGAGTGTGAAGCAGGCAGCCGAGCAGGCAGTTGGCTGGACGGAACAGATCGATCTGATCGTCAACAATGCAGGTGTGCTTGGCGATATCGAACGAAAGCTGCCGGACGAGCTTGATTTTGATGAAATGCTGCACGTGATGAACGTAAACTCACTTGGTCCGCTGCGCGTGACACAGGCGTTCGGCTCCATGCTGCTGCGCTCGGAGCGTCCGATCGTTGCGAATATTTCCTCTGAGGCAGGCAGCGTCGGCGCTTGCGGCCGCGACAGCTGGTATGGCTACTGCATGTCGAAAGCGGCGGTGAATATGCAGTCTGTACTCGTTCATAATCAGTTGAAATCGGTCGGCGGACGCGTACTCGTGCTTCATCCGGGTTGGGTCCAGTCCTTCATGCATGGCGAGCTGAATACGTCGGCTAGACTTACGATTGAGCAAGCGGCAGCCAATGTGCTTGGCACCATTGAGGATGAAGCGGATTGGCCGGACGTGGACGGCAAGCCGCCTTATATAGATACGGAATTTAAGGAGAGATTGCCATGGTAACGAGAGAGCGCAAGGCCATTTTGTTCGGCGATTATACGAATGCACCCTATCATCCTTTGCAAAATGTAGAAGCCGAAGTCATCCGCGCGCTGAGCGGCTCGTTCGGCATCGAGGCATCGGAAGAGGCGGATGTGCTTATTTCGAGCTCGAATCCAGACGTGGATCTGTTCATTTCGTATGCGGACCGCTGGTCCGGTACGGTAACGGATGAGCAAGCTGATGCGCTATTGTCGTTCATTCGCGGCGGCGGCGGACTGCTCTCGCTCCATTGCGGAATTTGTCTGGCCAGTCATCCGAGGCTGCTGCCGCTGTTCGGCGGCCGGTTCGTCAGCCATCCGGCGTTTCAACCGCTTGCGTATTCTCCTGCAGGCCCATCGGCCGCGGAGCAAGCCGAGTTAGCTGAGTCGGCTGGCGGAGAGTCGGCGGATGGACGCACACTGGCGGCGCTTCGCGCTTCTCTGCAGCCATTTGTGATTGATGAGGAGCCTTATGTGTACGAGCTTACGGAAGCGCCGCAGGGCGATCGCGAAGTGCTGCTGCATTACGCGTTCGAAGGCCAGTTGTATCCGGCACTCTGGACGCAGACGTATGGCCAAGGACGTATTGTGAATGTCCAGCCGGGTCATACTGCGCAGGCGCTCTCTCTCCCTGCTGTTCAGCAACTGCTTACAGCCGCTGCCAAATGGGCGGCGAGAAGGTAGCGCGGACGCTTCGTATTTTTGTATATTTACACACAGTGCAATTCGAGATATAGTCGAAGTATTGGTAGTGCGGGATTTTGATAATACGGAACGGATGGAGCAAGAACTTCATGGCAGTAGAAGCTTGAATGCTTCCCGAGATTGGTAGAGTGGAAGGTTCGTAAGTATTGCTGGAATGATATGATTTAATACTTCGAAGTATGGATTGAGCTAATTTACGCGCGTAAAGCATACGCCGTCTTTTCCAACCCCTTGGGGCTTGGTTGAGGCGGCGTTTTATTTTTGTATGAGAGAAAGGGGCATAGTGATTATGACGATGAGTGTACAAGTGGTGCAGGAGAGAGAGTATCAAGATTGGTTGGAACAGCATGCAAAAAGCAGGAAAGGAGAAGCGAAGAGGAGGTTGGCGGAGGGGCATGGCTATGCGGAGAAGTTGTTTGCTACTAAAGTGTGGTTGCCGGCTGTTGGACACTTCGATTATTTGCATCCCGAATACGAGGTGAAAGATTTCGGCGACCAACTGCGTTTTCTAGACTTCGCCTACATTAGACCGCCTTATCGGATTTGTATCGAGATCGACGGTTTCGGTCCTCACGCGAGAGATGCGAATCGGCGAACATTTGCGGACGGCTTGATGCGGCAAAACCGGTTGACGCTAGACGATTGGATCGTCTTCCGATTTTCGGTGGACGATATCGAGCAGCATCCGCGCAAGTGCCAACAATTAATCATGCACATTCTAGGCAAATGGTACAGCTCCGAGCAGCAGCCTGCGCCGCTTACTCGGACGGAGTCCGAACTTCTCCGGCATGTGATTCAATTAGGCGGACCCGTAAAGGCGGAGGATGTGGCGGGGGTTATGGGGTTTACGAAGCTTTACACGTCACGCTTGTTGAAGCGGGTTTGTATGAAAGGATACTTGGCGCCGGTAAGCAAGGATCGAAACGCATCATTCAAACGTGTGAGGGCTTATACGCCAATATTCAACAAAAGGGGATAACTCATGGTCAGGGTGAGGCTAGTATTGATAGCGTAACAAAGTGTGTCGTTAAAGCGAAGCGGGAGTACC
>NZ_BILZ01000090.1 GCF_004000825.1 Paenibacillus kobensis NBRC 15729 | reverse complement strand
CAAGCAGGAAATTGTACAACGGATGATGAAACACTTCAGCCGCCTGGTGGACGAACTGACGGCCAATCCTGAGGCGAAGATCAGCGAACTGAGTGTGGTGGACGAAGAAGAGAAGAAGCTGATCATTGAGACCTTCAATGACACCGCCACGGAATATCCAAGAGGAAAAACAGTCGTAGAGTTGTTTGAAGAACAGGTTGGGCGGACGCCGGACCATATCGCGGTCGTATTTGAAGACGAAACAATGAGTTATGCGATGCTGAATGAGAAAGCCAACCAGTTGGCATACAAACTGCGGGAGCTTGGTGTCAGACCAGATGATAGGGTTGCGATTCTGGCCCGCAGAAGCATGGAGATGATGATCGGCATATATGGGGTTATGAAGGCAGGCGGTGCCTACGTGCCGATGGATCCTAGCTATCCGGACAATCGGATCCAGTATATGCTGGAAGACTGCCAGCCGAAAGCGATCTTGCTCGGAAAGGCGGAACTGCCGTTCAAAGAAGATATTCCGGTCATCGACCTATTGGATCCAGAGGTCTATACAGGTGAGGCTGCAAATCCAGTGCATGTCAATGCGCCAAAGGATTTGATGTATACCATCTATACTTCAGGAACTACCGGAAAGCCCAAAGGCGTCATGATCGAACATCGAAACGTGGTCAATTTTATTGCAGGCATGTTGAAACGCATTACTTTCGTTCCGGGTCGATCGGTGTTGTCTCTGACTACCCTATCATTCGATATTTTTGTGTTGGAAACGCTATTGCCTCTTGCTAAGGGCATGGAAGTGATTCTCGCGACTGATGATCAAACTACAATCCCGGATAAATTAGCGGTGCTGCTAGAGGATACGTCCATTGATTTGATTCAGTTGACCCCTTCCAGGTTACAAATGCTGCTAAGCTCGCCTAGTATGAGCAGACATCTGGCAAGGGTGAAAGACATTCTAGTAGGGGGAGAAGCGCTATCTCAATCTTTGCTTGATCGGCTTAAAGCGGCTACGCCAGCTCGGATATATAACATGTACGGGCCGACCGAAACGACAGTATGGTCGCTGGTTGACCGTCTGGATAACTGCGATTCGCTTACGATCGGAAAGCCAATTGCGAATACGAGCGTTTACGTGACCGATGCGGACAATCGGATGCTTGGTATCGGGATGCCTGGCGAATTGTGCATAGCAGGTGCAGGCTTGTCCAGAGGATACCTGAACCGGCCCGAACTGACGGCAGAAAAGTTTGTCGAAAATCCGTTCGGAGAGGACAGAATGTACCGTACCGGGGACTTGGCAAGATGGCTTCCCGATGGGAATATAGAATTTCTCGGAAGAATTGATGAACAGGTGAAAATCCGAGGCTTCCGAATTGAACTTGGAGAGATTGAAAACGTATTGCGGGAGATAGATTGCATAAAGGATGCAGCCGTCATTGCAAGGACAGATGCAAGCGGTGACAAAGTCATATACGCATATCTTACATCCGATGAAACAATTGATATAAGGAATATAAGAAGCATTTTAATGAAACAGCTTCCACAGTATATGGTTCCTGCATATATGGGACAAGTTGATTCAATACCGGTTACTACAAATGGCAAGGCAGATAAACGAAGGTTAAGCATGGTTGAGATCGTTAAGAACCCAGACACTACAATGTATATGGAACCTAAGAATGATAAAGAAGCCGCAATATGTAAAGCATATCGAGACATCTTTAATCTTGATGAAGTCAGTACAAACGATACATTCTTTGAACTGGGCGGAGATTCAATTAAAGCAATAAGGATTATATCAAAGCTTAGGGAATACGGCTATATTGCAAGAGCAAGAGAGATATTGAGTAATATCAGCATTATCGAACTGGCAGGATACATGGAGGAGATTGACGGATCGGTTAGTGAACAGGAGGAAATAAATGCAGGTGTAGAAAATAAGCAGATGATTGAAGAAATAGTCGACATGGATATTGATTCTGTTAAGTTCGAAGACAAAATAGAGCTTCCGGTCGTGCTGCAGGAGGATGTAAGGGCTTATCTGCACCGAAGTATGCCGTTATGCATTATTCTTGCGAATGGCAATTATAAGGGATGGTATTATTCCAATTATATTCAGATTTTTGCCCGAGATGATGCACCGGGTCATACGTTTTTAGATTATATAGAGCCAGAAGATTCATACAATGATGTATCTGAGGTAGTGACGCTTGGATACCATATGTTTAGGGAGAATGAGGATTTTGTCGATTTTGTAAAGAATAAACTGCGTCTTGGATTTTATATAACTGCAAACGTTGATGAGATGGAGTTGAAAAACAAACGTACCTATCAGCGGGAACATTTTGTTCATGCGTCATTAATCTATGGATATGATGATAATAAGAGGACTTTTCAGGGAATCGGTTTTGATGAGTCACAAGTATTCTCGTATCTGGAATTTGATTATGATGAAATGCAGCGTGCATTTACCAGTGGGAAGAAATACTATAAGATGGGTGCTCCATGGTGTGAACGGTCGGCTGTGAAGTTGGTAAGACCCATCTCGCAGGAGAAAAAGTTTGTATTTAATAATAGAAAATTCCTTATGGACTTACATGATTATGTATATTCGATTGAAGATCCTTACAGGCTTTATACATTTGGCTACGCTGAGGAGGAGAAAATTGAATATGGAATTCGTACTTATGATGTTGTAATCGAGAGGTTAAAAGAGAGAGAAAAAACAGGAATGTATACCATCGATTACCGTGCAATTCACTTAATCTATGAGCATAAACAAGGATTATATAGTCGAATTCGTTATCTGGATGATATTTATGGATTAAGTGAAGAGGTTAAAACCGAGAATCAGAAATTACATGAGCTTGTTGAGGAGACCAATAAGGTACGTATCAAATGGTTATCTATTAGGTATAATTTCGAATCATCCGATAATGCTAAGGTTAATGCAGTCATAAAAGAGCTTATAGGTGACATAACAAACCTAAAAGTCAAAGAGATTCCGATCGTTACGAAGCTTTATGAATTGCTTGAAAAGCAGCTTGATAATAAAAATGAAAAGGTGAATCCGGATTATTTTATAACAATGAGGTGAGCGAGTTAAATAAATATAGCTTTGTAATTCCGTCCTATAGTAGATGAAAATTGTTGAGAAATACTCCTATGAACGCCATTGGGATCATGAATGTCCGTAGTATCATGAGTTTTATAAGGCGAAGAAGTGAACGACTAGTGTATTGAAAAAGTCGGCGATGTGGTGTTATCCCCTTCAAGTAGACACTCATAAAAACCTTCATGCTATCATGTGAGGTTTAAGTGTCACTTGGAGGGGATATTTTTTTTGGCTAAAAAGGGACAGACATTTCAGAGCTATACAGAAGAATTCAAATTGAAGGCAGTCAAGGCGTATTTAGGAGGTTCATCGAGCTACAGGGTGGTAGCAGAACGAGAAGGAATTCGTAACTGTTCACGGTGTGGGTCAAGAAATGGAAAAGTGGGGAGTCGTTCGATGAGTGGAAAGGCAACGGACCAAACCCACTAAAGGGGCGACCTCGCACAGTCTTTGACAGCATTAAGGAAGAACGAGACTATCTGAAGGCTTGCAGTTGTCCGAACGTAACGATGTGCAACTGGTACTGGATACTGTAAAGCAGTGGACAAGCAAAAGAGACGTCTCGGAAGCCGTGCTCCATTCGGATCAAGGCTTCCAGTATACGTCTCAGGCGTACAACACACGATTAGAGGCGTTCGGCGTTAAAGGCAGCCACTCTCGCAAAGCAACCTGCCTGGATAACGCATGCCGCCTTCAAGTCATTTTTTACTCCACTTTAACTAACATCCCCCTTTTGTTATCAAGCTCCTGGGTATACTTCTCTCCCCAGTCTCTCATGAGATTAATAATGGGTTCTAAGGTACGACCGAACTCCGTTAAAGAATATTCAACCTTTGGCGGAATCTCTTTATAAACCTCTCTGTGTACTACCCCGCCATCTTCTAATTCACGGAGCTGAAGGGTCAACATTCGCTGTGTGATATCTGGCATTAATCTGCGAAATTCATTAAAGCGCCTTGTCCCTGATAGTAGATGGTATAAAATAACACCCTTCCATTTGCCCCCGACCACTTCTAATGTAACTTCCACTGGACATCCGCGGGGGTCAGGACAAGCGGAGTGCTCATTATTAATACGTTTCATTTGAATGCCTCCATTCAAGTATTAGTATAAAAAAGTATACTACACAACAAAAATGTGCGTACTTACATAATGTAGATGACTGCATTATTATAACAGAAGTCGGAACACGAAAGGGAACCATATGCAAACTCTAAAGAACTAGATGAAGGGATGAAATGTACGATGAAAACAATGAAAGCCGTTGGATTGCACCGTTATTTGCCTATTGAAAACCCAGAAAGTTTGTTGGATCTCACATTGGAAAAGCCAGTTGCTGCTGGCCGGGATCTGCTCGTTCGTGTAAAGGCTGTCGCCGTTAATCCAGTTGATTACAAGGTTCGATCGCCTAAAGCAAAGGTTGAAGAAAAGCCCAAAGTCCTAGGCTGGGACGTGGCAGGTATTGTTGAAGAAGTTGGCCCAGATTGCACGTTATTCCGTCCAGGCGATGAGGTTTATTACGCTGGTGACATTACCCGGCAAGGAGGGAATAGTGAATTCCATCTTATTGACGAGAGGATTGTAGGGAAAAAGCCACAATCTTTGGATTTTGCACAAGCTGCTGCCCTGCCACTTACAACGCTGACTGCTTATGAGGCATTGTTCGAACGGATGAACATTAGTCGCGACCCTGACGAAAATAAGAACAAAGCTATTCTTATCATTGGAGCTGCAGGCGGGGTCGGATCTATAGCTGTCCAATTGGCCAAATGGGCCGGACTGACCGTTATTGGAACGGCCTCCAGACCGGATTCCGTTGCTTGGGCTGTAGAACAAGGGGCTGACTACACCATCAACCACTTCGAAGAGTTCGTCCCCCAATTAAAGCAGTTAGGATATGACAACGTTCCGTACATTCTTTGTCTTAACACAACAGCTAAGCATTGGGCAAACATGGCGAACGCGATTGCACCTCAAGGAACCATATGCTCAATCGTTTCAGACGGGCCGCTTGATATGCAGTCGCTAGTGAACAAAAGCGCAACCTTTGTATGGGAGTGGATGTTTACTAGATCCATGTTTCAAACGGAAGACATGATTGGGCAGCACCTGCTCTTGAACGAAGTAGCTGAATTAATTGATAGTAAAAAGATTAAAACGACCCTGAGCGAACGTCTTTCCCCTATCCATGCAGAGAATTTACGAAAAGCTCATTCTTTGCTGGAATCGGGCAGAGTTATTGGTAAAATTGCCATTGAAAATTTTTAATGTTATCAAAAACGATTTCGGAAATTACAAAACTTACTAAAAGGAAGTGCTTATTATGAACCTGATTCAACTCTCGGAAAATGTATATAAATGCGAATCGGTAGTCACTGAACCTATCCATATCCCCGTCAATACTTGGTTAATTAAAGATCAGGATGATGTTTATATCATCGATACAGGTCTAGAAGGATTAGTAGATGCTCAGATGAGGGCAGCCGCAGCTATTGGTACTCCCAAAGCCATTTTACTTACCCATGGCCATAGTGATCATATTCAAGGTGCTGCGAAGTGGCTGGAGAAGTTTGACATTCCTATTTATGCCCATGAGAAAGAACTTGTTTATATTAATGGAGAAGCACCTTATCCGAACTTCAATACCTTAGAAAATACAGGGGTAGCCAATAGGGTTCTGCCGTTAACTGAACAAACACTTGCACATCTGCCTGTCCAATACTATCTAACACCTGGGCACTCTCCTGGGCATGTCATCTACCATCATGAAACGGACAATGTGCTATTAACGGGGGATCTCTTTATTACAAGTAAGGAGGATTTACATCCACCGATTAGAAGTTTTAGCATCGATGTCAACGAGAACATTGATAGCGCCGCAATTATTGATGAAATCAAACCCGCACTGCTCAGCTCTTCACATGGACATGAACTTCTCTACCATGATGAATTGTATGCAAATCATGTGCTGAGGTATCGAGATTAAGAGAAGTCAAATATCCATTGAAAGTCTGGTTGGAGATCTCTTCCATCAGGACAAGCGTAAATATCGATTTTAATAACTGAATATTCCGATAAATTAATAATTTCCTCAAGACTGCTGCTGTGAACAGCGGTTCGGGGTACAAATAACACATTGTTGGAGGAAAACATGAATACAACTCAAACCGTTCAGGAATTGTTTAAACCTGTTGTCTTAGGAAATATGACACTGCAAAGCCGCATCGTGATGGCTCCGATGACACGCGCTTTTTCCCCTGATGGAATTCCAGGTTCGGATGTCGCTGCCTATTATCGGCGCAGGGCCGAGAATGGTGTAGGTCTTATTGTGACGGAGGGAACGGTTGTGAACCATCCGGATGCTCATCAGCAGCCTGGCGTCAATTTGCCGCACTTCTATGGGAAAGAAGCACTGCTTGGGTGGTCCAAGGTAGTGGAAGAGGTTCATGCAGAGGGAGGTAAGATTATTCCGCAATTATTCCATGCTGGCAGCACAGAACCAAACCGTAACGTGACAGAGCTTACGGAGGCGGAGATTACGACAATGATCGAAGCGTTCGCGCAGGCGGCAGCCGATGCTAAGCGGCTTGGTTTTGACGGTATTGAACTCCAAGGAGCACATGGGTTCCTGCTCGATCAATTTTTCTGGGAAAAAACGAATCAGCGGACTGACCGTTATGGCGGTGATATCGTATCGCGAACACAGTTTGCTGTAGAGTTAATTGAAGCTTGCCGCCGGGCCGTCGGACCAGATTTTCCGATCGTGCTGAGATTGTCACAATGGAAATCATCCGATTTTATGGCCAAGCTGGCTGAGACGCCCGAGCAGCTCGATCAATTTCTCACGCCGCTAGTTAGAGCCGGTGTCGACGTATTCCACTGCTCCACCCGCCGCTTCTGGGAGCCTGAATTTGTCGGTTCTGATCTGAATCTGGCAGGTTGGGTCAAGAAGCTGACTGGCAAACCAACCATAACGGTTGGTTCGGTCGGGCTGGACAGTGACGTCATGACTTACTTAGGTGAAGGAAAAGGCTCCGGGGCAGAGATGTCCAGCATCGACAAACTAATTGAAAGACTGGACAGGGAGGAATTTGATTTGGTGTCCGTAGGGAGATCTTTGCTCGCTGATCCCGCTTGGGCAGTCAAGCTCCGCGATGGCCGATGGAACGAGTTAATACCGTTTACTGCAGAATCAGCTAATGTTTTGTACTAATGAAATTATTCAAGGAGGCAACTGGGATGAAACTCTCGGGGAACACGATACTAATCACTGGTGGAGGTTCTGGAATTGGTCTGGCTTTCGCAGAGCGGTTTATCCAAGCTGGCAATACGGTCATTGTCTGCGGGCGACGTGAAAGTGCTCTGCAGGATGCTAAGGAGAAGTTCCCAAGTCTCATTACTCGAGTTAGTGATCTTGGGCTTGAATCTGAGCGTGCAGCGTTGTTTGACTGGGTGACCACGAATTATCCAGACGTCAACGTACTGGTGAATAATGCGGGGATGGGAGATCAGTTTCATGTGTTGAAAGAACAAGAGAATTGGAGCTATTACAACAGTGAAATTGCGGTCAACTTTGAAGCCCCTGTTCATCTTTCTCTGCTGTTCGCACCATTTTTTTCAACGAAACAAGATACGGCTATTGTGAATGTTACGTCCGGGTTGGCTTTCACCCCCCTAGCAATTAGTCCCATTTACTCAGCAACAAAGGCGGCACTTCATTCCTTTACGATGAGTCTAAGACACCAGCTTTCCGATACATCGATAGAAGTCATTGAAGTGGCTCCGCCGGCAGTTCAAACTGCCTTCACCAATCATAATGGAGAGCCTTTAGATGCATTCGCGGATGGAATTTTCCAAGGGTTCGAAGAAGGTAAACAGGAGATTGGCTATGGCTCATCCCTGAACCGCTTGCGCATGTCACGTGACGAAATCGACATATACGTAGAAAAAATGTATCAAGCGATGAAAGGTGCCGTAGAGTAAGTTTGAGTTTATCTTTTTGCTCCCAGCCGAATAAACGAAGTACTATCTTTCGCCCGTTTAATGAGACGGGCCTTTTTTGTTGTAATGCAGCTATTGTATTCTATAGAAGGGACGTTGGTCTGCAAGGTCCAGCAGGGACACAAAGTATACTGAATATAGGGCTTGCTTCTATGGGATATCTTCAAGCAGGGTTCATTATTGTACGGGAACGATAAAGGAGAAATTACGTTGATCTTACTCAGACAAAAGAGGATCAAGATTGTCAGCTTTATTATTATTCTGATATTCATTCTCGCCACACTGATTTACTATTTGATTTATACCAAGCAAACAAATGCCGTCTTGGTCAAATACTCAAATATGAAACAAATCGTTCATCATGTGTACGTCGAACCTGATAGTAGTGAGAACGAAAAAGCAGAGCTAATCTATTATGTTCAATCGGCTACTAAAAAAATAGAGGCTCTTTTCGGTCAAAGAGAATCGACTCCCATATTAATCTATGCCAAATCAGAAAAGACTCTAAAAAAATATGCAAATTCAGATATTGGGCAAACCTATTATTTCCCGTGGAATAACTACATGGTTATCGGAACAAGAGGTTTTAACGAAAATGTTATTGCTCATGAATTTACACATGCTGAATTAAGAAAAAGGCTTAAAAATAGCAGTAAGGTGCCAGTATGGTTTGATGAAGGTTTAGCCGCAATGATTGATGGCAGATATTCAGATAATGAAATGGTTTGGAACATTCAAACGAATAACGGTAAAAACCTAATAGATTTTAACCTTTTGGACTCCCACTCCGCATTTCTGCCTAATGCACAAAGTCATAGAAATTACGAGTTGGCGTGTTATGAGGTCTCAAGGTGGTATGGGATTGTTGGTAAGTCTGGTTTAGTAAAATTGATAGATGATTTAAATAAAGGTGGACATTTTGATGATGTTTATATAGCGATTGAAAAGAATGTAAGGAATTAATTAAGCAAAATTATTAGGCGAAGAAGTAAACAAACGATTGAAAGCAGCTGTCGCAGTTCTTCTGCGCCAGCTGCTTTTTTATTGTCAATACTCGGCCACTTTTCGAATAGGAATAAACATGTACCTATTGTGAGGGGTGAGCGCATGTATTCAGCTGAAATCAGCCGTTCGAATCCGTCGTGTATCTTGTTTATTATAGACCAATCCGGATCGATGTCCGATCCGTTCGGGGCCAGCACGAAGGCTGAGAGCGTTTCGGACGCCATCAACCGGTTATTGCAAAATCTCGTTATCAAGTGCGCCAAATCGGAAGGGATACGTGATTACTATCATGTTGGCGTAATTGGCTATGGCGCCGGCGTCGGTCCGGCGTTCGGAGGTGTTCTAGCGGGGAAAGAAATGGTGCCGATAAGCGAAATTGCCGATAACCCGTCAAAGCTGGATAAACGTTTGAAGAAAGTGCCGGATGGGGCAGGCGGGCTAGTTGATCAACTCGTCAAGTTTCCGGTCTGGTTTGAGCCCGTAGCTAACGGAGGCACTCCGATGTGCGAAGCGATGAGAACGGCTCATACCGTCCTTACTCAATGGATCAGTGAGTACGCGCATTGTTTTCCGCCGGTTGTCATTCATATCACGGACGGGGAATCGACCGACGGCAATCCGGCACTAGAAATGGAACTACTAAGAGCGCTATCGACGGATGACGGAAATGTACTGTTATTTAACCTGCACATTTCCGACAATCCCAGCGCGGTGGAGCTCCGCTTTCCGGATACCGCTGATGCGCTGCCTGACGCGTATTCCAGGGTGCTTTACGAAGGCTCAAGTCCGCTGACGCCTTTTATGATCCGAGTCGCCAATCAGGAATACGAGTTGAATCTTTCGGATGGAGCGAGAGGTTTTGTGCTCAATGCGGATTTGACTCTCGTAATCCAGGCGCTCGATATCGGAACGCGTCCGGCCAATCTGCGGTAGGGCTTCTGTTATGCGTATCGAAAGCGAATGTTTTTTATTGCCGAAGGCAGGAAATCGCAGCGATGAATACGAGGATGCCTCCCATAGCAGCACACAGGTTCACAAGGAGACGACAATTTGTAGATTCGCCATAGCCGACGGGGCTAGTGAGTCCTCATATGCTGATCTGTGGGCGAATTTACTCGTAAGCGGGTATTGTTACGGCAGATTCGGCGGAATACAGATCCATAGAGCAATCTCCCCATTATCGAAAGCCTGGCAGAAAAAAACGAACGGCAAAAGTCTTCCCTGGTACGCGCAAGAGAAGCTCAGCAGCGGGGCGTTTTCCACATTAGCGGGGATCACGTTCCGATTTGCGGCGGATGACGAATCCGCGGCGTTTGATGCGATGGCGGTCGGTGACAGCTGTATTTTTCATGTTCGTGGGGATACGATGGTCGCCTCATTTCCTTTAAGCACAGCCGATGATTTCAGGCGTCGGCCGGTTCTCATCTCGAGTAACGCAGCCAATAACGTCCAGCTTAAAGAGTTTGTTCGCCTATGGAGCGGTACCGCCGAAGCGGGAGACGTATTCTGGTTGATGACCGACGCCCTAGCCTGTTGGCTGTTGACTCGTTATGAGGAAGATCGCAGCGTGATAAGGCTAATACATCAACTAGCCGATGAGCATGACTTTAACCATCTCGTGCATGAAGAAAGACGGCGGCCTCACCGTGAAGGATATTTCTATCTAAGGAACGATGATGTTACGTTCATTCGTCTAAAACTCGTTAAAGGGAAGTGAGGCGATGCTCTGGCCCACTCCGCAGGATTATAGGGAAGCCATCCAAAATCCGCGCATCTGCTTCAAGGACCCGGATCTTCAGGCCGGCCGCCCTGAATTGGATAAGCTCGGCCTGCCCCGTCCGATATCGGGAAGTTTCGCCAGCGTATACAGACTGAAGTGCGGTGAGCGAGAGTGGGCAGTCAGGTGCTTCACGAACAATGTAAAGGATCAGAAGAGCCGTTACGATGCCATCAGCCTGCATTTACGATCCAATCCTCTGCCTTATCTCGTACCATTCGAATACCTTTCCGAAGGCATCAACATTAACGGTCAGTGGTTTCCGGTTGTGAAAATGCAATGGGTAGAAGGGGAGTCGCTGGCCGAATACATTGGGCGGAATTTGCATCGTACCGAACTGCTGCAGGAACTCTCAGATAAATGGATTATCATGATCCGCGAGCTGTGCTCGGCCAATATTGGACATGGTGATTTGCAGCATGGAAATATATTGATCAACAAGGATGAAATCATTCTGATCGACTACGATGGGATGTATGTCCCCGCTTTGAACGGCATGCCAAGCAGCGAGCTCGGTCATCGAAACTATCAACATCCGGGAAGGAATGAAGGGCATTTCGGCCCCTATATCGATCACTTCTCGGCATGGGTAGTGTGGATATCGATCGCAGCTGTTTGTGCCGATTCTTCATTATGGCTTTCGCTTGAAGCGGGAGAGCGGGAGGAAAGCCTCCTTTTTCGACGGAATGACTTTGTTAGTCCAGATGTTTCACGGGCGTTCGAATTGCTGGCGCTTGTTGAAGACGAAACGGTACGAACATCGGCAAACTCCCTTCGCGCATTCGCGGCATTGGAAGTGCCGGAGGTTCCTAGACTCCCTGATCCCGATTCGGAGGGGGGGGCTATGCAACCTTCAAGCCTTCATATCTCGGCTTACTCTAAAAATACAACAATTCGAACACTACTAACTGTCTTGTATGATCGACTATTAAAGCGGAAGCCGCGGAAGGCTGCCGCCATATCGCCGCCAGAAACTTCTTATTCCGGTGGAGCGTCATGGGTCTTGGACCATATTACGTTGGGGGCGGCTTCGCACAAGCAGCGTTCCATGTATTTGTTCTTGCTGGAAAGCTTCGTTTCGTACCTGATTTTAATCGCTACAGCAGTAGCCGCGGCTGCCCTGTACAGCAGTGCCCCGGTCGCTGCGATACTCTTCAGTTCGATGATAGGTTTTGGAACGGAGGCCGCCTTTTTAAGCTGGCGTTATGGGAAGGTTCACGCCGTCCAAGATAAGAGAGCCGCGTACGAACACATAAAGAGGCTGGAGCTTGCCATATCCGAATTGAGAAGCGAATGGAGCGAGTGGAACGAAAACAAGCAAAATGTTAGTCAAATGGAAGAGGAATTGTTATCTGATTGCGTGCAAAGATTCGAGGAAGCTGCTCATCGGGAAAGGCATGCAATGGAAGAGGTGGAGAAGGAGCTTTATATTCTTATAAGCGGGTTAGATGGCGAAAGACGGAACATTGACCAAGAGGAAAAAACGGAGTTGTCCAGCAAACTGGCCTTGTTCCAAAAAAAATGGCTGGAAGAGCAAATCATCAAACATAAGATTAGTCAGGATAAAATTCCGGAAATCGACGATGAGATGAAACGCCGTTTAAGAACGAACGGCATTCGTACGCCAGCTGATTTTATGGATATTACGATCAATCAGTCCTATGGGCGCAAACAAATCGACAAGGCCTATTTGATTTTAAGAAACGGCGGTTCTGTTCATGTAGGCATGAGCCGGTCTCAAGCGAAGGCGCTGGTCAATTGGAAAAGACAAATCGAACGCAGGTATCGAGCTAACATTCCTGCAGTCCTTCCTCGCAGTGAAATCTCCGCCATAGCGTTAAAGTATAGGGATCGGAAGTCCCAATTAACTGATGTGGAACAAAAGCATAAAACCGCAGCACAGGAAAGGTTAAATGTGATCAAGCAGGCTTACCAGCCTGAGCTGGATTCCTTAACGAAGGAAGCGGAGGCTGCTAGAATCCGGCTTGAGAACGAGCTTCATCGCTTTGACATGCAGATCGATGAACGAAGCAAATGGCTTTCAGACAAGTTGGAGGAATATCGCGATCTGAACAAACGAATGGCATCGTACAAGGATGTTCATTTTGTAAGATACTTAAAGCAAGTCTTCCTGTTTCGATGGTAAACGAAGAGACCTCCCGCTGATCATTTTCAGTGAGAGGTTTATTTGTTGATAATAACTATCATCGTTTCGTTCCACAGCTATCGAAGCTCCTAAACGAATAAAGGTAAAGACGTAAATTATACGGATTTACCTTTGTTTTTATTTAAATGCTTTTGTTTAAAATGAGAATTATGATTGCTGATCGTTTTATCGTATAACGATTAAGTTAAGACTTTTTTAAGAACTAGTTCACTAATCCTTCAGATGACGAGTTTATGATGTATGAAAAGAACTAGTTTATGATATTGCACATACGAACAGCCTTGCGAGTTGGTTGAATGAAATAATTATGGAGGAGAATTTCCGAATGTCCATTAGAATGAAATTGCTCTTGTCCTATGCGGCGATGCTAATCATTCCACTTATCTCCATTATCCTTATCTCTGTACTCATGGTCGTCTTTTTCCAGGGGGATTTGCAAAATATTAAAGGGTTAGCTGAAACGACTGAAGAAAATTTCGATCATGCCGATATGGAGCATATTGCCAGAGAAATTAGAAGGACGGTTGAGCGTGATCCGAGCTTATTAATGGATCGTACCTATCTTGACGGAATGACTGCAGAGCTGTCAGATTTGAACGCAGGTTTGGTCGTTCGGGTCGATGAAGCAATCGTATATCGTTCGATGGATATCCGGCAACTACCGGGTTTGACGGAGACGTTGTCGACGATCAAGAAGTCTGAAGGGAATAGTAACAATACAATCATTAATATGGCCAATGCGGACTATTTCTTTATGCCATTTGACTTTGTCACTCGTGGTAATGATCAGGGAACGCTTTTTATCATTTCGAAAATTGATCCTATGACGTACTTCATTAGAAAGTATTTCCCTTCGTTATTTATTTCTTTATTGTTTGTGCTTATCATCACACACATCCTGATAACGAAATTCATGTCAGCCCGAATCATTCGGCCATTACAAGTGTTGAGAAAAGCAGCACAAGAAATTAAAGATGGTCATTTGGATTTTCGGGTTAACGTCGATGGTAAAGACGAAATCGGTCAACTAGGTGTGGCTTTTGAAGAGATGCGTTCCCGGCTGCAGCATTCAATTGAGGTACAGGCACAGTATGAGACTAACCGCAAAGAATTGATTGCGAATATCTCGCACGACTTGAGGACTCCACTCACAGCCATCAAAGGATATGTGGATGGCATTATGGAGGGAGTCGCGTACACCCCTGAAAAATATACCAAGTATATGCAGACGATTGCTGCTAAAACAGATGAACTGGATTATCTAATCAACGAGC
>NZ_BILZ01000089.1 GCF_004000825.1 Paenibacillus kobensis NBRC 15729 | reverse complement strand
CGTATTGTGGATCGACGCCCACGGCGACTTGAACACGCCTGACACGACGCCGTCCGGCAACATACACGGCATGTCGCTCGCCTGCTCGCTCGGCTACGGCGACAGCCGGCTGACGTCCGTCGGCGGCAACGGGCCGAAAGTTCAACCCGACCGCGTCGTCCTTGTCGGATCGCGGCAGCTCGATGAAGGCGAACGGCTGCTCATCCGTTCGCTCGGCATTACGTGCTTCACAATGCACGAAATCGACAAGCATGGAATGGCAGCCATTATGGAGAGGGCTATTACGATTGTATCGAACGGAACAGATGGCGTTCACGTCAGCTTTGACATCGACTCGGTCGATCCGGGGGAAGCCCCGGGAACCGGAACGAAGGTCCGGGGCGGCTTCCTCTACCGGGAAGCTCATCTAGCGATGGAACTGCTTGCCGAAGCGGGAATCGTGACTTCGGCGGATGTCGTCGAAGTCAATCCGCAGCTAGACAACGGCAGGCGGACCGCACGACTCGCCGTCGAGCTGGTCGGTTCACTGCTGGGTGAACGCATCTTGTAAAGTTGTCGACTCCGCTTTAGAACAGCCATGATACGGGAAGGGCAAGCGCGGACGTTGTTATCGCCGTCAATGCCATCGCGAAGCCGCTGATGCCGCCTTGGCGCTCCGAATCGGCGAACAGCCGCGCGGTACCGATTCCATGCGAAGCGGTACCGACGCCTGCTCCAATTGCCGCGTCCTGCCGGAAGCCCGCAAGGCGAAGCACACGCGGCCCTACAACGCTGCCGAATAAGCCGGTCAGCACCGTCAATACAGCGGCAAGCTCTGGTCTGCCGCCAATCATGCGCGCCACTTCAATCGCTACTGGCGACGTCGCCGACTTCGGAAGCGATGTCAGCAGCAACGAGTGCGAAGCTCCTGTCCACAGCATGACGAGCCCGTTGAACACAAGACCGCACAAACTGCCGATCAGCGCGCCTGCGGCAACCGGCAGCAGCTGCTTCCGGAACCGCAGCGCCTGCTTATAGAGCGGCACCGCAAGAGCAACGGTGGCAGGACCAAGAAAGAACGTGATGACAGAGCCGCCCGCGTTGTAATCGTCATAAGGAATATCAAACAGCAACAGCACGCCGATCAGGGCGATTGAGGTTGCGAGGAGCGGGTGAACCCAGCCCGTTTTTTGTTTCAGCCATAAGGCACATCCGTACAGCATAACCGTAAGCGAAACACCGAAGACCGGATTACTGAGAAATTCCGCGTTCATGATGCCCCTCCTTCGTAAGCGGACGTTGCGACGGCTGGGCCTTCTCCGCTTCTATCTGAACTTCTGCTTCCGCAGGCGACAGCAGCCGCACGACAGCAGCCGTAACGAGCATCACGGCAATCGTGCCGCCGACAACGCTGATTGCGACGGACAGCCACGCCTCGCTAAGCTCTTTGGCGAAGACGGTAACGCCCGCAATGAGCGGCGCAAAAAAGAGCATCATATGCTTAGTGAAGAACGAAGCGCTCTCTTCGACCCACTCCAGCTTAATCCACTTCAAGAATAGGGCTGCCACAAGCAGCAGCATGCCAATCACGTTGGACGGCAGCGGCACGCCTACCCATTCGTGCAGAAGCAGGCCCGCTCCGTTGAATACGAACAAGATGATAAGACCGCGCATGAGCAGTGCCTCCTTCTGATGTAGTATCCTGACAAATTTATTTGGAAAGGCATGTATATTTGCCTCCATTCCGGCAAAAATACTATCATCGGCGTCGAGAGATGCCGTAGACAACCGCGGAGAAGACTTACGTTTCCCCATAAGCTCTTCGTCCGGTTTCTCCTCTCCCATGAAAGGGCGTCCCGAAAGGGGCGCCCGATTTTTTTTGCCGACAACCCTTGATATATAAAGTATACCACTAATATCTTTACTATGAGGTAACATCGAAGACTCTTTAACACTGTTAATTTCAGTGCTGTATAACACGGTGAGCAATAACACCGATGCTGCGCCGCGAGTGTATATCCATGCCGACAAAGGCGAGCAGCCATTTCACCCTGATTGGATATAGGAATTGAAAAAAAAGCAGCTGCTATCTAATTCAGGATTAGATAGCAGCTGCTTACGTTGCTCGTTAGTTGCTGGATACTTGTCCTTCATAATTCGTATGGAAGCCCCATGCACGATTGGATTCGTTCTGCCAAACCCATTGCGTATCTTGCACAAGCGGTACGTATTGAAGCGCTATGGTGCCTGCGTTAACATAGGTTTCACCTTGGTTATTCGATATCTTAATAGTGTAATCGACGGCGTTCTTCTCTTCAATCGCGTATTCGCCATTGAGAGAATTTGATATCTGCCACATGCCATTATAGAAATAGTTACCATCGTAGTTTCCTGCGTTTTTGTTAATGGAGACGATATTGCCATCGGGGCTGTCGATAATATGGAGTGAGATGCCTCTGTTGCTGTCATCCAACTGATAGTATGATTCTTCCCCACCGACATCGCCTACAAGGTTGGACCATTCGAAGGAATAGGTTTTGCCTGTTGTCTGACCATGCAGCTCAACCGCAATTGAGCCACCTTGAAGAATACCGCCGGGAACATTCGTATCCAACATGAAGGCCTCACTTTTCCCGTTTGTATTATGGAAGCCTTCAACGAAGATACCATCTCTTAGCTTCTCATAATGCTCTTCGAACGCAGCGCTGTATATATACTGCGCGTTCATAATTGACAGAGGCATCGCATCCACTTCTGCCGGCTCCACATGAACATTAACGAACGCCTGATCATTCGTAACATCGGACTGAGCGATATCTGTCTTAATAATTCTGATCGCAACGGTGTAATCGCCAGCCTCATTGAGCTGCGAGCTGAAGGTTACAGGAATGGTCTGGCCTGGACCGACGGTCAGTTCATTATATGAAGCAAGAACTTGACCGCCGTTCAATAGATCAATTCGTCCTGTCGCACCTGACTGGCCGCTTAATTCCTTCACATCAACATGAACAGTAAACGGCTCATCAGCCTTCACAGATAGTTGTGCTGAAGCATTCACTAATGTCAGATCGGGACGAGCCTTGACCGCTGCTTCTGCTGCGAGCGTGTAACCTTTGGTGTTATTTTTCTTATCCCCTGGCCCTACTGGGACAGAAGCTTCTACTAGAACCTTGCTCACCTGCTTGCCCTTTTTATCGGCTTGCAGCTTTAACGTTTCGTAGATCGTAAGCTTGTCCTTTGCATTATAGCTTTGTGTGAACAGCTTCTTGTCTGCTGCATCGTATGCCGTAATATCAAGTGCTTGGATTCCGCTAGGTGGTGCAGCCATCGAATCTAATGCGTATGCATGGACCGTTACCTCGGTAATGCCATTCGCTGTCCAAGCTTGGACCTCCAAGCCGTAAGGATTGGCATCGCCCTTAACTTTTTTCTCAGCGGATGCGATAGGGGCAAAGATTGAGAATGCTAGGATGACGATGATGAGTGATTGTAGTGATAGACGTTTCAATCGTACAACCTCCCTTTAAGTTATCAACATTCCCAATATATCAAGTAAAATGAAACTTGTATATCATTTACATTAATACAAGAAAAATTCATTCAATGTGATCAAAAACAGCACAACCGTCTTATTCAAGCTTAATATAAGTAATCTTTCTCAAACGCCTCTAATATTTTTTGATATAAGTAAGTGCTTGGTTAACCTGATCCTCTTTTACTACAAACTCTCCTCTAATTACTGCTCTTGAGTCCATAGAAAACAGCCCTTGGAAATCGTCGATCTGACATCCGTAATAAATAATGGACTCGGTCACATTAGAAATGTTTGGATCAAATGTCGCCGGTTGAATGACCTGCAGTTGGAGTTCTTCCATTCGCGAAACTGGGAGGGGGGTGAGTTCAATTGTGCTCATTGTCGAATCAAATGCTCGAAGTTGAAGCAAAAGATAAGGATGAACGTTATCGATTGCACGAACGCTATATCTGAATCGTTTTAAGATGGCAATAGAATCCATCGAATTATTGAGTGTTTTGTTTTTTGTCCTATCCGACACAATTGGTTCAATAAATTGCCGAAATGATTCACTTTCCTTGTTACCATTTTAAAGGTGCTGCAAATATTGTTCATATCGTTCTTGAGCATCATTGGAGTCGCCAATCCACTCCCCTAATCTCGCTTGTTCCAATAGATAAAAACAGCCCTCATTTGCACTCATGTAAGTAACCACCTAACTGTGCTTTAAAGACCGATGTAATTGAAGTTCTAGTTCTTGATGCAATGGTAGCCTTTAATGCTGCAGGTGTTGTTGGAGGGGTTGCCGAACTCGTTGAATTCGGCATAAGCATCACTAGTCTAATTGAAGCATCCTCTAGAGAAATTCTCGTCAACATTCCGTAACCAAACATAGACGGTACATGCTCCCAATACGCTAATAATTGTAATAATCCAGCATCCAGGTCTGCATTTAGTATTGGCTCGTTCTTTTTTGATGATTTACATTCTACCGGGAAATGATCAGGCCACCCTCCGGATAAATCTCGATGCAAATTAGCAGCAGCAGCATTCGTTGCAGGATCAATCAAGGCATCGAAAGAAGCCGCGCAACTACGATCAATAATTAAGTCGGGCCGGTTTGAAAACCGCCACCTCCATCCACTACAATAAACCTACGCAACCTCATCGAACTAGCCGTTACCTTAATCGGAAAGGATGAAGCCCATGTTGACTTTCGAACAAAAACTTAACAACTACGCCGACATTATCGTGAAGATCGGCGCCAACATCCAGCCCGGGCAGTCTCTGATGCTCAACGCATCGATCGAATCGCCGGAGCACGCACGGCTTGTCGTGAAGAAAGCGTACGAAGCCGGCGCCTATCAAGTGAAGGTCGTATGGACCGATGACGCCGTCTCCCGGATCCGATACGACCTTGCGCCGGAGCAATCGTTCCTTGAAGTTCCGAAGTGGTCAGCCGGCGAGAAGCTGGAAATGGCGGAACAAGGCGCCGCAGCGGTGACGATCAGTTCGGCTGACCCCGACCTGCTTAAGGGGGTTCCGCAAGAGCGCATCCGCAACGCAGACCGTACGCTCCGCCAAGCGAACGAGAAATACCGCCAGCTCTCGCAAGCGTTCAAGTTCAGTTGGTCTCTTGCGACAGTCCCTTCCCCGGCTTGGGCTGCCAAAGTGTTCCCCGATGTGCCGGCGGACGAGCAAGTGTCGAAGCTGTGGGACGCAATCTTCTGCATGGTCCGCGCCGATCAGCCGGATCCGATTGCGGCATGGACTGCTCACATCGCAGAGCTGCACGCAAAAGCGAAATATTTGAATGAGAAGCAGTACAAGAAACTTCACTATACGGGGCCAGGCACCGATCTTACGATCGAAATGCCCGACGGTCATGTATGGCTCGGCGGGAGCAAACAGAACGGTCAAGGCATATGGTTCGTTCCCAACCTTCCAACTGAGGAAGTATACTCCGCCCCGCTTCGTACCGGTGTCAACGGAACGGTCTCCAGCACAAAGCCGCTTAGCTATAACGGCAATATTATCGACCGCTTCTCCTTCATATTCCAAGACGGCCGCGTCGTGAAAACGACAGCCGAGCAAGGCGAGGAAGCGCTGCAAGGACTGCTTGAGACGGATGAAGGAGCAAAATATCTTGGAGAAGTCGCACTCGTGCCGCACCGATCCCCGATCTCCGATTCGAACATCCTGTTCTATAAAACACTGTTCGACGAGAACGCCTCCTGCCATCTGGCTGTCGGGAGCGCCTATGCGTCCTGCATCAAGAACGGCTCCTCTTTATCCCAAGAAGAGCTGCTCGCCAGAGGGTTGAACCGCAGCATGGCTCATACAGACTTTATGGTCGGATCAGGCGAGCTCAACATTTACGGCGTAACCAGCGAAGGTGGCGAAGAGCCGGTGCTGCTGAACGGTAATTGGGCATTCTAATGCCGTTCGCAAGCTGCGAATCGGACTGTCCCCAGAGATGAGAACATCCTAGAACGGGAATTGCCTAATATACTGTACAAAAAAGGACCTCGATTTTGAGATGCACCTCCTTTGTTAGACACCATCTAACAAAGGAGGTGCACTTTATTTCCGCCAAGAAGCGGTGAACGGGGTCCTTTTTTTTCTTGTGTGTAAGCAGTCTTGGGCGGCAACCTCATACTCCATTGCATTCTGTGCAACGAGATCAACCCATTAACTCATCATGGAGAGTTCCATTGCATTCTGTACAACGAAAAATCAGCTCCGCCGCCGAAAAGCGTCAATTCAACCATTGTTCACGTTTTGTCATTGTATGTAATGCAGGGAAGCCTGTCTCTTCGATTCAATGGGCTTTTTTCGTTGTACAAATTGCAATGAAGCTGACACAGCCCCATGGATAGAGAGCACGCGTCACGTACCCCCTATCTAAAATATCGGCTTCAATCGAAATCAAATTCAAAGTGCATCGATCTAGGCCCGTCATGTATAATAGAACTTATGCGCCTTACGTGCCGCTGGCACACGGCCTGGCCTTACCCAAATAAGATAACGCAGGAGAACGACATGATTGAAATTAAAACGTCCAAGCTGAGCCAAGGCGAATTTAACCGCGGCGTCTTCGCAACACGCAACATCGCAAAAGGCGAACTTCTTCACGTAGCGCCCGTGGTTACGTATCCGAATGAGCATGACGAGCATATCGAACAGACGATTCTCGCCGATTACGTGTATAATTATGGGGCGAATCATAGCGCCATACTGCTCGGTTACGGCAGTCTATTCAACCACTCGTATACGCCGAACGCGTCGTATGAGCTGAATTTCGACAATTTGTCCGTCGATTTCTACGCTTATACCGATATTGAAGCCGGAGATGAAGTTTTAATTAACTATAACGGCGATGAAGATTGTGACGATCCGCTCTGGTTCTACGAACAGAAAGAACAGGAAGAAAAGGAATAAACAAGCAGAATAACGTACAAGGACGGCCTTCAACGGGCCGTCTTTGCGTTCCCGCCGTTCCCGCAACCCATTCACCGGTTCGCCTCCACAATAGACTCCTTTTCTGAATGAATCCCCCATGCAGCGGACAACCTAAACGACGGAAAATAACGGTTAATTACCGTTCGCACAAGGAGGATATGGCGATGGCATCCACAATTAGAGATATTATGTCAACGAACTGCGTGACGGCTACGCTGCTGGACAATGTTTACGAACTAGCCGTCTTGATGAAACAATTCGATATTGGATTTATTCCGATCGTCGACGGCAAGAAGCTGATCGGCGTCGTAACGGACCGCGATCTCGTCGTGCGCGGCTATGCGGACAAAAATCCGGGCTCGACGGCGGTGGAGGAAGTGATGACGAAGCATCTGGAGACCATTGCGCCGGATGCGACGATCGAAGAGGCCGCGAAGCGGATGGCTGCTAGTCAGATCAGGCGGCTGCCTGTCGTAGAGAACGGCGAATTGGTCGGCGTCGTCGCCATCGGCGATCTTGCCGTGCAGCAGTCGCTGAAGCAAGGAGCGCTCAATGCCCTTAGCGGCATCTCGGAACACGACCACCGCGAGCCTCCTGTCGTCCACTAACGCAACATCCAAAATACGGAAAATTGTGGTGTCCGCAACTCTGTTTTCGTTGCCGCAATCGCATCATCCCTGTTATGTTCAGAGTAATGCTAGAGTGATTTCTTTACAATTGCTCAATAATCGGCAACGAATCGGAGGCACGCCACATGAACGACGCTCATACGCATCAATTCGTCCGGGCGATCGTCGTTACCTCCGTCGTGATCGGAAGTCTGCTGCTGCTCGTTTGCGGCTGGCTAGCCGCAAACGCCGGAGGCTAATCCCTTAAACACAATACATCTTATAAAAAGCTCCTCTATTTGACGGACGTTAGGTCCGCAGACAGAGGAGCTTTTTGCGTTGGCTTTGTTTTTCAGCGCATGTTCAGCCGAGGTTCAAGCTCGTTTCAGTAGGCGATGCGACAATGTCGCTAATCAACTAACAATGCTGCACTCCAACAAGACACCCCATCACCGACAGAAAGAAGGTACTTGCCATTGAAACCTATGTCACGCCGTATGCGGATCACCCTTGCCGTAACAGCTTTCCTTGTACTATCCGCCGGCGCCGTGCTGTACAAGCTGGCAGACCGGTATTTGATCGAGCATGTTGAAGTTGTCCTCCCTGATGCTCCGGCAGCCTCGTCCGGTACGGGGTCCAGTACCGGGTCCAATACAGCGGCGTCCGGTACAACATCCGGTACCGAAGGCGTTTCTGCAAAAGCGCAGTACGACGATTGGCACTATTCGAGCGATCAATCCGAGATTGCCATCCAGAAAGTCGAAACCGGCTCGGGCAGCGAAAAAATAACGTATTTCGTCGCCGACGTCACGATGAAGAACGGCGCAGTACTGCAAACGGCGCTAGCCAAGAATGAATTCGGCCGCAACATTACGGAGAATACTTCCGCGATCGCCGCCGATCACAATGCCGTACTGGCCATCAACGGCGATTATTACGGCTTTCGCAGCGACGGTGTGATCATCCGTAACGGCGTGCTGTACCGGGATGAGCCAACCAGAGAAGGACTCGCATTATTCCAGGATGGCACGATGGAAGCTTACGACGAGCAAAGCGTCCGTTCTTCCGAACTGCTGGCGCAAGGCGTAACGAACACGTTTTCTTTCGGCCCAGCCCTACTGAAGAACGGACAGCCGACCAGCGACTTCGAGCATGTCGAGATCGATACGAATTTCGGCAACCGGTCGATTCAAAGCGCGAACCCGCGTACCGGTATCGGGATCATCTCCCCCAACCATTACGTGCTCGTCGTCGTAGACGGACGCGCGGACAATTACAGCCGCGGCATGACGCTCGCCGAATTCGCCGATTTGTTCCAACAGCTTGGCTGCACGGATGCCTACAATCTCGACGGCGGCGGCTCATCCACGATGTACTTCATGGGCAGAGTCGTCAACAACCCGCAAGGACGCGACCGCGAACGCGGCGTAAGCGACATCGTATATGTCGGCGCTTAAACATTGTCCGGCGTACTTGAAAGGAGGCCAACTAGACATGACCATTCTTATCCCTTCTTATGAACCGGATGAACGGCTGCTGACGCTGATCCTGCAGCTACAAGCCGATAACATCGGCCGGCCGGTCGTAATCGTCGACGACGGCAGTGGTGCCGATTACCGCCATCTATTCGAGGAAGCTGCCCGTCTCGGCTGCAAGGTGCTGACGCATGAACGCAACTTCGGCAAAGGCCGCGCGCTCAAAACCGGCTTTCGTTATATTCAATCTGCAGGCAGGAGCGACGGCGTCATATGCGCCGACAGCGACGGCCAGCATTTGCCCGAAGACATTCGGCGCATCGCCGATGCCGTCATGCAGCATCCAGGACATCTCATCCTAGGCAGCAGACAGTTTACCGGGCAAGTGCCGCTCCGCAGCCGATTCGGTAATTCCGCTACCCGGATCGCCTATGCGTTTACAACGGGACGCCGGATTCACGATACACAGACCGGATTGCGCGGCTACTCTGCTGATATGCTCGACTGGCTCTGCGCCGTCCCCGGCGAGCGGTTCGAATACGAGATGAACATGCTGCTGCATGCGAAATCCGACCGGCTGTCACTGCTAGAGGTGCCGATTGAAACGGTGTATATCGAGCGTAATCAATCCTCTCATTTTCACCCGATTGCTGATTCATTGCGCGTCTATAAGCCGATATTGAAGTTCAGTTGCTCATCCGCCGCTTCAGCGCTTCTTGATTACGGACTGCTCCTGATTATCTATTATGCGACTGGCCATTTGCTGCTTGCTGTCGCCGTCGCCCGGATATTCAGCGCGTTGTTTAATTTCGTTATGAACCGGAAGCTTGTCTTCCAACAGAACAGCGGTCAAGCCGCCCTTGGTTCTGCGGCCAAATATTTCGCACTCGTCCTGCTTATTCTGCTATTAAATTACGGATTCATTGATACACTGCACGGCATGGCGGGACTTCCGCTGCTTGCAGCTAAGCTGTTGACGGAAGGGCTGTTGTTCGCTTTCAGCTATTGGGCGCAGCGCAAGTTCGTCTATTAAAGGAAAGTCCGCCTACTGCCGCTTGGCCGGCTGTCTGGCTGCCTGCCAGCATCGGAACGCGCCAACCGTAACAGCGAGCCATGTACCGCTGGCCAAATATGCTCCTAGCACATCCGTCGGGTAATGAACGCCAACATAGATTCGGCTTAGCCCGATAGCGAAGATGAGCAGAACGCTGATTAGCGCCATTAGCGCCCTGCCTTCTCGGCGGGGAATATGTTTCCATATTAAGTAGGCCGTAATACCGTACAGTGTGAAAGCAGCCATTGCGTGGCCGCTCGGAAAGCTGTAGCCTGCCGCTTCAACCAGCCGCTCCCCGGCAGGCCGGGTCCGTTGTACAAGCTGCTTCAATAACAGATTAAGCAATCCCGATCCGCTGACGACGGCAATAAACAACAGCAGCTCAAGCCGGTAGCGGAGCATAGCCAGCACGAGCAACAGAACAATGGATAGAACGACAACCGGCAACCCGTTGCCCATTCCGGTAATGCACTTCATGAATGACGTCATACCTGGCGATTCCCATGCGCGGACCGCTGTAATGATTCGGTTGTCTAACGCGGTTGGACCGCCTTGTCCGCCTCGAATATAGACAGCAAGCCAGCAGAAGCCAGCAGCCAATACGGCTGCGGTTATAGTTGGCACTAGCCACAGCCGTGTTGCAACAGATCGCGCTTGCGGCAATCGTTTCTCCCCCCTCCTCAATCATTTATCCTGCTTTTTCTAGTATGGCCAGACTATTGCTTCGTTCTTCAGACATCAAGGAATCTTCGCGTTCTCATCAACAGAATGAAGAACCCCGCATACGCCTATAGCGCTTGCAGGGTTCTTCATTCGCTTTCAAGCTTTAAAGCTCAACTCCGAAATCGTACACCTTCTTCGCATTGTCCGCCAGCACCGCTGCCGCCTGTTGCACATCGATCCCTTTGAGTACGGCGATTTCCCGAACTACTTCCGGTACGAACATCGGCGTTGTTTCGATATTTTGGAACGGCCCTTTGAATGGCCATGGACCATCCGTTTCCGTCATCATCAGCTCGATCGGATACAGCCGGACAAGCTCGCGGGATTGCTCATCGTACAATATTTCCGGCGTGACCGAAACATAATATCGTTTGGCGATTATCCGGTCGATCGTGGCGCGGTCGCCTTTAAAATAATGAAAATGAGCCCGTCGAACGCCATGCCGTTCCAATAGATCGCATACTTTATGGCCGTCCTCATGAATGACATGCAGCGCGATCGGACGATCAAGCTCGGCAGCTAGAGCTGCAAAGCGGTCGAGCAGCAACAGATGCCCCGTCTCGTCGAACGGCTGTCCTTCCTTCTCGGCATTCGTACGCGTAAAATAGGGCAGTCCGACCTCTCCGATCGCGAACCGCTCCCCTTCAGCATACCGTTCACGAATTCAATCGAACAGCTGCGCGACAGCCTCCTCGTCCGGAACTGGCTGCTCGGGATGAAAGCCGTACGCCGGCATCACACGTCCAATATGGCGCGAAGCGATGAAGCGGATCGTTTCGCATGAGGCCATATTTTGCGACACCGCGACGATTCCTTCGCATCCTGCCGCAAAAGCTTCCTGCAGCATCATTTCGCATTTCGGCATCTCATAGTGATCCAAATGAATATGGGCATCGACCCAGCCGAACCCGGCTTGTCCATCGTGTGTCACTTCCGCTGCATTCATATCCTGACTGTTAGTTGGCTCCGTCATCCTGTTAGCTCCCTCCGCATTCGCGCCTAGGGACGTCCGCTGGATCAGCGGCATGCAAACCCTTTCATCCGCCGACGTTAATCAATGCGAAGACGCCTCCGATTCGGAGACGCCGTCGTCCCGTATGTTCGCTGTCGGCATTATATCAGATATTAGGAGGATGCCGCTACGATTTAATCCTGACAAGGGGTCATTCATTGCCTGCTCATTGAGAATCCTTCGGCTGGGACGGCTGAATGCCGCGAATCCATTCTAGTATTTGCTCATAATAGGGTTCATCCTTATAGTGCGCCGTATAGATTTCCTCGAAGCCTGTCAAATCCGATCCCAATTCTTCTTCCACGATTCGCTTGTACCAAGGCAGCACGGTCGTCGCAAGCATGCTACCCTTCTCGTGCTTGATCGCCTCCTCCGACAGCCCAAACTGCCGGTTATGCGACAGAATGCTCAAGTAGCCCTCGATAAAATATTTAGCGAAATTGTATCCGTCCGGCTTATTGCCCGCATACGCGAAGACAGACTCGTTCACAACGGTGAACTGAGGCTTCCGCCGAACCGCCTCCAGCTGCAAATAGATATGGTTGAAGCCGGAGCCGATGAACAACGATTTATCCTCAATTTGCCGGTACAGATCCCGCTCGATAATGATCGAGGAAATAAAGCCCGAATGAATCGAAGCTTTCCGGATGAAAGCATCGAGCCCTTCGAACGTTTCGACCGCATGGCTGTTGTTCAGCACATCGATAAATATAACGCTGCTGTTCCGGTTCCGGTGCACGATGTTGAACAGCGGCATAATGGTCATGTCGACGAAGAAGTCGTCATCCCCATGCAGCATGACGTAATCGCCGCGCGCTTCGTCCATCAGCTTCAATATGTTGCGCTCCGCGCCAATGTTCTCTTCGTTGCGCCAATACCGGAAGTTCGCGTTCGGGTAAGCCTCCGCATACGATTTCAACACGTCCTGTGTCTGATCCGGCGAAGCGTTGTCGGATACTAACACCTCGATGAGCGTACATTCTCCGATTTGATGAAAAATGGTGCCCAGACAACGCGCGAGATCCGTCGCCCGGTTGTATGTCGGAATGCAGATCGTCATCACCGGGTGCTCCCGCCGTCTGCGCAGCACCGTCTCGATCTCTTCCGATCTCCGCACAGCGATCCAATCGGCTGCATCCGTATCGAACATCTTAACTACGCGGGCAGGAGCGCCGACGGCAACGGAATAATCGGGAATGTTGCGGGTTACGACGCTGTTCGCCCCGATCACCGATCCCCGGCCGATCCGAAGCGGTCCGCAGATGCTGCAGTTCGCCCCGACCCAAGTCCCTTCTCCTACGATCGTCTCGCCATCCGTATCTGTTATACCCTGCATAACAACTGGAATGCCGATATTACGATATTCATGATTCGTATCGGAAATGTACGTCTGGTGTCCATAGGTAGAGAACCGCTCCAGAACGATCCGGTTCGCCGCCGATACGGATACGCGGAAATTAAATTGGCAGCCGTCGCCGACGATCAACTTGGGCCGTTCGCCGGTGACGGGCGTACAAATGTTGAACCAGGCGCCTGAGCGGACGAATACCCCTCTGCCTATCGAAATCTCTTCCGCGTTTTGCATCATGCTGCCGGCCTCGATGACGGTGCCTTCTCCCAGCTCGTAGAACTGAGGCGACGACGTCGGCAATGCCGCTGAGGAGGACTCCGGATTAGAAGTCTCGGTCTGGTCCGACGAAGCCGACGCTTCTTCGGCATCCGGCTGCGGCTTCTCTTCCTCCCTATCGCTCATCCCGGCCACCCCGCTTCCTTACAAGACAACATACGACACCCACGGATCCGTCGGAAACCGGCGGATCGCCGTCTCGCGAATTGGCAGCATCTCGAGCAGCGCGCCCGTCTCGCCCGGGAATGAAGCGCAGTTAATCTCATCGAAGCAGACGACCGAGCCTTTGCCCATCCTTGGCAAAAACACCTCGAGCGCTTTCTTCGTCGGCTCATACAGATCAAAATCGAGATACAGCAGCGAGACGAGAAGGTGCTTATTCCGCTCCACGAACGCGTCAGCGGTTTGCATAAAATCACCCTGCACGAGCTCTATGTTCGGAATGTGCGACAGGTAGCGCTCGGCGTTATATTTTTCGACCGACTTCTGAAGCTGCTCGATCGCTTCCCCTTTCAAATCTCCGGCTTTGAACTCGTCGTCCGGCTCTCGATCCTGCTCCGATACAGACGGAAAGCCGGCGAACGTATCGAAGCCGATAATTTTACGCGTATGGTTGGAAGGCTCGTAGATGTTCGACAGCTGCGCCCATGTGAACAAGCCGCCGCCGTTGAATACGCCGCATTCGACAATGCTTCCCGTCACGCCGAGCACATGTTTGAATATTTCGTGCCGGCACAGAAATTTCGCCAAGCTTCTCTTCGTCGCAAACCGCGGGAATGCCTCCAGCTTGTTGAACACAGACAGCTGCGACTGTTCGAACGTCTCTTCCGTCAGCCGGTACGCCTCGAAATCGGACGGCCGGTGATGCTTGCCGATCATGCCCATCGGCTTATAGGAATCGGTCATGGTCTGCCGCACGCTCCTCTCGCAATTTGTTGAAATCGTTCGTAATGGAAGCCCGCCTGCTCCAGCAAATATGCATGGCTGCCAACGCTCCGGTTGAAGGCGTCCGGCAGTCCGAACCGCGCAAACGGTACAGCTGTGCCGTGCTCCGCTATCGTCTCAGCCGCTGCCGAGCCAAGACCGCCGATAATG
>NZ_BILZ01000088.1 GCF_004000825.1 Paenibacillus kobensis NBRC 15729 | reverse complement strand
CAGCATAGCGCATTAAGAAGGACAGCAGAAATTCAAATGTTTTCAACTGCAGATAAAGATGATTCAACCGTTAGTTGAAGACTCTCGTACACCTCCATACTAAAAATAATGAAGAAATGTTATTATAAAGGAAAATATATCAAGGAGGTTTTCTTCTAATGGCGGAACTTACGCCACCGGTTGGATCGCACCATCCATCACTTGTACATATTCACCTAGGTCCGACTGGGATTGGTCTATGGGCAAAGGATCGACTTGTATCGCGACGACGACATTTTTAAATGAAGCAGTTGAAACATTAGGGAATGAAGCCGAATTCCCGCTCACTGACGAAGAAGGTATCCAGACTCTTCTTTGCCGGATTCAATCATTGCAAGTATTGCCCATAATTTTAACTTCGCTATCATCGGTATGGAACCGTCGGGTCACTACTGGTTAGGAGTCTCCCGCGGGACATTTGCAATCCTTGCGCAAATATGGAGGCAGTATGGTTATTCACGAATTGTTCTGACATTACTGGCTTCGTTATCAATCATACTGTCCATATGGATAGCCCCAATAGTTCGGAAGTTTATTTTACAAGTCTTGATCCGAGGAGTATTCAGATATGGATGAGATGTTTAGTTTGCTATACCCGAATGGAATGCCTGCTGATTCAATCTATTCCACAGCATCGATGCAAGCCGAGATTGCAGGTCTAGGATTGGATGCTTTTTTTCACGAAATCGGTAACGGATCAGGGGGATATCGAACCAAGCATCCTCATCCGCTGATGTACTTTACTTCTGATATTCAAATCATTACATATCGTTCTAATATAGTGGAAGATTTGTATAGGCAGGAGGGAATTTATCTACTGCTATACGAGCTTCTTCCATTACTTGAGAATCTGAGAGATTTACAGCAGCGTGATCGTTGGTCGGACGATGATACAGCAGCATCCTTATATTCGATCTCTGAGATTGAACTTTACTTGTCCTGTGTTGAACGGTTATACCATGGACTGTGCAGCACTGAGCCAGCCTCTCAAGGACTTCAACGCCTATCTCAACAAATTGCAGAAAGATACGAAAGCACAAGCTTTCAATCGCTGCGTGTGGAGACGCGCAAGCTTTCTTTCAGTGTGCGCAACATTAAAAGCGTTACGGTCGGCATCAATCTTGATCCGCAGTTCTACCCTTATGAAGCAGGTATTATAGCTGTAAATGATCAGTTGTTTCGTTCCGGGAACCTGATCGATCGCTGGCTGCGACTGGATATGAAAGATGATGGCTTTCAAAGCTTAGCTCCGCTTAGGGCGTCTGGAAAAGATATAAGCAGCGAACAGAATCTTGCTTTGGGCAGAGCAATTAATAGCGCTTTGAACACGATCTTAAAAGGGTCAGTCCGAGAATGGCGTAACTGTATTAAGATGTACGCAGCTACCTCCTCTAACTTTTTAGTAGGATTAGTGCCTGAAATTCGCTTCCTGCTCAGCGGTGTTTCATGGATGAAACAACTGGCATCGAAAGGTCTTCCTCTGTGTAAGCCACAAGCCGCCAAGACCGAAGAAACATCAGCTATCGAGGGGTTGTATAATCCGTTGTTAGCGGTTCAGGCAGCGGAGAAGCAAGTGAATGGCGCTGCTTCGGTAGTGAAGAACAACATCACGTTCGATGAGAACGGGTCGATTTATATTCTGACGGGACCCAATCAGGGAGGGAAGACCGTTTTCATGCAGGCGGTAGGAATCGCGCAGTTGCTGTACCAGTTGGGGTTGTTTGTCCCTGCTTACTCGGCAACGATTCGTCCGGTGGATCGTGTACTTGTGCATGCACAGAGTCAAGCTCAGGATCACCAGATGAAGGGACGTTTCGGTGAAGAGTGCAGTCGATTACAACAGTTATTCGGTAAACTTACTTGTAATAGCCTTCTTCTGATGGATGAGACCTTCTCTAGTACAAGCGCTTCCGAGGCTGTCGCTATAGCAGGTGAAGTGCTGCTTGCATTACGTGTGTCAGGCTGCCGCGTTATTTTTGCAACACATTTACATGAATTAACAGACCAAATCGATAAGCTCAACGCTGTTCCACTTGAAGGCGGTAGCCATATTGATACGCTCACCGCCGAAATTGATACAGCCTCAGGGCAGAGAAACTATGTTCTCCGTCGATCACGCCCACAGGGCAATAGCTATGCACGTGATATTGCACAAAAATATGGTGTAACCTACGAGCAGCTCGTCCGTGTGATGAATGATAATTAAGTGCATCTCAGATGCTAATTTCAACCATTATGGAAACAAAACTAACTTATGGCTTTTTGTCTTTAAAAGAGGTACTGGAATTGGTGGAATAAGATTTAGCAAAAAATGATTAAACTAACGGGTACTTTAGTTTCATCACTAAATACGGCAGCCGGTCAATCGATTGGCTGCCGTTTCCATTGAAGTAACGGGCAGGTTAGTTACAATTTGTGGTAGTATAACTTTGTGTAAGATAAAAAAATCAACTAATACTGGAACTGTATAATTTAATAGGTTGAAACAAAGTTATTGGAGGAAGCATAGTGAAAAAACGAAAGGAATTATCTGTTTTTTCTGAAGTAATTCAAAGAGATATTATAACTGATCTCAAACTACCAGATCATGCATCTAAAGCAGATATTGAATTCTGGACTTCCGACTATGATAACATCGAGAATAACCTATTGCTTCATGAACCGACTATAAGAAATCGGATAGGATATGATTTAACATACGGCACAGGTTTCGCTTTTGTCGCCGATGATATTGTAATTGGTATGAAAAGAGAGGGTTTTGTTGCATATGATTCAGAGTTTTACCAAATGTATGATTCTCACTATATGCAGGCCATTTCGACTTTATGGTCATGGCTGAACTCCTCAGATCCACCAACGGAGCAGAAACGAAAGAGATGTTACGCTTTTTCGAGTGCGCTACATAATGGCCTTAATGGTGGAGAAAAAGATGGTTATGGTTATAAACTGCATAAAGAAGCCTCAATCGCTCTAGATAAATTAATGAAAAGCGAAGGTCCGGCATCTCCGTATCGAAGTTTACAAATATTTTATGCTCTTTTTAATTTTTGCTTTGATCTAAGGTAATAGATAGAGCGTTACTAATACAAAATGTCGGAGGGATAGTCATTACTCCGAAGGATTTCGAACTTTAAGCTAAACGGAGAACGTTAGCTTAATAATACAGCGACAGTCTAGGACTTTATTTTCTCGTCCCGTAAGCATCAGCTATTAGTTGAGTTTTGTACGCATACGGCATGTGAGAAGAAGCAACCGCATAATATCCCTACGTGAAGCGAAGCGTAGGGATATTTTATTTGAGATGACGATTAGGGGGCGCTTGCATGCGTTTATTGCCTATTGCGGACAACGTGTACCGGCTTCCGCTTGGAAGTGTGAACGCTTATGTGTTGAGCACCGGCCAAGAGCTCGTGCTGATCGATACCGGATCGCCGGGCAATGCGGAACGTATCGTGCAGGCGATCGAACAAGGCGGCTTTCGCCGGAATGACTTGAAGACGATCTTGCTCACCCATGCGCATCCGGATCATGCGGGCAGTGCGGCAGCGCTGAAGCGGGCTCTTCCGGACGCCAAACTGTACGCCAGCGAAGCTGATGTGCCGATCGTATCGCAGAGGGTGAAACAAAGGCCGATGAAAGCCTCCCCGGGCTTGTTGAATAAGGTGCTGTTTCGGATCATTATCGACGGGAAGGAGGGGCTGCTCGATCCAACCCCGGTCGACGGCATCTTGAAACAGGATGAGGTGCTGCATTTTGCTGCGGGATTAAGGACGATCCATACTCCAGGGCATAGCTTAGGGCAGATGGCGTTTCTGCTTCCTGAACACGGAGGGGTGCTGTTCGCTGCGGATGCCGCTGCCAATGTGTCGGGACTAGGCCTTAATATCGGATACGAGGATCTATCCGTCGGCATCCGAACACTTGAGGAGTTGGGCAAGCTCGACTTCAATATAGCATGCTTCGGACACGGAAAGCCGATTATGCAGCACGCTGCAGAGCAGTTCCGGCGCAAGTGGCCCGCACATTAACTCATCGGCATCGATACGGAGCGGATAAAATGTTCGGCTGCATCATTGAACGACAGCGGTTCGTCCAGATTGGCGCAGTGACCGGCCCCTTGCAGCATCGTGAGCTTGGACTCCGGTTCAAGCTCATGCAGCGATACGGCGGCATCCTTGGCGATCGGCAGATCGTACTCGCCGTACATAATATGGAGCGGATAGGTCACAGGTTTATCACTTGGAACGAACAAACGATTCATTCCGGACATGGCGGTGAAGGAGCTCCGGTTGAATCTCTTCATCGCTTCAGCGAATATGGCCTGCCCTTGTTCGGAGCGGCAACTGACAGTGGTGACGTAGGAGCGGAATCGTTTCATGGAGAACAAAATGAATAGGAGCCACCGCATGCTTTCCCTGCGCTGCATTTTGAGGATGTGTTTATTGGCTTTATGAATCGAGTAGCCTCCGACGATCGTCACGGAGCGGACGAGCTCAGGATGACGGTCGGCGACAGCCTGAGCGACTAAAGAGCCCATAGACACTCCGATCAGGTGGCAATGGTCGATGCCGTGCTGGGCGAGGAGTTGCTGTACGATTGCTGGCATCTGATCCATCGTGACGGATGTTCCTTTCGTAACGGTGCCGCCGTGTCCGGGCATGTCGATGGCAATGACGCGGTAATCGTTCTTGAATCGGTTCAACGGCTGTTCGAACATTTGGCGGTCGGCGAAGGCGGCGTGAAGCATCAGAATTGTGTGCAGACGATGCTCCGTCGATATGGAATAGCTGATCTGCGCCTTGTTGAAACGTAAGATTCGGGATTCAACCGTGTTCATGGTCAGATTCCTCCATTTCAGCATACAGCCGTGTGAACCATTCCAGTGCGCTGCGGTGAGCGTGAAGTCCGAAGTCAAGCGTTAGGAGCTGAAAGCGGACGACTTGCTTGAGCGATGAGGGTATTTCTTTACCTTGCGCTTCGGCTTCCGCGTCTTCGAATTCACGGACGGCTGCGTTCAGAAGCCTGATTATTTGCGACAGTACGGCGAGCTGTTCATGCTTGGCGAGGAATCCGAGGAAAAATAAACGCGTCGTCGCATCCTGCTCGAAACGGTTGGGTGAAGGAGGCGACAGCATCCAATTGCGCCAATGTTCGGTGCCGGGAACGGTGATGCTGTATACTTTTTTGTTGCGCCCGTTATCGATCACTTCCTCGAACTGTACATGCTGCTCGCTCTCTAGCTTTCGAAGAGCAGCTTGAATGCTGCCCAGGCTGGCGCTGAAGAAAGGGGAAACCTTCTGCTTCAGCGCATTTTTTATTTCGTATTGCGTCAACCGGCGGATGAGCAGCAGACCGAGAATGACGAATTCCACTCGTATCAAGCCTCCTTCCAGGTGTGGGATGAACCGTTTTTTCGCGATATACCTAATAGGTATATTCGAAACGTGACCCATATTCCCTTGCAAATAAAAAGTTCCGCTTCTCTCGAAGCGGAATGATTGGACCGAAGGGATATGGATGGCCTTAAGCAGCTTCGCAGAGCATGAATTTAGAAGTCTCGATTAAAGCGTTTGTTCGAGCACGCCCCTCGTTATACGAGTGATCATTTTGCGGGGAAACAGCCGGGGAGCTTGTGTCAGCAACCAGTTCTGCTTGCCGGGTACGACAACCGTTGTTCCTTTCATCAACGCATCGTAGCCAGCCTGTGCAACTTTCTCAGGAGACATAAGCGAAGCCGTGCTTGCGACTTTCTGTTTATCCATGCCGGCTGTTCGGAAGAATGAAGTTCCGGTTCCTCCCGGACAAAGTGCGGTGACGCTTACGCCGGTTCCGCTGAGCTCATTGGCGACAGCTTCGGTCAGCGACAGTACATATGATTTGGAAGCGGAGTAGTTCGCGCTAAGCGGGCAAGGGTAGAAGGAAGTGGTAGAGCCAAGGTTCAGAATGCGGCCGCTGCGGCGGCGAATCATGTCAGGGAGTACGAGCATCATGAGATGAGTGACGGATTGGATATTCAATTGAAGCATCTCGAGCTCTGCCGTTATATTTTGTTCGTGAAGAAAGCCGTAGGATCCGACGCCAGCATTGTTGATCAGAACGTCCAGCGTTCCGGTATACGACTTGACCCGCTCGTACAGAATCGGCGGACCGTCCGGCTTCGCCAGATCGACGGGGATGACGATCGACTTCGTTTGATAACGTTCGTGCAACGACTGGGACAGTTCATTCAGCTTGTTCTCACTGCGTGAGGCGAGAATTAACTGGTACCCTTGCTGGGCAAAAAGCTGTGCGAACGAGCTGCCTATTCCGCTGGATGCACCCGTAATGAGGACGGTTTGAGGTTCCTGTAGCTTCATAAGATATGGCCTCCAATTATTTTATTTAAACAACCATATATCTAAGTAACTAATTATATGGTTATTTAATTCGAGAAAAAAGCTTGCAGGCTGCAAGCGTAATTCGTCATCATGATTGCGAGTCTTTCATCGTATAGATCTGCTCAGATGTTTCGACTAGCGCTTTCAATTGAAGGACGGAAGGGCCGATCTCAAGCGAATAATAAATTTCGGTGCCGATTTTGTTGGACGTCAGCAAACCGGCTTGACGCAATATTTTCAGATGGTGCGATATAGCGGAGCGCGACATGGGGGAACGTTCCGTAATTTGGGCGACGTTCAGCGTCTCATGCTTCGTCAGCATCATGATGATGTCTTGGCGGACCGGATCGGCGAGCGCCAGAAACAGCGCGCTGCTGCTGCGTAATTGCTGATGAACTTTAAGCTCTAGCTGGTCGATGTCAGGCTGACCGTTCGGCTGATCGTTATTCGGGATGTCCACTCGTATCGTCTCCATTGTGTCGAAGTAACTAAATGTTTGGTTGTTTGATCATAGTCTATTCAATATGGTGGTGATTGTCAATGGCATCCAGCGAGTTGGGGCGAAGGAAGGACAAACGGTTGAGGTTGGAGGTTGGATGCGATTCATTGGGAAAGGCGATAAAGTTATTGTTTATTCGTATTTCACAGCACACCATCTAGCTATTATGGTATAGAAAATAATGTTTAAAGGCAGGTGGCGGACAGATGATCGATCTTCACTCGGTATCGGCTGGCGGAGTCATTTGGAAGGATGGACAAGTACTGTTGGTACAGGTGAATTACGGGAGCAATAAGGGTCTATGGATGCTGCCTGGCGGATTGTTGAATGCCGGGGAATCTTTGGAGCAAGCGGTTGTGAGAGAAGTGGTTGAAGAGACAGGCGTTACGGCGCTGCCAACGAGAATCATCGGCATTCGGAGCGGTGTTCGTCAAGCGGGCGACCGGCTGGAGACCGGAATCTATGTTGTGTTCGAGATGAGTTATGTGTCGGGCGAACTGTCGGCGCTCGATGGCAACGAAATTGCAGGTATTAAGTTCGTTTCGCCGAATTGCATATTGGCAGACCCTGAAGTCATTGATTTGTCTAAACACTTCGTACGAACGGCGATGGCAAGCAGTACAACTGGCCTGTTTCGAACAGAGCAGCAAATGGCGATAACGACGAAATATATTTTGTACGACGTGTATTCGACCGCACAAGCAGGAAGCAAGGACTAGTACAGTGCTGACGGCTCACGAGCTTCAATATGATGCGATTGGCATACGCTCGAACCGGACGACCGGGGCACCCAGCCGCGCGGCAAAAAAATATACGGATCGGCGTAGAACCAAACAAAAAAACGGCTTCGGCCGTTTTTTTTGTTTTCCGCTATTTTATATTAGTGCAGATGGCTGTCTAACCACTGTTTAGACTTCTCGAGCATCGCAATCGTAACATGGTGGCCAACATTCGGATACGCAAGGAACTGGAGCTTATCTAGAGGGATTTGGCGGGAAGACATCGATTCGATAAAATACTGCTGGCTGTCAATCGGAATCGTGTGGTCATTCTCGCCATGAAGAAGAAGCAGTCCCCGATTACGGTCAAAAGAGCAGTGCGATTCAGGGTCGTACTGTGCTAAGACGCGTCTTTCTTCAGCAGTCATCGGAGTTCTTCCATCCCTCTCGCGAAACAGCTGCTCGGCTTTCACCCAAGCACATGAACCGCTAATGACGATCGAAGCTTGTACACGTGTGTCTGCCGCAAATAGACCTGCGGATATAAAGCCGCCCGTTGAATGACCCATTACACCAATATTCGCATCCATTCGAATCAATTCGGATACAATGGATTCGGCTTCCCTAACACCTTCGATTCCGACCTGCCAAAAGTACTGCTGCAATACAGACGTATCAAAGTAATCGAGCGTTCCTCTGTCCCCGTGATGCGGCAGTTCCGGCACGATCACCTTATATCCCCAACCAGCGATAAGTGATGCGAAGAATGAATAATCATGAATAGTAGATATCCATCCGTGGTATAGAACAATCGTGCCTTTCGGTTTCATGGAGGGATGAACGACTAGACATGGAATACCGCAAACGGTCGTTGTAACAGTTGTTGGGGCAGTCATAATTGGCTTCCTTTCGCGCGAATCTGGCAAAGAACGAATCATTAACGTTTGGTTAAAACTTACTTTCGGCAGATGCTTGTCTACTTCACTCCCGGTATAATAGAGTAGATTGGTCATATTTGCAAACCGCCGGAAGGAAGGTGCGAGGAATGGACTATGCAAGATTAGGGCGCACAGGCTTGGAAGTGTCACGGATCTGTCTGGGCTGCATGAGCTATGGCTTGCCGGAGAGAGGCAACCATGCGTGGACGCTGAATGAGGAACAGAGCAAGCCGTTCATCAAGAGGGCGCTTGAGTTAGGCATTAATTTTTTTGATACGGCGAACATCTATTCGGATGGTACGAGCGAGGAGATCGTCGGGCGGGCTCTTGCTGAATACGTACCGCGGGATGAAGTGGTGCTTGCGACGAAGGTGCACGGCCGTATGCGCCAAGGAGCGAACGGAGCGGGGCTCTCGCGCAAAGCCATTATGAGCGAGATCGACAACAGCTTGCGCCGACTGGGCACTGACTACGTTGATTTGTATCAAATTCACCGCTGGGACAGCCAGACTCCGATCGAAGAGACGATGGAGGCGCTCCATGACGTCGTCAAGTCGGGTAAAGCCCGTTATATCGGTGCTTCCTCGATGTATGTCCGGCAGTTCATGAAAGCGCAGTATACGGCAGAACGGAACGGCTGGACCAAGTTCGTCTCGATGCAAAATTATTTGAACCTGCTGTACCGGGAGGAAGAGCGAGAAATGCTGCCGCTCTGCAAGGAAGACGGCATCGGCGTCATTCCATGGAGTCCGCTTGCCCGGGGCCGGCTGACTCGCGATTGGGATGCGGTGAGCGAGCGTTCCGAATCGGATGCGTTCGGCCAATATCTGTACTCGGTTGCGGCGGAAGCAGACCGTAAGGTCGTTGAGCGCGTGGCTGAAATCGCGGCTAAGCGGGAAGTCCCGCGTGCGCAAGTCGCGCTTGCTTGGGTGCTGCAGAAGGAGCCGGTTACGGCGCCGATCGTCGGTGCGACGCGCATGCAGCATCTGGAGGATGCGGCGGCCGCGCTTGCGGTGAAGCTGACGGCTGAAGAAATTGCGAGTTTGGAAGAGCCTTATGTGCCGCATCCGGTGCTAGGGATATAGAGCGTTCGATAGACGAAGACCTCTGTTGGCTGTAGCCTAACAGAGGTCTTTTTTACATCGATGAATAGTTGCCATACGGCGGCGTGTAATCCCACCCGTTTCCAATTGTATTCGAGTACACTATATCCGGGCTCGGCCTGTGGTGGTGATGGTGATGGTGGTGGGATTTTTGCGTTGGCGCGGTTGTCGCGCCTTGAACTTGATTCGGCTTGCAATTGGCCGGAGGGCCGATCACGACGGTATTCGTAATCGGAGCGAACGTATCCTTCACCTTCGCTTCGTTCAAGCAATACGTATGGGCGAAGACGTTGGCCGGAGTCAGTCTCAGCATATCGGAAGCCGGAATAAATTGTGGGATAGGCGCATCGAAGATGGCGATCAAATGCGTATTGTCGACGGTCGCGACTTCATAATGCCACCAGCCTTGAGGCACGTTGGCCACTTGACCCGGTTGGATGGGGAAGTTGAGCAGCTTCTTCGTAAACGGATTGATAAGGGAGACGACAGCTGCACCGGTGACGCAGTAGACGAGCTCGGAAGCATTTTGATGAATATGCGGTTCGACGACGTTGCCCGTGCTTAGATAAATATCCAGCATCGATACGTTGCCGAGCGTATTCAACTGCTGTACACCCAGAGCGTTAATGTAGTTGTTGGCATCTTTGCGGAAGAACGGATTGTTCCTCAAATCATACGTAAACTGCACTGTCGGAGAGGTGAAATCCATATAGGAAGTTGCCATAGCGGTGCTTATTCCTGCCTTTCGTATACAAGCTTTATCGTAGAACTTTGTTATATTGTATGTGCAAACGCCTAAACGGTTCGTGAACTCGAGTTCACGTTCACCCCTCACAGAGAAGAGAACTCTTCCTCTTTATTTCCTAGGAAATGATTATAGAGAGCAAACATTATAATGTTTATTGACATCTTGATGAATCGAAGTACAATAAACATTATAACGTTATAATCTATTAACTTGTATTCGACAGAAATTCAAGACAGCATAGAAAAAGGTGAAAAGATGAACGCTCGCATCATTCTTCTTAATGTTGTGTTGATCGGCAACACTCATCCTGTCGATATCGTCATCGAGGACGGGATCATTGCGGGATGGACGAACGCTGATGAAGCAGCCAGGGATGCATATCATGACCTAGACGATGCACGTGTGATCGATTGCACCGGCTGGTACGCATCGAGCGGTTGGATCGATCTGCACGTTCACGCGATGTCGGAGCTTCAGCCGTATGGCGATGAGATCGACGAGATCGGCGTCAGGCAGGGAGTAACGACGATCGTCGATGCCGGCAGCTGCGGCGCGGATCGGATCGGGGCGCTTGCAGCAAGCCGAGAGCTCGCCATGACGAACGTGTTTGCGCTGCTTAACATATCCCGAGTCGGCCTTGCGCGAGTCGATGAGCTGACGAATCTCGAGTGGATCGATCAAGCATTAGCCGTGGAATCGGCAGTTCAGTACGGTGATTTTATCGTTGGCTTGAAGGCACGAATGAGCGGCAGCGTAGTCGGGGACAACGGCTTAGAGCCGCTTCGAATCGCGAGATCCATTGCGGACGACACCGGACTGCCGATTATGGTGCATGTCGGTTCCGCGCCTCCTGCGATCAGCGATATCGTACCGATGCTCGCAGAGCGGGATATGATCACCCATTGCTTGAATGGCAAAAAAAACCGGTTGTTCGATGAGAACGATCAGCCGGTTCCGCAGTTAATTGAAGCGCTGGATCGAGGCGTCAGACTGGATGTCGGACATGGGACGGCAAGCTTCTCGTTCCGGACGGCAGAGGCTGCCAAGCGGTGCGGAATTCCGATCCATACGATAAGCACGGACATTTATCGAGGCAATCGTCTGAACGGTCCTGTACACAGCTTGTCGCATGTACTGACGAAGTTTTTATATTTGGGCTATTCGCTGGAAGAGATTATCGATTCTGTAACGGTCCGGGCAGCAGAGTGGCTGCGCAAGCCGGAGCTCGCTCGCCTGTCGGTCGGTGAACGAGCGAATCTGACTTTGTTCGCCGTACACGATGAGCCGGTCGAGCTGATCGATTCGGAAGGCGACAAGCGGATCGGCACGAAGAGAATCGAAGCAAAAGGAGTTGTTCATCATGGCCATTTCATTAAATGCTAAATACGGATTGAAGCGCGTCATAAACGCAAGCGGACGCATGAGCATCCTCGGCGTATCCGCCCCGACGGACACGGTGATGGAAGCGATGAAGCACGGCGGGCAGAACTATGTGGAGGTCGCCGATCTCGTCGATAAGGCGGGCGATTATGTTGCCGGCATCGTCGGTTCGGAAGCTGCGCTTGTCGTCAACTCCGCGTCGAGCGGCATTGCGCTTGCCGTGGCGGGAATCGTGACGAAGGGCAACCGCCGCACAAGCGAGCGTCTGCATCAGGAGCCGATTGCGAACAATGAAATCATTATGCTGAAGGGTCATAACGTGCAATACGGCGCACCGGTCGAAACGATGGTGTATCTAGGCGGCGGCAAGGTCGTCGAAGTCGGTTATGCCAATGAATGCAAGGCTGAGCATATTGAGGATGCGATCCATGAACGGACGGCCGCTATTTTGTATGTCAAATCCCATCACGCCGTTCAGAAAAATATGATTTCCGTCGAGGAAGCGTGGGAAGTCGCTCAGCGCCGCGGAATTCCGCTGATCGTCGATGCTGCGGCGGAGGAAGATCTGCAGAAGTACGTCCGCTGCTCGGACCTCGCTATCTATAGCGGCTCCAAAGCGATCGAAGGGCCAACGTCGGGCATCCTCGCCGGGAAACGGACCTATATCGAGTGGGCCAAAGTTCAGCTTCACGGCATTGGCCGCAGTATGAAGGTCGGTAAGGAAACGACATTCGGTCTGCTCCAGGCGCTGGATGAGTACGGGGTGAAAGCCGATCACTCGGAACGGGAGAAAGCTTCGCTTCATAAGCTGCTGCCGCTGGCTGAGCTGGCTGGCGTGAAAGTAACGATCGTGCAGGACGAAGCCGGTCGTGCCATATTCCGGGGGCGCATTCAGATCGATCCGGCACTTGCCGGAACGACCGCGAAGGCGATCAATGACGGTCTTCGCGAAGGCGATCCTGCAATTGCGATCTATACTCGGGATTATGGCGTGAAGCAAGGTTATTTTGATATCGATCCAAGACCGCTTCAAGGCGACGATATGGATGTCATCGCCGAGCGGATACGTACCTTAACTATCGAAACAGCAGGAGGCCGTTAACATGACGAATATGGCGAAGAGATTGTATAAAGGCCGCGCAGCTTTGAATGTATTGGCTAACAGCGTGGACAATGCACGGGAAGTGTTCGAGGCAGCCGAAGGCTTCGTGCTCGTCGGCGTTCTGTCGAAAGACTATTCGACGGTTGAGGCTGCGGTCGAGGCGATGAAGCAGTACGGCGAAGCGATCGACGACGCGGTATCGATCGGTCTTGGAGCGGGCGACAACCGTCAGGCAGCTGTCGTTGCGGAAATCGCGAAGCATTATCCGGGCAGCCACATTAACCAGGTGTTTCCGGCAGTCGGCGCGACGCGTGCGAACTTAGGCGGCCGCGACAGCTGGATCAACTCACTCGTATCGCCGAGCGGACAAGCCGGTTACGTGAACATCTCCACGGGACCGTTCAGCGCCGCGCAGAAGGAGCAGGCGATCGTGCCGGTCCGTACGGCAATCGCGCTCGTACGCGATATGGGCGGCAACGCGCTGAAATATTTCCCGATGAACGGCCTGAGCCGCGAAGCGGAGCTTCGCGCGGTTGCAGAGGCATGCGGGGAAGAACAGTTCGCGCTGGAGCCGACGGGCGGCATCGACAAGGACAACTTCGAAGCGATTGTACGCATCGCGCTTGAAGCGGGCGTGCCTCAAGTGATTCCGCATGTGTACTCCTCGATCATCGACCGCGAGAGCGGACGGACGAATGTGGAGGATGTGCGGGAGCTGCTTGCGACAATGAAGAGATTGGTCGACCAATATGGCCAATAGGATCGCAGCCTTCGGCGAAGTCATGATGCGGCTGCAGGTGCCCGGCTATGATCTGCTGTCGCAAGCGAGCAGCCTGAATTACTCGTTCTCGGGCACGGGCGTCAACGTGACGTCCGCGCTCTCCAGATTCGGACATACGGGCATGTTGATCTCCCGCTTGCCGGATAATGCGGTGGGAGATGCAGCGGCGGCGAATTTGCGCAAGCTCGGCATAGAGACAACCTTCGTCGAGCGGGGCGGTCAATATGTCGGGATGTATTTCTTGGAAAATGGGTTCGGTGCCAGACCAAGCCGCGTCACGTACAGCAACCGGCAGGAAAGCAGCTTTAATACGGCGCCTGACGGAACCTATGCATACGATGAAATCGCCGGTCAGATCGATATGCTTCATGGCTGCGGCATTACGCTGGCGATGAACGACAACGTGCGCGCCCATTTGATTCGGCTGGCAAGCGCCGTGAAGAAGCGGGGCGGCATCGTCGCTTTCGATTGCAACTATCGGCCCGGCCATTGGGGAGAAGGCGGCTACGCGAAGGCGAGACCGTATTATGAGCAAATGTTAATGTTGGCTGACATTGTGATGATGAACGAACGGGATGCGATGTATGTGCTCGGTATGCAGACCGACAAGGAGACCCGGGAGGAGCAACTTGCAGCGCTCATTCCGGAGGTTGCACGCCGCTTCGGCATTACCGTTATTGCGGGAACGCATCGTAACGTGAACGCCGATAATACCCATTCGCTGCGGGGCTTTCATTACAAGAACGAGACCCTGACGAGTTCCGAGCTGAACACTTTTGCCGTATATGACCGGATCGGAGCGGGAGACGCTTACGCCAGCGGCATCATTCACGCAGAATTGGAAGGCTTCGCGCCGGATAAAGCGGTGAGGTTCGCCGTATCGGCAGCAATGCTCGCGCATACGATCGCGGGCGATACGCCGCTGTCTTCTGAGCGGGACATTACGCGAGCCATGACCGAATCGGCAGG
>NZ_BILZ01000087.1 GCF_004000825.1 Paenibacillus kobensis NBRC 15729 | reverse complement strand
AGCGCCCTGCGGCAGCCGAGCGGCCTGCTCGGGCGCCGCGCCAAGCCGCTGGCGATGCCGATGCAGCGCCGGCTGCGCCGAAGGAGCCGTCGCCGCTGCAGCCGAAGCTGGAGGCAGCTGCGGCGCTTGTCCGCGAGCTTATAGGCGCGGACGCGATTGTGGAGGCTTACGTGAACGAGCTTGGCTCGCACGTGCCGACGATCGTCGTGAAGTCCGAGCATCTGCGGCAGACGGCAGAGCTGTTCAAGGCGCATTCGTCGCTGAGCTGCAAATATTTGCGCAATGTGTCCGGTGTCGATTATGAGACGCATCTGGAGACGGTCTATCATCTGGTTAACATCGAGACTGGAGATGAATATACGATCAAAGCCCGCGCTGAACGCAGTGATGCGGCGCTCGATTCGGTCACGCCCGTCTGGGAGACGGCGAATTGGAACGAGCGGGAAATCTACGATTTGCTGGGCATACGTTTCGACGGCCATCCCGATCTTAGACGCATCATGATGCCGGACGATTGGGTCGGGTACCCGCTGCGCAAAGATTACGAGCCGCTCGACCCGGAGGTGTAGCGAATGGGTGCCATTCGTACAGAGGAGTTGCTGCTGAACGTAGGGCCGCAGCATCCGAGCACGCACGGCGTGTTCCGCATTATCGTGAAGCTCGACGGCGAGGTCATTACGGAAGCGATCCCGGTCATGGGATATTTGCATCGGGGGACCGAGAAGCTTGCGGAAAATCTGAATTTTACGCAAATCATTCCATATACGGACCGGATGGATTACGTATCTGCGATGACGAACAATTATGTGCTATGCAACGCTGTCGAGAAAATGATGGGGCTCGAGGTGCCGGAGCGCGCCGAATTTTTGCGGCTGATCGTCATGGAGCTGCAGCGCGTTGCCAGCCATCTCGTCTGGTGGGGAACGTATTTGCTTGATATTGGCGCGATGAGCCCGTTCTTATATGCCTTCAAGGAAAGAGAAACGATCGTACAGCTGTTCAATGAGCTGTGCGGAGCACGCCTGACGTACAACTACATGCGAGTCGGCGGGGTCAAGTGGGACGCACCGCCGGGCTGGCTAGACAAGGTGCGTGAATTCGTTCCGTACATGGAGAAGAAGCTGGTGGAATACGACCGGCTCGTATCGGGCAACGAAATATTCCTCGCGCGTATCAAGGGAGTCGGGCGCTATGATGCCGAGACTGCGATCAGTTACGGATTATCGGGCGCAAACCTGCGCTGTACGGGCATCCGTTGGGATTTGCGCCGCAGCGAGCCGTACAGCTTGTACGACCGGTTCGAGTTCGACATTCCGGTCGGCACGAACGGCGACTGCTACGACCGTTACTTGATCCGGCTCGAAGAGATCAGGCAGAGCCTGCGCATCCTGAAGCAAGCGCTAGAGCAATTCCCGGAAGGCGGAGAGACGATGGGCAAAGTGCCGCGCGTCATCCGGCCGCCTGCAGGCGAAATCTACTCCAGCATCGAATCGCCGCGCGGCGAGATCGGCTGCCATATCGTATCGAAGGGCAAAGCAGAGCCGTACCGTCTTAAGTTCCGGCGGCCGTCTTTTGTTAACCTGCAGATTTTGCCGAAGCTGCTCGTCGGGGAAACGATGACGAATCTGATTACGATTCTGGGCGGCATCGATATTGTCGTCGGGGAGGTCGACTGCTGATGAGCTCGCTCTTGTCGTCGCCGCTGACGTGGGGGGACGCGCTGGTCATATTCCTGTGGGGCGTCGTCCTTATGCTGGTCGTCCTTGGCTTCGTTACCTATGCGATCTTCTTCGAGCGCAAAGTAATCGGCTGGATGCAGTTCCGGATCGGCCCCAACCGGGTCGGACCGTTCGGGCTGCTGCAATCGGTCGCTGACATTCTGAAGCTGCTGATCAAGGAGGACACCATCCCCCGCAAAGCGGACCGGCTGCTCTTCATCCTTGCCCCGGCGCTTGCTTTTGTACCATCCTTTACCGTACTGGCCGTTATTCCTTATACGCAAAAGCTTTATTTTGCCGACTTGAACGTCGGTCTGCTCTATTATGTCGCGTTATCCGGCATCTCGACCTTAGCGATCGTGCTGGGCGGCTGGGCGTCCAACAATAAATACGCACTGCTGGGCGGCATGCGCTCGGCGGCGCAGATGATCAGCTACGAGGTGCCGCTCGTGATCTCGGTCACCGGCGTCGTCATGCTGAGCGGAACGCTCAATTTGCGCGGCATCGTCGACTCGCAGTCGGGCGGCTGGTTCTGGGACTGGAACTTCATCCCGCAAATCGTCGGCTTCGCCGTGTTCGTCATCGCCGCCGTATCAGAGCTCAACCGTACGCCTTTCGACTTGCCCGAAGCGGAATCCGAGCTTGTGGCGGGCTATCACGTCGAGTACAGCGGCTTTCGGTTCGCGTTCTTTATGCTGACGGAGTATGTCTATGTCTACGCCATTGCCGGTCTTACGACGACGCTGTTCCTTGGCGGCTGGCATGCGCCGGCGCCATTTCTCGATTTTGTGCCGGGCATCATTTGGTTCGCGCTTAAGTTTATGTTTATCGTCTTTTTCTTGTTCTGGCTTCGCGCGACAATGCCGCGCATTCGGGTCGATCAACTGATGGGGCTCGGCTGGAAAGTGCTGTTGCCGCTGTCGCTCGCGAATATCTTTATCACGGCCGCCTGCATCGAGCTGTTCCAGCGGTAACGACAATCCGGATTAACGACGAGGAGGATTCGCATGAAAGGGATGTTAAAAGGAATGGGCGTCACGCTGAAGGCGCTGACCGCGCCGAAGGTGACGACCTCGTATCCCGATGCGCCTTACCTGATGCCGGAGCGCTATAGGGGCATTCAGCATTTTGAACCGGACCTGTGCATCGTATGCAACCAATGCGCGCGCGTCTGTCCGACGGAGTGCATCACGCTGACCGGCAAACCGAACCCCGATCCGGAGAAGAAGGGCAAAGTCATCGACACGTTCGATCTCAATTTCGAAATTTGCATTCTGTGCGACTTATGTACAGAGGTTTGCCCGACCGAGGCAATCGTCATGACCGGCAACTTCGAACTGGCAGCTTACAGCCGCGACGATCTGTATAAGGATAAGGACTGGCTAACGAATAACGATACGCGCGTCCGGCTGGATAACAACAATATCGGAGCGCCGCAGAAGGGGGGCAAAGGATGAATGTTCGACATCGAGTTTAACGGCGAGTTCGCGGCATTCTTCGTCTTCGCCGTCTTGATGATTGCGGGTGCAGTGCTGATGGTCAGCTTTACGAAGGTCGTTCACATGGTCCTGTCAATGGCGGCCGTCTTCTTGGGCGCCGCGGGCATGTTCGTCCTGCTGGAAGCCGAGTTCCTCGCATTCGTACAGGTATTAATCTACGCCGGTGCGGTGTCGATTCTAATGATCTTCGGTATCATGATGACCAACCACAGCGATAGTAGGGCCGAGACAATCAAGCCGCTGAAGGAAACGCTGGCTGCCGTAGGGGCTATCGCTCTGTTCGGCTTGTTGTTCTACGCTATAAGAGATGCTGATTTCGAAGGGCTGGACGGCGGAACGCCTGCACAGACGACCGACAATACGCTTGCGATCGGCCAGGCGCTGTTCCACAATCACGTCCTGCCGTTCGAGCTCGTATCGGTGCTGCTGACCGTGGCGTTTATCGGCGCGATCGCGTTGGCCAAGAAGGAGGCGTAACCGAGTGCTGGCATCGTATTTAACAATGGCGGCTATTTTGTTCTGCATCGGCTTGTACGGCGCACTTGTTAAGCGGAATGCCGTTATCGTGTTGCTGTCAATCGAGCTCATGCTGAACGCTGTGAATTTGAATCTCGTCGCATTCTCGAAATATGGGGTCGTACCGTCTATTAACGGTCAAATATTCGCGTTATTCACCATTACGGTGGCAGCTGCGGAGGCAGCGGTCGGTGTAGCTGTCCTTATTGCGCTATTCCGCGCAAGAGGTACGATCAAGACCGACGAATTCGACGAACTAAGGAGGTGAGCGGACGATGGCATATTCAGAGTCAGCTTGGCTGATTCCGCTCTTTCCGCTGGCCGCATTCCTGCTGCTCACGGCATGGGGGCGCGGCTTCAGAAGGTGGGCGCCGATCGTCGGCGCGGCCGGTTCGCTCGGTTCGCTCGTGCTGTCTATTCTCGTTATGGCAGAGGGAGTGGACTACAGGGACCGGATCAATTGGATCAAAATCGACGGATTGTCGCTGTCGCTCGGCTATGAGGTGACGCACCTGACGTCGCTAATGCTCGTTATCGTATCGCTTGTCAGCTTGCTTGTCTGCGTGTACTCGGCGGGCTACATGAAGAATGACGAACGAATCACGGTCTTCTACGGCTATGTTTCGCTGTTCGTCTTCTCTATGCTCGGACTTGTGCTGTCAGATAATATGCTGATGCTGTATCTGTTCTGGGAGCTTGTCGGCGTATGCTCGTTCCTGCTCGTCGGCTTCTGGTATCACAAGCCGGAAGCGAAGGCGGCGGCGAAGAAAGCGTTCATCGTCACACGCATTGGCGATGCCGGCTTGCTGCTGGCCGTATTGCTGCTGTTCTGGTATATGCCTAACCATGCACTCGATTTTGCCGGCATTCAGAACGTGTTCCACGGGCAGTCGGGTGCTGTTGATGACGGCATTACGACGCTTATCGCACTGTTAGTATTCATGGGCGCAGTGGGCAAATCGGGCCAATTCCCGCTTCACGTCTGGCTCCCGGACGCAATGGAAGGTCCGACGCCGATCAGTGCGCTCATCCATGCCGCGACGATGGTTGCAGCAGGTGTGTTCCTGATCGCCCGGACGTTCGTCTTGTTCGAGGCATCTCCGGCAGCGATGGATACGGTCGCCTACGTCGGAGCATTCACGGCGCTGTTCGCGGCCACGATTGCGCTAGCACAGCACGATGTGAAGCGAATACTCGCTTATTCGACGATCAGCCAACTGGGCTATATGATGCTCGCACTCGGCGTAGGCTCGATGACGGGCGCAATCTTCCATCTCATGACGCACGCATTCTTCAAAGCGCTGCTGTTCCTAGCGGCGGGCAGCATCATTCATGCGGCACATAAGCAGGATATTCGCGAGCTTGGCGGACTTGGCAGCCGGATGCGGGTGACCTCCATTTTGTTTGGCATCGGGGCACTGGCGTTATCAGGTATTCCGCCATTCTCCGGTTTCTGGTCCAAGGATGCGATCTTATCCGCGGCGCTCGACCACAATCCGGTTCTGTTCGTCGCCGGCTTGCTCGGCGCACTGTTAACGTCGTTGTACATGGCAAGGCTTTACTTCCGGGTCTTCGCCGGCAAGCCTTCCGCTGCATCGGAAGGCGCGCATGAATCGCCTGCGGTCATGCTCATTCCGATGATCGTTCTTGCCGTATTGGCGGTGGTTGCCGGCTTCGCGGATACGCCGTGGAACGAATGGCTCAGCGGCTGGCTGCTTGGCGGCGAACCGTCTGCGCACGACAGCAGCAGTCCGACCGTTATGATCGTCAGCGCAGCCGTTTCGCTGCTCGGCTTGTATATCGGCTGGCTCGCCTACGTGAAGAAGACGATTCGTCCTGCATCGGTTACGGAAGCGATGCCGGGCTTATCGAAGTGGCTTGAGCGGGGTTACCGGATCGACGATCTGTTCGCCTCCGTCATCGTGAAACCGTACCGAATGCTCGGAACAGGGGCCAAACTCTTCGACCGCTACGTCGTGGACGGAGTTGTACGGTTGACTGCAGGCGCAGCATCAGGGCTCGGACGGATGACGGCCGCGCTGCAGAACGGTCAAGTACAGACTTATGGCATTGCGGCGGTACTTGGGCTTATCGTGATCATCGTCGTAATGGCGGGAAGGAGGTTCTGGTCATGACGATCGATTGGCCGATCTTATCGTTGATCGTATTCTCACCGCTGCTAGGCGCCGCTGTTCTGCTCGCTATGCCCAAGCAGCGGGCGCGCATGCTGAGGTGGACGGCGATCGCAGCCACTCTCCTCCCGCTTGCGTTGTCGGTCTGGCTTTATGCGGATTATGATCCGAACCGTCCTGGTGACGCCTATGAGGAGAAAGCAGAATGGATCAACATTCCGCTTGAGAAAAGTGCAACGGGTATCGAAGGAACGTTTGAATTGCATTTTGATTACGCCTTGAGCCTTGACGGCCTGTCGCTGCCTCTCGTTCTGCTGACGACGGTCACAGCGGCGATGGCGGCGCTCGCTTCGACCACGATCCGTAAACGTTGGAAGTCGTATTACATATGGCTGCTCATTCTAGAATGCGGCATGCTTGGCGTATTTCTAGCCCGGGACTTATTGCTGTTCTTTATCTTTTTCGAAATGACGATGATTCCAATGGTGTTCTTGATCGGCATATGGGGGCTGCTGGACCGGGAAAGGGCAGCGACTCGCTTCCTGCTGTACAACGGTCTTGGATCGGCGCTCATGTTGATTGCTTTCGTGATTCTCATCATGACCGCGGGCTTCTCGCTTGAAGACGCAGGCGGCGTATTCAATTATTCGTACAGCGGAAGCTACGAGACGATCCTATCCAACCTGGCTGATCCGCAAGCGTATGCGAACATGGCAGCGCCAGGCAGCGTTAATCCGTTGTACCTCTCGGACGGCATGCGTACGGCGTTATTCGTTATGCTGCTTATCGCATTCGGCATTAAGCTGCCGGTGTTCCCGTTCCATACGTGGATGCTGGACGTCCACCGGGAAGCGCCTGCTCCGGTCGTCATGATCCATTCGGGCATTCTGCTCAAAATGGGCGCTTACGGCCTGATCCGGTTCGGTATATTCGCCTTTCCGGAGGAAGCGGACCGGTTCAGGGCGGTGCTTGCCGTGCTTGGCGTGATCAGCTTACTGTACGGAGCCGTCATCGCGTTCCGGCACAAAGAGCTGCGGCTCGTGCTTGCGTATTCTTCGCTCAGTCATATGGGCATCGTGCTGCTCGGTCTAGCCTCGTTGAACGAGATCGGCATGCAGGGCGCTGTCTTCCAGCTCGTCTCCCACGGTCTCATCTCGGCCCTGATGTTCTTGCTGATCGGCAGCATTTATGAACGGACGGGGACGACGAACATCGACGAGCTCGGCGGCCTTGCCAAGGCAGCTCCTTTCCTGTCGGGGGCGCTGCTGATTGGCGGTCTGGCTTCGCTCGGCTTGCCTGGCTTGTCCGGTTTCGTCGGAGAACTGCTGGCGCTGCTAGGATTGTTCGATACGAACAAAACGGTTGTATCGATCGCGGTCATCGGCATCATTCTGACGGCAGTCTATGTGCTTCGCGCCGTGATGGCGACGACGTTCGGTCCATTGAAGCCGAAGCTCGAGGGCATCACGGACGCCCGCTTCACAGAGGCGCTGCCGACCGCTGTTCTGCTCGCTTTCGTCCTGCTGCTGGGCATCTATCCATCGTTTATTACGGAGTTGATGAAGCACAGCTTCGATTCGCTGCTGAACCATTTGAATACGAGGGTGGGGGGATAGCATGGTATACGAGGGAACGCTTGCGCCTATGACATGGGCGGATGCCGGCTATCTGCTCCCCGAGATCATATTGGTCGGCATGATGGCGGTATTGATTGTGCTGGATCTGGTGATGCCGAAACGGATCGACCGTTCCGTCATCGGCTGGTTAACGCTTGTGGCCATTATCGGTTCCGCGGCTAGCGTAGTTCTTCGCATCGGATACCGCAACATCGGAGAGCATCAGCAGCCGGATGTGAACGGTATTTTGCATGACAGCTACCGGGTCGACGACTTCAGCCTCATGTTCAAAATGCTGCTGCTGCTGTCCGCCGCGTTGATCGTGCTGTGGAGTCTCGGTTCGATGAAGCGGAGCGCATCCGCAAGACTTACGCATCAAGCCGAGTATTATTATTTGCTGCTGCCGGCAGTCGCAGGCGCGATGATCATGACTTCGACAGCCGACCTGATTACGCTGTATGCTGGACTGGAGCTGCTCAGCATCGCGACCTATGTCCTCGTCGGATTGCGGGCGCGCCACGCGGCCGCAGAGGGCGGAGAAGGAGTCTTATCGGCCAAGCCCGCCGAGGCGGCCTTCAAGTACGTCGTTACCGGAGGCATATCGTCTGCGCTCATCCTGTTCGGTATGTCCTACTTGTACGGATTGACTGGATCGACGCATATCAGCATGATCGGAGGGCTGCTGCCTGAATCGGTCGATTCGTTCCGGACGCTGCTGTACGTCGCTTTCTTCTTCCTGCTGGCGGGCTTCGGCATCAAAATCGCTGCTGCCCCGTTTCACGCTTGGGCACCTGACGTTTATGAAGGAGCGCCTACGCCAATCAGCGCCTTTCTAGCGGTCATATCGAAGACAGCGGCAGCCGCTGTGCTATTGCGTCTGTTCTACAATATCGTGTTTCCGGCGGGTTATGGAGATTCGGTGCTCAGCCGCGATCTGTTCCGAGGGGTGCTGGCCGTAGCTGCCTGCGCTATGCTGGCGGGTACGCTGAGCGCGCTGCGCCAACGGAACATGAAGCGGCTGCTGGCGCTGTCTGGTGTAGTCAATGCCGGTTATTTGCTCGTCCCGGTCGGACTGTCCTTCTATGGGGTTCATTCGAACAATACAGCGGAGCTATTCTTCTACGCGGCTGTCTACCTGTTCATGAACATTGGGGCTTTCGCCGTTCTATCGGCCGTATCGGAATCGGCTTCGCCGGCCGCTGAGGGCGTAGGGGATTTGAAGGCGTTTGAGGGCTTATATCATCGGGCGCCATGGACGGCCGGCGCGATGCTTGTATTCATTTTGTCGCTAGCGGGGCTGCCTGTATCCGGGGGGTTCTTCGGCAAACTGTTCATTATGCTAGGCGCATCGAGTACACATGCCTACTGGATTGTAGCGGTTATGGCGGCAACGAGCGTCATTTCCTATTACGTCTATTTCGGCATCATCCGGCAAATGTTTATGCGGTCCTCGGGAGAAAGTGAGGTCCATGTGCCTGCCGCGACAGGCGTCGTCATCTGGATTTGCGCAGTGTGTACGCTGGTGCTCGGCGTTGCGCCGAACTTGCTTCTTCATGGGTTCGACGAAGTGTTCAACCTGGTCGGGGATTTGCTTATCATTCGAAACGTTTAGCCTTGGCCATGATTTGTTTATTATGCCCGGCTGACTGCAGCGTGTCTGCGGATCAGCCGGGCTTCTTTTGTTCTGAAGGACGAACTTGCACATATTTATTGATAGGGACGCGGCATTCGCCATATGGATAATAGTAAGGCATATGCGATTGGCAAATGCCATGCGCGATAACGGAGGGGGAGTCGTGATCCGAGTGATGCCAGAAACTAGAGACAGCGCCGCCCGGAAGCCGGAAAGACCGTAAACGTAAGTCTATTGTTTGCTTGCTCAGGCTTAAGCCGCGTGCGCCAGCAGAGTCTCCTATTTGCAGCCGGAATTATTTCTGCAGATGCAAGGAAATTGCAGAGCGGAAAGCGAAACTATTGTAACAAGGTTACGTCAATAAGTGCATAAACGCTGCAGGAGTCGAACTACGAATAGGACTCGGGCTAGGACGAGGTCACATGAGCGATTATTCAAGCAATCGGATCATTCCGTATATAAACCATTTGATCAGGCGACTGCCGATGAAGAAGACATTCCGGCTGCTGCTGTCCGCCCTACTGCTATGGAGCAGTGCAGCGGATAGTTTCGCGGCTTATTCGCCGCCTCTAGGCGAGCAAGCGCAGGCTATGGGGTCAATGGAACACGGCGGGACTATAGACGGCGCACGCCAGGATAAGGACGCACTGGTTTCTTCGAGCTGGCTGCTGAAATGGCGTTCGGCACCGCCGGAGATCATGCCTGCAGGAACGAAATTAATTACCCGTCAAGACGAAACGAGGGCAGACGTCATTGCATTCGAAGGCGGAGCCATGTCGGAGCAGCAGTGGCTCGACCGTCTGCGTGCGGATGGCAGGGTGGAGTATGTGCATCCGAACGAGACGGTACGAACGCTGGCAGCAGCTTTGCCATCCATACCGAACGCATCTGAATCTGAATCTGAAGCGGAATTCGAGACGGCATCCGATTCGGTCCTGGAGCCGCTAGCGGCTCCGAGGGCGTCATCGACGGCGGCCGCGGGTCAGGCGAACGATCCGCTGCTGGCGAAACAGACTTACTTGAATCTTATCGGAGCGAAGAATGCGTGGAAGAAGGTTCACAGTCAGACCGATATAACGATAGCGCTAGTCGATACGGGCGTCGATCTGAATCATCCCGATTTAAAAAACAATTTGGTTCCAGGCGTCAATTTGATCCACTCCGATAAATCGCCTGCCGATGACAACGGGCATGGTACAAGTGTGGCAGGCGTTCTCGCTGCTGCAGGCAATAACGGAACAGGTGTTGCCGGGCTGCTGTGGCGGGCGCGCATCATGCCGATTAAGGCGCTCGATGAGGACGGCTCTGGCGATGAGAGCAAGCTAGGCGAGGCGATTCTGTATGCGGTCCGCAAGGGAGCGCGGATTGTTGTCTTGTCAGTGGGGCTGTACCGTTATTCGCCCTACATGCGGGATGTCGTTCAATATGCGGAAAGCAAAGGCGTGCTGCTCGTAGCTGCAACCGGCAATGACGGCATGCTGCTGGGCAGCCGCGCCGCGGTGAAATATCCAGCCGCGTACCCTTCGGTGCTCGCGGTTGGCGGCGTAACGGAGAACGGCAAGCCGGAGGCGCGGTCGAATCCGGGGTCTGAGGTCGATATTGCTGCACCATGGAATGTGTACACGACTGCGAGGGGCGGCGGCTACAAGCGCGAGGAAGGAACTTCGATGGCTGCGCCGCAGGTTGCGGCAGCCGCTGCGCTTGTGCTTGCGCAGCACCCCGAATTCAAGCCGTACGAGATTCGGGAGATGCTGCGTCAGACGGCCAAGGATATCGGACCCGCAGGGGTGGACGAGGCGTCCGGTTATGGTCTGCTGCAGGTTGATCAAGCGGTAACGGCCAGCTTGAAACCAGACGCTTACGAACCGAACGATACACGGGACCGTGCGGCATTGTTCCCGCTCGAAACCCGAATTTCTGCCCGTTTGACAGGTGGTACGGACGTTGATTGGTATGTCATCGATGCACCCTATGACGGATCAGTGACGCTTCAGCTTCAAGGCTTGAACGAGCCGGGAAAAGCAATGCCGCCAGTGCGGCTGACGATGTACGCGGGCAATCAAGCCGCAATCACGCAGGATGCGAAGCTTGGCAATACGACGATGGAGTGGGACGTGAAGAAAGGGCGGAATTATATTCAGCTGCAGCTTTACGACCATAAACGGACCGATAAGCTGCCTTATTTGCTGACTGCCGATTATCACATATTTGCTGACGATTATGAGAGCAATGATAAATCGTACGAGGCGTCGCCTCTTCAGCCGCGGTCTCAAGTGATCGAAGGGACATTCAGCAAGCAGGGCGACCGCGACTGGTTCGCTGTGGAATTCAAGCGAAGCGGCACGCTGCGCCTGAAATTGTCGACGGATACGGTACGAATCGATCCGAGCATTGCCGTTCAGCGGGAAGGTCAAAAGCTCGTCTCCTACGACGATAACGGAGACGGGGAGCCGGAGCAATCGCCGCTCATTACCGTTACGCCAGGCAAGTATATGATTCGGGTGTACAATGCGGCCGCAGTCGACGCAAGCGCCGTAACCGGCTTATACACGCTTCGAATGGAGGTCGTAACGAAGTACGACGATCCGAACGAGCCGAACGACAAATCTTATGCTTCAACATCGCTGCGTACGGGTACGGAGTATTTGGGCGTTATTGGACACGAGGGAGACGAGGATTGGTTTCAGATTCGGCTCAGCGGCGAATCGTTCACGATACTTGACTTGAACGGCATTCCCGCCAAAAGATCCATGACAATCCAAGTCTATGACAAGAAGCAGTCTCTGGTGCGAACGGTCCGGTCTGAAGAGACTAGGACGCGCATCCATGCCGGATTCCGACTGGAAGCCGGATTGTATTACATGAAACTGACGGCCGATGCTCCGTTCGATCAGCAGTATTATCACTTTACGGTCAACACGGAATCGCTTAGGTCTGGTTACCGGGACATTAACGGTCACTGGGCGGAGGGGGCGATTGCTGCTTTATCGAAGCAAGGGATCGTATCCGGTTATGCGAACTACCAGTTCGAACCGGACAGAGCTGTAACCCGTGCAGAAGGCGCTGCAATGCTCGTGCGTGCGTTCGCTCCTGATTCTCCGCACGCCGGCCTATCCTTCCGCGACTTACCGCCGTGGCATTGGGCTTACAACACGGTTGCTCTTGCGATCGGCGCCGGGTATATGAATGGATATTCGGACCTCACGTTCGGACCGGATAAACTGCTGACACGAGCGGAAATGGCTGTTATTATGGGGCAGGCTGCAGCATTGCGTCCTATCCGGCTTGCCGCAGATCCGTTCGAGGACGTATCAGCGGGTAATTGGGCTGGGCCTATGCTGGCGGCGATGCAGCAGAGAGGCTGGCTTGCTGGAGGAGAGGATGGGCGGTTTGAGCCGAATCGTTCAGCGAGCCGAGCGGAATTTGCAGCATTGCTGTATCGGGTCTTAAGTCCTATCTAATGAACGAAGGGAAATATTCCGATGAATATGGAAGATGTCGAAATAAGCTACGCGTTTAACGGATTGCTGTCGATTGTTGTCGTATTGTTAAGTATAATTTTGGCTTGGATGGCACTTCAGGAATTAAAGCTGGAATCCTTTCTCAAGCACCCCCGAGGTCCTAAGGCTCGTATGCTGTTAGTCGTGCTTGCAGTCGTCATTGGTCATTCTTTCGCATCATTTATTCTGGACTACTTCGAATGGACGAGGATGCTGAGGGCGTTTGTCGAATAACAAACGCGAAACGTGTCAACAATGGGTAGTATATGACGGAACGAAAAACGGAAGCAGCTTCGAAATGTATGAAAACGGTTGTCAAACGCGACTGTATCGAGCGGCTTCATGCTCTGATCTCATGACCGGGAAACCGCGGTGCTATGGGAATTTTTTCATCCGCACCTCCTCTGCCCGAATGAAGGTGTTTATGAAAATAACGCTTGTCGATTCGTGTTGGGGAATGGTAAGATGAAGGTTGGAGCAAATGACTATCAGGCGACATAATTGGAATAATCTACAAGTTCTATATCGGCATGTTATCACGTTTTCCGGGCGATGCATGGGAAGCGCAACTGCCGTCATTCGCAGTCATGATTGAAGTCCAATAGGCAATTATCGACATTATAAATAGTCATGAAGCGGCAGGGAACATATTTTGCAGCGTGCGGAGGGAATTCATAAATGAGCAAAATTATCGTCCGCGGAGGCCAGCGGCTATCGGGTACGGTCCGAATTCACGGTGCGAAAAACGCGGTACTTCCTATTTTGGCAGCGTCCGTACTTGCAAGCGAAGGGGAGAGCGTAATAGCGGATGTACCTCTCTTGGACGACGTGCTAACGATTCGGGAAGTTATTGCATCTCTGGGAGCGGACGTGGTGCATGGGCAGGAGACGATGAGCATTCGGGCGGACCGGTTGACGGCTTACGAGCCGCCATACGAGATGGTACGCAAGATGCGCGCATCTATTCTGGTCATGGGACCGCTGCTTGCCCGTACGGGACGGGTCAAAATATCGCTGCCGGGCGGCTGTGCGATCGGAATGCGGGCGATCGACCAGCATTTGAAAGGCTTTGAAGCGATGGGAGCAGATATCGCGCTTGGCCAAGGCTTTATCGAAGCGAAGGTTAACGGGCGGTTGAAAGGTTCCAAGGTGTATCTGGATGTAGCGAGTGTAGGAGCAACGGAGAACATCATGATGGCAGCCACGCTTGCCGACGGCACGACGACGATCGAGAATGCGGCGAAGGAGCCGGAGATTGTTGATCTTGCTAATTACTTAAATGCAATGGGCGCGCGCATTCGCGGAGCAGGCACGGATATTATCCGGATCGAAGGCGTTGACATACTTAGAGGCGTTCATCATACGGTCATTCCTGACCGGGTGGAAGCGGGTACGTATATGATCGCGGCAGCAATAACGGGCGGCGATGTTGTCGTCGAAGGAGCGATTGCGGATCATCTGGCGCCGGTTATCTCGAAGCTGCAGGAGATGGGCGTCACGGTGAACGAGACCGACAACGGACTGCATGTCATTGCTGACAAGCGTCTGAAAGCGGTTGACGTTAAGACGCTTCCTTATCCAGGCTTCCCTACCGATATGCAATCGCAAATGATGTCGCTGCTGCTCATGTCGGAAGGTACTAGCGTAGTGACGGAGACGATTTTCGAGAACCGCTTCATGCACGTCGAGGAATTTGCCAAAATGAGCGCGCAGATCAAAGTGGACGGCCGTTCCGCCATTATTAACGGCGGCATGCAATTGACCGGCGCGAAAGTGACGGCGACGGATCTTCGCGCAGGCGCAGCGCTTATATGCGCGGCGCTTGTAGCAGACGGCGAATCGGAAATTTCGGGTACGCATCATATTGACAGAGGCTATGTGAATATCACGGGCAAGCTTGCCGCGCTTGGTGCCAACATCGAGCGGGCAGATGCAGCAGCAGTTGCAGCGCCGGTGCCGGTGCAAGAATCTGCGCCGGTAAGCAATGTTGTGGAGACGATGACATTCAAGCGCGAGAAGGAAGTAGCCGTTCGCAACGTACAGCCGACTTGGGCTTAACGATTGTGACAATGAAGGACGGGGCCGTATTATGGCTCCGTCCTTTTTGTTGTACCCAGTAAAGTGCTCCGTGCTATTGCCAGAGGCATATAACAAGGTGTGCACCTGTGTTAACGACACTAAATGTGTCGCTAGAGGCAGATAACGGGCTGCGCTTCTGCGCTAACGACACTAAATGTGTCGCTAGA
>NZ_BILZ01000086.1 GCF_004000825.1 Paenibacillus kobensis NBRC 15729 | reverse complement strand
CCGCGCCAGCCCCCGGCGCCCGCATCGGCGGCAGCCGGCTCCGCCAAGCCCGCCGCCGCCACGCGCCCCCACGCGCCAATGACCGCGCGTGCCTCCAGCACAGCTTCGCCGTGCTCGCGCGAGCGAACGCCCACGCGCCAGCCGAGCGCACTGCGCTCGATCGTGCGGACCGTCACGCCAGTCCGCACTTGCGCCCCGCGGCGCTCCGCCTCCCGCTGAAGCGCATAATCGAGCGCATAGCGGCTCACGCTATGCGCGGGCGCGGGAAGCGGCAGCTCGAGCGGCCGTCCTCCGCCAGCCGATAACCGGACGCGCGTCACGGCGCACGGCGCCGGATGCAGCACCTCCAATACCGCGCCTAGTCCAAGAGCCGCCAGCGAGTGGCGCGATTCCGGCGACAGGAACTCGCCGCATACCTTCGCACGGGGGAATGAATGCCGGTCGAGCAGCACCGTATCCCAGCCTTGCGCCGACATCGCGCACGCCATCGAGGCGCCTGCTATGCCCGCTCCAACAACGATGACGTCATGCATGACATTTCCTCCCTCCACCAGCTGGCTCCATTGGCTCCCGGATCTCTGGGTTTATCCCTGTGTACGGCAGCGGTGCTGCACCGTGCCTATGTCACATGCGGTACATCGGTGACGCTACGACTCCCTTTACTAGCGGCAGCCGTGGTTCACCTTGTATGCCCGCTCTCGCCTCCGTTGCCTGCCCTCGTCACCCGGCAGCAATAACGGAACAACGGCCGCCAGCTATGCTCTAGCCGCATATGCGGGTCCACCGCTTGCAGCCGGTCCCGGATGCGCCGCCAATCGGCGGCACGAAATCCTTTTGCCACCGACAGCGGACCGTCATGACGGATGTAGCGGTTGCGCGACAGCAGCCGCGCTGCCAGCCATACGGCTGCCCATGCGACCGGATGCCGGTGAATGTCGCCAATCACGCAGCCAACCCGCGCACTTCGCGTCATAGCCGCAACGGCCTGCACCGCCTGTTCTTCATCAAAGTGATGCAGCACCTGCGAAGCAACCGTTATATCCGCATACTGATGAGGCAGTTCGAATAGATCAAGCCGCTCAACCGTGACACGCGGCTCATCCCGGAAGAGCGCCCTCGCCTCGGCACAGGCCTCTTCCGTAATATCAGCCAGCGTCAGCCGCAGCACGACGCCTTCCCGCTCCGCCCACCGAAGCAGCGCGCCGTTCACATCGCCTTGGCCGCAGCCAATATCGAGTACCGACAGCCGATGAGGGCGGCCCGCATCCCGCCACAGCCGGTCCACCCCGTACACGATCGGACCGGAGGCGGCGAACAGCCGGTTCAACCGATGAAGATGCCGATGAGCTTCCCGCAGCGCATCACCGCCGGAAGCATAGTCATCCATCAGCTCCGGTTCTGTTGCCCGCTGCCTGAATGGAATGTAACTCACCCAAGCTCACCCCGCCTTCCATCTTGCATGACATCCCGGCGCTCACCGCGCGGGATTAAAGCTTGCCGCCGTCAGCGCTCCTTTACTTTAAGCACCTGCTCATGCCGCCCGCTCCTCAAATTCCCGCTCAACCCCAGCTATCCTATAGCTCATATTCGCTTCTGCCGCACCTTCTCACCGATCCCGGCCTAAATTTCCGCCGTTCTTTCAACCTGCTCCGCCGACGGTATATAAGTCAGCCGCAACAGCTCCGCCGTCAACCCGGGGCCGAATGCCACCGCCAGCCCTTCGCTCGGGCCGCCGCCCTGCTTGCGCAGACGCTCCCGCAGTCCGCGCAGCACGAACATTATCGTCACCGACGACATGTTGCCGTAATTGCGCAGAACATCACGGCTGACTGCGACATGTTCATCGCTAAGCTCGAATAGCTTCTGTATCGCATCGACGATGCCTTTGCCGCCCGGATGAACCGCCCACCAGGCAGGCGTCCAACCCGGCGCATACTGCTCGATCATACCGGGCACATATTGCCCAAGCAGCTCCGGTACCCGCGGCGATAAGAACAGATCGAAGCCGTTGTCTCCGACCGTCCACCGCATCGACTCCGCCGCCTCCGATGCTAGATCCGACCGGCCCTCCGATACGATGAACATATCGTTCAATCTCTGCTCCCCTTGTCCGCTGACAGCGGATGGACGCCCAATGATACATGCCGCTGCCCCGTCTCCGAAAAAAGCCGCCGCATACAGCGACTCCTTATCCCCCGACGGCTGCGTATGCAACGTGCACAACTCCACACAGACGATGAGCGCGACTGCCTGCTCGTCCGCATGAACCAGCTCCCTTGCCGTGCGGATCGCGGTCGTCCCTGCCGCGCAGCCTAGAAACGTAAGCGGCAGCCGGCGCAAGCCGCTGCGCAGTTCAAGACGGTGCGCGAGCTCGGCATCAAGTCCCGGCAAGTACATGCCTGTACAACTTACCGTCAACAGATGCGTTATCGCGCCAGCCTCCACGCCGCCGTCCGCCAGTGCCGCTCTCGCCGCGCGCTCTGCCAGTATCGGCGCATGCTCGCGGTACAATGCCATCCGCTCCGATGTACGAGGCGCGTCTTCTTGCTCCGTTCCCGGAGCATAGCGGCTTTCTGAAGCCGGACCACTCAGGCTTCTCTCGCACGTATATCTAGTCTCTACGCCGCTCTGATGGAAAATACGCCGCGCCCATCTCGCCTGATCGCGCCGTCCGTTCGCTTCAAGACCCTCTGCCAAACGGGCTGCCGTATCCTTTTGATCAAGCCGGCATTCTGGCACAGCCGTCCCTAAGCCAAGCAGCGCCACCGGTGCCCGTTCATGCTCTCGCGCTTCATACCGTTCCATCCCGCTCCTCCTCTATTTGTACCGTCGTGCTTCCCTCCCCAGACAACCGGGGACAAACTGTTCCCATTGTATTCAGCTAAAAGGACGGATAGAACGACGGTCCAATTGACAATCAGCAGCCAATCGAATGCTCGCGGGCGTCAGGAAAGGCGTATGATATCCCTCATCGCCCTGCGCATTCCTTGTCATGAGTAATGACGCTCCCTTTTTGCCACTCTATTACTGACTTCAAAACCCATCGACCAAGGAGTGAGCCTCTTACAATGCTGCACAAGGTCATCGCCATCATCGCCATTGCGGTTGGCTTAGCCGGCTGCACCTCCTCCGCGCCTTCCCCTTCCCCGGCTGCGCCTAACCGGATCGCCAGTCCTCCCCCCATGAACCACCGGGAAACGCAGCTCGAAACGAATAACGCTATTCGGGCAAAAGCCGCCAGCGGCACCATCCGGTTGATCGTGAACGGACTGCCTGCAAGCACAGCCCCGATTATTAAGAGCGGTACGACATACGTTCCCGTTCGCCCCGCCGGTGAGATGCTGAACAAAATTGTATCTTGGGATGGTCCGACCAAAACGGTCTACATCAACGACAACCAGCAGACGCTGACCAAGCCTTCCAGCCATACGCTCAAATTGATCGTTAACGGCAAGCTGGCAAGCGCCGCGCCAATTATCATCAACGGCACAACCTACGTACCCGTTCGCGCCGCGGGAGAGATGCTAAGCAAGATCGTCACTTGGGCAGCCGCGACGAAGACCGTTTTTATTACCGACCGGCAGTACGACATCGTGCTTGATTTTCCGGCCGACCGTTATCCGGAGACAGCTTCTCATATCAAGAATGCAATCAAACGCGGCAAACCGCCGGTATGTACGATAGACCGGGATGGAGCCGATGAGAACCGGGGGCAATCGCTCGCCGGCATTCCGACCAAGGAAGGGTACGACCGCGACGAATTTCCGATGGCGATGTGCGCGGAAGGGGGAACCGGAGCGGATGTTGCTTACGTGAAGTCGGCGGATAACCGTGGTGCAGGCTCATGGATCGGTAATTTTCTTCACAGCTACCCGAATGGCAAACGCATACTCTTCGTCATCGGCGGGACGGCCGGAACTGTAACGCCGACGCCAACCACTCCAACGAGCCCGGGCAATGTGTATTACAAAAATTGCGACGCCGTCAGAGCGGCAGGCGCTGCACCGCTCTACAAGGGCCAACCTGGCTACAGCACTTCGCTGGACCGGGACCGGAACGGCGTCGCTTGCGAGAACTGACCGCGTTGAAGCAGACGACAAGGGGGAGGCACGAATGTGCCTCCCCCTTGTTTATCTCACCGATTCGCCTTACGGCTCCAGTGTTATCCCGCTATGCCCTTGCGCCTTCTGTATAATCTGTTCGAACTCTCCAATCAACGCTCTTCCTGCAAAGCCTGTTCCAATCTGATCCAGAGCCCATTGCGACCACGCTGTCGCTTGTTCAGTCTGTCCAATGTAGAGCTGCACTCTTGCAATTACAAGTGCAAGGCGAACATCCGTCGGCGAATTGCCCAGCTTTCTAACCTTGTCGGTTCTCTGTTCAACGTTCTTAAACGACATCCCAATAAACGGCTTCGGAAATTCCTGAAACTGCGCAAAATAGGCCAGCCCATGCTGCACGAACGTTTCGGTCATATGCTCGATGCTCTCCATCGCCTCTGTTTCCGTGTCGCCATAGCTCCACCAAGCATCCTCGAGCTCCACATCCGACAGCCTTGTTCGGAACTCGCAATCAACTACGGACACTTTATTCAGCGGCAGGTGCTTGCCCAACGTGTTTGGGATAAAATCGATATACACGCCTAGATTCACACAACACAGCCCGCCATAACGGTCCCCTTGGATGTTAACCACATATATAAAATGATCGTTGACCTTCGTCCGGTAATTGCCGTTCGAACCGGTGAATCCATGTTGACGTAGCAACGGCTCCCAAGTCGTCTTAAGCAGCTGCTTGAACTTCTTCGTGTCGATCATTTCATTGCTTCCAGCCAGTCATGCTCCCCGATAATTCCAGACCCTTCGACAGTAACCGCAGAAATAGAAGCGAGCTTGGCAAGACACGCTTGCACGGCAGCATCATACTCCTCAGGGGTACTCGGTTCCACGTAGCGGTTCCACAGAACGGTCCCATCGGCAAACATCCGCTCTATATGCGGAGTGAGCCTGCGGATGTGATCGTCAACGGTCCGAATCTCGCATTGACCGGACGGATACACGCTTGGATAGATGACGAGTCTGACCGGACACCGCAGCCCTGGCGGCGTCATCGGAATAATCGCCTTGAAGACCTCCGGGCTGACCGCGATCTTATGCTCGCCTGACCAGAGCGTCTCCTGCGCAGCCGCAATAGGATCCGCCAACCCGTAGCGCTCGACGAACTCCGGATACTTCGACATCGTGCCTAGACCGAGATGCGGATAGTCCGGCCATCCCGACGCATACAGCTTGCCGCCGTCCATCCAGAGGAACGTTTTGTCGCCGCTCATGAACGAACAGCCGAACCGATGCACCAGCTCCAACAGCGTTGTCGACTTGCCCGCTCCCTTTTGCCCGGCAATCATCATCGCCGCTCCGTCCTGATACGCGCATGTCGCATGTACGACAACGACGCCGTGATTCTCCTCGTTCTTCAGTACCAGATCGCGGATCAGCTCGATCCACACCATGTTCTCTCTCTCGCTGCCTTCCGTCGCTCCCGCAACTAGGATGGACCCGTTCACCGCATCCATTGCGATTCGGATATCCGTTCGATTGCAACGGTAGTATTCCGTCCCCCCGATGCTGACCCGTCTTGCCACAATCGTAAAGAAAGCCGAAGCGCTCTTGCGTATGTAGACGTCTTCCCCCGCATCCCATGCGATGTTCCCGAACTGCGATGCATCGCGGATCACTCTGATTACCGCAAGCGGATTGACCGCTTCCGCCCCCCGCTCAACCTCGAAGTGAGTGCCGAAGAACTCGAATACCGGCTCGAGCGATATCCCATCCTCGATGTGGAATTCAAGCTCAGTATGCAAATAACGCAGCGTTACCCGTTTAACATTATTCCGGCTCATCGCAGTCATCACCCCGCCCTTTTACCTAGATTATAGTAAAACATTACAACAGCTGTAAATCACTTTGATTTATCCAAATAAAATAAACCGCAAGCCCACCAGATGGCTTGCGGTTTCCTTATAAAGATTATTATTGCAACGCTTGTTCTTCCAAAGCCTTAAGCGCGCTCGTATCTAAACCGAACATCGCCAGCGCTTCTTCAAGCGTCGTCGTGTCGCTCGGAATTTCTTGTTTGAACGTCTGCTTCTTGTTGATATCTTTGTACTGCATCCGCAGGTACATGTCGACTTTAACCTCGCCGCTGCCGTCTTCCGGCGTCACGGACAAGTCCGTGTCGATGCCTTGATACGTCATGTAATCGTCCTGCAAGCCGCTCGTCACAGCAATCTCGTTCACTTTAACCGTCTTCTTCGCTTGCTCCAACAGCTTAGGGCCGTTATCCGCTACATATTTCTTCGCCGTATCCAAATCTTCCTTCTTCAGGCCAAGCAGCTTCACGTACTCCTCATCGGCTGCAATCATATCGATAACGGTCGGGACCACCTTGTTCATCGCCAGCTCAAGCGCAGGTACGAACGTCTCGTTCGTTACTTTGAATTGCACGATTTGGTCATACTTCTCGCCATCCGGCAAGCCTTGTACATCTGCCGCCTTCGGCTCGGAGAAGTAATCCTTCTCGTACGGCTCGATAAGCGCGTCCATCAGCTTCGTCGACAGCTCACGCTGCTTATCCGTCTGAGCGAACGTCGTTACGCCTTGTTCTTCGGCAAGCTTCTTCAAATCGATTTCAATGAACTTGCTCGTCAGCTCTTCCGGAAGCTGGATCAGCGGAATGGAAGGCACTTTGAAATAAGCCTTATCCTCCGTTACGATGAACGGTACTTCCACTGTCGTCGACGTGCCCTCCGACTTCCATTCCAGCTTCAAGTTCACGTCAGTACGCTTCGCGTCCATTTCGTATTGGCCGTCGAACGTAAGCTTTGCGCCTTTAAGCAGATCCGTTACCATCGATGAGCCTAACTCATCAGCTTCGCCTGCCGGCAGCTCTAGATTATCGAAACCGAGCGTACCGTTGAACGCATACGAATGGACTTCGGACATTTTATTCAATGAATCGTGCAGTGCTTCTTTCGACGACTTGCCGTTGCTGCAGCCGACTGCTGCGAGGAGCACGCCTGCCATCGCCACGACTGCCGCTTTCTTCATCCACTTCACTGTTGAAACTCCCCCTTTTCAAGTACCCATTCATCATACTTGAAAAGGCGTTTATTTAACACCCCTAGATAATAAAATCCCGCTTCCAAATTGAGCTTGGAAACGGGATTGGTCATCTGCTTATGGGTTCGGTGCTGATCCTTCGCCGTTATTATGCCGGGAATGGTTCTGCTGCTTCACTTTCTTCGATCCGGAGAGCGGCTGCTGCGGCTGATTGCCGTGGCGTTGACGGCCGCTCGCATTGCTGTCCGACTCCGGGTTCGGTACCGGAACGCTATCGGGCTTGCTCATGATGTACGTTTCATCTCCTATCTATGATATACCTAATGCCAGTACAGTACGTTAATCTCCCGTCTTCGGCGTCGACAGATCCGAAGTGTGATCGTGGTTGATCTCCGCTTGGTGACGGCGATCGTTCACATCCTGCTGCAGTTGCTGGGCATGGTGGCTGTTAACCGGTTCGACATCGAGATCCTCTACGACGTTCGACAGGTTTTTGTCCAGGCCGCCTTTCGCCTTCGTCATCGCGGGTCTGCTCCTTCCGTTTCGTAACCTTATTCCCTATCGCTATCACTCGGTTGGCATTAATGATGCGTGATCGATTGCAGCGCCTGTGCGCACTCATGGATATGCCTTTTGTAATCAAGAGCGAGCTGCTGGATGAGGTCGGTGCGTTCGTCGACCGACTGGCCCGCCTTCTCCACGTCGATCAGTTCGACTTGCACTTCCCGGCTATCCACGTATCCCACCTTAAAATCGAACGAATAATCTTGATGCCCCGCCGTATGAATCGTTACGCGCAGCGCACTCGGATCGGCCTCATCGGGCCATACTTCTGCTTGATCCGATGAATTGATCGTTGTCGGCAGCGTGCTCGACCATGCGCTGGCCAGCTGCTGCTGATCGAGCTGCAGCTCATCATGTTGTCCCATCGCTATCCACCTCCACACCGTTTAAGATGCGAAATCGGACCGTATTTTATGCCTATAGCACAGCTTCGAGATAAACAAAAAGAGCTGCGCATCATGCGCAGCTCTGTTCATTGTAAAATTAACTGGCGGAGAGGGTGGGACTCGAACCCACGTGGGCTTGCACCCTAACGGTTTTCAAGACCGCCCCGTTATGACCGCTTCGGTACCTCTCCACATTTAAATGAAACAACATTAAGATTGTACCACAAGCAAATTCGAACAATCAACTAAAAAAAGAGCTCTTATTCAGAGCTCTTTTCCCAAAATGCGATTTGGCTTGACGGCCAACCGCTTATTTATGATATTTCTTCGTAATAACCTCGATGCCGCCCATGTAAGGACGAAGCACTTCCGGGACGATAACCGAGCCGTCTGCTTGCTGATAGTTCTCCAGAATCGAGGCGAACGTACGGCCGACCGCAAGACCCGAGCCATTCAGCGTATGAACGAATTCCGGCTTGCTCTTCGGCTCGCGGCGGAAGCGGATGCCTGCGCGGCGGGCTTGGAAGTCCTCGACGTTCGAGCACGACGAGATTTCGCGGTATGTATCTGCGCTAGGCAGCCAGACTTCAAGGTCATACGTTTTCGCCGCGGTGAAGCCCATATCGCCCGTGCAGAGCGCCAGTACGCGGTATGGAAGGCCAAGCAGCTGCAGCACGCGTTCTGCGTTCTCCGTCATTTTCTCCAGCTCGTCATACGACGACTCCGGTGTTACCAGCTTGAGCAGTTCCACCTTGTTGAATTGGTGCTGACGGATGAGTCCGCGCGTATCGCGGCCCGCTGCGCCCGCTTCGGAACGGAAGCATGCGCTGTATGCCACGAAGTACTTCGGCAGCTCTTCAATCGACAGAATCTCTTCGCGCGCGATGTTCGTCACCGGTACTTCAGCCGTCGGGATCAAGTAGTAATCCGAATTTTCCAGCTTGAACAGGTCCTCTTCGAACTTCGGCAGCTGGCCCGTACCGAACAGGCTGTCGCGGTTAACGATGTACGGAGGCAGAATCTCCTCATAGCCGTGCTTGTCGCTGTGCAGATCCATCATGAAGCTGATCAGCGCACGCTCGAGACGTGCACCCAGTCCGCGGTAGAACACGAAGCGCGAACCCGTAACTTTACCGGCGCGCTCGAAGTCGAGAATGCCGAGCTCCTGCGCGATTTCCCAGTGCGGCTTCGGCTCGAAGCCAAGCGCTGTCGGTTCGCCTACGCGGCGAAGCTCGACGTTGTCTTCCTCGGATGCTCCTACCGGCACGCTCTCGTGAGGCACGTTCGGAATCCCCGCCGTCAGCTCTTCGATTTGCGCTTCGAGTACACGAATCTCGTCGTCGATTTCTTTGATCCGGTCGCCGACTTCACGCATCTCAATGATGAGTGCCTCCGCATCGCCGCCCGACTTCTTCAGCTTCGCCACTTCTTGCGATACGACGTTGCGGCGGTTCTTCAGATTATCCGATTCTGTCAAAATTTCGCGGCGGCGTGTATCCAACACCGGGAAGCCTGCGATGAGCTCCTCCGACTTGCCTCGGTTCGCGAGTGCTTGTACCACTTTATCGTAATCGTTTCTTAGCCATTTCACGTCTAACACGAATGATTCTCCTCTCTATTCCGGAAGGCTGCCTTCTAAGGCTTAGCCCCGGACTGCGGCGGCTTCGCGCGCCATATCGACGAAATAAGCATGCAGCCGGTAATCGTCCGTCAACTCCGGATGGAACGAGCAGGCGAGCAGATGGTTCTCACGCGCCGCTACGATCTCGTCCTTATACGTCGAGATAACGTCGACGCCTTCTCCGACTTCCTTAATCAGAGGAGCCCGAATGAATACGGCCCGAATCGGCTCGTCGATGCCTTTCACGTCAAGGTCCGTCTCGAAGCTTTCGCGCTGACGGCCGAACGCATTACGCTGCACCGTCATGTTCATCAGCTCCAGATGCGCATCTTCTTGGCCATCAATCCGTTCTGCCAATACGATCAAGCCCGCGCAAGTCCCGAACAACGGTTTGCCCTGCGCCGCGAACTCCCGAATCGCGTCGATGAAGCCGTACTTGCGCATCAGCTTGCCGATCGTCGTGCTCTCGCCCCCGGGAATGACCAGACCGTCAAGGCTGTCCAGTTCTTCCGTACGCTTCACGGCTACCGCTTCTGCCCCTGCCGATTCCAATCCGCGAATATGTTCCGCTACTGCGCCTTGCAGCGCCAATACGCCAATTTTCATACCTTCGTACCCGCTTTCTTATCCTGTCCGCCTCCCCTGAGGAAGACATGTTGTAATGGCCCGTTATTCTAAGTATATCCCCGCATTGCCGAAAAGCCCCTGTATAGGGGCTTTTCTCTCTGCTATGTCATGAAGCATGGATGTCTGTCCGCCGAGGCGAGAGCAGCATTAGATGCTGCGGTCTTGCATACGGTCGAAGCCCGACAGCGTCTTAATATCGATGCCTTTCATCGGCGTACCGAGGTTCTTCGATACTTCCGTGATCAGCTTGTAGTCCGTGTAATGAGTCGTTGCTTCAACGATTGCGCGAGCGAACTTCTCAGGGTTGTCCGATTTGAAAATACCGGAGCCGACGAATACGCCGTCTGCACCCAGGTGCATCATGAGCGCTGCGTCCGCTGGAGTCGCTACGCCGCCTGCTGCGAAGTTAACGACCGGCAGCTTGCCTGCTTCTGCAACTTGCAGGAGCAGATCGTAAGGAACGCCGAGCACTTTCGCTTCGTTGAACAGCTCGTCCTTCGACAAGTTTTGAACTTTGCGAATTTGGCCGTGAATCAGACGAAGGTGACGAACAGCTTCAACGACGTTACCTGTTCCTGGCTCGCCTTTCGTACGGATCATCGATGCGCCTTCTTGAATACGGCGGAGCGCTTCGCCCAGATCTTTAGCACCGCATACGAACGGAACTGTGAACTCGTTCTTGTTGATGTGGAACACTTCGTCTGCCGGCGTCAGCACTTCGCTCTCGTCGATGTAGTCAACGCCCATCGATTCCAGCACTTTTGCTTCAACGTAGTGGCCGATACGAGCTTTCGCCATTACTGGAATGGAGACTACTTTCGTAACTTCCTCAACGATCGTTGGGTCAGCCATACGGGCTACGCCGCCTGCTGCACGAATATCGGAAGGAACGCGCTCAAGCGCCATTACGGCTACCGCGCCTGCCGCTTCCGCGATTTTTGCTTGCTCTGCGTTCATGACGTCCATAATGACGCCGCCTTTTTGCATTTCTGCCATGCCGCGTTTAACGCGCGAAGTACCTGTTTCCATCTCCTGAATTCCTCCTATTTATATGCGGATACAATGATTCCTCCGAATGTAACTCTAACCATTAATTTTACATGAAGCGCAGCGAATCGACAACCCTAGAGCTGCGAATGCTGCGCCGCTTTGTACAGGTTTATTGCAAGTGTTAAGCCGATTAACCGAACAGGTTCGCGATTCCGCTGAACAAGCTCGAGAAGAAGTGACCAATGTTACGGAACAGCATTGTGAACCAACCAGCCTTCTTCACATCATTGGAAGCGATCAGATCGACCGTTTTCGTCAACTTCTGGTTGTTATCCGGATTCATATACTCATACGTTACCGTACCGAGCTTCTGACCCTGTTTGATTGGTGCGACCAGCTCCTTAGCCGGCAGCAAATCGGTCTTCAAGACCTCTGCTTTCGGTTCGGAGCCTTTCTTCACGAGGAAGCTTACGTCCGATGCCGTCATGACCTCAACGGACTTCTTCTTGCCTTTTTTTATTTTAACCGTCTTTACCGATTCTACGACCGATTTCGGTGGAACAATCGTTTTCTTCTCGAAGCTCGCGTAGCCATAATCATACAGCTTCGCTGTCTCATGGAAACGCGCGCCCTTCGATGCCGTATTCATGACGACGCTCACGTAGCGCAATCCGTTCACTTGAACCGTACCGGTGAAGCAGTAGCCAGCAGCGGACAGGTAGCCCGTCTTCATGCCGTCAACGCCTGGGTACGCATAAGATTTCAGTTGAGTTACGTCTTTATTCGATGCGAGCATGTAGTTATAGTTAATGAGTTCGCCTGCGTCCCGTTCACGGAACTTGTATCTTGGAATACTCGAGTATTCCAGAAACTCTGGGTGTTCATTTACAATCGTAGCAGCCAGCTTCGCTTGGTCGCGGGCCGAAATGACCGTCGTATCCTCTAGACCAGCAGGACCTGTATAATGCGCGGATGTCATACCGAGCTTTTGAGCCGTTTCATTCATTTTATCAACAAAGCCTTGAACCGAACCACCGACTTGCACTGCCAACGCGATCGTCGCATCGCTGGCCGAGCCGACTGCCATTGCGATATACAGTTCTTTAACCGTATGTTTCTCGCCTACTGCCAAATATACTTGAGAGCCGTCCGGCGGCACCGTTGCCGCTTCCTCAGATGTGGATACGACCGTATCCCACGTAAGACGGCCCGATTTAATCTCTTCGAGCACGATATATTCCGTCATCATCTTCGTCATACTAGCCGGAGGCATTGGTTGATCTGCATTGAACTCATATAACACTTGCCCCGTCGTAGGCTCTACTAGAATGGCCGCCCTCGCATTAATACCCAGCGGATTCCCCGCACCAGCGCCTGCGGTTGCGTCTGTCGTAGCCGCTTCGCCTTCAGCAAATGCAGCTGTGGAACCAATCGCCAACATGATCATCCATACCGCCAACATTGCCGCCGTAATTGAGCGAAGGCGCCCCAGCTTGTAACTTACTTTCAAGTTCTTCTCCCCATTTCCCCATAAGCTATGTCCGCTCATATTGTAACATAGGAAGCCTACTATGAGAAAACCTCTTTCGAGGAATATCCAGGATGAGCGCCCGCCAATAAAAAAGCCAGACAGGTATATTGCTCTCTCCTGTCTGGCCTTGAAGTTCCGCCTCGCTTGACTCGTAAAGAGAAAGAGCGGACACGTTATAGGTACGTGGACAATCTAGCTTCCAATTCTATCTATTAGAGAGAGTAGTTCGGAGCTTCTTTCGTGATTTGTACGTCATGCGGATGGCTCTCGCGAAGACCGGCACCCGTAATGCGTACGAACTGCGTTTCGTTGCGCAGCTCTTCAAGCGTTGCTGTTCCGCAGTAGCCCATACCAGAGCGCAGACCGCCAACCATCTGATGCACCGTATCTGCCATTGCGCCTTTGTAAGGGACGCGGCCTTCGATACCTTCCGGAACAAGCTTGCTTTCGTTCTCTTGGAAGTAACGGTCTTTACTGCCTTCCTTCATCGCGCCGAGCGAGCCCATGCCGCGGTACACTTTGAAACGGCGGCCTTGGTAAATTTCCGATTCGCCTGGGCTTTCTTCCGTACCAGCCAGCAAGCTGCCGATCATGATGGCGCTCGCGCCAGCTGCAATAGCTTTCACGATATCGCCGGAATACTTGATGCCGCCATCGGCGATGATCGGAATGTTGTATTCGCGTGCTACCGTTGCGCAATCGTAAATTGCCGTAATTTGCGGTACGCCGATACCGGCGATAACGCGCGTCGTGCAGATCGAGCCTGGTCCGATACCGACCTTGACGACCGAAGCGCCCGCTTTGATCAGATCACGCGTGCCTTCGCCCGTTGCGACGTTGCCCGCGATAATCGTCAGCGTCGGATATTTCTCACGGAGCTTCGCTACCGAACTCAGAATGTTAATGTGATGACCATGCGCAGAGTCGACGACGATCGCGTCTACGCCGGCGTTAACGAGCGCTTCCGCACGCTCGAACGTATCCTTCGAGATACCGATTGCTGCACCGCATACGAGACGGCCGTGCTGATCCTTCGCCGCATTCGGGAACTGGATCGCCTTCTCGATATCTTTGATCGTAATAAGTCCCTTGAGCACGTTGTTCTCGTCAACGAGCGGGAGCTTTTCGATTTTATGCTTCTGGAGCAGCCCTTCCGCTTGAGCAAGCGTTGTGCCTACAGGTGCGGTGACGAGCTCTTCACGCGTCATGACTTCATTGATCTTCATCGAGTAGTCATGAACGAAGCGAAGGTCGCGGTTCGTCAGAATGCCGACCAGCTTGCCATTCTCATCCACGATTGGCACGCCGGAAATCCGATATTTGCCCATCAATGCTTCAGCATCGTATACATGATGATCCGGCGTCAGCGAGAACGGATTCGTAATAACGCCACTCTCCGAACGCTTTACGCGATCAACTTCCTCCGCTTGCTGCGAAATGGACATATTTTTATGAATAATACCTAGACCGCCTTCACGAGCTATCGCAATCGCCATTGCCGACTCCGTGACCGTATCCATGCCTGCGCTAATAAGCGGAATGTTCAGCTTTACGTTGTTGCTGAGCGCGGTTCCGACCGAAACCTCCCGCGGCAGCACTTCCGATTTGCGCGGAACGAGCAGCACGTCGTCAAACGTAAGTCCCTCTTTGGCGAATTTTGTATCCCACACGAGTAAGTTCCTCCCTTGAATTCATCCCTTGTTTAACCTTGCCTGACGTATATTATTGCAATATTAGCAGAGGGGTTATAGGCTGTCAAGCTTGTAAGACCGCCATTTCAAGCCGTTTTCATTACCTTTTTCATAAAAAGGAAGCCGTTCAATTAAGGAGTGACTGCTTGCCTCATACGGCTGTTTTTACCTATAGTCATATCTGCAGGAGGCACTCCACAACATAAAATCGTAAACGCCTTGATCGTGCAACGCCCGAATCTGCTCTTCAATCTGCTGTTGCCCGTAAGTCAAATGAGGGTGAACCCAAGTCGCCGTAAAGCTCTGCAGCCAAGGTCGAAGCCTTGCCGTATGCATGCCGCTTGCAGCCATAATCCGGTTACGTCTTTTCGCATCTGCCATCGCATGACTGACGATTGCGTACGGCTGCACATCGGGATTCGCTACTCCATACATGCCGTTGCTGTAGTGAGACGGATACACCATGGGCGATATATAATCAACTTCCCGTGAGATAGCCCGCCAGCTTTGCCCAATTCCCATGTCGTCCTGCGATGAAGTCACAAGTCCGAACACGTCTGCCGATACTTTGGCTCCATTCTGATGAACGCGGCGAGCCGCGTGATTCAAAAACCGTTGTATCGCCTCCGAACGGCTCCACCCCGCATGATTGGCATAGGTGACGGGTTTATTCGCAATTCCTTCCGGAAACCGGACATAGTCGAATTGGATCTCATCAATGCCGATCGACGCCGCTTCAGCAGCGATATCGCTATTATATTTCCATACCTCTGTCCGGTAAGGATCGATCCAAGGCCGTCCATGCGTATCCTTCCACACTTTGCCGTCCTTCCGATGGATCGACCACTCCGGCTTTCTAGCTGCCAGCAGCGGATCATTGAATACGACGACGCGACCTATCACATAGATGCCTTGCCGGTGGAGCCGGTCAATGAGCTGCTTCATGTTCGGGATTGACGGAGCGGCGCTCGCTCCGAGCCGGTGTGTCGCCGGAAGTCCGGAACGGTAAGTCAGCTTGCCGAAATCGTTCTTCACATCAATGACAACCGCATTGAGATCCGTATCGGACACTAAATGAAGCAGCCGATTCATCTTAGCGCCGCCGCCTGCAACCCAACCTGATATATAGATGCCTCTTACGTGATTCGGCGGTTTAACCGCTGTCCTCTTACGTTCGGCACTCATTGCAGGCAGAGCTTCGTCACGGGAGTGCTGAGCAACAGCCAGACGGCTTGTACGCAGCTTACTCATGACCGCCCGTTCGAACGGGTAATGCTGCAGGGGCGCTGTTCGTATATGGCCTTTCCATGTAAAATCCGTCAAATCTCCCGCTGCCAGAAGCATCGCCATCAACCCGCATTTCGCCATACACTGCAGGATACGATTCGTACCTTTCACATCAATCGCCTCCTTCTCATCCATCTGTCTGTAGTATGAGCGTGAATGGCCTCAGGGTTGAGAAGGAGTTATATCCAATTGTTCTTGAACACAACAAAAAAG
>NZ_BILZ01000085.1 GCF_004000825.1 Paenibacillus kobensis NBRC 15729 | reverse complement strand
GGCGGGCCATCTCGCCGTTGAAACCGCCGACCTGCCGTTACTATCCGACCTGCTCGGAGTATGCGCTGGAAGCACTGGAGAAGCATGGGGCTGCTCGGGGCTCGTGGCTTGCGGTGAAGAGGATTTGCCGCTGCCATCCGTTTCACCCCGGCGGCTTTGATCCTGTGCCGGAGCCGAAGGGGAAAGATTGATTCGTTCGCAGGCCGTTTCTTGACACGGGCAGGCTGCGTTCGGTATATTTTGGTCATAAGAGTATAAGACGACCCGATGAACGGATAAGTACGGATAGCGACCATTCCAGAGAGCCGGAGATGCTGAGAACCGGTATGGAGCGCACCCTGAATATGGTCCGGGAGGATCCGCTGTCGAGCAAGGCGAAGCGAACGGAAGCTGTCTCACGGTTTCCAGGCTGCGCGGCAAGAGGCGGCGACTCGTTCCGCGTTAAGGAATGTGCCGTCAGCACGGACGGCGAATGAAGCTTCTCGGCGAATAAGCAGGCCTGCGGCCGCTTACGGTACGGGAAGAAAATTGGGTGGTACCGCGTGAGTGAGAGCTCTCGTCCCATGTTGGACGGGGGCTTTTTGTCGTCCATATGCAAGTTGTACAATCGATAAAGGAGCGAAAGACGATGAGCGAGAACAAAACATTTTACATTACGACGCCGATTTACTATCCCAGCGACAAACTTCATATCGGCCATGCGTACACGACGGTGGCGGGCGATGCGATGGCGCGTTATAAGCGGCTGCGCGGCTATGAAGTCCGTTATCTGACAGGAACGGACGAGCACGGCCAGAAGATTGAACGCAAAGCGCAGGAGAAGGGCACAACGCCTCAGCAGTTCGTCGACGATATCGTCGTCGGCATCAAGGAATTGTGGACGAAGCTCGACATCTCGAACGACGACTTCATCCGTACGACAGAGGACCGGCATAAGCGAGTCGTCGAGCGGATTTTCGCACGTTTGGTGGAGCAGGACGACATCTACAAGGGCGAATATGAAGGCTGGTATTGTACGCCGTGCGAGTCGTTCTTCCTGGAGCGCCAGCTGGTGGACGGCAACTGTCCGGACTGCGGACGTCCGGTTGAGCTCGTGAAGGAAGAAAGTTACTTCCTCAGAATGAGCAAATATGCGGACCGTCTGCTTCAGTTCTACGAGGAGAACCCAGAATTTATCCAGCCGGAATCGCGCAAGAATGAGATGATTAACAATTTCATTAAACCAGGTCTCGAGGATCTCGCGGTATCGCGAACGACGTTCGATTGGGGCATTAAAGTGCCTAACGATCCGAAACATGTCGTATATGTCTGGATCGATGCTTTGACGAACTATATTACGGCTCTCGGCTACGATACGCCGAATGACGAGCTGTACCGGAAATTCTGGCCGGCGGACGTACATCTGGTCGGCAAAGAAATCGTACGTTTCCATACGATCTACTGGCCGATCATGCTGATGGCTCTTGATCTGCCGCTGCCGAAGAAAGTGTTCGCGCACGGCTGGTGGCTGACGAAGGAAGGCAAAATGTCGAAGTCGAAAGGGACTGTTCTCGACCCGGTTAAGCTGATCGACCGTTACGGCCTCGACGTGCTTCGGTACTTCTTGCTCCGCGAGGTGCCGTTCGGCTCCGACGGCACGTTCACGCCGGAAAGCTTTGTCGAGCGTACGAACTTTGACCTGGCGAACGATCTGGGCAACTTGCTCAACCGTACGGTTGCGATGATCGGCAAATATTTCGATGGCGTCATCCCGGCATATGCGGGCGACGTTACGGCATTCGACGAGACGCTTCGCAATCAGGCGGCAGAGTCGATCGCAGCCGTTGAAGCGGCAATGGAGAAGATGGAGTTTTCGGTGGCGCTCACGGCGCTCTGGCAGCTCGTTAGCCGCACGAACAAATATATCGACGAGACTCAGCCATGGGTACTGGCGAAGGATGAAGCGAAGCGGGCGGAACTGGCGTCGGCCATGTACCATCTGGCGGAGTCGCTGCGCATCGTTTCGATCGTGCTGCAGCCGTTCTTGACCAATGCTCCTCGTGCAATGTGGGCTCAGCTGGGCATCGAGCCTGGCGAGCTGACCTCGTGGGACAGCACGAAGACGTTCGGATCGCTGCCAGGCGGCACGCGAGTCGGCAAGGGCGAGCCGATCTTCCCTCGCTTAGACCAAGCGGTAGAGATCGAGTACATCATCGCTTCGATGAGCGGCGGTACGGCTCCGGCTGCAGAGGCAGACCATGCTGCGGCACCGGCTGCTTCGACAGAGCGTCCTGCTGCGCCGGAGATGGCGGAAGAAATCGCGATCGATGACTTCGCGAAGGTAGAGCTTCGTGTCGCTCAGGTCATTGCGGCAGAGCCGGTAGCGAAGGCGGATAAACTGCTTAAGCTGCAGCTGGATCTTGGCTTCGAGACGCGCCAAGTCGTATCGGGCATCGCGAAATATTATACGCCGGAGCAAATGGTTGGACGCAAAGTGATCTGTGTGACGAACCTGAAGCCGGTCAAGCTGCGCGGCGAGCTGTCCCAAGGCATGATTCTGGCTGCTTCTGAGGGCGACAATCTGACGCTCGCAACGGTACCAGACGACATGCCGAACGGCGCTAAAGTGAAGTAAGCTTGTTCGCTGCATGCGAACGATAGAAGAAGGTTGAGCAGAGGTGATAATCTGCTCAACCTTTTTTTTTGCGGCTTAAGCCGAGGGCAGGCGCTGCCGCGCTTAAGGGCTGTAAGTACAAATCATCTCATCATTTCGTTATTCGGATGAATAGATAGCCCTATTTGTTCCAATAGTGTTAATAGAGTGGTTGGAACCAAGAGTAGTGCTGCACTATTCTTTTTAGTAATAATTACGAATAAGTATTGACACCTCATTTTAAGCGCCTATATAATGACTAACGTAATAGTTACGATTACGATCAAGAAGGCCTCATAGGAGAGGCCTTTACCTGGAGTAATTGGGGAAATGGGGAATGGAAGAGTATGTATAAAGATGTGAACCACAGTCGTCGTCAAGGACGTCTGACTATAATCAAGGCGATGCTTGCGGCAGCTGCTGTTGCGCTTATCCTATCAGGCTGCGGAAGCGCCGGATCGTCAGGGAAGCTTACGGAGGACAAGACGAACGTAGTGACGAGCTTCTACCCGCTCTATTATTTGGCAAGCGAGATAGGCGGCGATTATACGAACGTGATCAACCTGATTCCGGCAGGGGTGGAGCCGCATGAGTGGAGTCCGAAGAGCCGAGAGCTCGACACGGCGTCGAAGGCTCAACTGCTGCTCTATAACGGCGCTGGCTTGGAAGGCTGGATTGACGATTTCCTCGAAGGATTGCCGAAGAACGGCAAGCTTAAGACCGGCGCCATGAGCGACGGTATTGCTTTGCTTAACGGCAATGGAGAAGGGGACGAGCATGAAGGCGAAGATGCTGACCACGACGGACATGACCATCACGGCATCGATCCGCATACGTGGGTGAGTCCGAAGTCGATGATTATTATGGCGGGCAACGTGAAAGATATGCTCGTTCAAGTCGACGCTGCTCACCAAGCGCAGTACACGGCTAACTATGAGAAGCTCGAAGAGAAGCTTCATGCGCTTGACGAGCAATTCGAGACGAAGCTTAGCGCAGTCAGCCGCCGTGATATCGTCGTCTCTCACCAAGCGTTCGGCTATTTGGCCCGCGATTACGGATTGAAAGAGCTGTCGATTATGGGCTTGTCTCCTGACTCGGAACCAAGGGCACAGGATTTGATGAACATGTCCAAATTCGTGAAAGAGAACGGTGTCCGTTATATTTTCTTTGAAGAGCTGGTTTCCAGTACACTAGCCGATACGCTGGCTCGGGAGGCTGACGTCGATACGCTTGTTTTGAATCCGGTCGAAGGTTTGACGAGCAAGCAGCAGAAGAATGGTGACGATTATGTTACATTGATGGAATCGAATTTGCAAAATCTGCTCAAGGCATTACAATAACGTTATTGCAGGACAGCTTATTCGGCTGCTCCATGCGTGAAGTTCGGCCGAAGGAGGTTTCATTACATGCCAGAACAATCCGTGCTCGAACGGAAGCAGACGCGCGGCGCTGCTTGCCATGAGGACATTATTACGTTAAACGACGTTGCCTTCTCCTACGAGAATCAGCAGGTGATGGAGAAGGTATCATTTTCTGTAAAGCAGCGCGACTTCGTCGGGTTGATCGGCTCGAACGGGGCAGGCAAAACGACGCTGCTTCGTATGATCGTCGGACTCTTGAAGCCGGCATCGGGATCGATCTCGCTGTTCGGCCAGCAGGCATCCGAATTTAAAGATTGGCACCGAATCGGATACGTTCCGCAAAAGAACTCGTTTAACCCGCTCTTTCCTGCGACGGTTCGGGAAGTGGTGCTTTCCGGCTTGTACGGGCGCAATAAACTGTTCCGGCGGCTGACGAAAGCGGATCAGTCGAAAGCGGACGAAGCGATGCATGCGATGAGTATCGAAGATCTCGCATCGAAGCGGATCGGCCAATTGTCCGGCGGACAGCAGCAGCGGGTTTTCCTCGCACGGGCACTCATTAACAGTCCGGAATTGCTCATTCTTGACGAGCCGACAGTCGGTATCGACATTGAGACGCAGGCAGGCTTCTTCCATTTGATCAAACATATGCACCAGCATCACCGGATGACATTCCTTATGGTGTCTCATGACATGGAGATGATTCGCGGATACTTAGGCGAGAAGCCTGCGCAAGAGTGCGGGAAATTGAAGTTCTATGTTCGTCATTCGCATGATGTCGAGGACTGCGGCGAGACGAATATTGCCCATAGTCTGACAGGACTGCGGCAAGTGCTGGAGAGAGAGAAAGAAGGCGTAACTCCTTGGAAATCATAACAACCGAATTTTTTCAGCGTGCGCTTATCGGCGGCCTGCTGATCGGCATTACCGCACCTCTGCTAGGGCTGTTCCTTGTGCTGCGGAGGCTGTCGATGATCGGCGACACGCTCGCGCACGTATCGATTGCAGGCGTTGCGCTCGGGTTTTTGCTAGGCGTCTATCCGATCGGAATCGGTCTTGTGTTCGCGCTCGCTGCTTCGTTCGCCATCGAGAAGCTGCGCAAAGCGTATAAGACCTATGCGGAGCTGTCTATTGCCATCATTATGTCGGGCGGCGTCGCACTTGCTTCCTTGTTCTTTACGCTCGGCAAAGGATTTAATCTTGATGTTACCAGCTACTTGTTCGGCAGCATCTATACGCTGGGCGATTCTGATCTCATCGTGATCGGGATTGTTACCGTACTTGTGCTTGTTCTGCTTCGACTGCATGTGAAGGAACTGTTTCTGCTTACGTTCGACGAGGACGCGGCTGCCGTGAACGGGCTGCCTGTCCGTTATTACAACATGATGATGAGCGTTCTTGCAGCGTTGGTCATTAGCGCATCGATCAAAATCGTAGGTGCGCTGCTCGTATCGGCGCTGCTTACGATCCCTGCCGCATGCAGTCTCGTCGCCGCCCGCAGCTTCCGGCAATCGATCTTTACGGTCGTCATCGTCGCGGAAATTGCCGTCGTTGCCGGCCTGATGATCGCCGGCGTGTGGAACTTGGCGCCTGGGGCGACGATCGTACTGCTGCTGATTGGAATATTGCTGCTGCTGCTCGTCGGCCGTGTCCGGTTCCGCCTATAGCGGAACCGCCTTACAAACCGTTGCATTATCAGACAGGAGTGACGCAAGTTGACGGACGTTAATATTGGAATTGCCTTTGTAGCCGGCATTGCTTCTTTCATCTCGCCGTGCTGTTTGCCTTTATATCCGTCTTATCTGTCATACATAACAGGCGTGTCGGTAACTGATTTGAAAGCAAGCGACAAGAGCGCGGACATTCGCGTTCGAACGATGACGCATACGCTGTTTTTTGTACTCGGCTTCTCCGTCGTGTATTACACGCTCGGTTATGGAACGAACAAGTTCGCCGACTTCTTCAGCGAGTATGAATCGTTGATCCGACAGCTGTCAGCTATTCTAATTATCGTAATGGGATTGTTTCTGCTCGGCATCTTTCAACCGCAGGCGCTCATGAAAGACCGGAAGCTGCATCTGCGGCTGAAAAAGCCAGGGTATATCGGCGCATTCGTATTCGGAATCGGGTTCTCGGCAGGCTGGTCGCCGTGCATGGGGCCGGTTCTTACCGCCATCCTTGCGATGGCCGCTTCTTCTCCCGGAACGTGGTTCCAACTGACGACGGCTTATGCGCTAGGTTTTGCGATTCCGTTCTTCGTACTGGCTTTTTTTATTGGTTCGACCAAATGGATTTTGCGGTATTCCAACCTGCTGATGAAGATCGGCGGCGTCATGATGCTGTTGATGGGCGTACTGCTGTTCACTGACCGTATGACGAAAATTACGATCTGGCTCAACATGCTGACGCCGGAGTGGATGAAAATCTAAGCAGCGGCTACGTAAAATAATCGATGGTCGACTTCGGAAAAAATTCAAAGATGCGCTCCGACAGCAGCATGCGGAGCGCATCTGCTTGTTCATCGGGGTAAACGTACTTACCCTGTCCCCATCGTCCCCACTTATACTTCCGCTTCTCGATGTCCATCTCTAATTTGGTCTTCGGATACCGCCGCTCAATCACATTCTTCGCTGTCTTCGTGAACCGGTGTTGAATAAGCTCGAACGTCAAATCGTGAGTCGCATCCGGAGGCAATGCAGCTGCTAGACGTTCAATGAGTTCGCTGTAACCTTGTTCCCAGCCTTCATGCCAGATGATTGGAGCAATAATGAACCCAACTGGATAACCGGCTCTTGCGACTTTGCCTGCGGCTTCAATCCGTTCTTCGAACCGGGAAGTGTTCGGCTCAAAGTTGCGGATTACATATTCGGCGTTCACGCTGAAGCGGATTCTCGTATGGCCGTTATGCTTGGCGGACAGCAGAGAATCGACATGATGGTATTTGGTCACGAAGCGCAGACGGCCGTGCGGCTGATCCGCCATGAACTCAATCAACTCCCGCAAGCTGCCGGAAATGGGTTCGAGTCCTACGGGATCGGATGTACACGCTGCTTCGAACCGGGTAATCTCAGGTTCGCGCTCTTGAATGTATCCTTTGGCTGCCTCCATGATTTCGTCGGTATTCACATAGATTCGAATGTAAGGCTTAGCGCCAAGCGTCGTCTGCAGGTAACAATAATGGCAGTGGCCCATACACCCTGTGGCGATCGGAATGGCATATTCAGCTGAAGGTTTGGACGTATCGAACTTCAGCGTTTTGCGGATGCCGACGACCAGCGTCCGTTTGGCGTTTTTGTATTGCTCCAGCTCCGTTTCTCCCGGCAAATTCGTAATCCGGTTATGGCTGGTCGTCATCCGGTAAGGGATGCCTTCTTGCTGCACCCAGTCGAATATGCGCCTGCCCTTCGGATATTCGAGCGTTTTGGGCTCGAAATAGACAAGGTCGGGGGTGAATTCTGGCGTCGCCTTCCTTTCCTTGGGAGGGGAGGGGCGATCCATTACAGTGATGCTCATGCCTATAGCCTCCTTTGTACACCATGCTTGCCGCATCAAATCACAGTGATTAACGGGTGTCGCATGGTGGCCGCAGCAGCGGCTTTTTTTGTGTAGTGTGTGCTTAGAAATCGGATCTGCTTCGAATGGCAGGGAGGCATCTTTTGGATAAGTTGCGGCGCCGAATCGGTTGCAGTTGTCTGGTGAACGTTGTATGATACTAGGAGCAGCGCCGAGAGACAAGGTGCACATTGGAAGTTAGGAGGTTCTCCAGTGCCGACACCGAGCATGGAAGACTACTTGGAGCGGATTTATAAGCTGATCGATGAGAAGGGCTACGCACGCGTTTCCGATATCGCTGAAGGGCTCGAAGTGCATCCGTCATCCGTTACGAAGATGATCCAGAAGCTGGATAAGGATAACTACCTCATCTATGAGAAGTACCGCGGCCTCGTACTGACGAATAAGGGCAAGAAGATGGGCAAGAGGCTAGTGGACCGGCACCAATTACTGGAGTCGTTCCTGGAAATTATCGGTGTTCAGGAAGAGAACATATATCGCGATGTTGAAGGGATCGAGCATCATTTGAGCTGGGATTCCATCACATGCATCGAGACGCTGGTCGAATATTTCCGCCTCGATGCCACGAGACTCGAAGAATTGCGGGCGATCCGCAATCAATTGGATAACGAGTAACAGCATAGAAAAAGGCTGCTCCGGTACGCATTCGCGTAATTCGGAGCAGCCTTTTTGCATTAATGGTACCTTGGATATTGATCGTCGTCCTTGCCGCCTTCGATGACTTTGAACGGCATTGCCTTGCTGCTGCGTGTGCGGGGCTTGGCAGAGTTGCGTGAAGGTCTCACACCATGTTTAGGCCGGATGCTGCTGCCGCGAGGTGCGCGGAATCGGCCGGGAGGAAATTTGTAGAGCAGGAAAATGGCTCCTAGCACAACCACGCCGATCAGCAATCCGCTCCATTGACCCGACATAATAATTTGAGCCAACCCGAGCACGATCAATGCCGCTAAGACGATGCCCCATACCGTATCTTTGTTCCGCCGTGCCATTGTTTCCACCCTCTCTGCCGTATAGTGCCTTGCGTATGCTGCCTATTAGGAGGCTTGGGACTGCTCTACCTGACGGTCGATTTCCCGCATCCGGTTGAACGAAGCGATTGACACGGCCACCTGGTCGTCGGTTGGTTCTTTCGTCGTCAGCTTTTGCAGCCACAAGCCGGGATAGCCCAGATAACGAAGAACGGGAACTTCACGAAGCGAGTTCGTGAAACGGAGTACTTCATACGAAACGCCCAGTACAACCGGCAGGAGCAGAAGCCGCAAGTAAATGCGCTCCCACATCGAATCCCAAGTGAAGAAGGAATAGACCACGATGCCGACCAATACGGAGAAGACGATGAAGCTGCTTCCGCAACGGTAGTGCAGCGTGTTGAACCGTTGAACGTTCTTAATCGTCAATTCCATGCCTGCTTCGTATGCGCTGATAACTTTGTGCTCGGCACCATGGTACTGGAACAGCCGCTTGACGATCGGTGTTAACGAGATGGCGTACAAGTAGATAAGCAAGAAGATGATCTTGATGAGTCCTTCAATGAGGTTGTGTAATATTATATTCTCGAATGCTTGCCCAAAGAGCAGTTGTTCCACCATTGCGGGAACAAGTGTAAAGACGGCCTTGCCGATAACGAACGAGATAATGCCGGCTACGGCTATGCCGAATATCGCGGTCAAGCTGAGACCCGATTTCTTCGGCTTCTCGACAGGCGCAGGCGCCGTTCCGTTTGCCTTTTCTTCCTCTAGCTCGTCCTCCGCATAAGCCTCAACGGAGAAGTTAAGATGCTGCGAGCCTTTCGCGCTCGACTCCAGAATGCCGACGACACCGCGCACTAGCGGTATTTTCTTCAGCGGCTTAAGCCACTTCATCGTCGTCCGGGGCACTTCGTAAAAAACAATTTCTTCGTTCTTGCGCCTAACGGCTGTAACGTTCACATGCTTCCCCGCGAACATAACGCCTTCAATTACGGCTTGTCCCCCGTATATGCTGTTCGATTGCGGCAAAAGGATTTCACCTTCCTTGTTTATGCATGCGCGCTGCTGCGGCGTGCTATTGTACTTCTATTGTACTTTATTGCATAGCGGTTTGCCAACGGCGAGCGGTTACCAGCGTACCGTATTTGCCATACTAGGGAAGACAATTTACACAATTGGAACCGCTGACGGAAGGAAGGGAACGATTATGGCAAGAACGGCCAAGCATGCAACGCTGTGGAGCGCGCGCTCCAACCATTCGGGGAACCGAAGCGCAGGTAACGCGAATGAGCGGGGAAATGAACGAAAGGGACACACGAATCCGCTCACGTTTTGTTTGTCGCTTGGATTTTTTGCTGGACTTATATGGGGGACGTTAAGGGGAATCGCATACTGGCTAAAATTTACGAAGCTGGTGCCAGGCGTGCTGGCCGATCCGTTTTTCAAAATGAGCTTCTTAAAATCGGGCTGGGGATATACGCTCGGAATCGGCTCCTTTATCGTCTTCAGCATCTTGTGCACCTTGATCTATTATGCGCTGTTCTCGAGGGTCGGAGGCCCGTGGATGGGGGTCGTCTACGGTTTTCTGTGGTGGGCGATCATATTCGGCTTAGTCGGTCCTATGATGGCCTTTACACCTGCTTTGACGTTAATCGGTTGGGATACGTTGTTTACGGAACTGTGTATTTTCTTGCTGTGGGGCACCTTTATCGGGTATTCGATCGCCTTTGAATTTACGGATGAAGCATCGCGTGAGCCGGCTGGTTCCGCCGCTGGCGCTACGTAATGCGGCATGCATGCAGGAAACTCTTCTCAAACCGCCGAAGCTTGTGGTAAAATGGCTATTGGACTTTTGCGTCTTTTGCGCGGGAGAGAGCGGCAGTCGCCGCGAGGAGGTGCAGCATGCGCACAATATTGTTGCTTAACGGACCGAATCTGAACATGTTGGGCATTCGCGAACCGGGTATCTATGGCTCGAATACGCTGCCTGCCATCGAAGAACGCGTTCGTCAGCTTGGAACGGAGCTCGGCTTCACGGTCGATTGCTTCCAATCGAATCATGAAGGCGCATTAATCGATAAGATTCATGAGGCTTATGGCTGTGCTGCCGGCATCTTGATTAACCCGGGCGCGCTGACGCATTACAGTTATGCGCTGAGGGATGCGCTCAGCACCGTCGCGCTTCCTGTCGTCGAAGTGCATATGTCGAACATCCATAAGCGCGAGGAATTCCGGCATCATTCGGTCGTTGCACCGGTGGCCGTCGGCCAAATCGCAGGTTTTGGATTAGACAGCTATTTGCTTGGGCTTAGGGCGCTTGTGTCGCATCTGGAACTAGCATAACCGAATATAGGCTTAGTGCGGGGAGGCAGGATTGAAATGGTGAATGCAAGATTGAACCGGCTGCGCGAGAAGCTCGCAACAGCAGGCATTGAAGCATTTCTGGTGACCTATTCGCACAACCGCAAATATTTGAGCGGCTTTACCGGCTCAGCCGGCATGCTTCTAATTACGGCGGACGACAGCTGGCTGTTGACGGACTTCCGTTATATGACGCAAGCGGCGGAGCAGGCGAAAGGATTTCAATTGGTCGAGCATGCGGCCAAGCCGATGGAGACGGTGAAGCAACTGCTCGCATCCCGTAAGATCGGCAAGCTAGCATTCGAACAGGAGCATGTTACATACGGCGAATATGCAGCTTGGTCCGGGCAGCTAGACACCGTTCAACTGCAGCCGGTTTCAGAGCTCGTCGAGCAAATCCGGCTCATTAAGGATGAAACCGAAATCGCCGTTATGAAGGAAGCGGCAGAACTTGCCGACCGGACGTTCCAATTTGCGCTCGGGATTATCCGTCCAGGTATTTCTGAATTAGAAATCGCTTTGGAGATGGAGACGTTCATGCGCAAGGGAGGGGCATCGGGACCGTCCTTCGAGACAATCGTTGCTTCAGGCGAGCGTTCTGCGCTGCCGCATGGTGTGGCAAGCGAGAGGATCGTCGGAACGAATGAGTTCGTGAAGCTCGATTTTGGCGCTTATTACAAAGGCTATTGCTCTGACTTGACCCGTACGGTCGTTGTTGGACAGGCTTCGGAGCGCCATAGAGAAATTTATGGCATCGTGCTGGAAGCTCAGCTTCACGCGCTGGCGAATCTCCGTCCCGGAATGACGGGGAGAGAAGCAGATGCGCTGTCGCGGGATATCATCGCACGGTATGGCTATGGCGATAATTTCGGGCATAGTCTCGGACACGGCTTCGGGCTCGAAATTCACGAGCTGCCACGGCTGTCGAAATTAAGCGATACGGTTTTAACACCCGGCATGACCGTTACGGTCGAACCCGGCATCTACATCCCCGGCTTCGGGGGCGTAAGGATCGAGGACGACGTCGTCATAACGGACACCGGGATTAAAATATTGACGGCATCGCCGAAAGAGCTTATCGAGCTTCGCGTATAATTAGGCGAAGACGGCTGCTTCGGCGGATGGCGGACACCGAAACAAGGAAGGTTTGCGCCGCTGTTGGCTGCAAGCTTTGCACATTATTAGGAGGGACATAAGCTGTGATTTCAGTTAACGATTTTAAGACAGGCCTGACCGTAGAAGTGGAAGGCGATATTTTCACGGTACTCGAGTTCCAACACGTTAAACCGGGCAAAGGTGCTGCATTCGTACGCTCCAAGCTCAAAAACTTGCGCAACGGCAACACGGTTGAAAGAACGTTCCGTGCGGGCGAGACGATCGGCCGCGCTCAAATCGAGAACCGTGCAGTACAATATCTGTACAACTCGGGCAGCGAATATACGTTCATGGATAACGAGACCTATGACCAATTCAATCTCGACAAAGATCAATTGGAGTGGGAAATCAACTTCCTGAAAGAGAACATGAACGTTAACATCTCGAGCTACCAAAGCGAGATCCTCGGCATCTCGTTGCCGACGAGTGTTGACCTTAAAGTTGTAGAGACGGAACCGGGCGTAAAAGGCAACACGGCGACGAACGCAACGAAAGCTGCGAAGCTGGAAACGGGCCACAGCGTGCAAGTGCCGATGTTCATCAACGAAGGCGACGTTCTGCTGATCGATACGCGCGACGGCAAGTATATTTCCCGCGCTTAGTCATCTGATGCAACTGGCGGTCCGGACAACTCCGGGCCGCTTTTTTTTGTAGGTAACAGTACCCGATAGCGTATGTCGTGTGTTATAATATTGTCTTGTATGCTAATGTCAAGGTTGGGAGTGAACAGCTTTGTCGTTGATTGTGATGAAATTCGGCGGCAGCTCCGTCGGCACAACAGAACGGATGCAAAGAGTAGCACAACGGATTGTGCAAACTAAGGAAGCGGGTAACCGCGTTGTTGTCGTAGTCTCCGCAATGGGAGATACGACGGATGATCTAATCGATCAGTCCAAGCAATTGAACCCGAATCCGCCGGCACGCGAGATGGATATGCTTCTGACGACGGGTGAGCAGATTTCGGTCGCGCTCTTGTCGATGACGATACATTCGCTTGGCCATGAGGCTGTCTCGTATACGGGCTGGCAAGCGGGGATTCTGACGGAATCGGTACACGCGAAAGCGCGTATTTCCGACATTCGTCCTGATCGGATTTTCAATTCGCTCGATAATGGTCAAATCGTAATTGTTGCCGGATTCCAAGGCATGACGGACGAAGGCGAAATTACGACGCTTGGCCGCGGCGGGTCTGATACGACGGCTGTTGCTCTCGCGGCAGCGATCAGTGCGGACGTATGCGAAATCTTCACGGACGTAGACGGCATCTATTCGACCGATCCGCGCGTCGTGAAATGCGCCCGCAAACTGAACGAAATTTCGTATGACGAAATGCTGGAGCTTGCTCATCTCGGCGCGGCTGTTCTTCATCCGCGTGCGGTTGAATATGCGAAGCATAACAACGTGAAGCTGGTCGTTCGTTCCAGCTTCAATCAGAATGAAGGAACGACGGTGAAGGAGGAAGCGGTCATGGAGCAAGGCGTGGTCGTAAGTGGTATTGCCTTTGACAAGAACGTAGCGAGAATCAGCATTTTGGGCGTGGAAGACGTGCCTGGGGTTCTGGCGAAAGTATTCGGCGCATTGGCGACGAACGGCATCGATGTGGATATCATTGTGCAAAGCGGTGTTCAAGGGGGCAAAGCAGACTTCTCGTTCACGCTGTCGAAGGGCGATACGGACAGAGCGATTGCCGTTATCGAAGCGATCCGCGGCGAAGTGCCTTTCCGTGAGACGACTTCCGAGGTTGACCTCGTGAAGGTGTCGATCGTTGGTGCAGGCATGGTGAGCAATCCAGGTGTAGCTGCGACGATGTTCGATGCGATCTCGAAGCTTGGCGTCAGCATCAAAATGGTGAGCACGTCCGAAATCAAGTGCTCGTGCGTTATTGCTGCAGAACCGCTTAACGACGTAGTTCGCGCGCTTCATACGGCTTACGGCTTGGATACGGCGGAGCAAGCTTTCGTCGGCGGACCGTCTGAGCGCCGTTAATTGAACTTTCTTTTGAATGGATGGAAGGCTTTCCCGGTAGTCATGCATGTTCTGATGACGAACTTGGGAAGGTCTTCTTTTTTTGCAGTTAGGGAAGCCGTAATCAGGAAATAATAATCTTGATCTCGCGAAATGTTAGAACTATAATAAAGTAAATATTTGGTATGTGCGACTGGCGTAAACGTGGAGAAACCACGAGGAAGCACATACATTTGACCGCCGTACGCCTGGGCGAAGTATCTAATCTTGATCCTATATTTTTCGCCGTTTGTCAGGGAAAAGTATTTGATCTCGATCAGATACTTTTATTTGTTTATGGAGGGATAGAGATGCGTTCAATTCCATTAAAGTACGGCATGAACCCCCACCAAGAACACGCACAGCTTTATACCGAAGGTCATTTGCCAATCAAAATTTTGAACGGTGAAGCAAGTTACATTAACTTCCTGGATGCGTTGAATGCTTACCAACTTGTTCGCGAACTAAGACAAAGTATCGGTCAACCGTCGGCAGCTTCGTTCAAGCATGTCTGTCCGGCAGGTGCTGCGGTCTATTCCCCGTTATGTGACTCACTTGTTCGATCTTATTTCGTGGAAGGGATGGAACTGTCTCCATTGGCTGTTGCTTACGCCAGAGCCAGAGGATCGGACCGGATGTCTTCATTCGGTGACTGTGCGGCATTCAGCGACCGGGTGGATGTGACCGTGGCGAATTTGCTCGGTAAAGAGGTGTCCGACGTCATTGTCGCACCGGGATACGATGAGGATGCTTTGAAACTTCTTAAGAAGAAGAAGAACGGCAACTATCTCATCCTTGAGATCGATTCTGAATATGTACCGCGCTTACTCGACCAAAGGACCGTATTCGGGATCACGATGGAGCAAGAACGCAACGATGTCCAGATTTCGGAGGCGCATCTTAACAACATCGTCACCACCCAACAATTCATTCCGGACAACGCGAAGAGAGATCTTCTCATAGCTCTCATTACTCTCAAATATGCACAGTCCAATTCCGTATGTTTTGCATTGGACGGCCAGACCATCGGAATTGGCGCCGGACAGCAATCCCGCATTCACTGTACGCGTCTTGCAGCAGCCAAAGCGGACAACTGGCGTCTAAGACAGCACCCGGTCGTCCAACGAATGGATTTCGCTCCGGGGTTATCTCGTGCTGAGATCAATAATGCGATTGACGGATGGGCGAATGAAGAGATGACCGCAGCCGAAGAAATGCAGTGGAGATTTTATTATAATGCTGTACCTGAGCGGCTGACCAAGTCCGGGAAACAACAATGGCTTGCTGGCTTGCAAGGTGCTTCCTTCGCTTCCGATGCTTTTCTTCCTTTCCGTGACAATATCGACCGTGCTGCCCAAAGCGGGGTGAAATACGTAGTCCAAACCGGCAGTTCATTACGTGATGAGCAAGTGATAAAGGCTGCCAACGAATATGGAATGGTCATGGCTTATTCGGGGATACGGTTGTTCCATCATTAAGTAGAAAATCGTACGATTAATCAGCGGTAGTCTTAGACGGTGAATCCGGACCTAGACTACCGTTTTTTATTTTCTGATACATATAAATAATAGGTGCAAATAAAAGGCCATCCGATTGGATCGGACGGCCTGCCAATGAATTTTCATTTGGTTAACCAATCGCCATTCAGGCGCGGGACGAGATCGCTCGTATCGACGGCGGAACACCAATCGATATCGGTGCCCAGTCCCATCTTGATCAATCTTCGGCCTGTCGTCCCGCCTCCGACCGTCTCGGCTACCGCTTGCCGGCGGTCGCGGTAAAGAGCCAGCATGGCGGTGCCGAAATCATCGGTTTCAACAGGTTGGCCGATAAGCGCTTCAAGCCTGTCAAGCAGCAAACCCGCGCATAACCCGTCCTCTACCGCGAATTCGTCATGACTCCCCGCACATAGCAGAATTGCATCCCGGCGCAGCTCGACAATCGTTCTGGCACAAGCCGTAGCGTTCACGATCGCGCCGGCTAACACGTTGTCGGCGCGCATCGATTTTATGATGGCCCGGGTGCCGTTCGTCGTCGTCAGCACGAGCCTTTTGCCGCCGACTGTCTCACTCTTGTATTCCTGCGGCGAGTTGCCGAGATCGAACCCCGTTATTTTACGGCAGAACCGTTCGCCGCCAAGCAGATCACCGGGCCGATGAAGCGCCTTCGCTTCCAGTACCGTCTCGGTCGGAACGATTCCGGTGGCACCTGCTTCCAGAGCCGCAACCATGGTGCTCGTTGCGCGGAGTACATCGATCACGATAGCCGTCCGGTGCGAGAACCGGTCGGCGCGCGCTTCGTTGACGCTCGCAATAACTCCAACCTGCATGCCTTAAATCCGCCTTTCGTTAAGCGTTTGCCTGTTTGCTACAGCGTACGCTCCGACCATGATGGTATATGGTCATGCAAGCAATATATGCAGTTGGTTCTGGGCTGGTGTCCCCGGCCTAAATCCGGACAGGCGTGCATAGGCTGGATATAGAGTGACTTTGAGCTCCGCTCAAAGATCCTGATGTAGCTAAGGAGTGACTTTGAGCTCCGCTCAAAGATCCTGATGTAGCTAA
>NZ_BILZ01000084.1 GCF_004000825.1 Paenibacillus kobensis NBRC 15729 | reverse complement strand
TCACCAGCGGCGGCTCTTGAGCTCAGTTAGTGTAACAAACTGTGTCGTTATCTCACCAGCGGCGGCAATTGAGCTCAGTTAGTGTAACAAACTGTGTCGTTATCTCACCAGCGACTGCGCTTGTACGCCGCTAAGGCGGCCCAAGAGTGGCCCGGCTTCTACAAAGGTGCCGCAGCAGTCCCCGCCGAAGATTCGCCTGCCTGCTTCTTATTCGGCAGGAATACAACCGCCAGCACGAAGCCGAGCAGCGCAACGCCGCTGCACGTCCACAGCATGGCGTCGAATCCGTTCGAAAAGCTGGAGCGGACCGATTCGAGCAAAGCCGCGGAATCAAGCTGCTTCGCTGTTGCGATGCCCGAAGATACGCTCGATTGAACCTCCTCCGCCGCATTGTCCGCCAACCCCTCCATGTCCAATCTATTCCGGTAAACCGCGTTCATAACAGCTCCAAGAAGCGCGACGCCAATCGTACCGCCGACTTGCCGCAGCGCCATCGTCAGCGCCGAACCAATGCCGTTCTGCTCCGGCGGGAGTGCGCCAAGCGCCGCATCCATTGCGGTCGGCAGCGCGAAACCAACCCCCATGCCGACGAGCGTGATCCATACTGCCGTATAACCATAACCGGTATCAAGTCCGGTTAACCCTCCTAGTCCGAGTCCCGCAGCCATGAGCACGAACCCTGCCGCCACGATCGCCTTATCGTTTAATCGGTTTATCAGCTTACCCGACAACTGCGCCCCGACGACGAGTCCGCCGATAAGCGGAAGCAGCCTCAGGCCCGTTATTTGCGGATTCAAGCCGCCGACCGATTGGAACAGAAGCGGAAGACCGAATAAGACGCCGAACAAGGCGAAGCTGACGACCGTCGCAAGCAAAGCTCCCCAAGTAAAACGCGGTTCACGGAACAACGACAAGGAGATGAGCGGCGCCGCCGCACGGCGCTGACGCCAGACGAACAAGACGAGCAGCACGATGCCTGCTGCGATATACGTCAGCGTCAAGGCGTCGCCCAATCCTTCTTCGCCGGATCTCGTCACGCCGAACGTCAACACAGCCAGCCCTGCACTGGATAACAGAATGCCGGGAATGTCGGTACCTTTTTTCACCGAGCCTTGTATCTTAGGCAGCAGCAGCGCGACCGCAATGAGACCGAAGAGAACGATCGGAACGTTGATCAGAAAAATCGAACCCCAGACATAATGGTCCAGCAGCCAGCCGCCAAGAATCGGTCCGAGAGGCAAGCCGAGCGCGGACGCCGTCGCCCAGATCCGAAGCGCCTTCGGTCTCTCCTCTTCCTTGAACAGCACCGGGAGCAGGGAGAGCGAGACCGGCATCAAGAGCGCTGCTCCGAGCCCAAGCACAGCTCTCGCAGCGATAAGCGTCGAAGCATCGTTCGCATAAGCGCATGCCATTGAAGCGCCGCCGAACAATACGAGTGCGGTCAACAGTACCTTTTTCGAGCCGAACCGGTCACCGAGCATCCCTGCCGGCAGCAGTGCGGCGGCAAGCACCAAGTTATACGCGTTAGCGAACCACTGCAGCTGGCTCGTCGTAGCGTGCAGCTCTTCGGCCAGCACCGGCATCGCCAGATTCAGGACCGTCATATCGAGACCGACGACCAACAGGCTGACAGCCAAGACGAGCAGCATCCACCATCTTCTTGGACTGTTTTGAACGTCTATCATTCAAGTTCCTCCTCTTTCTTTAAAACTAACTAGTTATTTATATTTGCTTAAAAAGCAACCGCCGCCTTTTAACGCAAGTGCGACGGGGCCAATAAGCCGTTAATAACAAATCGTGCGATCTGCTGTTTCGTATGCTCCACCGATTGCTCATCATTCGGAATATTCGCTTTGGCATTGAAGCGCTGAATGGACAGCACCGAATGGATGACATTGTGCATGATGAAGATCGGGAAGTAGAACGGATCGAGCTCCGCCCGTAGAACGCCATTCTCCTGCGCCTTCCTCGCCAATTCGTTGAACGTGGTCGTGTCGTCTGGCTGGTACGTAATCTGATTCCACGTTCTCCACCCCTCCGCCGCTTCCCATGCATATATCTTCAGGAACCTCGGATTATCGAGCAAATATTGATACGACTTGCCGATAAGCGCTTCGAGAAAATGCTTCATTCTATCCGCATTCCGGAGCAACTCGTCGTCCATCATACTCTCGAGTACATCGCCCAGCATCTGCTCGCTGCGTTGGTCGGCCCGCTTCACGACCTCCGTATACAAACCGAGCTTATCCTGATAATACTGGTAGATAAGACTTTTATTATAGCCGGATGCCTTAGCAATCGCGTCGATACGCGCGGCGGAATACCCTTGTTCCGCGAATAGCTCCTCGGCCGCATCGAGAATCATTTCCTTCGTTCGCACGGCGTCGTACGTCTTCTTCGACTTCGATGTCTTGGTCGCTGGTTGGTCTGCCGTCGTGTTCACCGCCAATCTTCATTTCTAACTAACTGGTTAGATTATAGACCGCAATTGTTCTGGATGTCAACAGGCGCCTTCGCCAATTATTGCAATGAGGATGCTTGCAGCAGGCTCGCGTTATTTTACCCCAATTGGGAGGGTTCATAAAAAATGCAGCAAAGCCGTCACCTCAGGTGACAGCTTTATCTAGCCTACGGCACGATTAGATCGCGTCAATAACGGCAGCCGATGCGCCTTGGCATCTTTTGCACACCTTGACGACTGTTCCGCCATTCTGCGTACGCGGATACAGCAGCTTGATGCGCGTGGCACGGCAGACCGGGCAAGTGCCCCGGCCGCGTGATGGAAGGCTCCAGAGGGCGCGGCCTCTTTTGGTTTTGGCCATATGGGGGTGAACTCTCCTTTTCTTGGTATAAGCAACATTCTGAATCCGAACAACGTATAGGGAATATCCGGAAGGAGGAACGATAATGATCCGTGGATTCATGCTCTGGCCAGTCTTCGCCGTCATGTTCGTCTGTGCGGTCTGGTCGCTCGAACTGATTGAAGGCAACAAAATAACGACGACCGAATATTACGGGCTGCGTAATCTTGGAGGAGGCTTTCTGTATTACTTCTTCATCATCGCCGCATTCCTGTATCCTATCGCGGTCCTGCCCCTTATGTTCATCCTGCACCGATGGGTTCGGTTCGCATGGCTGCGTACTGTTCTCTATACTAGCCTTGGCGTGTTCGTTGGCTGGCGTATATTCCGCTTTCTCTATGAACAATTCGTGTCGCAATACGAACTGAATGCCAGCAGTGCGCTCATCATCTTCGGACTGCTTGGCTTGCTCTACGGCATTCTGGATGCATTCATGGCCAAGAAGGAAGCGCGATTCAAGCCGGCCTAATCTTTGCGCCGAACCGGTACCCACACTTCGAACTTGCTGTCGATTTGCTTATCGTCGAGCCAGTAATATTTTTCAATGCATGTGCCCTCAACCTGTTCAAAATTAGAAGACGGAAACCATTCGCCATATATACGGCGCCATACGTTCACAATTTCGAGCCCGATCTCTTCCTCGCCCGTCATCGACTCGAAGCCTTCGAACACCGCGTACGTCTGAGCCGAAATGACCAGCGTTGTCAGGTCCTCCGGTACGCTGCCGCTCCCCTGCGGCAGCTCGGTGCCCATCAAATAGCGCTTCGCGCCGTCTTCCTCGTAGTCGAAGTAGTAGCCGAACAGCAACGAGCCTTGCGGTCTGCCGACCGCCGCGTTCACCTGGTCATGAGTGCCGTCCAGCCAAATTTTCTCCACGAATGCAGGGATTACAGCAGCATCCTGCCCGCTCTCCACCCGCGTATCCACGCCAACAACGGTATAGGACGGTTCTTCTACAATCCGGTAATTCAATTCGCGCTCACCCTTAATCTGAATGTGGAAGGAGAGGCGGGGAAAAGCTTTCAGCCGCGTTGCAGCCCTTCTCGCTCCCGTCGGCGTCACGCCGTGCAAGCGTTGGAACGCTTTGGCGAATGCCTCAGGACTGTCGTAGCCATATTTTAACGCGATGTCGATCACTTTGCGGTCCGTCCCGGCCAGTTCTTCCGCCGCCAGCGTCAGCCGCCTGTTGCGGATATATTCCGTCACCGTGAAGCCCGTAAGCGCATGGAACATCCGTTGAAAATGAAACTTCGACGACATCGCAGCCTTCGCGATCGCTTCGATCTCAAGCGGCCGGTCGAGATGCTCTTCGATGTAGTCAAGCGATTGCTTCAGCAGCCTTAATGCTTCCAATGTTCCGCCTCCCTCTATGCCACTTCAGTGTACCGAAGAACGCTTCGCGCTTCCTGTCCGCGCGTGCTATGTTTTGTCCGTTCCAACTTCCTATTACGTCCCAGCTTATGACAAAAAAAGCACCGCGTCTATAATAGACGCGATGCTTAATTTAAAGATTCGCCACAGTGCTGAACGCTGGACGCCGGGCGCCAGCCGTACACTTACGCCAGTCCATTCCCGCCTGCATCTGCCCGCACTGCCAAGCCTTGCTTCACCGCAAGCTGCAGCGCTTCCGTCGCGGCGCGTTCGTCCGCTGCGTGCGTAATCGCCGTAATGACGGATACGCCGTTGGCTCCCGCACGCACGACCTCGCCGGCATTATCCGGCGTAATCCCGCCGATGCCGACGATCGGAATCTGCAGTCCCTGATCCCGCATCGCCTCCAGCACAGCCAGTCCGGACGCCGACTTGGCGTCCTCCTTCGTCGTCGTGCTGAACAGCGGACCGACGCCAATATAGTCAGCCCCGCTGCGAATCGCTGCTTCCGCTTCCGCCTGATCATAGGCGGATACGCCGAGTATACGGGCTTCGCCGATCCGGCGTCTCACTTCTGCCGCCACTTCGTCTTCTTGACCGACATGGACGCCATCCGCGTCAATGGCCAGTGCAAGATCGACGTCATCGTTGACTATAAACGGAACGCCATGCTTGCGGCATAGCTCGCGCAGCTTCGATGCAAGCGAGAGACGCTCATCCCCCGCGAGCGCGCCGGTGCCTTTCTCCCGGTACTGGAACATCGTCACGCCTCCGGCAATTGACGCTTCTAGTACGGCAGCCGGGTCCTTTAGGCAGTTGTTGCTGCCCATAATAAGGTACACCTGCAGCCGCTCCCGAAGCGACTCCACCTGACGCCAAGCCAAGCCCGCCGCCGCGCTCATTCGTCCGCTCCTTGCGAAACGGCCTGCTGCTTCGACAGCTGCCGCTTCCGGTAGGCCCAATGATTCGTCGGGCCATGGCCTTGTCCAATATGAAGCGTATCCTCGATCGCCGCCTCAATGTACGCCTTCGCCACTTCGACCGCCTGCAGCACGCTGCGTCCTTTCGCCAGCTCTGCCGTCACGGCTGCCGCGAACGTACAGCCCGTGCCATGCGTATGCCGGGTCGCCAGCCGAGGGCTACGGAATTCATAGAAATCCCGACCGTCATACAGCAGATCGATGACTTCATGAGGATTCGATTCGTCGTGACCGCCCTTCATCACGACATTGCGGGCGCCAAGCCCAGCCAGAATGCGGGCCGCTTCCTTCCGGTCGTCCAAATTCCGGATGGTCATGCCCGCGATCAACTCCGCTTCCGGGACGTTCGGCGTCACGACGAGCGCCAGCGGGATCAGCACACCGCGAAGCGCGCGAAGCGCTTCCTCCAGCAGCAGAACGGAGCCGCCCTTTGCTACCATGACCGGATCGATGACGACTTTGTCCCACTGGTACTGAACGATCTTCTCCGCTACGCCGCGGATAATTTCGCTGTTGAACAGCATGCCGGTCTTCACGGCATCCGTGCCCATATCCTCGCCGATGGCGTCCATCTGCTTCTGCACCGCCTCGACCGTCAGCGGATAAATGCCGTGGACGCCGAGCGTATTCTGTGCCGTTACCGCCGTGAGGGCCGTCATGCCGAATACGTCCAGCTCCTGGAACGTCTTAAGATCCGCTTGTATGCCCGCTCCGCCGCCGCTGTCCGAGCCGGCTACCGTTAATGCCTTCGCCGTTGCCTTTGCTGTTGCTGTCATGCCCATTCTCCTTACACTTCTGTCGTTTCTATAGTTGCTCGATTCGGCCGAGACGCTGAATGTCGTCTGCCGAGATGAGCGCCAATTGATTCAAAAACTCGATCTGGAAGCTGCCGGGACCTTGCTCCTTCGTCTCGCTAGCCGCAATTTCCGCTGCTACGCCATATACGACAAGCGCTGCCGCTGAGGCTTGTACAAGATCCGGCTCGACAGCGGCGAATGCACCGATGACCGACGTCAGCAAGCAGCCTGTTCCGGTTACCCGCGTCAAAATGGCATCCCCATTATGAATGACATACGTATCCGTGCCGTTCGACACCACGTCGTCTTTACCCGTAATGACCGCTACCGTCTTCAACTGACGAGCCGCCGTCTGCGCCAGTTCCACGATGTTCCCGTCGCCTGCTCCGGCATCGACGCCTTTGATCTGCCAGGCTTGGCCGACGACGTTCGCAACCTCTGCCGCGTTGCCCCGAATGGCCGCTACGTTAAGCCCGCTCATGATTTCCTGCGATACGCGTGTACGATAAGCCGTCGCGCCTGCGCCGACCGGATCGAATATGACCGGCACGCCATGCTCGTTCGCCGAAGCGCCGGCAATCTTCATCGCCGCGACGTCCGTCTCGTTCAGCGTTCCGATGTTCAAGACGAGTGCGCCGGATATTTTCGCAATATCCGCCACTTCTTCCTTAGCATACGCCATAATCGGCGAAGCACCCAAAGCAAGCAGTCCGTTCGCCGTAAAATTCGTCACAACGACGTTCGTCATGCTCGTGACGAGCGGATTGCGCGATCTAACCTCGTGAAGCAGCTCCGTTACTTTCTGAATATTCATTCTGACCCAGCCTCTCTTCTCCCATAAAATAGAACGGATATACAAAAAGCGCTCTGCCTGCAGGAGCAAGCAAAGCGCTGTTAAACACACTTAGCGATGAACGCATCCCTACACTGGCATTACCCAACAGGTTATAACGGTCTACGGCGGATTAGCCGTACTCTCAGCCTGCTTCCACAAGCTCCCGAACAGATATGCAATTGCGATCAGTGTATTACATTCGGCACCAAATTACAATGGATGCATCATTCATTAGTCGCAACGGGCAAAAAAATACACCCCAGTACGCTGGAGTGCATGGAGTAAATTGGGTTGTCCCTATCACTATATGCGAGAATATAGAATTTGATAGTCATAGATTCGCTCAAACTACGCTCCTATCCCTCGTTAATAGCCTGTTTTTCATAAAATAGATTGCAGTCTAGTAAGATCTGGGTGAATCTCCTTATCGCTTATCCGATTTTTACGTAGAATAAGGCAAATCCATTGGAGGTGTACAGATTGGGTCGTCTGATTAATAAAAATAAAAAGAAACACTGCTGTTTTGGTAAAACAATCGAAGAACTCCACAAGCCAGTTAGAGGCTGTCATCACAAAAAAAAGAAAAAAATTGTTATTGTAAAGAAAAAAGTCGTTAATGTTAGCTGCCCGCCGCCGAAAGTCAAAGTTAACGTTACACCGGTTCCAGGACCGCAAGGCCCTCAAGGACCTCAAGGCGCTCAAGGTTTGCAAGGCGTTCAAGGCGCTCAAGGCGTACCGGGACCTCAAGGCCTGCAAGGCGTTCAAGGGCCGACTGGATTAACAGGTCCAACGGGACCCCAAGGCCCTCAAGGCCCTCAAGGACCAGAAGGCCCTGCTGGCGGTATCTCCTCGTCCGCGTTCGTATGCAGCACGGAGGAACAAAATATTGCCGCAGCAGCCGTCCCTGGCGGACAGGGAGAGGCGGTAGCCTTCACTGATAGCGTCATTAATGGTACTGCCATTACTTTCACCGCGCCAACGAACCTTAACATTAACGAAAACGGGCTTTATCTGATTAGCTGGGAAGTGTTCCCGACTCCTGGCGACAATGCATTTGGATTATTCTTCGATCCGGACGGCGCAGGTCCCGGTGCAGCAACCCTGGTGCCTTGCAGCAACTACGGTACGTCCGCAGGGAATCAACCTTACCAAGGCCAAGTCGTAGCCCAGTTAACAGCTGGCGGCGTACTAACGCTTAACCGTATCGATAACATGGGCAATCTCGTGCTGCGCAACGCCATCGGCGGAGGAACTCCGACCGTGAGCGCATCCTTGGTCATTGAGAAATTGGCGTAATCGAATCCTATCTAAAGGCCTCATTCTAGCGGCTTCTTCAAATATAATCAGGGGCTCCCTTGCGGGAGCCCCTTCTTCCTATCAACAAGACCTTATGAGCGTTGGCCTTGATACCACTTCACTGTCGCCCCCACCGCCTGCGGAAGCGCGGTCGGTGCAATGCCGAACCGGTCGGTGAATTTCTTCGTATCGACAACGAAGTCCTCTTCGAACTGGTACAACATTTCGATCGTTTCCCTCACCGCCGGAATAAACAGCCCGACAGCCCGCAGCGTGCCGCGCCCGAACGTCCGAACCTTGCCCGGCTCATGTCCGGCAGCGCGATATGCAAGCTCGGCAAACTGCTTCGTGGTGACGGCATCGGCCGTCGGCACATGCCAGGCCTGCCCGCAAGCATCTTCGTGCTCGCCAAGCGCGACGAGCGCCCGCCCGAAATCGTCAATGAAGGTGTAACTATGCTTGCGGTCTGGATTGCCGACGACGCTGCACGCTTTGCCCCGTATGATCGGCTTGAACAGCATATCGCCCGCAGCCGATTGCCTAACGCCAGGACCGAAGAAGTCGGAGCCGCGCCCGATCGCCGTCTGCAGTACGCCATCTTGATGCAGCTTCAGCAGTTGGCGGGCAAGCTCGGCGCGTATGAGCCCTTTCTTCGTGAGCGCCGCATAGGGCAATTCCTCGTGAATGGCACCCTGTACGGAACCGTACATATAGAGGTTGTCGGCTACGACTAGCCTCGCGCCTGCCGCAATCGCACCTTTAGCGATATTCGTCTGCAAATGCGCGAAATTCCCTTCCCATCGGTGATACGACGGCTGTGAGCATTGATAGACGATTCTCGCTTTCTTCATCGCCTCAGCCGCTTGGCCCGCAATCATCAAATCTGCTTTCCTTACGGTCACTCCGTCCGGCACGTCCGCCCGGCCGCTGGAATTGACCATCGCAACCGGCTCTCCCCGGCGAACAAGTTCCCTCATAACCGACCTGCCTAGCGGTCCCGTTCCTAATATCAAATGCATGCTCATTCCCCCCTTATCGTCACCTCATGCTTTCCATGATTTGACGATAAACCCTATAGCAGCTATAGAGTCAACTGCCAAGTTCAACGGGAATTTGCAGCTCCACAATAAATTCGTCCGCCTTCATCATCTGCGTCATATCGACCAAGTACTGCTCCATCGCGCTGCCGCACTCCCGGTAGCCGTTCAACCGAATCCACTCCTGCAGCTTGCCATAGATATGCTTGCACGACTGCTCGTTCGGCAACCCGCAATACATGCCGGTTATGTATTCGCCGCCTGGCACAACGCGGACGAAATCGGCTCCGACTGTACGTTCACCTGATTGGCGGACTTCACTCTCTATCGGAATGCACACTTCAATATCGGTATCATTCCTATTGAATGTCATGATGTTCTCATGATAGACACTCATAATATAGCCGCTTGGCTTCAGCCCGTTCGTCTTCATTCGTTGGAACAATTCCGTGTATAACATAATATAAGTGTCCATCTCGAGGACATGGCGCCCCCGTTCGCAGGCGACAAGCCGATCCGGTATCGTCTTCAGTTCTATAAGGACGTCAAGCTCCGCCATCCCGCTTCCGATTCGCTGCAGAAAATCAATCTGCTCTACGCGCCGGGCGATAGCGGCCTGCACCTGCTCCAGCTCCTGAATCTGTCGCCGCATCTCCTCTTGTTTGTCCGCGAACATTCGCTGAACAAGATCCATATGCTCTTGCTTTAAAGCATGGTCGATTTCTTCAAGTGAGAAGTTCATCGCCTTCATATCCTGAATGATTTTGATATGCAGCAGATTCTGAGTGGAATAGAACCGGTAACCGGAGTGAGTGTCGACATAGCCAGGCTTCACCAGGCCGGTCTTATCATAGTAGCGGAGCGTTTGAATGGAAATATCGCATATTTTGGCCGTCTGGCCGATGGAGTAATACTGGTCCCGTCTCATCCTTACCTCGACCTTTCCCGCGCATGGCGAGCGATTAAGTTCAATGCACCGCTAAGCCCGAAGCCAACAGCCGCAGCTTTTCCTTTGAGTCGCCATGCAAAGCTGGAATGTGCAGCACGATTCGAAGCGCCGGATATTCTGCCGGAATTAACGTGACGGGCCGCAGGCTCATCTTTCCCGCTTCCGGGTGATCAAGCATTTTGTCGTTTCCATAGGTGACTTGGATGTCCTGCAGCGGCCACCACTTCCGGAACTCCTCACTTCCCTCGTACAGCTCCTGCGTCAGCGTCTCGTCCTGCAGCAGCTTGCCCGCCCGGTACAGCGCCAATATCGACTGCGCATCCTTCTCCCAATCTGCGAACAGCCGGCGGAATGCCGGATTCATAAAGTTTATCCATAGCAGATTACGGTCCCGGCCTGTCAGTTCGGCAAAATCAATCGTGAATACGCCGCAGGATGCTTCGTTCCAAGCCACAATGTCCCACTGCTCGTCGATTGCGATCGCCGGACACTCCCCCCAGGAATCCAGAATCGCCTGGAGCCTCTGATCCACGGCCGGCTCGGCGGCCGCCGCGCTGCACTCCGCGGCATCGAAGACGAGATAGAACAGATGCTTGCGCTCCGCCGCATTGAGCTGCAGCGTACGGGAGACGCTGTCCAGCACCTGCGGAGATACGTTAATATCCCGGCCTTGCTCCAGCCAGGTGTACCACGATACGCTTACCCCCGCGACATGCGCAAGCTCCTCCCTGCGAAGTCCCGGCGTCCGCCGTCTCTTCCCTGTCTCGAACCCGTATGCCGACGGATCGAGCCGCTCGCGGCGCATACGCAGAAATTGGCCCAGCTCTGCCCGCCGGCCGCTCTGTTTCATCTCTCTTCACCTTCTTCTATTTATCGTTCTAGCTTTATATTCATTCATACTGGTGTTGTCAGACCTAGGATAACCAAACCTATCGTTATCCAAATATACCCATGGGATAATGATACCATAGGCGCGATCTATTCTGTATCTATCTGAATCGCAGTCAAAGGAGAGAATAAGCGATGAAATATCGGCCATTAGGCAAGGACGGTCCTCTCGTATCCGTCATCGGCTTCGGTGCTTGGGCAATTGGCGGTCCCGGCTGGACTTACACTTGGGGCGAGCAAGACGATGAAGCATCCATCTACGGCATTCGCGCCGCACTGGATGCGGGTGTAACCTTATTCGATACAGCTGCCGTGTACGGACTTGGGCATTCCGAGGAGCTGCTCGGCCAAGCGCTGTACCGGGACCGCGACGACGTATTCATCGCCACGAAAGGCGGTCTCGTCTGGGACAGCAACGGCCATATTACCCGCAACGGGGGCTATGACTCGATCATTCGCGAAGCGGAGCAATCGCTGCGCCGCCTGCGTACCGACTACATTGACCTCTACCAACTGCACTGGCCGGACGATAGCGTTCCGATTGAAGAGACGGTAAGCGCTCTCGATAAACTCGTGCAGGACGGCAAGGTACGCTATATCGGGCTGAGCAACGTATCTCCCTCTATCCTGAGCGATGCGCTCGCCGTCCGTCATATCGATTCGATTCAGAACTCCTACTCCATCTTGTCGCGCTCCATCGAGCAAGACTTGCTTCCGCTCTGCGGGAACAACCGTGTTGGGGTGCTCGCTTACAGCCCTCTTGCATCCGGCCTGTTATCCGGCAACTATACGGCCGACACCCGCTTCGCCGCCGATGACTGGCGCTCGCAATCGCTCATTCATACGGGCGATTCGTTCGACCGCAACCTCGCCATCATCGAGCAGTTGAAGGAGCTTGCAGACGAGCTCGGCATCACCGTCGCCCAGCTTGCGATCGCGTATGTGCTTGCCCATCCGGCTGCGACGTCCGCGCTTGTCGGCGTACGCAAGCCGTCGCATATCGAGACGGCGGTGCCCGCCGCGCATATCCGTCTCGAAGACAGCGTAATTGAGCGTATCCGCACAATTGCCGGCGACGCGCCGAAGGTGAAGGCGCCGATCAAGCATTTGAACGAGATTAGCCCGGAATAATTCTGGGCAATGAGAAAGACCAACCGCCTTGCCGCGACTGGTCTTTCTGTCGTTATGCCTGTACCTGCTGTACCTGTACCTATGCCGTGTATAAGTGCTTGATCACTTGCTCGATCGGAATGTTGGTGATGTTAATATCGATAACCGGAAAGCGGTCGAGAATATCCGAGAACGCCTGCTTGATCGTCTGATTGCTCAGGTCGATCTCGATCATCGCCGAAAGCGGCTGTGATTCCAACACCTTATAGCCTTCCAGCAGTGATGCAGGAACCGGCGAGGCGAATTTGACGTCGATGATTTTGCTGTTCTCGAAATAAGTGCTTAGGTTCTGCATCGTATCGTCGAATACGACTTTGCCTTTATTAATGATCGTGACGTTGTCGCACAGGTTCTCCAGGTCGGCCAGATCGTGCGTCGTAATGAGAAACGTCGTCCCGTGCTCCTTGTTCATCTGCTTGATGAACGCGCGGATGTTCTCTTTGGACACAATATCAAGACCGATCGTCGGCTCATCCAGAAAAATAAGCGGCGGCTCATGCAGCAGCGCGCAGACGAGCTCGCATTTCATCCGTTCGCCGAGCGATAGCGTTCGTACCGGCTGATGGACAACGTGTCCGATTTCGAGCAACTCTATAAAATAGTCGAGCCGCTCCTTGTACCGTTGATCCGGAATTTTGTACATCTCCTTGTTCAGCGCGAACGTATCAATAGGCGGCAAATCCCACCATAGCTGCGACTTCTGCCCGAACAGCACGCCCAGCTTGCGCACGTACTGCTCGCGCTCCATCCATGGAATATGGCCGAGCGACTGAATATGGCCGTCCGTCGGGTGCAGAATGCCGGACATCATCTTGATTGTCGTCGATTTGCCCGCCCCGTTCGGCCCGATCAGACCGCGGATCTCTCCCCGCTGGATCGTGAAGCTGACGTCGTCGACGCCTTTAATCAGTTCGGACTCGCGGTTGAATAAGGAGCCGAGCGAGGAGAAGAAGCCTTCTTTTTTCTTTATTTTCTTGAACGTCTTCGTTAAATTTTTGACTTCGATAATTGGATCGTTCAATTGCTTAACCTCCCGCACTGGTATAGTTTCGGAGACAACGGTTCCATACAACGACGCTTAAGCCGAACAAGACAATGGAGCAGCCCGCAGCGGACCACAGCATGCCGTCTGCCCGTCCAAGCAGGATCTGCGCCGGATAGAAGCCCCACAAGGCGAAAGGCAGTACCGTTACCATCACCGTCTTCAAAATTAACGGGAATATGTTCGCCGGATAATTGCCGAAGTCGGTAATCCGGTCCAGCATTTCACTGATCCGGCTCATCTGCACAAGCATGATAACGATCGAGCAATAGAGGACCGTAATCGCCATGAATAAGATAACGCCTCCGAGCACCGCCACGATAAGCTGCAAATAGGAAACGGCGGTTAGATGCGGATGCAGCTTGCTGAGCGAGTATCCCATGAAGAGCGCGCCGGCAATCAGCGATCCGATGCCGCTAAGCTGGAAGCCGCTGCACAGCAGCACGCCGATCGGCGGGTACGGCTTGAGCAGCAAGCGGTCAAAGTCACCTTTCCACACCATATCCATCACGGAGCCCCGAATCGCCCCGAACAACGTATCCCGGATGCCGAGCCATAACAGCAGCACGCCTTGGAACAGCAAGATTTCATGGATCGTCCAGCCCGGATAGCCGCGCGTTTGTGTAAAGAACAAATATTGCACGAACGGTCCGAGCCCGGAGACAAGGACCGAGATGAACAGCCCCGTTAAGAAGTCGAACCGGTAAATCATTGCCCGGGAAACACTCAGCTTCATATGCCAGACGTACAACCTCATAAGCCCTGATAATGTAGCAGTCATCTTCTGTTAACCTCCCGCCACGACGACTTTTTTGATCAACAGCGCCCATACCGCCCGGCAAGCCGCATAGAGCCCGAGAATCCATGCCAGCTGAATCAGGAGCACTTGCACGAATGCGCTGCCCGATTGCGTATCCGGGTGGTTGATGAAGAAGCGGATCGGTTCATAGAAAATGTACTTGAACGGAAGCGCGTCGCAGATTCGCTGCAGCCAGCCCGGCAGGAAGTCGAGCGGAATGAGGCTTCCGCCGAGCAGGACGACGAGCGCGCCTTTGACGGCGGTGACGCCCCCGTTATTTTGCGTGATCAGAGCGCTCAATCCAATCAAGTAGTTGATTAAGAAGTGGAGACAGAATGCCATCGCAATGATAGCGAGAAACTTACCGAACGACGTCCACGTTAAGAAGGCGGGCGGATACATAAGCCAATAAACAATCATGTTCGGCACGAATTCAAACAGCACGCCGGTAATCCGGAGGGCGATCGCATTCGCGAGCTCGAAGCGGAACAGCGACATGGGCCGCAGCAGCATCGTTCCCATCTGTCCGGACAAAATATAGTTCGCCATCCGGCGGTCCGCGAAGTTGAACGTGAATACCCAGACGAAGGTGGTGACCGCATAATACCAGATCATTTGCGACAGATCGTACCCTTTAATATGAGAGGTGCCGTTATAGGCGTAGATGCTCTTGAACAAGTAGATGTTGAGCAAGAGGACGAACGGAAAAATAATGATCGAGATGGCAAACCCCTTCGGATACGCAATAAACATTTTCAAATTCATTTGTATGGCTTTCAGAAAAATGCGCAAAGCATCCCTTCCTTTCCGCTGATACAGCAATTGTGTCAAAAAAGTGAAGAATGGAATCCATATTATCCCAATGACAACGTTTTATCAATAGTTTTTTTTGAATTATAGTCAATTCCTGCACAAATTTATTGGTATAGGGACTATTGTCTAGGCAGAAGTTGATCCTATCCTACAATTGCGGATGTGGCCCATTGTAATTTGTACAGCGAAACAAGCTCCGCTACGCTGGATCGAGCACATTCGTTGCATTTCGTACAATGGACTGGGCGTCGTAAACAATGGAAATGTCCCTTTGACCGCCAGACAGCGGGTTCTTATTGTACAAAGTGCAATAAAAGGTCCTTTGGGGATAGAAGCGGCTGATTCTCGTTGTACGAAGTGCAATGAAGAGACTTACCTGGCGGTAATAAAAGAATGCCCCTTGAGCCGCTGCCGGTCAATCCCTTTCAGGATGATCGTGGCGCTCAAGGGGCATCGTTATGAATGGCCTCTTCTATTCGTTAATAAAATGCAAATGTTGAAGCAACCTTTTCAGCATTACGGCGCTCTGAGCACGCGTCGCCGTTGCTTGCGGTGCAAATGACGTTGCTGTCATGCCTTGAATAATGCCGGCATCGAGTGCCTGTGCGGCGGCCTCTTGCGCCCAGCTTGCGATGGAGGAGCGGTCAGCGAATGAGCCCAGTATGGACAAATCCACTGCTGCTGCTTGGTCCCCGCTGCCGATTTGCATCGCGCGTACAACCATCAGCACCATTTGCTCCCGCGTAATGGATGCTCCCGGCTGGAACGTATTGCTGCCGGTGCCGTTAATTAATCCGGCTTTTTGCGCTGCCCCGATGGCTCCGTAGAACCAATCGGATGCTTGAACGTCTGCATAAGGCTGTTCAGGAGCAGTCTCTTGCAGTCCCAATGCCCGCACAAGCAGCGCTGCAAATTCCGCTCTCGTGATGTTGCTGTTCGGTGCGAAGGTGTTAGCCGTCATACCGTTTACGATCATTCGGTTCGCCAGAAGCTCAACGTCCGACTTAGCCCAATAGCCTTGCAGGTCCGCAAATGTTCGATCCAGCCGAACTACGGAGTAGACGCTGTTGTGCGGCACATGAATCGTGACGATCGTGCCCCCGTTGCCACTCGCAAATGTAGTCGGTACAACCTGCAGCTTGCCTTGCGAGTCCAGCCAGACAGCTGTTGTATGAAGCGGATCCAGCGTACCCGGCACCCATATCGTACGATCGACGTAGATACTGCCAAAATCCTGTCGTTCATTGCCGTCCACCGCCACCGTAAATTCCGTCGGCTTGTTAAGCAACTCTGCCCCCAGACCCGAAGCCGCTGTTTCCACTTCGCTGTTTGCCTGTGCAGATGCCGCTCCGATTGATACCGTCATGTTAGATCCCTTCGGCATATCGCGTAGAAGGGAGACCGGGAGGCTGTAGCTTGCACCTGGCCGCTCGATCGTAATGACCGCATTTGGCAGTTGGTTGACCAGGGCCAGTACTGCATTAGCCGGAAGCTGTACTTGAACGACTTTTTCGTCAGCATCGACAGCTATCGTCGTCTTGAGCTTGCCTTGCAATAACGACTGCGTCAACGTCTGCTCGTCGAGTGACACGACCACCATTTGCCGGCCGTCGCTGGTCAAGGTATAGGTCTTTGTCATTGGAACCGAAATGCCGTTGATTGTGATCGCATCTTGGTTGTTCGTTGCTTCGTCTGGCTGTTGTACCGGTGCTGTTGCATTGGTGGTCCACTTTGCGTAGACCGTCGTGTCGGCCGTGATCGACGTTGCCGTGAAATCGAATGGCACCGTCATGGCACTATTGGCGTACCAGCCTGCAAATGTGTAGCCCGGTTTCGTCGGGTCCACTGCTGGCTTCGTCGCCTTGGCATCGTAGTTGACTGTTTGGCTCGCTACCGATGATCCACCGTCCGTGTTGAAAGCAACGGTGTACGGGTTCACTGTCCATTTCGCATACACCGACGTGTCCGCTTGGATTGCTGTAGCAGTGAAATTGAACGGCACCGTCAAGGCGCTGTTTGCGTACCAGCCCGCGAACGTATGACCCGCCTTCGTCGGGTCTACTGCTGGCTTCGCCGCCTTGGCGTCGTAGTTGACCGTTTGGCTCGCTACCGTTGAGCCGCCGTCCGTGTTGAAAGCAACGGTGTACGGGTTGACGGTCCAATTCGCATACACCGTCGTATCGCCCGTGATCGACGTTGCCGTGAAATTGAACGGCGTCGTCAGCGCAT
>NZ_BILZ01000083.1 GCF_004000825.1 Paenibacillus kobensis NBRC 15729 | reverse complement strand
GGGGTTCAGTCCGCGCGGACGGAATGAAGGAGTATGCTTCGAAGGAATGGCTTCTAATGAGGAGCACGGCGTCTGAATCTACCGCTAAAAGTCTTCGTTGAGTAAGCTGCGTCAGCCTACAATCAGGATTCGGACATCCCATGACCGATCATCGAGCTGGGCGAGATGGGATCCCCCTAGGCTCCACCATACAACAAATATGAAGCACGCCATTCGCTGGCGTGCTTTTTTGTTGTTTGGCGGAGCCGTTAAAGGGGGCGAACCCCGGGGTTCAGTCCGCGCGGACGAAATGAAGTGAGTATGCTTCGAAGGAGATGCTTCTAATGGAGGAGCACGGCGTCTGAATCTACCGCTAAAAGCCTTCGTTGAGTAAGCTGCGTAGCCTATAATCATGATTCGGACATCCCATGACCGATCATCGAGCTACGTATCCAACGTCAACTGGTCTTAGTCTCCCCTTCTGAATAGAACTCTTTCCCATCGTGGCTAAGGATTTGGCGTATTGTGATCGTGCCTGTATCGAAATCAATGTCACGCCAATTTAGAGCAAGATTTTCGCTTTGCCTCATACAGGTCGTATATCATTAGATACCTTTGAGAAGATTGCTTTCGCTTTAGGTTTGAAGCCTAGCCTAGTGATCTAATAGGATTAGGTAACTCTAGTGGGAAAATAGAAAAACATTTGGCGTTAATGATGACTCGAAACAATGCAGAGATTGAGTTGGTTCATAAAATAGCGACAGATATTTTCAAGGCATTTGATGAGAGGAACTAATCATACGAAAATGAGAGACAAGGAAATCTGTCTCTTTTTTATTGTAAAGAAAATACTGTTAATTTTAATTGGAAATTGTCTGGATACCGATTATGATGGGAATACGGATGCATCGATTCACATAAATCATAACCTAATTCATGATGGTGTCCTACGAATAATCACTAAGACTACATTACAAGTAATCACCGGTACAGTTCAAGTTTACAATTTAAATAATTCATCACGACATTCGCAGATAATGTAGTTAGATGACATACCTGAAGTACATTAAAAACTAAGGAGATATCTTAAATGGATATTAAGGTTTTGTCACTTCAAGAAGATCCTACATTAAAGACAAACGAAATTATGAATTCGGTATGGCCCAAATTTATGAGCCAGGATAATTATTCAATGAAGTACTGGGCTAGCATGAGAAGATTATACCCTGAGTATCAATTATGTTTATGTAATAACGATAGACTCGTTGCTTATGGGAATTCAATACCTATTAAGTGGTCAGGGATAGTTGAAGAATTACCTATGAGTTGGACTGATACATTGGTGCAAGGTGTGGAAAATAAGGATATAGATGATGTTAATACATTAGTTGCTGTGAATATTGCAATCCATTCTGAATATCAAAAATTAGGTTTAAGTCAAAGACTATTAAATGAGTTAAAGGAACTAGCAGTCAAGGTTGGATTCAAGAATTTTATTGTACCTGTTCGTCCTAGCTTTAAAGCAGAATACCCAATAACTCTATTTGATCAGTACATACATTGGAAGAGAGAAGACGGAGCGCCATTTGACCCGTGGATTCGAACACATTGGAAACTTGGTGCAAAGATAATTAAACCAATTCATAATGCAATGACAGTTAAAGGGACAATTAAGGAATGGGAAAACTGGACTAATATGAAATTTCCCGATAGTGGTAAATATGTTATTAAGGGAGCATTGCAACCAATTGAAATAGATCGTGATAGGGATTGTGGTGTTTATAATGACCCTAATGTATGGATGCAATATAATCTCAACTGAAGAATTGTGGGAATGGGATAAGAATACTGAGTGATTAACCAAGAAGTCAGGTACGTCGCCTAACACCATATTCACGCATCGGGCCATCCGGCCCTCGGTCCGGCATAGGGATTTCGGGGAAGTGGAGGCAGCCGGACAACCCCGCACTGGCTAAGTCCGTCGGACCCGCGCTTGTGCGCTTAAGTCAGTGAGGGTTCGTGAATACATGAACGTTATATGGAATCTAAAATAAACCTAAAAGTCTGATACTGCAAAACGTGAGGTGGGAACTATCAATCCATATTGTGAGTTTGTTGCAAGTATTTCTGCTCTAGAATTTGAGAAGTATTGTTTAGAAATATTAAATGCGTATGCTGAAGCTGAAGCACTTAAAGACTTCAATATACTGCATAACCAAAGTTCAAACCAATGATGGAGAGTACCAAATTGATATAATCGCTGAGTTTGTGGCATTATCTGTGGACTTTAAAGTAATAGTTGAGTGCAAGCGTTATACGAGACCAGTGGAACGTGAGAAGATTGTAGTATTAGCTGATAAGGTACGAAGCTTAGGTGCGCATAAAGGCGTATTAATCTCTACATCAGGTTTTCAAAGTGGCGCAACAGAATATGCAAGGCAACATGGAATTGCGCTGTTACAAATATTTGATAAGTATGTAATGCATATTCAAAATTCCAGCAATTCCCCAATAGATCACATACTACTCATGGAGTTTATTAAACGCTCTCCTAAATTTAACGCCTACCAATGGGCCACTATACTGAGCGATTTTCCTGATAAACAAATATATCCCTCGGAAACTATGAAATTGGAAATTAAAGAGATGATATTGAAACAATATAACGAACATGACGAATAAGAAGAATTTATCTTTAAAACAAAAAGGCCATTTTCGTAATCATGAGATTAGTGGATTTTCCCATAGAAGAGATAGAATTGCACATAACACCACGCATCTCCAATAATAGATATAAATTCTCCTGAATATCATCTTTGGACTGATGTATTGCATGCAAGATCTCTCTCAAAGCAAGCTCTAAATTCTTGGGACAGAGGAACCTATGTTAGATGGTGTATTATCACTACATGGACTTGTATTGAAATGACTTTCAGGCAAGTCTTAAGTGACTCGAAAATTGGCCATCGCTTTAGAGAAGATGTAGATAGAGCTATTTCTAATTTAGGGCTACCAAAGTTAAATTGGGGCGAAGGAGTATGGCAAAAACTCTTACAATTAAAAGATCAAAGAATTAAATTAGTTCATAGCAAACAAGAACAAAGTGATTTATTTCCTGAAGCAACAGTCGCTGAAAACTACGTTATTGTAGCTCGTGATTCTATTATCGAAGTGTTTAAACATACAGGATTAAATGTACCTCATTGGATTAGATTCGATATGGATCCTTGATGGGATTTTGGGAATTGTTCCATGGCTCACGCAACAGTAATTAAAGCGGGAGCAACACAAGAAGATACTAATAGTATTAAGATTTATTATTTTACAAGGGTAAGGAATTTTTATCAATCAGTCTGTTCTAAGGGGGAATCTACGTCGGCATCTATTATAAAAATATATACCCTTTCCCATGTAGCCATATTGAGGAATAACTAAGGCTACGCTATAAGACAATAACAAGGACATCACCACGAAATTCGCAAATATTATAGTTATGTGAAACACCATGAATCTTATAAAGAAATAAAAACTATAAATTCTAGGAAGAGGGTTATTACTATGGAGTTACAAGAAGTATTTAAAGAAAAGCCAACTAAATTATGGAATGAGAGAATGATTGAATATGCTGATGATCTATTTACACCAGAGCGTTTAAATCTTTGTGATAAGTTAATTGATAATTACTTGAACCAATTGATCTCAATACAGGATAGTGATGATCAAGAGAAGATAATGAAACTAGTTGAAGAAATAGTAGTTGCCTTTAATGAGTTGAATGAGGAGAATGATTATTTTATCGAAACAATGGAACGGGAAGAGTTAGCTGAATTCATAGAAAAAGCAGCAATTCTAGCCGGACTAGAAGTAGAAGAAGGTCAAGACATAACCGAAGAATGGAGAGAGTGGTAAGAGCGAGTACCAGATCATAATGAACGTTTGATAGAGATATCAGGATGCCATGGTACTTCACATAACAGCGTTTTCACGCATCGGGGCATCCGTCCCTCGGTCCGGCAGAGGAATTTCGGGGAAGTGGAATCAGCTGGACAACCCTGCACTGGCTAGTCCGTCTGACCCGGCGCATTCGCGCCACAAAGACGTTAGATGAAATTCCTGAAAGACGGATAAATGAATGGAGATCAAAGATGCCCTATGTCAAACCCGTAATTACAAATCCATATTTTGAACGTCCAGTATGGTTTGAAGAAGAGGTAACTCGTAAGGAGTTTATAGGTTTGTCTGCTGATAGCACGATAGAAGATGTTGAATTATTTTTGATTCTTCTGTTTGGATATAACGGTATAGATCCCAATCATCCGTTCAAGGAATCATTCAATGAAATTCTTAAAGAAGAAAGTGTTGCAATCTCAGGAGGAATAGCCTTTTTTGAAGACGAGAACAAGTTTATTCTTCCGAGCTGCTGTTGTGGGCTAGAAGATTGGGCAGATCTTGAAGAATCAGTTGTAAACTGGAGTAGCCCATGGTTAGGGCACGATCCTTCTCCAGGGATAATTTATCAGTCAGAATGCCTCATAGTTTGGTCAGATGAACCAAATGAAAACAATAAAAATTTGATAAGTATTCAATTTACATATGAAGAGATGTTGGAAGGCCTTAAAGGAATGAATACTGACTTAAAAGGATTTATTCAACAACCACTATTCCATTGGATCAAGGTAAGAGATGTAGATATAGCAGATAGGATGAGCGAGAAGATGATTCAATGGTTCTTTAAGAATTGATTGGATTTCGATGAAGTCAGGAACTTCAGCTAACACCGCATCGGGCCATCCGGCCCTCGGTCCGGCAGAGGCATTTCGAGGAAGCGGGAGCAGCCGGACTGGCTAAGTCCGTTGGACCCGCCGCTGACGCGGCTTAAGCCAGTGAGGGTTCGTGAATACAAAGACGTTATCAGAAATTACCGTAGAGAGGAAAAACATGAATACAACATCCTTAATTGAATGGGCACAAACCAATAATATTGTAGAACGAACAGAAAAAGGACTTGAAAACTATCTAGAAAATTGGAGGAAAGAAGATCGAGGTGAATTTTTTAGTACCTTTAATGGAAAGTCAAATCTCAAATTACTTAAGACAGAACTTCGTTCAATACAACTTACGCATGTGAATGGGTATTCTGATTTTGTATATTGTAACTTAAGAATATTGTATCTTGGCAATGATATAGGAGATTACAGAACGGTATTTACACTTGACGGGGTAGCCGACGATGATATGATTCATTTCGATAAACATCTGGAGAGAACAATACATGAAGGAACAATAAAAGTAAAAGTAATAAAAAGAGCAATAAAAGAAGGATACACCATTGAAGAAATTTCAAAACTTGTAGATCTTGATGAAGATATACTAAGACCACTATTTATAAGTTGAGCGAAGAGGACGGTAACTTCTGATAACACCGTATTCACGCATCGGGCCATTCGGCCCTGGGTCCGGGCGGAGGCATATCGGTGGAGCGGAGCAGCCGAACACATCGATCCCCCTAAGATAAGAGCTATCTAAGGGGGATTGACGTCGTGAATACAAAGACGTTATATGAAAGTCCAGTCATGCTTTAACAAGGAGGTATCGATGTTGGATCGCATAGTAAACCTTAATCTAATAAACAATACAATAAGTGAATTTGGTTGGTATAAATGTCGCAATATAAATGAGTTTAGATTTTTTATTGATAAGAACAAATACTATGAGGATATATGTGTTCTTGAAATTGTTCTTGAATATAAAGGGACAGAAAATTATTTAATAACTATTCATTTAAAAGAATTAGGACCTTATGAGTTAAGAGCTGGAGGTTCTAGAATTCAACTAAGTTGTTTTCAGATTGAAGATATTCGAGACCTTGGATGGAATGAATTGAATTATAAGATAACAGATTGTGAAATGGATAGTGGAATAAAAATATTTTGTAAGAATATAGAGATAACTTCGATAGAACCTTGTGAGCAATACTAAGAAGTCTGGACCTTCGTATAACACCGTATTCACGCATCGGGCCATTCGGCCCTCGGTCCGGGCAGAGGCAACTAAATACATAAAGCTGGAGGGACAGCAGTAGCTGTCTCATTTTGTTGTGAAGAAAATATTGTAAATTTTTATTTGGAAATTATCTGGATACCGATTATGATGGGAATATGGATGCATCAGTTCACATGAATTACCTATTTTCTTATGTCCCTGAACAATCATTAAGGTTACATTATATGACAATCATCTACCTTTAGCATAATATATCACGACAATCGCAGATAACGTAGTTACCTGCAATCTGGGCGTAATGAAATTTATTCTACATATTCATGGAGGTAAATAATGATTCTTAATGATGAATTTATTACATTTCTTGTAGAAGCCAAGAAGAATACGTATGCATCTGGAAGTGGAGGATTAATTGAACCTATTAAACAGGGGTCAAAAGATCTGTCATTTAAAGAAAGTGAATATGAGTATATGGATAGTTATTTTGGTGAACTGAATTTTATTGGCCAAGAGATCGTATGGTTTTCAGGTAAGCCTGTATGGGGCATGAACTATTATGGTTTAACCTACGACCCAATAGAAGGTTTTCCTCAGTTTTTATTTGAATGCTTGAAGCAGGTTACACCACAAGCACCTTATCGTGGGCCAAGCTATTATAAGAATAATGTTTTTGGATACAGTTGTTCTTGGACAGGAGAAATAAACAATTTTCAAGGAGAAGAGTCAATTCTATTTAATAACAAAGTGATCTATAGACTCTCATTTCACGGAGGTAATATACAGTACTTATAAATTGTGAAGTGCTAGAATTGAATGTATTTCAGAGAAGTCCCAGGCAGCCAGACACATCTGCACCGACTAAGTTGCAATGGATGTTGAACTCAATAAGTTAATCATTTTCGGAGGAGCCTGGACCTAGGGCTCCTTTTCTATTCAAGTTCGCCGCCTTCTCCCATTATCTAGGCAATCGAGCTAAATAGATCGCCCCTTAGCATATGCTGAGGGCAGTTCGTGTATAAGCAAGGAAAAGTAAAATTTCTTGTTGGAGATAGATTTAAAAGGTAAATGTAACGATTGGAATATATTATAATATTCATGTGTACAGGCGCATTTACTATGAAGCGAGGGCCAGACGCCAACAAACTTTGAAGGAGTGATGGGAATGACGTATTTCTACCAACCAGCAAGCCACCTGCAAATGAACATGGATGATGATTCACCGGTCAACACGCCCGATATTCACGGGTTTGTCATGCTGGGCAGAAACACGCTGTTTCTCGAACACTTGCCCATGTTTAACATGGAAAATCACGAATATCAGTGCATATTGGAAGCCAGCATCCCGCCAGAAGCAATGCAGGCCTGCAATCAACAACGAGACCAATCCCCAACGATCCCCCTCGTATTAGCTAATCTGTCCTCCGATTTGTTCACGCTGCCCGATGTTGCATCCGGCCGCCGCACTTCGTTCGAGGCGGAGATCGTCATCTGGGAAACGGATAACCCCGACACCAATCCGAGATTAATACCGCAAGTAACGGTTACGGTTCGCCGAATCGTCCACGATCGGCACTTCAATGCCTTGTTCCAACGTCCTAGCATGCTTACGTATCTCTTGTTCGGGCGGGAAGATGAGGTATTCCTTAGCCATTATTTGAACCAAGCACCGGAATTCATGCACCTGCTTCAGGCTGCTGCCGTGCCCGAATGGCTTAGCGCGGAGCAGATTGAAGCTGGCGTTCTCATCCATTTCCCGGATGTAGCACAACCTGCAGAGCCTAATCGCGATCTGTTAGCGGCTGAGACCTACAGCGTACTGTATGAAGGGAAGGAGAAACGATTCAGCGTAAGCATCGGGGAAGTATTGTGGTGGTCGCCAATTGACTAACCGAACCAGTCGAATGAATAACCAACATATATTATTTGAATAGGGGTTGAACTCATGTTTATACGTAAAAACGGCTCTAAAGAACGGTTCGCCAAACGGTTGGAAGCGTACCGCCGTGCCAAGCAGCATCACCACCTGCTAGCTAAGGCTGCAACTGAGACAGAGCCGCGCGGCACGTCGCTGGAAGGGCTGCTTCTTGGGCCGAAAGCAGAAAATCAAGCGCTGTTTCAGCAACTCGTCAATCAAGCAATCGACAGCCATTGCGATTATCGCAGAGCGTATTTTCCGGACGATCCGCTTTCCATAACCCCAGATCTTCAGCAAAGCGAGAACTATAAGGCGACGGTAGACGGGCCTAACGGACTGCGCGCACAGTTCAGCGCATTGTTGGAAGACTTATGGTTAACGCCGCCATTCCACAGCTATCGCTGGCAGGGGCATATGAACGGCGATCTTACCATGCCGGGTATGCTGGGTTATATGGCAGGCATGCTGTTTAACCCGAACAATGTGGCGGCAGAAGCGTCACCCGCGACGACGTTGATCGAGATGGAAGTAGGGGATCAGCTGTGCCGGATGCTCGGCTATTCGATCCCGCAAGATTCATCAGTCGATCCAAGCGCATCCCGTGCTTGGGGACATATTGCTTGCGATGGCAGCGTCGCTAACCTTGAAGCGATGTGGGCGGCCCGCAACATGAAATATTACGGCGTTTCTTTGGCGGAAGCGCTTCGCTCGGACCCGGATTTCTCGCCTGCACGGGATACGACAGTCAAGCTGCTGAATGGCCAAGAGCAGCGAATGATCGATTTGGAGCCATGGACGCTGCTTAATCTGGCCATGGATGACGTACTTGCTGTGCCGGAGCAGATCAAAAGCAGGCTCGGCAAGCAGGGTGATCACTCCGATGAGGATGATCGCATCGATTCGCTGTTTAACGAAGTGATGAACCGATATATTTTGCAGCGTGTCGGGTTTCTGGAATTCCATCGCCTTTATCTGCCGACGACGCCGGCGCCTGTGGTGCTCGGACCTGTATCCATGCACTATTCGTGGCCGAAATCGGCTGCCGTACTCGGGCTAGGCGCGAATCTGATCAAAGGCGTCTATGTCGATCTCGACTGTAGAATGAGGCTGGATCATCTGACTGAGACGTTAGAAGCGTGCTTGAACGAGCGTCGTCCGGTCATTATGGCGGTAAGCGTTATCGGCAGCACAGAAGAAAGCGCAGTAGACCCGCTGGTCGACATCCTCGCCGTTCGCGAGCAGTTCAGGAGCAGAGGGCTCGATTTCATGATTCATGCCGATTGTGCGTGGGGCGGTTATTTTGCAGCGATACTGCACGAAGCGGAGGGACCGGTTCACCCTTATCGTAACTCGACGCCTGCCCTGCCCATGAGCGAGTATGTAACGAACCAATACCTTGCCTTGAAGCATGCCGACTCCATTACGATCGACCCGCATAAGGCCGGCTTCATTCCTTATCCGGCAGGGGGGCTGTGTTATCGGAATTCCGCGCTTCGCAACATCGTCAGCTTCACGGCGCCTGTCGTCTATCATGGCGGTGTCGATCCGACGGTAGGCGTCTATGGGATTGAAGGTTCCAAGCCTGGCGCCGCAGCAGCCGGCGTCTATCTAAGCCACAAGGTGCTCGGTACCGACCGCGACGGCTATGGGCAATTGCTCGGCAAAGGGATCTATAACAGCAAGCGGTTCTATGCCGCGCTTGTGACGCTTTCACGCGACGAGGATCCGTTCTTCATCGTACCCGTTCAACGGCTGCCTGCGCAGCGGAATGGAACGAGCGTTGACGATCAACTCGCATACATTCGAGAGCATCTCGGGCCAGACAAGACGAATCAGGAGATCGAATCGAATTCAGAAGCCTATCAACTGCTGCTTGAACTCGGTTCGGACCATAACATCGTCACGTATATGGTCGGTCTGAAGCCGCAGCCTGGGCAATCCGCCGTACCGCTCGACGAGGTGAACATGGTGAATCAGGAAATATTCCGGCGGCTGAGCGTTGCTCCTGGTGGGCATCTGACGCCAGGTCAGCCTCATGCCCCGGCAGCGCCGATGATCGTCACGTCATCGCAATTCCAACCGGAAGCCTATGGCGAAGCGTTCATGTCGCATCTCGTTAATGCGCTGCAAGTTGACCGGTCCGGTACCATCGATTTCATTATATCGACTACCACGACGCCATTCTTGACCGATACCTATCATCCGGACGGCTCCTCCATGCTTGTAACGGTCATGGACATATTGAGAGCGACGATACTCGATGTCATTGCTTCGATTCGTACGGAGTAAACACACCTGCAGGCTTTAAATGCTACGAATAATAGATGAAAGGAGGTTGGTTTATGCAGTTGGAAGACATTATGTCGTGTTTGAAAAAATATAAGTCAGTACCGGACAGCAAGCTGAGACAGCGGATGGTGAACGCTGTCCAGCATGCCGATGGAAACATAAAAACCGCGTTATTCAACGCTGTATCCGCAAGCCCCTACCTAACTTATAACGCCCAGCAGGGACAAGCTGCGCTGAAAGAATTTGCCGTTAAATATGCTGCATTCGTAGTGTCCCAGAATACGGTAAGATCCTTTCATGCCAGCGTATGCAACGTTTCATATTCAACCATTCAACAATGGTTCTCAAGCAATGGAGCAACGGTCGGTCTATGGATGACAATCGACTGCTTAGTTGAAGAGAAAGAACTCTCTAATTTACAAACCAACAAGAATCAGATTCTATCCAGTATGGTCGAGAAAGGGAAAGATCCCGTATTCATCAACGGTTTTCTAGTTGAATGCGACACAGGCGGAAGCAGTATACCGGCAAAGCTGTTTCTCAACTTGATCAACTGGCTGGATACGAGCGGACAATCGTTGCAATCCGTCCTGCCGGCTTGGAAGTCCTCTGAACGTTGGTCGACCGTACAAGACTATGACACGTTCAATTGGTTCGCAGGGGTGGCCGCGTTGTTCGCACAGGAGACCGACGCATACAATACGGTTAAGACTGCGGTCGATCAAGCCATTGGCGTCCGTACCGGGCCGTATCGTTACACGCGAAGAGAAGTGGTTGCCACTGGCGTGAATGGAATGCCCTTATATAGTGATGTCACGCATGAGCGGTATGAGTATGGGGAAGCGCTATTGAACTGGCTGAACCTATCGGATGGCCCGGCACAATATCAGATGCGGAGCGGCAGCTCGCCTAATAATTTCGAAGAGAAGCAGCAGGAATCTTCAGGCTGTATCCGGGAGAACACCCCCATTCGAATGGCTGACGGCAGCGTGAAGCTCATCCAGCATATCGAGCCCGGCGATTTGGTCCTGAATGGGCATGGGACGTTCTCGGTCTGCTCTACGGAGCAAATCTATAATCCTTTCGTTCTAGAGATGTACAGCATCAACGAAGAATCTGTATTCCTATCGCCTGAGCATGCCATGATGACCGATCGCGGCTGGTGCAGTTTAAACCCCTATCTTAGCAAACAGCTTAACCCGAACGTAACGATTAATCGGCTGGAGGTCGGCGATCGACTATGGAGATTCAAGCCGCACGAGGATGGAAGCCATGCCGTTGAGAAGGTAGTCGTGGCGAACATCAATGTGGAAAGGGCAGAGGCGCAATGTTTTATTGGTTATGACCTGCATTTCTCAGAAGGCTATCATTCTTATTATGCCCATGATTACTTATGCTTATTGAGTTACCCTGAGATGACGATTGCCAATATTCTTGCCAACGTCAAGAAGCATATGAGCGCTGTGGAAGAAATCCAGTTTATTAGCATGGTTAGGCATAATGAAATGCTATTTCGCAAGGCGTTCGGCAATGAAGCGATGAACCACTTTCTGTTCAGCATTTCGAGACTGGGAGGTAAAGTATGATCATTCCGAAGTTATCGGTACAATTTCAAGCGGGCGATAGCCTCAATAGCTATCCGATCCAGCATATCTCGTTGTTTAATCATCAAATTCTTGTAGACGGGGTTCCAGTGGATACCCATTATGATGGCGGACACTTTTATTGGCAGCGAAACAATGTACACGGTCAAGAAGAACACGGCATTCTGAAGTTGTTCCCGCATGGCTTAATGGGCACCGGCGTCGTGTCTGCAGCCGGGACGAGCTCCACGTTCACAGCCGAAGCCGCTATGTTCCGTTATGCGATCACGATAGACCAAAAGTCTTGGATTCTGTTCGAAATGGGCTTCAAGCAAGATGAGAAGGGAAATCGGCACACTTACGGGGGGTTCGTCATTCCTGGGGATCCGGCTGGCAGTAAAGCATTCAATGATGCGACGACCCTGCTGTTCACAATCGCACAGGACGATAAGAAAGAAGATGTACTTCATGTTCACTTTGATGTCGATCCGATGTACTGCGGTTTTGGCTTCTCCAAGTGGATCGGCGGCGACTTTAATTTCACGATGGATTATAGCAGATTCTCGGGATCCATATTCGAATATAATGAAGAAGCCGGCGATTATCATGGACCCGCGCATAACCTGTCGGGCGTCTATAAAGATTCCGTATCCATTACGGAAATGAAAACCGCGGTTCAAGCCTACTTCGCTAATCATCCGCTGCAAAGCCCGGAATTGAAAACGGCAAATCGTGCCTTTCCGCAGCACCTGCTGCCAGCTAAGGCGCTAATCGGTGAGATCAATCGTTCTGTCGAGGACCTGTTCACGCTGCCGACGCCGGATTTGGAGAACTTGCACGAATTAAGCTTTGCCAAGCTTAAATCGTTGATGTTGTACGCCGTGGATGACAATTGGCGCAATTGGTTCGGCGAGACGAAGCCTGATGTCGGCCCTAACGCATCTTTAACACAGCGCGATGCGGACCTCATTAAGAATACAGATATCAAATCGTTCTTAACCGATAAGTTCGCTGTCGGATACCTGACGCATGCCTTCTCGAAAAGTACCGATGAGCGAATCAAATCACAGTTCCAGGAAATTCCTAATTACAGCAATAAGTTAGACTTCTTCTGGAAAGGGAATGAGAACAGCTGTTTCGCCAAGGATAAAGGGTACAACCTCGCTACTTCCGCGCTGCTGGACAGTGCATTCGCAAGCTGTGCTCCTGGACTGTCCGCTTATCTGTCGGATCAGCCGACTGTGTGGGCACAGAAGCTCTACGACTATTGCTTAAGACCGTTTACGCTCAATGGGCTTGCGCTTCAGAACACGTTAGATGGACGCAAGAGGCTGACGCATCTCTGTACGCTGCTCCACGCCTTGGATCAAGAAGCGAGAGTGGACGCTGGAGACGGCAAGAAAATCACATACGCGACCTCGTTGTACGGCAGAGTGATGGATGTCCGCTTGAATTTTGTCATTTCAAGATTCTCAACGAACAATAAACAAGATGGCGTAGAATTTCTGACGGAGTTCTTCAGGCAGTACTTCAACTCTATTCTTGCAGGCGGCAAATGGCAGGATGAAGTGTTGAAAGCGGCCAACGAAGACCTAGAGAAGTTAAAGGCGGAGTTTCATGCAGAAGATGTGAACAAACTTATCGTTAATATGGGTAGTATTATATCGGAATCGATGGAAGTGTTGATCCGATTCAAGGATTTGCCGGTTCCCGCGCGTATCCATGCATGGGCAAGTAATAATCCGAAGATTGCGGCTGCATTAGGCAGAACCATGACGGTTGCCATTTATGGATTCGGTATCTACTCATCCATACAGACATTCATGGGGTGGAAAGACTTAACGTCTGAAAATAAAACAAAAGCGGTCATCGATCTCGTCGATTTATCTGCCAATATCTTCAGCGATATCTCCAAGTTTACTGCTGCCTCGAAGCTCGCTAAAGCCGAATCAGCCGCAGCCGAGCTGATGCAGGCGGGAGCCGATATTCAGAACGCAATGGAGGTACAGCGAATGTCGAGAGTTGCCGGTCAGATCGGGATAAAGGTCGACGCCGGATTGATCGAAGTCGCTGCACCGGAGTTGGCACAAGCAGGGCAGGCTGCCGGAGAAGCAATGGCAAAGGCAGAGTCGCTGGAAGCAGCCGCCTCTTCATGGTCGACCGTTTCTAAGGTTGCCAGCGTATTCGCTCGTGGAATGACGATTCTGGCCTTAGGTGCGGCTTGCGTCTGCACGGGCTTCCAGATCGCAAGCGATTTCTCCCAGGGACAACCGGTAGCCGTCAAAGTGCTTGATATTCTAGAGATCGTCGCAACCGGTATCGCATTCCTTGTTGAAGCGGGACTAGGACTAGCTGCAATGGCAGGCGTCACCGTGTGCTCGGCTATTCCGGTCATTGGCGTAGTGGCAGCGGTAGTCGGCATCGCCATTGCGATCGTTTCCCTATTCGTACATCGGAATCCGCCGCCAACGCCGGAGGAGAATTTTGTAAAAGAACACAGTGTGCCCTTCATCAATGGGATTGCCAATCCTACTGCTGCTTGGCTCGCGAACCAGAAGAAAGTGGTTGATCACTTGACGGGAAGTCCCCGTACGAACACGACAGCCTTTGCATAAGCGGAAGTTCGAGCATTCATCATGATTTGGATTACGAACAGCACCTATCAGTCACTGATAGGTGCTTCTTCATCGAGATGTGCGAGATGGAATCCCTCTAGGCTCCACTAAGTCGTTTCACCCTTTTGTCCACTATCCCTTTAACTCAGGAGATAAGAGTCGGAGTTCAAAAGAAAATACTGTGAATTCTAATTGGAAATTGTCTGGATACCGATTATGATGGGGATACGGATGCATCGATTCATTTCCGGTAAATATTTAAGATAATATTTAAGGAGATAATTTATGAAAGGCAAGATAATCTTCTTATTTTTTATAACGATAGTGTTTTCAGCTTGTCAAAATGTTAGTCAATCGACTACCTCGAACAGCGAGACTAAATCAATAATGAATACTGAACTGCCTCCTGATGTAGTGAGTACAGGTAATGGAACAGAAGCGAAAGAAATAACTGAAGGTCAAACAGACCCTTCTAATAATGAAGTGTTGTCCATGAGCATTGGGACCTATGATTTGAAAGGAGAATTTTATGATGAAATGCTTCGAAATCCTATAGATCATGATTATGAAGTGGAATTTAATGAATTTCAGAATTCCAAAGAGATTATTACAACATTGGGATGGGGGGCATTGGAAGGCAAATATACAGAGGTTTGGGATAAAGAGTTGAATCAAATCTATAGAAAGCTTCTTTCTAAGTTGGATAGAGAACCAAGAGAAGCACTAATTGACTCGCAGAAGGAATGGTTACAGTATCACTTAAGGGAAACAAAATTTGTAGAGAAGACATTTATTAATAATGGTTACCTTGGAACACAAGGATCGGTAAGCCTAGGCACGGTTATACGGGAGAGAATTAGGGAAAGAACAATGCAATTATTTGAATATCGATATTTGCTAGATGGTGAAGTTGAGTTTTTATACCAAAGTAAAAAATAGAGTTGGAATCTTGATCAAAAGTTTTTAGGTGATGCTTCGAAGACAGTAACGATGCATAACTTCATACTATCGGGCCATACGGCTCTCGGTCCTGCCGAGGAATTCGGGGAAGTGGATCAGTCGGACAATCCTGCACTGGCTAAGCCCGTCAGACCCGCGCTTGCGCGCTTAAGTCAAAGTATTTATTGATGAATTTCCAAAATTCAGGTTTAACCTTATTGAACATGAAGCATTTTATGAAGAAGTTCTTAACCACGTGTTTTTTGGTGATATAAATGATTATTTGATCGAATTACTAAGAAAAGATATTGAAACCGAATTACTAAGACGATTATTTGATTTTTATGAGAGGATGGATTTAACAGGGGATGCTTTAGTTAAGGAAGTATTATCTTGTACTATTCTAGAGAGGCTTGGGGACGAAAAGGAAGTACTACAAATTGCTTATAGATATAAGGGTAAGGAAACAAGAAAAGTTCCCCCTAATGGGTTCGCCGCCGCAGTCCGCTCCGTGCCTATGCAAGCGCAGCGCAAGAAAAGGCCGTCCCTTGAATATAAGGGACGGCCTCGCTCGTATCGTCTGCTGCTTATTGGTAAAACTTATTGGTAAATCTCGCCGCCGGCGCAGTTCATGATCGTGCCGTTCAGCAGGTCGGCGCCTGTCGTAGCTGCGAAGATGACTGCTTCAGCGATTGCTTCTGGCGTTGCCGGAATGTTAGGGCCGGTCGAAGCGTACAGCTTCGCCATCCGATCTTCCGTCAGCGTCACGACCGCATTAGCGGAAATGTTCGTCGTCATCATGTTAGGCGCAACGCCAACCGCGCGAATGTTTAAGTCCTGATAGTCTTGACCGATCGACTTCGTAAGCGCGGCAAGCGCGTGTTTGGTCGCAGAATACAGGCCGTTGAACGCCGTAGGCTTGAAGCTGTTCGAGGAAACGGTGTTGACAATGCTGCCGCCGCCATTTTGCAGCATAACCGGTATGACGTATTTTAGGCCGAGGAACGCACCCTTCAGGTTGACGCCCATTACGCGGTCGTACTCGTTCATCTCGTACTCATGCAAGAGACGCATTGGTACCATAACACCCGCATTGTTTACGAAATAATCGATCGTTCCGAACACGCGGACAGTTTCTTCAACATAGCGCTTGACGTCTTCTTCCTTGGATACGTCCGCTTTGATGAAGATCGCCTCGGCGCCTTTTTCTTTCACGAGCGACAACGTTTCATTGCCCGCCTCTTCATTGAAGTCAACGAGCGAAAGCTTGTACCCTTGCTCCGCAAGTTTAATTGCCAGTGCTCGTCCCAATCCGGTAGCCGAACCGGTAATCAAAAATAATTTATTCGCAGTCATTGCTGCTCACCTCGTCTGTTAGATTGAACTGGATGGTTAAGGTTGAAGCGCTTTTATTGTATCATAGAGGATAAGCAGACCCATTAACAGTATTCCCTATGATGTAGCGAATACTACAATTACGTAAAATTTGTCGTTAAAAATAGTAAGGAGCCATACAACATGAATCATTACAATTATCCAGATACGAGAGTGGTTCGCACGCGGTCAGCGATCCATGAAGCAATTCTGGCGTTGCTCGAAGTCATGCCGTATTCAACGATAAGTGTAACGGATATCGCCAAGAAGGCGGGCGTCAATCGGGTCACCTTCTACAGCCATTACTCATCGAAGGCGGAGTTGCTCGAAGAGCTGATGGAGGAGAAATTCAGCGAATATTTTGCAATGGTGGATAGTATTAAGCCTCTAAAGGAATTGGATCAGTTAATGGCGGTGCTGGAGACGTATTTCCGCAGCAGTTTGGACCATATTAGTCGCAATGTGACGTTTTATCGTATGCTGCTATCAGGCGCACTACCGGAATATAAACGCCGCTTTGAGGACCGGCTGCATGCCAGCATGGCATGTATTTTGAAGGGAACGGAGGGCCGCGATGGCGCAACCTCAAAGGTAGATCTTGACTTCTATATCGAATGGACTGTAGGAGGAACGGTTCATGTCATACGCAAATGGCTGAACAGCGGAATGGATGCTTCGCATGAACAGTTCATGGAGCAGATGCTGCTTATATCGGCCGTATCGAGTAAGCTGTTCGGCGTTAGGGGCGAGATGCTATAACCGCTGTAACCGATAACAAGTCTTCCTGTTGGGATAACCTCCTCAGTCGAGCAATATGTTCTAAAATCTGCAAGGGATAAGTTTAGTTAGCCTATAATCAAGATTCGGCCATCCCATGACCGATCATCGAGCTGG
>NZ_BILZ01000082.1 GCF_004000825.1 Paenibacillus kobensis NBRC 15729 | reverse complement strand
AGGAGGCAATCCGGGCGAGAACCCAGGAGGCAATCCGGGCGGTAACCCAGGTGAGAATCCAGGAGGCAACCCAGGAGAGAATCCAGATGAATGGCAGCTGGTTTGGAGCGACGAGTTCGACCGCAGCGGAACCAACTTGGATACGAACGGCGTCGATATGGACAAATGGGGCTACCAATTAGGCACCGGCTCGCAATATGGCTTGGATGGCTGGGGCAACAACGAGCAGCAGTCCTACAAGAAAGACAACCTTAAAGTTGTAGACGGCCAATTGGTTATCCAAGCGCGTAAAGAAACCACAGACGGTAAACCTTACTCTTCCGGCCGCCTGTACACGCAGCAGACATACGGCAAAACATACGGCAAATTCGAAGCGAAAATTACGATGCCGACGGGCCAAGGGATTTGGCCGGCATTCTGGATGATGCCGCAAAGCAGCGAATACGGCGTATGGGCATCCTCGGGCGAGATCGACATTATGGAAGTGCGCGGCCGTCTGCCGCAGGATGTTGCCGGTACGATCCATTACGGCAAGCCTTGGCCGAATAATAAATCGACCGGAGCGGAATTCCACTTCCCGGCTGGTCAAGATATTACCGGCGAACATGTATACGGCGTGGAGTGGGAGCCAGGAGAAATTCGTTGGTACGTCGACGGACAGCTTTTCCAGAAGCTGAACAACTGGGACAGCACAAGCGAGAATATGCCAGCGAAGAACGCTTACCCAGCACCGTTCGATAAACCTTTCTACATGATTCTTAACTTGGCAATCGGCGGAAGCTTCGACGGCGGCAGAATGCCGGCGGACAGTATGCTTCCGGCAGAGATGAAAGTCGATTATGTTCGTGTATACGACAAAGTCGGCGGTTATAACGAACAAGTGGCTGAACCTGAAGTATCGAAGGAGCCAATCGCGGAGCCATACAAGCATGCCATTGACGGCAACTACGTATATGATCCGCAATATACGCATGGCTTCAAGACGATTGATTCGGGAGACACGGCGCTTGATCCGGATTTCTGGAACTTCGCGAAGATCAGTACGTTCGGCGGCAACGCCTCGGTCGCGTCTGATACGGTAGATAACCAAACATTCGCGAAAGTAAACATCGCAAACGGCGGCAATGCTGTCCATGCGGTTCAATTGATTCAGAACGTGACGCTTGGCAAAGGACGTTGGTACAAGCTGTCCTTCGATGCGAAGTCGGACGGCAACCGGACGATGATCGTGAAGTTCGGCGGCGGCGCCGACCGCGGTTGGGGAACGTATTCCGATACGCTAGAAGCGGCTCTGTCCGATAAGCTGCAATCGTATCAATTAATGTTCCGTATGGATGCGGATACCGATCCGCTTGCACGGCTCGAGTTCAATATGGGCTTGAATACGAAGCCGGTATGGCTCGGCAACGTGAAGCTCGTCGAAATAGAAGAAGTCGATCCTTACCGGGAAGATGATTCGAAAGAGCCGATTGGCGGCAATCACGTGTACAACGGCACATTCGATCTCGGCCGAGTCGACCGGATGACGTATTGGCACTTCGAGACCAATCAGGCTGATGCTTCCGCAATGGTTAACGGTGACCGTCAATTGGTTGTCGAAACAACAGATGGCGGTGCAAGCTCCGATGCGATAGCGCTGACTCAGAAGGGGATCCAACTGATTGAAGGCAATGAATACGAGCTGACGTTCAAAGCGAAGGCAACGGCGGACAGAACGATTGATGTCGGCATCGAACAATTCGACGGCCTCACGGTGGCGGGCTACAAGCCAGTCAATGTCACGACGGACTGGGCGACGTATACGATTCCGTTCTCGATTGCTGATGGCGTCAACGATGCGAAGGCACAGCTTCGGTTCTTGCTGGGCAGATTCGATGGCACGGTCTTGTTGGATGACATCGTGCTGCGCCGATTGACGAACAACAATGTCGGAGAGCTTCCGTTAGCGGATCAGTTCCCGCTTAAGAATGGCGACTTCTCGAACGGCAAGACAGCGTGGAGCGAGCATGTGCAGGGCCGATATGACGGCTGGGGCTCCGATGCGCAATTCACGTTAGAGCAAGGCGAGATGAAGATTGCCATTGCTAATGAAGGGGTTAACCCATGGGACGTTATGCTGATGCAGACGGACTTCGCCCTTCATAAAAATCAGGTGTACGTCGTAACAGCCGATCTCCGGTCGACGAAGCCTCGCGCGGCGGAAATCGTCGTCGATGCAGGCGGTACCCGTTACATTTCGGAGAAAGTAAATCTGACGGCGGACAAGCAAACATTCCGTTATGAGCTTCCAGTGACGGCCGACTTGACGGCATCGTTCAAGCTGCTGCTCGGCAAGCTTGAAGGCGAAGCAGCGTTGACGGCACATGATGTGTATGTCGACAACGTACACGTTGAGCTGCAAGATGCGCGGGAGCGTGCTTTCCTTATTCAGAACGGTGATTTCTCTGCCGGCGATGAAGGCTGGACAACGCATTTGCAAGGCATCTATGACGGCGATTCGAGTGCAACCTTCTCGACCGATAACGGTGCTTTCCATGCAGAGATTGAGAATGACGGCGCTAACCCATGGGACGTCATGCTCTTGCAAGAGCCGCTTCAGCTCATCAAAGGAAAGACGTACATCGTATCGTTCGCAGCTCGTTCAACAGAACAGCGGATGATCGAACTGTCCGCTGAGAACAGCTCGTACTTCCGTTACTTGAACGAGAAAGTACAGTTGGACGAAGCAACGAACACGTTCACTTATGAATTTACGGCAGATAAGAATGATATTGTCGGATTAAAATTTTTGCTCGGCAAGACCGCTGATGCGGAAGCGGTTGGACAGCACGACGTCCTAATCGATAACGTTCGCCTGGAAGTGAAGGGCGCACGCGAAGCGGCAGGCGAGAAAGTAAGCAGCAGCAACGATATTCGTCTGACGACTCCGCCGGTACTGTCGCCGGACGCTGAAAATAACGTGCTCGGCCAGCCGATCGCAGTTACGTTCGCCGATCAGGATGCATGGCGGAACGCGGTGAGCTCGGTTTGGCTCGACGGCGTACAAGTCGATGCGGGCAAATATACGGTTACGAACGGTACGATTACGCTTGATGCCGATTTATTCGGAGAAGAGCGCAGCTATGAAATCGTCGTGAAAGCAGCCGGTTACGAGAAAGCGGCCGTTACGCAGCAGATCGAAGGTGCAAGCGATTGGAGCCTTGTCTGGCATGACGAGTTCGATGGCAGCGGCAGCAACCTCGATACGAACGGCGTCAATCTGGACAAATGGGCTTATCAGCTCGGAACAGGCAGCCAGTACGGCTTGGACGGCTGGGGCAACGGCGAGCAGCAGTATTACCGACCAGACAATATGAAGGTCGAAGACGGAAATCTGGTCATCCAAGCGAAGAAAGAAACTTATGAAGGCAAGCCTTACACGTCCGGCCGCGTATATACGCAACCGACATTCACGCAGACATACGGCCGATTCGAAGCACGGATGCAATTGCCGACAGGCGAAGGCGTATGGCCGGCGTTCTGGATGATGCCGGCGGGCAGCGAATACGGCACATGGGCATCGTCGGGTGAGATCGATATTATGGAAGCCCGTGGCCGCTTGCCGGAGGAAGTAGCCGGCACGATCCATTTCGGCAAGCCAGCTCCTAACAATAAGTCGACAGGTGCGACGTATGATTTCCCAACAGGGCAGTCGATTGCGGAATACCATACGTATGCGGTGGAATGGGAGCCGGGCGAAATCCGGTGGTACGTGGACGGCAACCTGTTCCAGAAGGTCAACAACTGGGACAGCACAGGAGCGGGTCAACCGGACAAGTACGCCTATCCGGCACCGTTCGATAAACCGTTCTATATGATTCTGAACTTGGCAATCGGCGGCATGTTCGACGGCAACCGTCTGCCGAACGACTCGCTTCTTCCGGCAACGATGAAGGTCGACTACGTTCGCGTATATGACCTGACGGGCCGTCCATACCGGACGCCGACGGAGCCGGTCATTACGAAAGAACCGTTCCCGGCAGGGGGCAAAGAGCCGGTAGATGGCAACTTGCTCTATGACGCCGATTATGAGCAAGGACTGAATGATATTGCAGCATCGGGTACGGCTTTGAATCCGACCTATTGGAACTTCCTGCACACGCCGGATTTCGGCGGGGCGGGCAGCGCTTCAGTCGATACGGTCGATTCCGACAAATTTGCTAAGCTGTCCATTACGAGCGGCGGCAACCAGCCTTACTCGGTTCAGATGATTCAATACGCGACCCTGACACGCGGTCATACGTATAAGATCAGCTTCGATGCGAAAGCATCGGCGAACCGTGCGATGAGCTTAAAATTCGGCGGCGACGACGATAACGGCTGGGCGACTTATTCGGACAGCTTCGACGTTGCGCTGAAGACGAATATGCAGCACTACGAATACCGGTTCACGATGAACGCGGCTACCGATATTGCAGCACGGCTTGAGTTCAATATGGGCCTTAGCACGGGAGATATTTGGATCGGCAATGCTGTGCTAGAGGAAACGGACGTGCTGTCCGATCCGAACGGCACGAAAGAGCCGCTGAACAACGGCAACCAAATCTATAACGGAACTTTCGATCTCGGTACGATGGACCGGATGAAATACTGGAACTTCACGGCTTCCGCAGGAGCATCCGCAACCGCAGCGGTCGATGAGAACCGGAGAGCGCTTGAAGTTGCGGTCGAGGACGGCGGCAGCTCACCAGATGACATTACAGCCGAGCAGAAAGGCATGCAGTTGCTGGCGAATGACGACTATCAATTGACTTTCGATGCGAAAGCATCGGCGGACCGGTCGATCGGTGTCCGCTGGACGAGCGCAGACGGCGCTGTTGTATTCGCAGAACAAGCTGACATTGCACTTAGCACGTCGATGGAAACGCACACCGTTACGTTCACGATGCCAAGCGGAGTTACGGTTCCAGACGGACGATTCGTATTGCTGCTTGGCGGCAGCAACGAAGATGTCGTAATCGACAATGTGAAGCTGATCCGGACTTCGAACCGGAACGTCGATTTCACGGGCATTGATATGTTCCCGCTGAAGAATGGCGATTTCTCGGCAGGTCTTACGGCTTGGGAACCATTCACACAAGGCGGAACAGCGAACTTCCAAGCTGACGGAAGAGAAGCGCGAATTTCGGTTTCGAACGTCGGCGGCGAATCGTGGAACGTCATGTTGAATCAGTCGAATCTGCAGCTTAGCAAAGGTATGACTTATGTTGTATCGTTCAAAGCCAAATCGAGCGTGCCGCGCGACATTCAAGCGACGCTTGAGAACGCGACGTATACGCGCCGGTTCGATACAGGCACGATTGCACTTACGACGGATTGGCAGACATTCGAGTATACTTTCAAAATGACGGCTGATGAGAGCGTAGCATTGAAGTTCCTGCTTGGTAAGCTAGGAACGGCGCCAGCAGGCGCGCACGATATTTATTTCGATGACGTGGCCGTCGAAATTCAGAACGCGCCGGTGAAGCGTCCGCCTATGCTGATCGCTGACAACATCGACAACCGGGTCGGTCAGCCGATTCAGCTGGCACTCACGCCGGATACGGCTTGGGAAGCGGCTGTTCAATCCGTGCTTGTAGACGGTGTTGAGCTGCTCAGCGGACAATATACGGTTTCGTCTGGCGGTGTTGAGATTGCGGCAGGCGTACTGGATACGGACCGGACTTATGAGATCACCGTGCAAGCAGACGGTTACGCGGATACGAAAGTCAGCCAGACGGTGTTTACGAGTGATGGCAACATCGTAACGAACGGCAGCTTCTCCAATCAAGACACAGGCTGGGAAACGTGGGTAGGCGAAAGTGGTGTCTCGTCGTTCGAAGTCGACAATGGTACTGCTAAGATCGATATCGCCTATCACGGCGGCATGCATCCGCAATGGAACGTCCCGGTATCTTGGTCGACGCAATTCTTCCAGTCCGGCATCAAGCTGGAAGCCGGCAAATCTTATGAACTGAGCTTCCGGGCTTGGTCGACGGCCGACCGGCCGATTCTGCTCGAGTTGTCGGGCTACAACAATAATGAGCAAGTAAGCTTCAACCTGACGAACGATTCGAGCCATACGTTCTCGGCAAGCCTTCGCGCTGGGGCGGGGACGACGCTGACGCTGAAATATTTGCTCGGCAACGTAGTAACGGCTAGCGGCACAACGCCGATTGATCCGCACACGATCTATATCGACGATGTGGCTATTCGCGAAGTGAAATCGGCGCCTGTGCTTCAAGCGGACACGTCCGATAACAAAGCCGGCAATGGCATCGATATTACGTTCTCCGACGATCCGGCATGGAGAGCGCTGATCGGAAGCGTCACGATTGACGGCGCTGCGGTTCCGGCAGACAAGATATCGATCGCAGATGGCGTTCTGCAGTTAGACCGTTCGTTATTTACTGCAATCAAGTCTTATGTTGTATCGATTCAAGCGAGCGGTTATGCGGCAACTTCCGTTACGCAAGAAGTGAAATCGGCAGCTCCGAATGCGGCAATGGGCAAAATAGCGACCGCTTCGTCGAACAACCAGCCGGCGTCGAACGCGATTGACGGCCAGGGCGGCTCGCGTTGGGAGTCTGCTGCGGCTGATCCGCAATGGATCGCGATCGATCTTGGAACGGCTCATATTCTGGATACGGTTGTTCTGAACTGGGAAGGGGCATTCGGCAAGTCGTATCAGATTCAAGTCGCAACCGCAGCCGATCCGCAGGACGGCGATTGGACCGACGTCTTTACAGAGACGAACGGCAATGGCGGTCTGGATACGATTATGATGAACGGCGTGGAAGCCAGACATGTTCGGATGAACGGCTTGACACGCGGTACTCCGTATGGCTACTCGTTGTGGGAGTTCGAAGTTTACGGAACGTCTCTTGGCGGCAACCCGGATCCGGGTACAGGCACGGATCCCGGCCCGTGCTCGGGTACGGATCCGAATCCTGGACAAGGTACGGGAGGCAATCCGGATCCCGATCCAGGTCAAGGCTCTGGCGGTAACCCAGACCCAGACCCAGGCCAAGGCTCCGGAGGCAATCCGGACCCCGATCCTGTTGTAACAAAAATTTCTGCTGGCGCAGCGGCCTCGGCTTCTACGAGCAACATGCCAGCGGCCAACGTGAACGATGGCGACACAGGTACGCGCTGGGAGTCCGCATTTACCGATTCGGAATGGATTGCACTTGATCTTGGTTCACTGCATAAGATCGATTCCGTCGTGCTGAATTGGGAAGGCGCATTCGGTCAAGCTTACCGCATCCAAGTCGCAACCGCAGACAATCCGCAAGAAAGCGACTGGACGGATGTCTACACGGAAACGAACGGCGACGGCGGCATCGACACGATTGCGATGAATAACGTCGAGGCTCGTCACGTTCGGATGAACGGCACGACCAGAGCATTGCCTTACGGCTATTCGTTGTGGGAGTTTGAAGTGTTCGGCACTGCTTCTGACCCAAGCAGCAATCCAGACCCAGGTGCTGGCGGCAATCCAGATCCAGGTGCGGGCGGCAATCCAGATCCGGGCACTGGGGGCAATCCAGATCCAGGTGCAGGCGGCAATCCGCCGGCATCTGGAACGAACCTGGCCCTGCATGCGGCGGCTAGCGCCTCCAGCGCATCCGGTGCGGCTTCGTTCGTAACAGACGGCATCTTGTCGAACCGCTGGGAAGCGGATTGGGCGGCCAACAATTCCAACACGCCGGAGTGGGTTGTGATCGATCTTGGAGCAATCCGTACGCTGACGACTCTGAAAATGTTCTGGGAGAGAGCGTATGCCAAAGGTCTGCTTATCGAAGTATCGGATAACGGAACGGATTGGCAGACGATACAGACGATCGATCGGCCGCTGACGATCGACGTCGGACAGTCGTACGAGGAATCGGTCGATCTGAGCGGCCATCAAGGCCAGTACATCCGGCTCTATATGACGGAGAAAGGCTTCGCGCCATATGGTCCGTCTTTGTATGAAGTAGAAGTGTATTAATCATTAATGGTATGGCGGGCTGCTTCGGCTAGTATTGCAAGTCAATGCAATTGAAAGCAATGCAAGAGCTGAAGCAGCTCTTTCTATACATGATTTGTAAGCGGATTCATCGCTAATGCGGCGAAACTGCGAATATTTTGAGGAGGGAAATCATGTTTACAAGTAGTAAAGCAAGAAAGCTCGGCAAGCGTGTCGGCGCCAGCGCAATGGCTGCCGCAATGCTCGGAACGCTCGTATCGCTCGGACCGGTGAAGGTTGCCGATGCGGCGGCAGGCTCGTATTTGCTGTCACTTAACCGTACGGCTTATGCATCATCGGTGGAGGGCAACAACTCGGCAAGTCTGGCTGTCGACGGCAATACCGGATCGCGCTGGTCGAGCGGCTGGGGTACGGATCCGCAATGGATTTATATCGATTTGGGCGCTAACGCTGCGATCGACCGCGTCAAGCTGCAATGGGAAGGCGCATTCGCAACGGCTTATCAAATTCAGACGTCGAGCGATGAATCCAATTGGACGAACATCTATTCCACGACAACGGGAGACGGCGGTGTTGATGATGTAGCCGTTACCGGAGCGGGCCGATTCGTCCGTATTCTGGGCACGCAGCGTTCGCTTGCCGCTTACGGATACTCGTTATTCGAATTCGAAGTATATGGAACCGGAGGCGTCAACCAGCCTCCGGTACAGTACGGACCGAACGTGGCGCTGAACAAGCCGGTAATGGTATCGTCATTTGAGCAGTCGGGCTACTTACCGCCGGGCGCAACGCTTGCAGCGAACGCAGTCGACGGCAATCCGTCAACTCGTTGGGGCTCCAATGCGACGGACAACGAATGGATTTACGTCGATCTCGGCAATAAACGCACGATCGGACGCATCGTACTTAATTGGGAGTCATATGGCCGCGTGTTCGATCTGCAAGTGTCCGACGATGCGTCCAACTGGACGACTGTGTATCGTGAAATTCACGGCGGAGGCGGCAAGCAGGACATTCCGGTCTATGCATCCGGCCGCTACGTGCGGATGAAGGGGATCGGCAGAGGCACGAGCTTCGGCTACAGCCTCTACGACTTCGAAGTCTACGATTATGCAGCGGGACAGCCGCAGCCGGTTTATTCGATTCCTGCGCTTCCGACGCCTGCCAAAGTAACGGTCGGTTCCGGCAGTTATCTGACGAATGACTGGACGTTCCCGCAGCCGAACTACCCGGGCAACAAGACGGCAGAGGTGAATACGCCGATTCCGTCCAATGACTGGTGGCAATCGCTGCTTATCAAGCCGCTAGGCGATTACTTGATCACGCTTCCGCTGAAGTCGAAGTTCTTCAATCAAGGTCTCGGCCTTCTGAATCCGGGCGCGGGCTGGCTGAGCGCAGACGGCAGAGCGGTGAATGCCGACGGCAATCCGGACCTGTACATGATGGCAAGCAACATTAATACATCGACCATGAAGAACCGTGTGACGGGTTATGGCGATTTCAACGTTACTACGGTGCTCAGCGATACGGCAGAAGACAAAATGAAAGTGACGTTCACGAAGGGCTCTCCTTATGTGTATACCGAGTTCAGCGATGCGAACTCCGTCGAGCTGTACTCGACGCTGATCGCAGGAGCGGCCGACCCGAGCGGCGCAGCAATTCTGACGACGGAAGGTTCCACGTATACGGGCGACCGGATCAGCCTCCGCATTCTGAATACGGACGGCCGTCCGAATCCAGTGGCGACGAACCGTTACTACGGCATTTTCGCCCCTCCGGGCACGGTGTTCAAGAAAGTCGGAGCGAAGATTAAGATCCAGCTCGGCGGCGGCAATAAATATATGTCGGTCGCGACGATGCCGGCCGCATCGGATCTGGACCTGTACTATCAACACGCTTATGCATTCGTTACCGGCTCGACCGCTTCTTATGCTTACAACGAGGGAACGTCCGATGTAACGACGACGCTCAGCGTGACGACGCAGGCGAAACGCGCCGGCTTCTCCGATCAGTCGATGCTCGCGCTGTATCCTCACCAATGGAAGAAGACAAACAATGCGCTGACGACCCGTACTTATCCGTCGGTCCGCGGCACGCTGAAGGTGAAGGAAGGCAATTCCTTTACGACGGTAGACAAGTTCTACGGTATGGTACCGACTTTCACGGAGCCGGGCAATCCAGAATATACGCGTCAGCAGTTGACCAGCTACTTGGCGACTCTCGACGATGAGACGAAGAACAACATTATGAACGGCGACGCTTACTGGCAAGGCAAAGCGCTTCACCCGCTCGCGATGGGTGCGCTCGAGGCGAACGAGATCGGCGATACAGCGCTTCGCAACAAGTTCCTGTCGCGCATGAAGACGATTCTGACGGACTGGTACACGTACACAGAAGGCGAACCGGAATATTTCATGTACTACAATAATGACTGGGGCACGATGTATTACAAAAACAGCGGCTTCGGCGCAAACTACGGCATTACGGACCACCATTTCACGTACGGCTACTATGTATTCGCATCGGCGATTCTGGCGACGTTCGACGACAGCTTCCGCAATAACTACGGCGGCATGGTCGAGCAGCTCGTCCGCGACTACGCGAATCCGGCGAAGAATGATCCGCAATATCCGGCCTTCCGTAACTTTGATCCGTATGAAGGCCATTCGTGGGCAGGCGGCTATGCCGACAACGACAGCGGCAACAACCAAGAAGCAGCCGGCGAATCGCTGTTCGGATGGGTTGGCCAATACATGTGGGGCTTGCTGACTGGCAACACGAGTTACCGGGATGCGGCTGTCTACGGCTTCACGACGGAGCTGAACGCCGTTGAGCAATACTGGTTCAACTACGACGGCGACAACTGGATTCCAGAGTGGACGCATAAGTCGGTCGGCCAAGTATATGGCTCGTCGAACTTCTTCGGTACGTTCTTCAGCGGCGAACCAGTGCATACGTACGGTATTCACTGGCTGCCGACAGCCGAATATTTGACCAGCTACGGCTTGAATAAAGCGAAGGCGGCAGCGCTGTACAACGGCTTCGTCGCCGACAACGGCGGTACGCCGGGAACGGACTGGCAGCATATCGTATGGCCGATCCGGGCACTCTCCGATCCGCAAGCGGTGCTTGCCGGCTGGAATACGACAACGATGCAGCGCAACGAGATTTTTAACACGTACTGGTTCGTCAACAACATGGCGTCGCTCGGCGAGCGCACAAGAGACGTATGGGCAACCGGCTGGACGAGCGCAACGGTGTATAAGAAGAACAATGTATACTCAGCACAAGTATGGAATCCGACAGCGAGTCCGGTTACGGTTACGTTCCGGAATGCAGGCGGCGTGACGGGTACGGCGGTTGTCGGTCCGAAGTCGCTTGTGAAAGTGAACCCGATGACGAACTCGAACACGGCTGACCAATGGGTGGCATGGGACGGCACGTCCGGCGGAGGCAATGGCGGAGACGGCGGTACGCCGCAGCCGCAACCTGGCGTTAACCTCGCCAAGAACAAAGTCGTCACGGTTTCGTCGACCCAAACGCCGTTCGCGGGCGCCAATTCCACGGACGGAAGCGCAGAGACGCGCTGGGCTTCGGAACTGAACGTCGATGCGCAATGGCTGACGGTCGACTTCGGCAGCGTGCAGCAATTGACGAAAGTGAAATTGCTATGGGAAGTTGCTTATGGCAAATCGTATAAGCTCCAAGTATCGAACGACGGCGGGGCATGGACTGATCTGTACTCCACGACGACCGGCGACGGCAATACGGACGAAATAACGGTGAATGGCTCCGGCCGTTACCTCCGGATCAATATGTCGGAGCGCGGCACGCCGTACGGCTACTCGCTTTATGAAGTAGAAGCATACAACGACGGAACGACGACACCGGAAGCGCAGCAGCCTTCGACGCTTCTGTCGCTGAACAAGACGGCAACGGCATCGACGGTGGAAGTACCGTTCGTTGCGAGCGCTGCGGTAGATGCTGACGTTAATACGCGCTGGGGATCGGCGCTTGGCGTCGACGGCCAATGGATCTCTGTCGATCTGGGCCAATCGTGTACGATTACGCGCATCGCGCTCAATTGGGAAGCGGCATACGGCAAGTCGTACAAGCTTCAAGTGTCGAATGACGGCACGAACTGGTCTGACGTGTACAGCACGACGACTGGCGACGGCGGTATCGACGACGTTAACGTAACCGGTACTGGACGTTATGTCCGCATGCTCGGCACTGAACGCGGCACGCCATACGGCTACTCGCTGTACAACTTTGAGGTATACGGATATTAATTTGCAAGTATCGCATATAACCATTTAAAGAAAGGCTGCTCATGCCGGTTCGCCGGACGTTGAGCAGCCTTCTTTTGGCTGACGGGCAGCCGAATGGGCCGACAGATTCGTGGCATCCTATTCGAGGGATCAGACGACGAGTAGGAAGGTGCCATCTTGTACGAGAAGAAAAAAAGGGACTTGGCCGCCATTTCATCGATTCCGTTAATTATGACGCTGGCGAATTCGATGCTAATACCGGTGCTGCCGCTAATGCAACGTAAGCTAGGCATCGTCTCGTGGCAGGCCAGCTTAATTATTACGGTATACGCGGCAATCTCGATCGTATGCATCCCGGTCGCTGGCTATCTGTCCGATCGCTTCGGCCGCAAACGGATCATTCTGATCGGTTTGTCCATCGCAATGGCGGGAGGCCTGCTGTCCGGATTGTCGGTTTGGCTAATGAGCCATCACACGGCTTATGCATGGATATTGACAGGACGGTTCATACAAGGCATCGGTGCGGCTGGCGCTTTTCCGATCGTTATTCCGCTCGTAGGCGACATGTTCAAGGAAGACGAGCAAGTGAGCAATGGCCTCGGCATGGTCGAAACATCGAATACGTTAGGCAAAGTGGTCAGTCCCATTGCAGGCTCTGCTTTAGCATATATCGTATGGTATTTGCCGCTTGTAATTATTCCATTCATTTGTCTAATCTCGATCATCGCCGTTGCGGCTTGCGTCAAGGCGCCGTCCAAGCAGCGGGAAGGGGTTTCCTTGAGACAGTTCATCGCCGACGTGAAATCCATTCTGAAGAACAACGGCAAGTGGCTATACACGATTTTTGCGATCGGCTGTCTGGCTATGTACGTCATGTTCGGCTTTCTATATGATCTGTCTTCCATGCTGGAGGACACGCATAAGATTCATGGAATCAAGAAAGGCGCCATGCTGGCTATTCCGCTTAGCGCTATATGTTTGGCTTCCTACATTGTGGGCAAGACAGTCGGGCAAAATAAAACGGCCATGAAGTGGCTGACGGTAACGGGCGCAGCTATGCTGACGGTGGCAATGGCCATCGTCGCTGTTGCCGAACCGAAGGGACTTGTGCGGCTCCTCTTTCTCATTTCCGTTGGAGGGGCTGGGATCGGATTGGCGCTGCCTAGTTTGGATGCGCTCATCACCGAAGGCATTGAGAAGCAGGAGCGCGGCACGATCACATCGCTATACAGCAGCATGAGATTTATCGGTGTGGCGGCTGGTCCGCTTCTTGCGTCGGTTATGCTGAACCGCAATATGTTGCTCTACGGTGGATTCGCCGCAGCTGCCGCTGTGTGCTGCGTGTTGGCGCTGTTCGCCATAAGGCCGGAGAAATCTAAGAAAGCAGCCCAATCGTAAGCTTCAGTCGGCAGCACAGCAGCAACTAGTCGGCTCCACTTTTTCTAATTCGATAATGCGGAATGAAGGCGGTCACTTATCAAGGCGTAGAATCGGTAGACGTTAGGGAAGTCAATGATGCGGCAATCGAGGATAAGGAGGACATCATCGTACGGATTACGAGTACGGCGATATGCGGATCTGATTTGCATCTGTACGCCGGCAACATGCCGCTGCCCGAGGGTTATATCATCGGCCACGAACCGATGGGGATCGTCGAGGAGGTCGGACCGGGCGTAACGAAAGTGAAGAAAGGGGACCGCGTCGTTATTCCTTTCACTGTCGCTTGCGGCCAATGCACGTATTGCAAGCATCACCAAGTCAGCCAATGCGATAACAGCAATCCGCATTATGATTCAGGGGGATACTTCGGCTACACCGAGAAGTTCGGTAACTACCCGGGCGGACAAGCAGAGTTCTTGCGCGTTCCATTCGGCAATTTTATGCCGTTCGTCATTCCCCACGTCCTGCGAGCTGTGGAGGACGAATCCCTTCTATTCTTATCCGATGTGCTGCCGACCGCATACTGGAGCGTTGAGAACGCAGGCGTGAAGCCTGGCGATACGGTGTCGTCCTTGGCTGCGGCCCTGTCGGGATGATGGCGCAGAAGTTCGCTTGGATGAAAGGCGCGAAGCGGGTCATCGCGGTCGATCATCTCGATTACCGGATGCAGCATGCGAAGCGGATTCATCACGTAGAGACCTTCGATTTTACCCAATATGATGATATGGGCGAGCATCTGAAGGAAGTGACCAGCGGAGGCGCGGACGTCGTCATTGACTGCGTCGGGATGGACGGGAAGAAGTCGCCGCTCTAGTACATCGAAGTCGCCGCTCTAGTACATCGAACAGAAGCTGAAGCTGCAGGGCGGCACGCTTGGGCCGATTCAAATCGCGACGAAAGCGGTTCGCAAATGCGGAACGGTGCAAATTACCGGCGTGTACGGAGGCACTTACAATATGTTCCCGCTCGGAGCGTTCTTCGCCCGCAATATTACGTTGAAGATGGGGCAAGCGCCGATGCCGCTTGCAGACGCGCAAGTCGGTTACCAGAAATTTTACGGCCATGAGGACGGTTGCGTGAAAGTGGTGTTGAAGCCGTAGCGGATTGTATGGTGGATGCGGAAAAAGCTCTTATGCCTGATCCGGGCATAAGAGCTCTTTTTGAAAGTTTTGCGAGTTCAGTCCGTGTAGACCTTTAATGGCTTCTTCGCCGGACCTTCGACGACATCGCCTTTGAATGAAAATCTCGAGCCATGGCAAGGACAATCCCATGTCCGGTCGCCATCGTTCCATTCCACCTCGCAGCCCATATGCGTGCAAGTCGTATCGACGACATGCAGCGTCCCGTCCTGTTCCCGGTAGGCGCCGGCCCGTTTGCCGTTCACTTGTACGACGGCGCCTTCCCCGGCCTCGACCTCTTCCGGATGGCGGCTCACCCATTCCAGCTTCCCTTCGAGCAAATGCTTGGCGACATCCGCATTGGAAGCGAGGAACCTTTTCAAAGCTGGATCAGCGTAGAATCGGGATGGCGTAAACAGCTCCTCATAGCGGTTATCGATGCCAAGCACCATCTCTTTGAGCAGCAGCGCCGCTGCCGTTCCCGTCGACATGCCCCACTTGCGGAAGCCGGTCGCGACAAGGGCGTGCGGTTCATTATCAGAAGCACGGCCGATATAAGGGATTTTATCGAGCGTCGTCAGATCCTGCGCCGACCAGCGGTAGCCGATCTCCCAATCGCCGAACGTCGTGCGTGCGAACTGTTCCAGTGCTTCGTAATGCTTGATCGTGCAAATGCCTTGCCCCGTTTTATGCTTCTCCCCGCCGACCAACAGCAACTTCTCCCCGTTATAGGTGACTTGGCGGATCGAGCGCGGCTGGTTATCAGCGCTGATGTACATGCCTCCGGGATATTCGTATCCTTCCTTCATCCGCAATCCGAGCACATAGGAGCGCTCCGCATACATTCGGGCAAAATAAAATCCGCGCATGCTGTAGAAAGGAAAGTGGGAGCACGATACGGTATGTCGGCATTCGACCGTATGGCCGGTGCTTGTCGTGACTTTGGATAACGGATCGCCTTGCTCCGAGCTGAGCGCCGTCGTATTTTCGAATACAAGACCGCCCTTATCGACGAAAGCCCGCAGCAAATGCTTCAAGTAAGCGACCGGATGAAAACGGGCTTGTCCGGACATCACGACAGCCGCCTTGGAATCGACCGGAAGCGGGATATGGCCGATACGTCTTCCCGGTATGCCGAGCCGTTCGTATGCGGCCCATTCCTTGTCGATCTTCTGGATATTCGACTCGGATGTGGTGTATATGAATGCATCTTCATTCTGCAGGTCGCAGTCAATGGGATGCTTCTCGACCTGATTGCGGATGAAGTTCAACGCTTCCATGTTCGCCTCGTAATAAAGTCTGCTTTTCTCCTCCCCGATATGGTGAATCAACTCGTCATAAATCAGATCGTGCTGCGCTGTAATTTTGGCAGTCGTGTGGCCGGTCGTGCCGCCCAGCAGCCGTCCGGCTTCGAGCAGCGCGACGCGCTTGCCTTCCTCGGCGAGCAGATAGGCGAGCGTAACGCCGGTGATGCCTCCGCCGACGACGGCGACATCGACCTCGATGTCTGCGTCAAGCGGTTCGAACGACAACGTGTCCGCGTTGGCGGATTCCAGCCAGTAGGAGCTCGGATGATCCGGCAGTCCGGAAGCGGACAACAAATCTTGTGTGCTCATAACAGTCTCCTTCGATTTGACTATTGATTGCATTATTATGCCAAGCGGCTGGCTTTTTTATGAAAGGTGGCCGACGACGGGAACAGTTCACCAAGATCAACCTCTCCGCACAATCAAAAACGGCAAGTTTTAGGGCCATCCCTTGCGGGATGGCCCTTTCTCTCTCTCTACGATATGTCGAATACTGCAGGATTTTGAAAGTTTTCAAGTTATAAATGTGCATATATGGTCTATGTACTAGTATAATAGAACTAGAATTATATGCCATTCAAAGAGTCTGTATAACGGAATGACTACTTAATCACGGTTGGACTCTTTTGTTGTATTGGTATAAAACGACTAAGCGGGGAGGCTACACATGTATACACGTATTCAGATGCGAAGCATTGCATTAATGTTAACCCTAACACTAGCTTTGGGTATCGTATCCGGGTTGGCAACAACTAAGACTTTCGCAGCCGGCTTACCGAATGGGACACAGGATTTCACAGGATATACCACTGGCGGAAGCATACGAAAGAGCCCGGATGGCTTTTTTACACTTTCTGCGTCTAGATCAGGTCTTAATGCTGATTCTTATGGGGCTTTTATTAGTGACACTGCAACATCTGGTTCTGAAACGGTTTTTTTTGAAATAGCGGCTGACGGATCATTGGGTAGCTTTGAAATGGATAATCTGTATGTTGGCGAATATGATGATGGAAGCTTTTCCAATATTATTGTGAAAGGTTATGCGGCCAACGTTGAACAGTTTTCTACTGCACCGTATTCAAAAGCAAAAGATTCTATAATAACCTCTAACTTCCCTATTGATTATTCTATTGTAAGAGGAAAATCTATTGACTCTTTCCGGGTTTACTATACGAGGGAAAGCGGGACACCCCATGAAAACTTTAACTTATTCACGTTTACTATTAAGAATGCTTCTGTAAGTCCCCCGGCATCCTCCTTAAGCTCAGAGAAGGCGATAACGGGATTTTCGTTTAACGGTTTGACTCCGGCGGTGGCCGGCACCGTAAATGAAACCGCCAAAACAGTGACGGTGACGGTACCGCACGGAACGAACGTGGCGTCACTGGTTCCGACAATTACACATACAGGCGCAAGTGTCTCGCCGAATAGCGGCACCGTGCAAAATTTTACTAACCCGGTCACCTACACGGTAACGGCAGCAGACAGCACAACGCAACAGTACACGGTAACCGTGACGGTGACCCCGGCAGCACCGAACGTAACTGCCGATGATGCGGCTAACATTATCGTAGGTCTAGATACGACGATGGAGTATCAGATCGATGGCGGAAGCTACGTAAAGTATGACGGTATGAATGCGCCAGACTTGTCTGGTAATCACACTGTGCTGGTTCGGGTACCAGCGGATGCCGCGACAGGAACACCAGCAGGCGCAGTTAAGACGCTGACGTTTACGA
>NZ_BILZ01000081.1 GCF_004000825.1 Paenibacillus kobensis NBRC 15729 | reverse complement strand
TGCGCCTTCGAGCCGTAGGCGAGCATCCGGGCGCCGCCGATACAGCCGGGATCCGGGTGAACCGGTACCGTTACGCCGGTGTGCTGCTTAGCGGCGTGCTCGCCGGTCTCGGCGGCGCAGTTGTCACGCTGACGACGACAAGCAGCTTCGCGCACAATACGATATCGGGACAAGGGTTCATCGCGCTGGCGGCGATGATATTCGGACGGTATCATCCAATCGGAGCAGCCGCGGCGGCGCTGTTCTTCGGGTTGGCGCAGGCGCTTCGCAGCTTCGTGCAGCTGTTCGATTGGTCGGAGCAAATTCCGATGGAAATTCTATATATGCTGCCCTACGTATTGACGCTGCTTGTGCTGGCCAGTGCCATTGGAAAGTCGCGGCCGCCTTCAGCGCTGGGCGAGCCCTATGAGCCAGCCCGCCGCTGAAGATTGCTTCGGCTGGTACGATCGAGTATTCTGGGCTTAATGCTAAAGACCGCATTGGCCGCGCGGCGGCTCTCATGGCTGCCGGCACGCGAAGGCAGGTTGGAAAGGAACGACTTTATGATGCTAAGACCTGCAATATTGGACTGCGATACCGGTATCGACGACGCGCTGGCGATCATGCTCGCCGTCCGTTCGAAGGAGCTCCGCCTGTTAGGAGTGACGACAACGTCAGGCAACGTGTCTCTTGATCTGGTATGCCGCAATACCGCATATGTGCTGGAACTTGTCGGTGCCGGAGGGCGAGTGCCGGTTATTCCCGGCGCCTCGAAGCCGTTGATGCGCGCCGCCCATCACGAGACGCATGTGCATGGCGATGACGGGCTGGGAGGCGCTTATGACGGCGACGGCTCGGAAGCAGCGGGCATTGACGCAGGCGTTGCCCGGGCCGCCGACTTCATCGTCGAGCAGGTATTGGCTGCGCCAGGCGAAGTAACGCTGATTTTCACAGGACCGCTTACGAATTTGGCACATGCGCTCATGAAATGCCCGGACCTGCCTCGGCATGTGCGGGAGCTCGTGTTTATGGGCGGAGCCGTTCGGACAGGCGGCAATGTAACGCCTTCGGCGGAATACAATATGTACGCCGATCCGGAAGCGGCCAAGCTCGTCTTTCATTCCGGCATGCGGATGACGATGGTCGGCCTGGATGTGACAAACCCTACGCTGCTGACGCCCGAGCATATCGGGCGGCTTCGCGGCAATCCGGCGGGCGAGTTCGTCTACCGGTGCACGAAGGCGTATCTGGAGAGAGCGGAGGAGCTGAACAGCGGCTATGGCGATGGCTTCTCGATGCACGATCCGCTCACGGTCGGCATCGCAATCGACCGGACGCTGGCGCGAACAGGCAGCTACTACGTCGACATCGAGACGCGCAGCGAGCTGAACGATGGACGGACGGTGTGCGATTTCTTGGGCAAATGGGGCAAAGAGCCGAACATGGACGTCTGCTTAGAAGTGGATTCGGACCGGTTCCTGGAGCATTTTGTCCGGACGATCGGCGAACTCTCTTCCTGACGGCAAACGGCCGCAGACAGTAGAACAATCTCTCGCGAGTGCGTCTATCACCCGGCGCGCAGCGAGAGATTGTTTTTTGCTATGCCTCTTCCGTCGTAACGCTGTGATATTGCCCGCAAAATGCCGTGCCGTTCCAATAATAGGCGGCTTTGCCGATGTCACGCGGTTTGTCAGTGCCATCACCTATGATCTAGCAATTGACAGCGTACGTCTGCTTGTGTACATTTAATCTTAATCGAAAGAAATAGACATCATTTGTTCACACAATAAACAATCGGCGGCAAAGTATGTGCACGAATTCACATAGTTCATCATATTATGGATAAACAAGACCGCGCGAAGAGGAGAGACCTAAAGTGGAAGCATTGGCACTGGAACGTAAGGCGGAGCAGAACCGTGAGCTGCGCGAGCGTCTCATGCAATTGAAGAAGGAGCGCAACGCGATCATCCTGGCTCACTACTACCAACGGGACGAAATTCAAGAGGTAGCAGACTTCCGGGGCGATTCGTTCCTGCTCGCTCAGAAAGCGGCAGCGACGGATGCGGACGTTATCGTATTCTGCGGCGTTCATTTCATGGGCGAAAGCGCGAAAATTTTGGCTCCGAACAAGACAGTGCTCATTCCGGACGAGCGCGCAGGCTGCCCGATGGCGGACATGGTCAATGTCGACGGTTTGCGGAAGCTGAAGGCGCAGCACCCGAACGCGAAGGTCGTTACTTATATTAACTCCTCGGCTGAGATTAAGGCGGAGACGGACATTTGCTGCACGTCGTCCAATGCGCTGAAAGTGATCAATTCGGTCGAATCGGACGAAATTATTTGGGTACCGGATAAGAACCTGGGCCACTATGTTCAACAGCATACGGACAAGAAGATGATCATCTGGGAAGGCTACTGCAACACGCATGACATGTTGACGGTTAAGGACGTCGAAGAGATGCGTGCGGCGCACCCGAACGCGCAGTTCGTCGTTCACCCGGAATGCCGTCCGGAAGTCGTTGCTCTCGGCGACTACGTGGGCAGTACGACAGGCATTCTCGAATATTGCAAAAACTCGGATTGCCAAGAGTTCATCGTCGGTACGGAAGACGGAACGGGATATCAGCTTCGTGTTGACAGCCCGAATAAGAAGTTCCATTTTGCGACGAAATACTTGGTATGCCCGAACATGAAAGTGAACAATCTGAAGAAACTGGTCAAATGCTTGGAGACGATGCAACCGCAAATTTATGTGCCGCCGGCAGTCGCTGACAAAGCCCGCTTGTCGCTCGAACGCATGCTGCAAGTGAAATAGGCATCGCATCTCTCATCTTGGAGGCATTGGCCATTATGATTCCTAATTATTTAATCGACTTCCGGCTGGACGAGTTGCCAGTCATCGAGAAGGACGTTATCGTAATCGGGGCCGGCATTGCCGGTCTTTTTACCGCTATTAAGGCTAGCGAACAGGGCTCGGTGCTGATGATTACGAAGAAATCGCTAATGGACAGCAACACGCGTTATGCACAAGGCGGTATCGCGGCTGTTATTTCCGAAGACGATTCACCGGCCTATCACCGCCAGGATACGCTTATTGCTGGAGCGGGCTTGTGCGATGACGATGCGGTCGATGTTCTTGTGCACGAAGGGCCGAAGGGCGTCGAGGATTTGATCCGGATGGGCACTCAATTTGATTTGGAAAATGGCGAGTTCGCGCTGACGAAGGAAGGCGCGCACAGCCAGCGCCGCATTCTGCATGCGAACGGCGATGCGACGGGCTTCGAGATCGTGCGCGCGCTGTCGGAGAAAGCGATCGCTATGGAAGGCATCGAAGTGTGGGACGATCACTTCGTCATCGACCTTGTGACACAGGACGGCGAATGCTGCGGAGCTATCGTGCAAAGGCCTGACGGCGGGCGGCTGTTCGTCCGGGGCAGAGCGACGGTATTGTGCTCCGGCGGAACGGGGCAGCTGTACCGTTACACGACCAATCCGGACGTGGCGACGGGCGACGGTGTCGCAATGGCGTATCGCGCGGGTGCTAACATTCGCGACATGGAGTTTTTGCAATTCCATCCGACGTCGCTCTGTTATCCGGGCGCACCGCGCTTCCTCATCTCCGAAGCGGTACGCGGAGAAGGCGCTTATTTGCGCAATATTAAAGGCGAGCGGTTCATGCACCGCTATCACGAGCAGTTGGAGCTGGCGCCGCGCGACGTTGTCGCACGGGCGATCGTCAGCGAGATGGAGGAGACGAAGTCGACGTTCGTCTATCTCGATATTACGCATGAGTCGGAAGAGATGATTAAGCATCGTTTTCCTACAATATACGAATACTGCTTACAATACGGTCTCGATCTGACGACAGACTGGATTCCGGTCGCGCCTGCGATGCATTATACGATGGGCGGCGTGAAGACCGACTTGAACGGCGAAACCAACATCAAGCGTCTGTTCGCCTGCGGCGAAGTGTCCTCTACTGGCGTGCACGGTGCGAACCGGCTGGCGAGCAATTCGCTGTCTGAGGCGATCGTATTCGGCCGCCGGATCGTGGAGCGGATCAAAGGGCTCGGCCCGCTGACGTTCGTACCGTCGGTTCAGTATGAAGCGGAACGCAGCGGCGTGCCGATGCAGGCAATTGTGGAACGCAGGCTGAAGCTGCAGAAGGTAATGGTCCGTTACGTCGGGCTCCGGCGCGACGGTCAAGGGCTGGCGAAAGGGCTGGAAGAGCTGAAGCGTCAGCTGACCATATTCCAAAGCGTGCTTACGAAGCGTGAAGAGTACGAATTCGCGAACCTTCTGACCTGCGGATTATTAGCAGCGGAATCGGCCATCGCCCGCGAGGAGAGCCGTGGCGCACATGCGCGCGAAGATTTCCCGGAGCGGGACGATATCCATTATTTGAAGCATACGCTGCTTCACCGGGAATACGGAATGACGGAAGAGAGGGTTCACCAACATGTATGATTACGCGCTGCGCGAGCAGATTCGCGCCTGGCTGGCGGAAGACATCGGCATGGGCGATATTACGACGGAGACGACGATTCCGGCCGACAGCCGGTCGAAGGCTGTTATTCATGTGAAGCAGGACGGTATTATTGCAGGCCTTGATGTGGCAAGACTGGTATTCGAGATCGTCGATCCGGCTATTACGTTCGAAGCGCTCGTTCGTGACGGGGACGCGGTAACGAAGGGAACGGTCATTGCCGAGGCAGAGGGCAGCACCCACAGCTTGCTTACGGGAGAGCGGCTCGCGCTGAACCTGATGCAGCGGATGTCGGGCATCGCGACGAAGACGCGCTCGTTCGTCGACGCGCTCGAAGGACTGCCGACTCGTCTGGTCGACACACGGAAGACGACGCCCGGCCACCGGATGCTGGAGAAGTATGCGGTTCGGGTCGGTGGCGGCGCGAATCACCGGTTCGGTCTGTATGACGCGGTCATGATTAAGGACAACCATATTAAAGGCGCTGGCGGCATTACGGCTGCTGTGGAACGGGCGCGCCAGCGCATCCCGCATACGATGAAGATCGAGGTTGAAACGGAATCGATGGATCAGATCGAAGAGGCGGTAACGAGCGGTGCGGACATTATTATGTTCGACAATATGGGGCTCGAGGCTATGACAGAGGCCGTGCGTTACGTGAAGTCGCGTGCGCCGCATGTCATTACGGAAGCATCGGGCAACGTACGGCTCGATACCGTGCGCGGTATCGCATCGACCGGTGTCGAAGTGATTAGCGTCGGCGGATTGACGTACTCGTTCCAATCGCTCGACATTAGTCTCGATTTGAACGAGAAGAAAGGCGGGGCAACAGCGTGATTCTAGTTATCGATGTCGGGAATACGAACATCGTGCTCGGCGTCTATCACGGCAAAGAGCTTCTCCATCATTGGCGGATCAGTACGAACCGGTCCGCTACGGTCGATGAATACGGCATTTCGATCTATAACCTGTTCCAATTCAGCGGCTTGTCGCTCGACCGCATTAGCGGAGTCATTATCTCATGCGTGGTGCCTCCGCTTATGCGTACGCTCGAGCAGTTGTGCTTAAAATATATGCGCAAGACGCCGCTCGTTGTTGGTCCAGGCGTGAAGACGGGACTGAATATCCGTTACGAGAATCCGCGGGAAGTTGGCGCCGACCGGATCGTCAACTCGGTGGCGGGCATCGAGAAATACGGCAAGCCGCTCATCGTCGTCGATTTCGGAACGGCGACAACGTTCGATTATATCGACGCAAGCGGCAGTTATCTCGGCGGCGCGATTGTGCCGGGCATAGGCATCTCGACGGAAGCGCTGTACCAGCGCGCTGCGAAGCTGCCGCGCATTGAGCTCGTGCGGCCGAAGAGCGTCATTGGCCGCAATCCGGTAACGTCGATGCAAGCGGGCATTATTTTCGGCTATGCGGGCCAAGTGGATGGAATTGTCCGCCGCATTAAGGCGGAGTTCGGCGTAACGCCGCGCGTCATCGCTACCGGCGGCTTGGCGGAGCTCATCGCAGCTGAATCGGAGACGATCGAGGAAGTCGATCCGCTGCTGACGCTGGACGGGCTGCGCATTATTTATGAACGGAATCAAGAAAACAACGGCACAGAACAATAACAATAATGAAGCAAAGCAAGGAGGCATCCGATGATGGAAGCACAGAAAGATATTTTGATACGAGGAACAGCATGGGGCGGCCGCATTCGGGTGTTCGCTGTACGTGCAACTAATCTTGTCAGCGAGCTGCAGCGCAGACACGGTACCTATCCGACGGCAACCGCCGCATTCGGCAGGACGCTGGCGGCAGGCGCGATGATGGGTGCCATGATGAAAGGCGAAGAGAAGCTGACGATTCAAGTCAAAGGCGACGGACCGATCGGCCAGATCGTCGTCGATGCCGACGCGAAGGGCCACGTACGCGGTTATGTCGATCATCCGCAAGTACATATGGCGAGCAACTCGCAAGGAAAGCTGGATGTGGCCGGCGCCGTCGGGCGGAACGGGTTCATCCATATTATTAAGGATCTCGGCCTGAAAGAGCCGTACCGGGGAAGTTCTCCGATCGTCTCGGGCGAGCTTGCGGAAGATTTCACTTACTATTTCGCCGTATCGGAACAGACGCCGTCGGTCGTCGGACTTGGCGTTCTCGTCGATACGGACGGCACCGTTCTGCATGCAGGCGGATACATCGTACAGGTGCTTCCTGGATTGACGGATGAAGAGATTACACGGTTGGAGCAAGCGGTCAGCGTGATGCCGCCGGTAACTGCGCTGCTCGACCAAGGCGAAACACTAGAGGAAATTCTGAAGTTTCTCGTTGGCGACGAACTGACGGTTCATGATTCGATGGACATCGAGTTTAAGTGCCGATGCTCGCGCGAACGGACGGAACGGACGCTGATCAGCATGGGTCAGCATGAATTGGAGCAAATCATAGAGGAAGACGGAAAAGCCGAAGTCGTATGCCATTTCTGCAACGAGACGTACTCATTCGACCGCGTACAGCTGGAACAGCTGCTCGCACAAGCGAAGCCGAAGCCCCTCCAATAACCGAAAGGGCTTGAACGGAAATGAAGAAAGACCGGATGCTGCGGGGGGTTGTCGCCCTGCAGGCTGTATGTATGATTGTGCTGGCCGTCGTCGTGACGAACCATTTCGTCCCGTTTCTGCGGGCGAAAGCACCGGCCAGCGGCGGCGGCTCGTCGGTTGCCGGCGTCGTGGGCGACAAGCAAATTACGGAACAGGAGCTGCTCGCCGAATTGCGCCGCAAATACGGGGAGTCTACCCTTCGTTCAATGCTTCTGCGTGAAGCGGCTAAGCTCGAAGCGGCGAAGTACGGGATTACGGTAACGCCGGAGGAACTGGCTTCGGAATTGAACCGGCTTATCGAGGGCTATCCGTCTGAAGCGGACTATTATGAGCAAATGAAGGAACAGCTCGGTTTAACTCGCGAGGATGTTCAATCGGATGCGGAATACCGCCTGCTGTTGGAGCGAATTGCAACAAGAGAGGTACAGGTGTCCGACGCGCAGGTTGACACCTATATCGATGAACATGCTACGGAATTCGAGGGCAAAACCGAGCTGAAGCTGCGATGGATTCTGACGCAAAGCTATTCGGAAGCGAATGAGGTTCGCGGCAAGCTTGAGGACGGGGAAGACTTCAGCGCTCTAGCGGCCGAGTATTCGATCGACGCCTTCACCGCGGGCAGCGGAGGTGATCTCGGCTTAATCGAAGAGGATGATCCGTTCGTCGAAGCGGCTATGCTTGATACCGCCCGCAGCCTGTCGGTCGGAGAGACGACGGAGCCGGTCGAGACGGAGGGCGGCTATGCGCTTATCCGTCTCGACGAGCGCCGTGTCCATGACGGATTGATTGGCGATGCGCTGCGCACGGAAGCGCGGCGAAGGGTTGCTCTGGAGCTGGCAAGGCCGCTGCAAGAAGTAGAGGACAAGCTGCTTAGGGACTACAATGCACAGCCTAAGGACCTGTCTTCGCCTTGAGACAGGTAAACAATGTATTGACATTTACAGATGGCATTGATAAGATGATAAAAGGTAAAACCAACTGAACTAGTCGGAATAAGGAGGCAGTTTATCAATGGCTAAGATTGTTCAAAGTGTCACAGACCTGATCGGGGATACACCGCTTGTTCGTCTGAATCGCCTCGTGCCAGAAGACAGCGCAGAAATTTATGTAAAGCTCGAATACCAGAATCCGGGCGCAAGCGTTAAAGACCGGATTGCAATCAGCATGATCGAAGTAGCGGAGCAAGAGGGCATTCTGAAACCAGGCGCCACGATCGTCGAGCCGACGAGCGGCAACACGGGTATCGGTCTTGCCATGGTAGCAGCTGCTAAAGGATATAAAGCAATTCTCGTTATGCCAGAGACGATGAGCCTTGAGCGCCGCAACCTGTTGCGCGCATATGGTGCAGACCTCGTGCTGACGCCAGGGTCGGAAGGCATGAACGGTGCGGTTAAGAAAGCAGAAGAGCTTGTTCAAGAGAACCCTAGCTACTTCATGCCACAGCAATTCAAGAACGAAGCGAATGTAAAGGTTCACCGCGAGACGACGGGTCCTGAGATTGTCGAAGCGATCAACTCGCTGGACGGCAAGCTGGACGCATTCATCGCGGGTATCGGTACGGGCGGCACGATTTCTGGTGCTGGCGAAGTGCTGAAGAAAAACTTCGCTGACGTGAAAGTATATGCGGTTGAGCCAGCGGCATCGCCTCTTCTGTCCGGCGGCAAGCCAGGCCCGCACAAAATCCAAGGTATCGGCGCGAACTTCGTACCGGACATCTTGAACCGCGAAATCTATGACGGTGTTATTACGATTGAGAACGATGATGCGTTCGAAACGGCACGCCGTGCAGCTCGTGAAGAAGGCATCCTGTGCGGTATTTCGTCCGGCGCAGCGATCTTCGCAGCTCTGAAAGTAGCGAAAGAGCTTGGCAAAGGCAAGCGCGTTGTAGCGATCGTTCCATCGAACGGCGAACGTTACCTGAGCACGCCATTGTTCAACTTCGAGAACTAATACCGATCGATTATTCGATTAAGACCTCCCATTCCTCGGAATGGGAGGTCTTTTGTTGGCGGATAATAACCGAATCATGCTGGAAGAAGCGAGGAATGCCGATATGTGCTTAATCGAAGCGGGAGGAACTCGCTTTTCTTTTCGATAACGATTCTGTATACTAGGCGAAATAGACAGATTGCAACGGATTGGAGCGGGGGTTGGAAGAATGATGATCACCGGATGGGAGCAATGGCAGCAATGGCATTCCGAGTGCCGGCATACGACGCTGCCGCTGTTATGCAAGCAGCCGCTGCAAGGGACGGATGGCTGCAAGGTGGCTTCATGGGAGGCTGGCTGGAAGGATGCAGGCCCGCATTCGATCGTACTGGAGAGCGGCAAGGATGGACGGTACACTTACTTGGGGCTTCGCCCGGTATCCGTTATTCAAGGTAAGGACAATACGGCCGAATCGGTTGATTGGAGCGGGAGCGGCAGGGTAGAGGATTCCGCGAAGATATGGCAGGGTGCACCGCTCGACGTCGTACGCCGCTGGATGAAACCATATGCCGGTCCTTCTATCCCGGATGGTCCGAAGTGGACGGGTGGCTGTGCGGGATTTTGGAGCTATGACGTTGCACGAACGATTGAGAGGCTGCCGGAGCTGGCGAGCGACGATCTAGGGCTTCCGGATTACTTGTTCATGAGACTGGACGAGCTATGGATTATCGACCGGCAGGAGCGGGCTTTGTATTGTGCCGTACATACAGGGGTCCAACACGACTGTGACGAAGCCGAATTGCGCCGGCTGTACGATCAGGCCGCAGAGCGCGCCGAGCAGATGAGCCGGTATTGGATGGACCGGTTCGGAGACGGTTCTGATAATCGGTCTGCATCAGCTGCTAGTGGGGCGGCGGCAAGGGATCAGCGGCAGCAGCTGCTGAGCGAGGATACGCTGGCTGTCGATGTCGAAGCACTGCAGGATACGTTCTCTCCGTTCGGCAAGGACGCATATGAGAATGCCGTACGCCGTATCCAACAGTATATTGGAGCGGGAGACGTATTCCAGGTCAACCTGTCGCTTCGCCGCAGCAAGCAGGTCGCGGTGGCACCGGAAGAGCTATACGAGTGGCTTCGTCTCGTGAATCCTTCGCCCTATATGGGCTTTATGCGCTGCCCGGAATTTCAGCTTGTATCGGGTTCGCCTGAACTGCTGGTAGAACTGCAGGACGGACACCTTGCGACGCGGCCGATCGCCGGAACACGGCGTCGGGGACGAACGGCCGAGGAAGACGCGGCGATGGAGAGCGAGCTCTTGACCTCGGAGAAGGAGCGGGCGGAGCATATTATGCTGGTCGATCTGGAACGCAACGATCTGGGCCGCATTTCCCGTTACGGATCGGTTAAGGTTGAAGAGCTGATGGTCATCGAGCGCTACTCCCATGTCATGCATCTCGTTTCGCAAGTGGATGGCGAGCTGGCGGAAGGCAAGGACGCTTTCGATGTCATTGCAGCGACGTTTCCGGGAGGAACGATTACGGGCGCGCCTAAGATTCGTACGATGGAAATCATCGAAGAGCTGGAGCCGACGCGCCGCGGGCCGTATACCGGATCACTGGGATGGATTGACTACAGCGGCAATATGGAATTTAATATACTTATTAGAACGATGACCGTACGCGATGGAGTCGTTCATATTCAGGCGGGAGCGGGAATCGTCATCGACTCGATCCCGGAGCGCGAATATTACGAATCGCTTTCGAAAGCGAAGGCGTTATGGAAAGCGATCCAGCTAGGCGAGCGGTTTGTTAAGCCGACGCATATAGCTGATTAGAGGGAGGTCACCGGAATGATTCTAGTCATCGACAACTACGACTCGTTTACGTACAACCTGGTGCAATATTTGGGCGAGCTTGGCCAAGATATCGTCGTGAAGCGGAACGATGAGATCGGATTGGATGATATCGCGGCAATGGCGCCGGACCACATTCTGATTTCGCCGGGGCCGTGCTCGCCGAACGAAGCGGGCATCAGCCTCGCGGTTATCGACCGGTTCAAGGGCGAAATTCCGATATTCGGCGTATGCCTTGGGCATCAATCGATCGGACAAGCGTTTGGCGGAGATGTTATTCGCGCAGAGAAGTTGATGCACGGCAAGACATCCGAAATTTTGCACGACGGCAAGACGATTTTCGAAGGCATTCCTTCGCCGTTCACGGCGACCCGGTATCACTCCCTGATCGTGAAGCGCGAGACGCTTCCGGATTGTCTGGAGATTACAGCGGAGACGGCGGAAGGCGAGATTATGGGCTTGCGCCACAAGGAATATCCGATCGAGGGCGTACAGTTTCACCCGGAATCGATTATTACCGAGAACGGCCTGACGATGCTCCGCAATTTCCTCTCCAAGCGAGCGGGCGCTGCGCGATGAAGGTCGGTTACAACGGTTCCGTTATAGAAGCGGAGAAAGCTGTGGTCGGCGTATTCGACCACGGCTTTTTGTACGGTATGGGTCTGTTCGAGACGTTCCGCACTTATGGCGGGCATGCGCATAAGCTGAACCGGCATTTGCGCCGGCTTGCTGAAGGCTGCGAGGCGCTGCATATTCATTACTCGCCCGATGAAGCACAGATCCGGTCCTGGTTGTCCGATGTGATGGCAGCGAACGGACTGACGGAAGCGTACGTTAGAATGACGGTGTCTGCGGGAGATGAGGGGTTAGGACTTCCGACCGGCGATTATACGAGTCCCCACGTGTGGCTGCTCGTTAAGCCACTGCCGGAAACGGCGGCTTCCGTCTACGAACAAGGGCGTGAGCTCAGACTGCTGCGGACGGTCCGGAATTCGCCGGAAGGCGATATTCGATTAAAATCTCTTCATTACATGAATAATATTATCGCCAAGAGAGAGCTGCAGCGGTCAGGGGCGGCACCAGGAGCGGAAGGCTTGCTGCTGACGAAGGAAGGGTGGCTGTCCGAGGGGATCGTCAGCAATCTATTCTTCGTCCGAGACGGCAAGCTCTGCACGCCTTCGCTGGCGACTGGTATATTGCCCGGCATTACACGCGAGCTGGTGCTGGAGCTGGCGGCCGAGGCTGGTCTTGCAGCGGAAGAAGGCTTGTACGGTTGGGATGAACTGCTTCAAGCCGATGAAGTTTGGGTAACGAGCTCCATACAGGAGCTTGTGCCGGTGACGACGCTGACGGATGCGGACGGACAGTCCGTTACCGTAGGCTCAGGCTGTGCAGGATCGGTACACCGCTTGCTTCATGAGTGTTATCGGGCGGATGCTGCAGCTAAGACGTAACCGTTGAATGAACGGTTATAAGAAGCGAATTGTAGAGGGGGAAACGAATTGAACATCATGAACGGTACGCGCATGCCCCTGGTCAGGACAGTCCGGCTGAGCGGCGGCCTTCAGTTGGAGCTCGGCCGGAAGACGCTAATCATGGGCATATTGAACGCAACGCCGGACTCGTTCTCCGATGGCGGAAGCTATGATTCGGTGCAAGCTGCTGTAAACCGCGCCCGGCAAATGGTTGATGAAGGCGCCGACTTGATCGATATCGGCGGCGAATCGACCCGGCCGGGCTTCGAGCCGGTACCAGGAGAGGAAGAGCTTAGCCGCGTTATTCCTGTTATACGGGCCGTGCGGGAGGCGCTGCCTCACGTTCCTTTGTCGATCGATACGTATAAAGCGGAGACGGCCCGTCAGTCGCTTGCAGCCGGAGCTCATATCATCAACGATATATGGGCGCTTCGCTTTGACTCAGGAGAAATGGCGAAGGTCGCGGCTGAATTCAATTGCCCGCTCATTCTTAACCATAACCGGCCGGATCGGAACTATACGAATCTAATCGCCGACGTTATCGACGATCTGCAAGAGAGCGTTCGAATCGCGCAAGCGGCCGGCGTAAGCAATGATCAAATTTGGCTGGACCCGGGAATCGGCTTCGCGAAGGATTATGACGAGAACATCGCCATGATGGGCCGATTATCCGACTTGGCTGCGCTCGGTTATCCGGTGCTGCTTGGGACGTCGCGCAAAGGGTTTATCGGGCAGGCGCTCGGAGGAGTGCCGTCGAGCGACCGGGTCGAAGGAACGGCCGCTACCGTCGTGCTTGGTATTGCGCAAGGCTGCGGAATCGTGCGCGTGCACGATGTGAAAGCGATGAAGCGGGCTGCGGCGATGGCGGATGCGATCGTATACCGGGACAGGCAGCACGGATAAAGGCGAAGAAGAGGAGCAAGTCGGACGATGGATACGATGACGTTGAAAGCGATGCGGTTTTTCGGTTATCATGGCGTATACGCCGAAGAGAATAGACTTGGGCAGAAGTTCGAGGTTGAGCTTGTGCTGAAGCTGGACTTATCCAAGGCTGCGGCTGAAGATGATTTGGATGCGACAATCAACTACGCGGATCTTCATTCCGTAACCAAATCGATTGTAGAGGGTCCGCCATTCAAGCTGATTGAGGCGCTGGCGGGCGCCATTGCGACGCGTCTTCTACAGTCTTATACTAATCTCAATGAAGTGACGGTTCGTGTCACGAAGCCGAATCCGCCGTTCGACATTCATTTCGACGGCGTTACGGTGGAGCTTCGCAGAAAGCGGGATGAGCATGGTACAATCGTTCCCGTCTGAACCGGCGGAACTTATAGAAGCTTACGTGGCGCTCGGCTCTAATATCGGGGACCGGGAGCTGACGCTTCGTGCTGCCATTGAACGGCTTGCAGCACATTGTGAAATTGTCGTCGAACGGGTGTCGGATATTTACGAGACGGACCCGGTCGGCTATACGGACCAGCCGGCGTTTCTGAACATGGCGGCGGCAATCCGTACGTCGCTAGTACCGGACGAATTGCTTGATACGCTTCTTGATATTGAGCAACAACTGGGGCGTGTCCGCGATATTCGATGGGGACCGCGAACGATCGATCTTGATCTGCTCCTTTATAATGGAGTGACGAAGGACACCGACCGGCTGACGCTGCCGCATCCACGCATGATGGAACGGGCATTCGTGCTGGTGCCGCTTCGCGACGTGCTGACCGAGACGAATCAGCTGTACGCAGCGGTGAAGGAAAGTGCTGACACGGCTTGTCGGAACGGAAAGGAAGGCATCACGCGATGGAAAACGATCAATTGGCACAGCGCATCCGCGCATTTCGGAAGTTAAAAGGATATACCCAGCAGAAGCTGGCCGAGCGTCTGGACGTATCGGTTGCTGTTCTCGGATCACTGGAGCGCGGGACGCGCAAGCCGGATCCGAAGCTGCTGGCCAGCATTGCCGAGACGCTTGGCATTGAGTATAACGAGCTGATCAAGATCAGCAAGACATAAGCACGAATCGTCTTTGTCTTTGCTTTTGCTTAAGCGTTCAGACCAATACCCGGTACGAATATCACGGCCGAGGAGAATAGCGGAAGGAGTATGGAGCAGCATGCTGAAAATCGGAGATATTGAAATGAAAAACAACGTGGTGCTTGCGCCGATGGCCGGCGTCTGCAACCCGGCCTTTCGTCTTATCGCCAAGGAGTTCGGAACAGGGCTCGTCTGCGCGGAGATGGTAAGCGACAAAGCGATTTTGCACGGGAACAAGAGAACGTTGGAGATGCTCTACGTCGATGACCGGGAGAAGCCTCTTAGCTTGCAAATATTCGGAGGCGACCGCGAATCGCTCGTTGAAGCGGCGAAGATCGTCGATAAACAGACGAACGCCGATATCATCGACATTAATATGGGCTGTCCGGTTCCGAAGGTGACCAAATGTGAGGCGGGCGCAAGATGGCTGCTCGACCCGAACAAAATTTATGAGATGGTGTCCGCTGTTACGGATGCGGTCGACAAGCCGGTAACGGTCAAAATGCGTATCGGCTGGGACGATGAGCATATCTTTGCAGTCGAGAATGCCCGCGCCGTGGAACGGGCTGGCGGCAGTGCTGTCAGCGTGCATGGACGGACGCGCGAGCAGCTGTATACCGGCAAAGCCAATTGGGACATTATAAAAGAAGTTAAGGAAGCTGTTTCCATTCCGGTAATTGGCAACGGGGACGTCTTCTCGCCGGAAGATGCGAAGCGGATGCTGGAGCATACCGGGGTAGACGGCGTTATGATCGGGCGCGGCGCGCTCGGCAACCCGTGGATGCTGTACCGGACGGTGCATTACTTGACGCACGGCGAGCTGCTGCCGGATCCGACGCCGAAGGAGAAGATGGACATTGCCATTCTGCATATGGACCGTCTGGTGAAGCTGAAAGGCGAATCGACTGCCGTTCGGGAGATGCGCAAGCATATGGCATGGTACATGAAAGGGCTGCCGGGCTCGGCGCGCATTAAGGATACGATCATGGAAGAGACGAACCGGGATGCAATGGTGGCGGTTCTCAACCAATACATCGAGTCGTTGCCCGAAGATGCTCTCGAGGCCAAATCGGCCAACTGGGCGGACGGCGAGGCGGCCGCGCAGTAAGCTTTTGGAGCGGGGTGCAGGGGCTGGCTTTGATTGACATTTGGTCTGCAACTGCAATATAATCAAGCAATATAAATGTGAGCAAGCGCTTTACCGGCAGGCATTCGATGAGAGCATGTTGATGAGCTTGCTTAATATATTAAGTAATAGTGAATTCATACAGTAGCAGTGCGTTGTATGAAAATATGTCACGCGACAGGAGAATCACAAGATGAGCGATAAAGAGGTTATTCTGACTCAAGATGGATTGAAGAAGTTGGAAGAGGAACTTGAAAACCTCAAGTCGGTTAAACGCCGTGAAGTGGCAGAGCGGATTAAAGTTGCCATCGGGTACGGTGACATCAGTGAGAACTCGGAGTACGAGGATGCGAAGAACGAGCAGGCATTCATCGAAGGCCGCATCATTACGCTGGAGAAGATGCTTCGCAACGCTCGTATTATCAACAACGATGAGATTGATACCGAGACGGTCAGCATCGGATCGACGGTATCGGTGGAAGACTTGGAATTCGGCGACGTCGTAGAATATACGATCGTTGGTACGGCTGAGTCTGATCCGCTCAACAATAAGATTTCCAATGAAAGCCCTGTAGGCCGGACCATCTTGGGCAAGAAAGTCGGTACAACCGTCGAAGTAAGCGTCCCAGCCGGCATTATTCAGTATAAAATTCTTGAAATCAAAAAATAAGGTTTGCGTACGGCCTTTTCGAAAAAGCTTCCCTTGGAAGCTTTTTCGTTCATAATCGAGGGGTGAGCTCGAAGTCTTCCGTTTGGCATTCACTGTCGAACATGGGCTCGGGCTTCATGGCTTTGCGTCGTCGTCAACCGGTTTAGGAGTGTAAACAATGGAACAAGATCAACAACAGCAAGAACAACAGGAATTAAGCGAGCTTCTTCAAATTCGCCGCGACAAGCTGGACGAGCTGCGGGCACTCGGCGTCGATCCGTTCGGCAGCAAGTTCGAGCGGACGCACAATGCTCAAGACATTGTGAATGCACATGAGAACACGTCCAAAGAAGATCTTGAAGCGCAGCAGAACGAAGTGACGCTGGCTGGCCGCATCATGCAGAAGCGCGGAATGGGCAAAGCATCGTTCGCGCATATTCAAGACCTTTCCGGCAAAATCCAAATTTACGCGCGCAAAGACACGCTGTCCGAGACGCAATATGCTGCATTCGATCTGCTCGATATCGGCGATATTATCGGTGTGCGCGGCGTTGTGTTCAAGACGAACACAGGCGAAACGTCGGTCAAAGCGAAAGAAATTGTCGTGCTGACGAAATCGCTGCTGCCGCTGCCCGACAAGCACCATGGTCTGAAGGACGTTGAGCTTCGTTACCGTCAGCGTTACGTCGACTTGATTACGAATCCGGATGTGCAGCAGACGTTCATTATGCGTTCCCGCATTATTCAATCGATGCGCCGCTACTTGGACTCGCTCGGTTACCTTGAAGTAGAGACGCCGACGCTGCATTCTATCGCGGGCGGCGCTTCCGCGCGCCCCTTCATTACGCATCACAATGCGCTCGACATGCAATTGTACATGCGGATCGCTATTGAGCTTCATTTGAAGCGTCTTATCGTTGGCGGTTTGGAGAAGGTGTACGAGATCGGACGCGTATACCGCAACGAAGGTATTTCGACACGCCACAACCCGGAATTTACGATGATCGAGCTGTATGAAGCGTATGCGGATTACAAGGACATCATGGCATTGACGGAGAACGTTGTGAAGCACATCGCAGAAGAGGTGCTAGGCACGACGGTTATCGATTATCAAGGACAGCAAGTGGATCTCGGTACGCCATGGCGCCGCGTTTCCATGGTGGATCTCGTTAAGGAAGCGACGGGTGTCGACTTTGCATCGCAAATTACGGACGAAGAAGCACATCAAGCTGCGCGCGATCACAAAGTGCCTGTTGAGAAGCACTGGGCAACGGGCCATATCCTCAACGCATTCTTTGAGCAATTCTGCGAGCATACGTTGATTCAGCCTACATTCGTAACGGGACACCCGGTCGAAATTTCGCCGCTGGCGAAGAAGAACGACCAGGATCCGCGGTTCACAGACCGGTTCGAGCTGTTCATAGTCGCGCGTGAGCATGCGAACGCGTTCACTGAGCTTAACGATCCGATCGATCAACGCGAACGTTTCGAAGCACAGCTGCTGGAGCGCGAACATGGCAATGACGAGGCGCATGAGATGGATGATGATTTCATCCGTGCACTGGAGTACGGCATGCCGCCTACAGGAGGTCTTGGCATCGGCATCGACCGTCTCGTGATGCTGCTGACGAACCAGCCGTCCATCCGTGACGTGCTGCTGTTCCCTCATATGCGCCATCGCGCAGGCGAGTAACACACGCGAAACGGCGGGCATTTTATGCCTGCCGTTTCTTTTTGTTATAGGACAAGCTTGAAAGCATAGTGCTTCATTAGTTATAGAGCTGTGAGATTAAGTTTAACTTTTTGAAAAAAAGGGGTTGCAATGTGTAATCCGCCTATGCTATATTATTTAAGTCGCCGCTGAACGAAACGGTGACACGAAAGAAAAGCTTGACCAACTAAATAACATCTGTTAAGATGTGAAAGTTGTCG
>NZ_BILZ01000080.1 GCF_004000825.1 Paenibacillus kobensis NBRC 15729 | reverse complement strand
CAAAGTGTGTCGTAAGATTAGACTCTGAGGCAAAGGGATAGTAAACCAATGTAAATCAAAATGGCCTGTAAGCCGCGGCGGAGCCGCTATGCTTACAGGCCATTCGTATCAAGGCGGGCTATAGCAGCCCGCCTTGCCATATTACATGTTAGCGATCATTTGACGGAGAACCGTCTGCAGGATACCGCTGTTGCGGTAGTAGTCGACGTCAACGAGCGAGTCGAGACGTACGATTGCTTGGAAGTCGAATTTCGAACCGTCTTCACGCGTAGCGGATACCGTTACGAGTTGGCCCGGTTGAACGTCGTTCGACAGACCTGCGATATCGAACGTTTCGCGGCCCGTAATGCCGAGCGACGACCAGCTTTGGCCTGCTTGGAATTGGAGCGGCAGAACGCCCATGCCGACGAGGTTCGAACGGTGGATACGCTCGAAGCTCTCTGCGATAACCGCTTTGACGCCGAGGAGGAACGTGCCTTTAGCTGCCCAGTCGCGGGAGCTGCCCGTGCCGTACTCTTTGCCTGCGATAACGACGAGGTTTTTGCCTTCGGCTTGGTATTTCATCGATGCGTCGTAGATCGACATTACTTCGTCCGTCGGCAGGTACTTCGTTACGCCGCCTTCCGTGCCTGGAGCCACTTGGTTCCGGATACGGATGTTAGCGAACGTACCGCGCATCATCACTTCGTGATGGCCGCGGCGCGAGCCGTACGAGTTGAAGTCTTCGCGCTTAACGCCATGCTCGATCAGGTATTGGCCGGCAGGGCTGTCAGCTTTGATGTTACCAGCTGGCGAGATGTGGTCCGTCGTAACGGAGTCGCCAAGCAATGCCAGAACGTTCGAGCCGTTGATGTCAGCGATGTCGCCAACTTCAGCGCCCAGGTTCGCGAAGAACGGCGGGTTAGCGATGTACGTGGAGCTTTCGTCCCACTCGTAGCTTTCGCCTTCCGGTACGTCGATTGCGTTCCAACGCTCGTTCTGCGTAAAGACGTTGGCATACTTGTCGCGGAAAATTTGCGGGCTCATTGCCGAGCTGATCGCTTCTTGAATTTCCGCTTTCGTAGGCCAGATATCTTTCAAGTAAACGGGTTGGTTCTCTTGGTCATAGCCGATTGGATCGTTCGCCAGGTCGATGTTAACCGTACCAGCCAGTGCATATGCAACGACGAGCGGCGGCGATGCCAGGTAGTTCGCTTTAACCTGTGCGTGAACGCGGCCTTCGAAGTTACGGTTACCGGACAGTACAGCCGCTACCGTCATATCGTTGTCAGCGATCGCTTGACCAACTTCATCTGGCAATGGACCGGAGTTACCGATACAAGTTGCGCAGCCGTAGCCGGCAACGTGGAAGCCGAGTGCTTCGAGCGGCTCGATCAGACCTGCATTCTTCAGATATTCCGTAACAACCAGGGAACCTGGCGTCAGGGACGATTTCACGTAGCCTGGTTTCGTCAGACCGCGAGCGACAGCTTTCTTCGCTACGAGACCAGCGCCGACCATTACGCTTGGGTTGGACGTGTTCGTGCAGGACGTGATAGCTGCGATAACAACAGCACCCGTACCCATCGTGCTAGCATCGCCGTTCGGATGCTTCACGTCAACCTTTTGCTCAATCTTCTCGTCGGACAGGCCGTAGCCGCCTTTGTCGATTGGCGTGCGGATAATGCTGTTGAACGCTTCTTTCATCGCTGTCAGCTCTACGCGGTCTTGTGGACGCTTAGGACCTGCGAGCGATGGAACAACCGTCGACATGTCGAGTTCGATAACGTCTGTGAAGACAGGGTCAGCCAGATCGTCCGTACGGAACATGCCTTGCTCTTTGTAGTAAGCTTCAACGAGCTTCACTTGCTCTTCTTCGCGGCCCGTCGAACGCAGGAATGCGAGCGTCTCGTCGTCGACTGGGAAGAAGCCGATCGTAGCGCCGTACTCTGGAGCCATGTTGGCAACTGTAGCACGGTCAGCAAGGCTGATGTTCGACAGACCGGAGCCGTAGAACTCAACGAATTTGCCGACTACGCCTTTTTTACGGAGCATTTGTGTAACCGTCAGCGCGAGGTCAGTTGCCGTCGAGCCGTCTGGCAGGCTGCCCGTCAGCTTGAAGCCGATAACTTCTGGCATTACGAAGTAGAGTGGTTGACCGAGCATACCAGCTTCTGCCTCGATGCCGCCAACGCCCCAGCCTACTACGCCAAGACCGTTGATCATCGTTGTATGGGAGTCCGTACCAACGAGCGAGTCTGGATATACGACCGTTTCGCCGTCTACCGTCTTCGTTGCTGCTACAGATGCGAGATATTCAAGGTTAACTTGGTGAACGATACCCGTTGCCGGTGGAACCGCACGGAAGTTATCGAACGCCGTTTGTGCCCAACGGAGGAATTTGTAACGCTCAGCGTTCCGTTGGAATTCATATTTCATGTTCGTCTCAAGCGCATCAGGGGAACCGAATGCGTCAACCATGACGGAGTGGTCGATTACAAGGTCAACCGGTACGAGCGGGTTGATCCGTTTAGGGTCGCCGCCAGCTTTCTTAACCGTGTCGCGCATTGCTGCAAGGTCAACGACAACCGGTACGCCGGTGAAGTCTTGAAGAACGATGCGAGCTGGGATGAACGGAATTTCTTTGTCCGTGCGAGCTTCAGCCCACGTTGCGAGTTGTTTGACATGCTCTGCCGTAATGCCGCGGCCGTCGAATTGACGGATCGCTGCTTCGAGCAGCACTTTGATGGAGAAAGGGAGCTTGGAGATACTGCCGAGTCCTTGCTTCTCGAGTGCCGGCAGGTTGTAGTACGCATACGACTTGCCGCCGGATTCCAGCGACTGACGTACGCCGTATTGGTCTTGCTTAGCCATGTACAATAACGCCTCCTTGAATGGATTCATTCGAAATCAATTGGTGTTTCATTCTGTGAAACACGATTTCATAAAATGCTTATGAATACAGTATATCGTTTTTATAGGGGGTACGTAAAGCCTGTTTATAACGATTTCAATCTGTATTTCTCATGAACGCGTCTATTTCCACATAAGATGAAAAAAGCGTAGAACTCCATTATTTTTCATCCAAATGAGGAGGGATGAGCATGCCGCGATCGACGAGCCGCGCAGTCGGCAGGCGAGGGGCCGGAGCGCCGCGTTCCGCGCAGCCGCAGCGGCCACCGGCAGTGCAAGAGCCGAAGCAGCAGCTTGAAGGCTGGAAGTCCGGCGTTCATGCGTACATTAAGCGGTTCAACCAAGCAGAGGTTGATCAGCACCCGTCTGTTTTTGATGGTCTGATTACCGATGGCGATCATCTGCTGCGGCTCGGCTCCCGGCTGGAGCGGCTGCGCGAACGGGATCTGCTGCGCGGCGTGCTCTCCTCAAGAAGCGAGACGAAGGCGGAGATTGTCCGCGTGAACGAATCGGCTTCCGAGACGACGGTCATGCTGAAGCTTCGCATCAAGCGCATTATGGAACAAAAGAGCCGATCTTATACAGAGGAAAGATTGGAGCACGAACGAATCTGGCTCGCACGGGACGGACGGGACTGGGTCATTACGCGCGTAGAGCCCGTCGTATCGGAGCGCAGGCCGCGGTTCGGCGCGAACGGACAATCGCCGATGCCGGAGGAAAGCGAGCTGTGGACGGAAGCAGCCCAGCGCGTGATTAGACCGCCTTCGGCGCCGTTTTTAAATTATGATATTTTACCGGAAATCAAATATCGCGCAAAGCAGACGTACCGCCGCGATCTTGTGGCAGCATACGCCGACCGGTGGTGGAACGAAGGCAATCCGTCTTATGAGTTGTTTGAAGTGAATTGTACGAATTACGTGTCCCAGTGCATCTTTGCAGGCCATGCGCCAATGAACTATACTGGTAAAAGAGATAGCGGCTGGTGGTATCAAGGGCGCAATGGCGGTCGCGAAATGTGGAGCTACAGCTGGGCAGTCGCGAATGCGATGCATTCGTTCCTCGCTTCGGGGAAGAAGAACGGCTTTCGGGCGACGGTGGTCGATTCAGCCGATCAACTGCAGCTTGGCGACGTTATTTGCTACGATTGGAACGGTGATTACCGGTATCAGCACAGCACGGTTGTAACGGCATTCGATGTAGACGGCATGCCGCTCGTCAATGCGAACACAGTTGCAAGCCGGCACCGGTACTGGGACTACCAAGATTCCTACGCCTGGACCGATAAGACGAGATACCGCTTATTTCATATAGCCGACCAATTCTAAATGTGAACGACGAGTATGTCATAGTCGTCCACGAATACGAACTACCGGAGGAAAAACGAATGGGCGAGAAGATTCGCGTAGGTCTTATCTACGGGGGAAAATCTGGGGAACATGAAGTGTCGCTTCGCACCGCGCTGGCGGTAATGGGCGAATTTGATTATAACCGTTATGAAGTAAAGCCATTCTATATAACACATGAAGGCCAATGGAGAGCGGGCGATCTGCTGCTGGCTCCGCCGGCGGACATCGCTTCCTTGCAGCTTCCAGAGTCTGCTGCACAGGGCGGAGCAATAGGTCCGGTATTCCAAGGGCTGCAGACGAGTTCCGGTCAATCGGGAGACAATGGCCGCACGCTGGATGTCGTCTTCCCGCTGCTGCACGGCACGTTCGGCGAGGACGGCACGATCCAAGGGCTGCTTGAGATGGCGAACCTGCCTTACGTCGGAGCGGGCGTGCTCGCTTCGGCTGTCGGCATGGACAAAATTACGATGAAAAAAGTGTTCGCTCACGAAGGGCTGCCGCAATGCGTATTCCGGTATTTCAACCGGACGCAGTGGGAGAAGGACCCGAACTATTACGTAATGGAGATTGAAGTTGCACTCGGCTATCCTTGCTTCATCAAGCCTGCGAATCTGGGCTCCAGCGTCGGCATCTCCAAAGCAAGAAACCGCGAGGAGCTCGTAGCAGGTATCGAATACGCGCTGCGCTATGATCGCAAGGTTGTAATTGAGGAGTTCGTCGAAGCGCGCGAGATCGAGGTCAGCGTGCTCGGCAATGACGAGCCAAGAGCGTCCGTGCCGGGCGAGATCCGGCCTTCGAATGATTTTTACGATTATAAAGCAAAGTATATTGACGGCACTTCCGTGATGGAGATCCCTGCGAACATCCCGCCTGAGACAGCGGATGCAGTCCGCGAAATGGCGCTGCGCGCTTATACGGCAATCGACGGATCGGGCCTGTCCCGCGTCGACTTCTTCATGCGCAAATCCGACGGCGAGCTGTTCATTAACGAAGTGAACACAATGCCGGGCTTTACGCCATTCAGCATGTATCCGCTCATGTGGAAGGAAACCGGCGTCTCTTACCGCGAGCTGCTGGATGAGCTGATCTCGCTTGCTCTGCAGCGTCATGCCGACAAACAGCGCATTGATTACGGCGGCGGCTCCCCTGAATAAGGGGACTGCTTGGCCGAGCGGGACAAGCATAGCATTCATGTCCTGGACTTACATAACATATTCGATATAGGGAGGAACGGTTTATGGGCTTCCAGACCGAATTCAATTCCGTATGCAAATTCAAGTCGGAACAAGAGCTGTACGAACTGCTCGAGTACGGACGCGGCAAAATGGTCAAAAGCGGCTTCCGCGTATTTCCGACGGGCCAGAAGGTAATCGCGTATTCGCCAAGCAATCAAGCGATTGCGATCGTCCGCATTGTCGCGTCGATAGCGGAGATTAATTTTCAAGGCGAGGAAATAACAGAAGTCGAGATGGTGCTGATCCGGAAGCTGACGGAGGAAGAAGCGCGACTGCAGACGGCGCTTGCGCACGAGATGTTCTTCGGAGAGCATAGCGCGTGATTGTCCGGTTCGGATTCGTTGCGATGAGCATGCTGCTGGAGAACGCTTCGCCCTCGAAGACGATGACGTACGCAAGTTTCTCGAAGCTGGAAGACCGGGAGGCAGCGCTGCGGAAGTTGGAGAGGGTCGCGGAGGTGAATCTTGATAACTCGCTGCGACTGCTTCGGCACTGCCGGGGCAGCGGGGTGCAGGTATACCGGTTCTCTTCGAAGCTCGTTCCGCTGTTCACGCATGATGCGCTTAGCGGCTGGGATCCTTTCCCGGTGTTGGCGGACAAGTTCTCGGCTATTGGGGAATTCGTGCGCGACAACGGCATGCGAGTATCGTTTCATCCGGACCACTTTTGCGTGTTCAGCACGCCGAGGCCCGAGGTGCTGGCCAAGTCGACGGAGGACTTAGGCTATCATGTTCGTATGCTTGAGGCGATGGGGCTGAACGAAACGGCCAAAAACAATATTCACGTCGGCGGCGCTTACGGCGATAAGAACGTCTCGGGCAAGCGGTTCATCGAGCAGTTCGGGGCGCTCGACCCGCGTTTGAAGCACCGCATAACACTGGAGAACGACGATAAGACGTTCAACGTGCGCGAGACGCTGGATATCGCGGAGAACGTAGGCGTTCCGATGGTGCTGGATATTCATCATCATGCGGTGAACAATGGCGGCGAGAGCGAGGCCTCGCTGTGCGGCGAACTGTGGCCGCGCATTGCAGACACATGGCGCCGCGAGAACGAACGCCTTGCAGAGACAGGGCAATCGGCGTACGGCGGTTTGTCCGGCAGTGCAGTAGACGCTGACCGTGAAGGAAGCGGCGGCGTGCGGGACCGGATGCTGCCTCCGAAGATTCACGCTTCCAGTCCGAAGAGCGTGTCAGACCCTCGCGGTCACGCCGATTATGTCGAAGCAGCTCCGCTGCTTCGGTTTCTCCAGCAAGTGTCGGGCTCGGCTCCGGCAATCGATTGCATGCTGGAGGCAAAGCGGAAGGACGATGCGCTGTTCCAACTCATGAACGAGTTTCGGGAGTCGGAAGCCCGCGGCGAGGGCGTGCGCGTCGTCAGTCCTTCGGCAATCGAATTGTAAGCGGAGGCCGCAATCAGCAGTCGTTCTGATGGCGGCTTTTCGCTTGCAGGCATGAATACATCTATCGCGACATACGTAGAAGGAAGGGAATTGTGTGCTAGAGATCGTCCTGCTGGCGCTGCTGGGCCTTGTGTCCGCGGTGTTCGGCAGTATTGTAGGCCTGGGCGGCGGCATTATCATCGTTCCGGCGCTAACACTGCTAGGCTCGCAATTGACCGGGGAGACGATTGAACATCCGACAGCGGTCGGAACGTCGCTTGCGGTATTGATCGTGACGGCGCTCGCGTCGACGATGACTTATGCGAAGAAGCGCCGTGTCGACTGGCGGAGCGGGTTGCTGCTGTTCATTACGAGCGGGCCTGCCGCCATGATTGGATCCGCATTGACCGGGCATATGAAGAACGGCGTGTTTCAACTGTCGTTCGGTATTTTTATGCTGCTGATGGCGGGGTTGCTTGTAGCAAGAGATTATATGAAGCCAATTTCGAAGAAATGGCCGATTACCCGTACCTACACGGACGATAAGGGCGTGGAGCACCACTATGGTTATTCGGTCCTTCCGGCGTTATTGATTGGCTTCGTCGTCGGTATGGTATCGGGTCTCTTCGGCATCGGCGGCGGATCTCTATTCGTGCCGGTGATGGTGCTGCTGTTCCGCTTTCCGCCTCATGTGGCCACGGCAACGTCTATGTTCGTTATTTTTATGTCATCGATTCTTGGAACAGGCGTGCATGCTTATCTTGGCGAGACGAACTGGTGGATCGTGCTGATGCTTGTGCCGGGAGCGTGGGTAGGCGGCAAGTTGGGAGCGTATATCGCTACGCGTATGACCGGCAATGCGCTGCTATGGGTGCTGCGCGTAACGTTCGTACTGATGGCGGCCCAATTGATTTATGAAGGCACAGCGGCATTGTAATGAGATGCGGCGAGGGTAGAGTCGGTTGAACGCCATGCCATTCTGCACGGAGCGTCAACCATTAATAGGGCCGTCTGGATGTAAAAGGGCGAAACTTTGACCGGTACAAGACGTATTGTAGTAAAGCAACCGGAACCTTATAGGAAAGTAGCGTGATCGAAGGTGAATGAAGAGCGGGACGTCCCCGTTATCGGAGGCAAGAGCTTCACAGCCGTTGCCATTAACTGTGCGGCTAAAGCGGGGGAATGGATTAAGACTAAGCTTGGCAAACATACGAGTTTGTCATTAAAATATTCGGCGCAAGACCTTGTGACCGAGGTGGATAAAGGTGCCGAGACGATGATTCGGAATCTCGTCATGACGCATTTTCCGCACCATTCGTTTCTAGGAGAAGAAGGCGTGCAGCCGGGACCGGAAGCATCGGCGCATGCGCTTCATGATATGAAGGACGAAGAGTATCTCTGGGTCGTCGATCCGATCGACGGAACGACGAACTTCGTGCACGGATTTCCGTTCTTCTCCGTATCGATTGCACTCGCTCATAAAGGTGAAGTGATCGTTGGCGTTATTTATGACCCAATGAGGGACGAACTATTCGTCGCGGAGAAAGGCAAAGGAGCTTACGTGCACGGCCAGCCGATGGTGGTGTCGCAAGAGGGAACGCTGCGCGACAGTTTGCTCGCAACAGGTTTCCCGGCGGATCCGCAGATGCTGGCGCCGAACATGCAGGGGCTGCAGGCGCTTGCGCCGCAGGTTCGCAACATCCGGGCAGGGGGATCGGCCGCTCTGCATATGGCATATGTAGCGGCGGGACGGCTCAGCGGCTTCTGGGAATACGGACTGAACGCGTGGGACTTGGCAGCGGGCTCGCTTCTCATTACAGAGTCTGGCGGGCAAGTAACCGACATCGCTGGCGAGCCTTATCATCTTGGCGTCCGGCATGTCGTCGCTTCGAACGGTCTGATGCATGACAGCTTCGTAGCGGAGTTGAAGAAGACCGGCGGTCAGCGGTAATAGATCTATAAAGTGATGCAGGCTGCGGCCGGCGATTCAGCCGGCGCGTCTGCATCCTTTTTGTCCATAAGGGAAGGAGCAATGGTGCGATGTATATGCCAATTCTGCAAATCGAGTCGGAGGATATACCGGAATATGCGCTCGTGTGCGGCGATCCGCGCCGCGCGGCAGCGATTGCCGAGAAATTGGAACATGCGCGGGAGCTTGCTTTTGCAAGGGAATACCGGACTTTCGTCGGCGAATACGAGGGCGTTAAGCTGGCGGTCGTCAGTCACGGCGTCGGTTGTCCGGGAGCTGCGGTCTGCTTCGAGGAGCTTATTCGGGCAGGCGTGAAGACGCTTATTCGGGTAGGGACGGCGGGTTCCTACTCGGCGGATTTGCCAGCGGGCAGTCTCGTGGTGAGCACCGCGGCCATTCGGACAGACGGTTTGACGCGCCAGCTCGTGCCTGACGGCTTCCCTGCCATTGCGGACAGTGACGTTGTGAACGCGATATATTCGGCTGCACTGGAAGCGGAAGGCGATGGTGCCGTTCGCAAAGGGCTGACGGTTACACTGGACGTTTTCTTCAACGGGGTAGAAGAGTTTCCGCACAAAAAAATGAAAGCTGCTGGCGCGCTCGCGGTCGAGATGGAAATTTCGGCGCTGTATGTGATCGCGTCGCTGCGCGGCGTTCGGGCAGGCGCGATCGTCGCGGTGGACGGCTACGCAGATGCGGATCTGGCGGCGGAGTACGATCCGCATACCGACGCTGTCGGTAAGGCTGTCGACCGCGAGATCGCAGCTGCGCTTGGCGCTATTGTGAAGCTGGCGCAGTAATCATAGAAATAAGGGGATGCTTGCAGGTCGAAATGACTTGCAAGCATTTTTTTTGTTCGAAAGAGAAATAATGGGTTTTTATTAAACTCATATGGTATTCAATATAGTAAAAATAACCTAAAAATAAACTAAAATCATATGATTCTATATACCTATCACAATATACGACATACTTCGACAAGTACCATCTGATATACTTTGAAACGAGTCAAAAGTTGTAAAATAATCAAATATATTGGGGGATTAAAATGAATTATTGTACGCAATGCGGACAAAAGAGAGTCGAAGGAGAGGGACATGTTTGCCAGGAAATTGCAGCAGCACACTCTGGGGAATCTCTAGTTGGAAAGAGTGGGAGTAACGCAGTGTCGAACACTATAAAGCAAGTCGATCATCATGTAATTTATGCATTGCTTAAAAGCCCGCAACGTGCTGCTAGTCTGCAACCGGACAGGGACCTCATCTACGGAATCCTCGGTTTGGCAGCATCTATCGTTGGTTTTATGATTTGGGTATGGATGGTTGGGAAAAAATTAAGCAGTCTCTTTGATGACATATTTGGATTTAACAGTTTTTTGGAAATAGGGAGCGCATCCAGCAAAATCACTTCCATACTTACGGGTAAGCTTTTTGGTTTAGCCATGATTTCTATTGTAGTGATTGTCGCAGCTTTGTGGTTGATCGGAAACTGGACAGGGCGCAGAAAGCTGACGGTCAAAGAACTCGTTACCTATTTCGGCGGTTCACAATATAGCTTTGGTGCGGGTTTTATTATCGCGGGTCTCGGAACGATAATTAGTCTCCGGGTATCTATTATCCTTGTTGTCATCAATTTACTTGCTGCTCTTGTTATGAATCTGATGTTCGTCTCCGAACTGGCTGAAGTGTCTAGAGAACGCAGACTGACCTTCGTTGTCAGCAGCATCGCAGTATACTTCATTCTAAGTGCAATTCTGGCAGTTATCATCGTTTAGAGGAGAGGGCATCACGAGTGTATTGTGCAAACTGTGGATCAGAACTAGCTAATGATGATCGGTTTTGTGGAAATTGCGGAGAGTCTGTTCCATCCAATGTGAAACCTGCTCTGTCTATACCACAAAAAGCTATCACAATTCCGAAACTTCAATTGTCTAAGCGCGCGAAAGTGGCAGCAGCTGGAGTAGTAGGGGTTGTTGGAATCTTAGCAGCCATTTATGCTGTGGCTCATTATACATACGGTCCAGCTACACCAGAGAAGCTCGAAGCGAAGCTGCAAGCAGCAGTTGAAGAACAAAATGTTGATAAGCTTGTAGGCTATTTATCGTACGATAATGAGGATTTGAAGAGCAGTGAAAAAATAAAAGCGTTTAAACAAGCTTTTAAAGATGAAACAGCAACGGAATACAAGGAAGCAATTAAGGATGCATTAATTGCTGTACAGCAATCTGAGCAAATGAGTGAATTGGGATTTGACGAACAATGGGGAAATGGAGGAACGATCGTTTTTATAAAAGAATCAAACTGGCGCGGGACGAAGTGGTCGTTTAAGATCGAGCCTTCAAATGTGACGTTCGAACAGCAGCCGGATTGGACAGTTGTTACATCGTTGGAGACGTTAGGAGGCGACACCGGAACGATCAGAGGTATTTGGCCAGCAGTATATGAGTATCAATCGGAAATATCCAACCCATACGGGGGAAAACAGAATATTCAAGGCTCCGTTAATTTATTTCATGATCCAGAAGAAACCGTAAATCTTGAGAGTGAAGTCCAAAATGAGGTAACATTCTCGATCCCCGTTATTAAGGGTGTTCAATTTACTTTAAATGGGGTTGATTTCCCTGCAATGGAAGAGGGACAAACGCGGGTAACGATTTCTCCTGCCCCTGACGAATTGAAGTTGGCGGTGAAAGGTACGGTGATCGGAAGAACGATTGATCGAACGGAAACGTTAACCGGATCGGAAGCCGAAGAAATTTCACTCTCCACACTTGTCAGTCAGGCAATCGCAGAGGATGCTGTGGGAGTGATTTTAAAAGCTAATGTATCGTGGACAAAAGCAGTTAATGCGGGACTCACATCGTTATTAACAGATCTTGAACCAGATAGTTCAATTATGAACTTATTCTCACGCAACATTACGGAGGGAGGATCGGAACAGAAAGTCCATTTGGAACGAGTTGCTATTGATCCAACGGATATTGAGATTTCCGATGATCACATTCAAGTTATTGCGGAGGAAGAGTACAGCTATCCAGGAAGTACACTATCTAACAATCTTTCAAGAAATACCTATACAATAAAAAAGCAGCAGGATCAAGATCGATTATGGCTATCTGACGTGAATTATACTTATTACTGGGGCAAGAGTTTATTTGAGCAAAAAGATGTCATCATTAAGATTAACCAAGATAAGCCGGAAACCGGGAAAGAAGCTGCAGTAAGCTCATAATAAAAGGTTGAACAGCATGTATGGAGTACAAAAAAATCGTCCTGATCTGATGGAGAATATCTCCGTTAGAAGGGACGATTTTTAGTGTACTGCTTAAAGTACCTTGCTCAGCGCAAGGTCTGCCGCCTCAATTGTCGCATCCACGTCTGCATCAGTATGGGCGGTCGTCAAGAACCATGCTTCATACTTCGATGGAGCAATGACAACGCCTTCCTCCAGCAAGCCGCGGAAGAAGCGGGCGAATTGCTCGCCGTCGGTCTGCTGCGCTTCATCGTAGTTGGAAATCGGGTGATCGCAGAAGTGCGTCGAGAACGCGCCGCGGATCCGGTTGATCGTCAGCGGTACGCCATGGCGCTTCGCGGCCTCGCCGATTCCGTCTGCGAGACGGATCGCGAGCCGTTCCATCTCCTCGTATACGCCGGGCGCGCTTAGAACTTCGAGGCAGGCGATGCCCGACGAGATCGAGGCCGGATTGCCGGCCATCGTGCCCGCTTGGTAAGCGGGGCCGAGCGGAGCGACCTGCTCCATAATGATTTTGCGGCCGCCGTAGGCGCCGATCGGCAGCCCTCCGCCGATGATTTTGCCAAGTGCCGTCAAGTCTGGCTCGATCGCAGCATGGTCAGGGAATGCGCCGTACGTCTGTGTGCTGCCGTAATGGAAGCGGAAAGCGCTGATGACTTCGTCATAGATAACGAGGGCGCCATATTCGCGGGTCAGCTTGCACAGCGCTTCGAGGAAGCCGGGTTTCGGCATAACCATGCCGAAATTGCCGACGATCGGCTCGACCATGACGGCTGCCGTATCGTCGCCCCAACGCTCCAACGCTTCGCGCAGTGCGTCGATGTCGTTGAACGGAACGGTAATGACTTCATGCGCGATGCTCGTCGGGATGCCTGCGCTGTCCGGAATACCGAGCGTCGAAGGGCCGGAGCCGGCTGCGACGAGGACGAGGTCCGAATGGCCGTGGTAGCAGCCTGCGAACTTGATGATTTTGCTCCGCTTCGTATAGGCGCGGGCGACGCGGATCGTCGACATGACGGCTTCCGTACCAGAGTTGACGAACCGGACCTTATCGAGCGAAGGGATCGCATCCTTCAACATGCGGGCGAGCTTGATCTCAAGCTCAGTCGGCGTGCCGTACAGCGTGCCGTTCTCGGCAGCGCGTACAATCGCCTGCGTAATATGCGGGTGGGCGTGTCCCGTAATGATCGGCCCGTAAGCGGCCAAATAGTCGATGTACTTGTTGCCGTCGACATCCCAGAAATAAGCACCGTTCGCACGCTCCATAAATACCGGGGTGCCTCCGCCGACTGCCTTGAACGAGCGGGAAGGACTGTTGACCCCGCCGACGATATGCTGCAGCGCTTCTTCATACAATTGCGCGGAACGCGCACGATTATTGATCATCGAATCATAACCTCCGTAAATGCATAAGCTTGCTTCTAGATTATTATAACAAACTTCGCGGGACGAATGGATTGGAGATTGCGGACGTTTGCGGGATCAGGGGTGGTTGGGTGGCGGTTAGGTGGCGGTTAGGTGGCGGTTGGCGGTTGATGATTGATGATAGATGGCTGATGGCTGTTGGTTGTATTCTGTACAATGAAAAGTTCAGCTGATCGTTATTGGGCGGGTTTCATTGTATTCTGTACAACCGAAGAAACGGGAATCCGGCGGTTTTAAGCTTATTGAGGCGAGTTGGGCGTTTTTTCGTTGTATGAAATACAATCAGAGTGGTCCATACCGTGTAGAAGATAAGATTTCATTGTACATAATACAACGAGTCGCAGGTGATCTCCGTCGGAACAACATGCCGCAGATGGTTCTTCGTCGGAACAACGAGCAGCAGATGGTTCTTCTGTAGGAACAACATGCCGCAGGTAGCCCTCTGTTGGAGGAATGAGCAGGAGAAGTCACTCCAACAACAATGACATTTGACCCATTGGACATTCGCTCCAACTGGAGTTCGTTCGGCAGACCAGACGAAGCGGCAATTGCCGGCAAAGCCTTGCCGAAGAGTCCAAGAGCGGCGCGAATCGAAGCATACCTTAACATGCATCCGCAAAAAAAGGACTGCCCACCGTCATCCTCATGACGAAATGGTACAGTCCTTCACCTAATATTATTGCCCTTCCGATGACGAAGCGCTGTCGTCGGAGCTCGTGCCGTCGGTACTTGTACCGTCGGTTCCGGTGCCCGTCGCTGCAGTGTTCTTGTCCGTCGCCAGTGTCTCTTGGACGAACTCGCGAAGCTTGTCCTCATCTTTGATGCCGATGACGGCTGCTCCGCCGACCTTATCTTCACCGATCAGATCCATTGGCGGCACTTGCTCGGAGCCTGCCATGGAGACGTTGCGGCCAAGGTTGCCAAGCTTCAGCATATCTTCTACGGTCAGGTTCGTTTCGATATAAGGCTCGACACTTTCAATAATATCTTTCATCTTCAAAATGTTCCAACCCGTCAGGATCTTGTCCGCGACCGCCTTCATGAACGCCCGCTGGCGTTCCGTCCGGGTGAAGTCGCTCATCGCATCATGCCGGAAACGAACATATTGCAGCGCGTGGTCGCCGTCGAGATGCTGCTGGCCTTTCTTCAAGTGGATGTCATAACGGTTCAAGTCCGCGTTGTCGACATAATTCATGTCCTTCTCCACGTAGAAGTCGATGCCGCCGATTTCGTCGATCAGCGATTTGAAGCCTTCGAATTCGGTATAAACATAATATTGAATATCAAGTCCAAGCAAGTTGCCGATCGTCGTGCGGGCAAGCCGTTCGCCGCCTTCGGTTACTGCTGTGTTGATCCGTCCTCTGCCGTGATCCGGGATGTCAACGTACGTATCGCGCAGCACAGAGAACACATGCGCTTTCTTCGTTGCTGGATCGATCGAGACCACCATCATGGTATCGGAACGGGCAACCTGATTCTTCTCAAGTCCACGGCCGTCGCCGCCCATGAGCAAAATATTAACCCGCTCAGATCCTTCCCACTTCGGAGGCTCTGGCGTTGCGTCGTTCTCAAACTGGCTGAATTTCGAATCTTCGCCGGACTTGTGCAGGTTGTCGACAGCGTTGTATACGCCGATGCCCCACACGGCAGCGTAGATAAAAATGCCCGCTATAACGACGAGCAAACCAAACAGTGACCATAGCCACCAAGGTCTGCGCTTTCTTTTCGCTTTTTGACGCGGTTCCATTGAATGTCGCTCCTTTTTGGAGTATGCTTTCTTGGGCCTATCTGATTGAAAATCGAAATATAATGCACATCCTAAAATTATAAGGCTCATTGTCGTTTGGAATCAAGTTTTATCATGAAAGCAAAAATAAGTATTACAAAAATCGGGAAATGTCGAGCAGGAGAGGGGCAACATCGTGTCAAAGCTAGCGATCGACGTACATGATCTAAGAAAACAATTCAAAGTGCAGAACAATCGCTCGGGACTCGGCGGAGCGCTGCGCGATCTATTCAAGCGTGAGTACCGCGAGGTTACCGCAGTTAAGGATATAACGTTCCAAATTCCGCAAGGCGAAATTTGCGGCTACATCGGAGAGAATGGAGCAGGCAAGTCGACAACGATCAAAATGCTGACCGGCATCCTTGTACCGACGTCGGGCAAACTGCAAGTTAATGGTTACGTTCCTTATAAGGAACGGGAGAAATTCGTTAAAGAAATCGGAGTCGTCTTCGGACAACGGTCGCAGCTGTGGTGGGATATCGGCGTTATCGAATCGTTCCAACTGCTGCGCAAAGTGTACCGGGTGCCGGAGGCTGACTTCCGCCGCCGTCTGGACGAATTGGTCGAACGTCTGCAGCTGTCGGAGCTGTTGAACCGTCCGGTGCGCAAGCTGAGTCTCGGCCAGCGGATGCGCTGCGAGCTCGTCGCTTCGCTGCTGCACAATCCGTCGATTCTGTTCCTTGACGAACCGACGATCGGTCTCGATATTATCGTGAAGACGGAAATCCGCGAGTTTCTGAAAGAGATGAACAAGGAGCATGGCACGACGATTCTGCTGACGACGCATGATTTGCAGGATATCGAGGCGTTGTGCTCGCGCGTTATTATGCTGGACGACGGCCGCATTATTTATGACGGCGGTCTGGAAGAACTGAAGACGCGGTGGAGCAAAGGCCGCGAAATCAAATTCCAGTTCGGCGCGGCGATCGGACTCGACCGGCTTCGTGCGATGACGGAAGGGCTTGGCGTCGAGTGGTCGAAGGATAACGAGATGGCGTCCACGATGTGGCTGCCGCATTCCGTGAACGTGTCTGATGCGCTGGCGCGCGTCGTCGGCTCCTCGGTCGATATCCGGGATATTAAAATCAACGAGACGAATACCGACGAGATCGTCCGCGAAATTTACCAATCCGGCAGCGCGGAGACGAAGACAGCTGCGGTTGCGGCGCTTGAACCGGATGCTGAAGGTTCAGCGGACCAAGCGCAAGAGGAACGGAAGGAGACGGCGCGGCCATGATGAGCGCGTATATCGATTTTATCCGTATCCGGTTTCTAATGATGCTTGCATACCGGGTGAACTATTACAGCGGTATTGTGATCTATGCGATTAATATAGGTGCTTACTATTATTTGTGGCAGGCGGTGTACGGAGACAAACAGGTGCTCTCCGGCTTTACCGTTGCGCAGATTACGACCTATACAGCGGTGTCTTGGATGGCTCGTGCGTTTTATTTCAACAATCTGGACCGTGAGATTGCGAACGAAATACGAGACGGCAGCGTCGCGATTCAGTTGATCCGTCCTTACTCGTACCTCGCGGTGAAGATGATGCAGGGCTTCGGCGAAGGGATTTTTCGCTTACTGCTGTTTATGGTTCCGGGCATGGTCATCGTCTGTCTGCTGTTCCCGGTGTCGCTGCCCACCGATCCGGCGGTGTGGGGCGTTTATCTGATTATGCTGTTGTTCGCTTTTCTTATTAATACGCAGATCAATATGTTGACCGGCCTGTTCGCCTTCTTCGTCGAAAATAACGAGGGTATGATGCGCATGAAGCGCGTCATCGTCGATCTGTTCTCGGGCGTCGTTGTACCGATCGCGTTCTTCCCGGGTTGGCTGTCGGTGACGATGAAGTGGCTGCCGTTCCAGGCGATTACGTATTTGCCGAGCTCGGTCTTCACAGGCCGTACGCCGCTGTCGGAAGCAGGGGGCGTACTCGGCGTGCAGGTGGTATGGTTCGTCATTCTGCTGGTGCCGATCGCCTTCACTTGGCGGGCCGCTCGCATGCGGCTGTTCGTGCAGGGGGGGTAACGATACGATGCTATATATGTCACTGTTCTGGGAATACTTGAAAAACTATGCGAAGACCAAGCTAACTTACCGCGCAGACTTCTGGATTGAGGTGCTGTCGGATCTGATGTTCCAAGGGCTCAATCTGATCTTCATTCTGATCGTCTTCCTTCAGACGCCGACGCTTGGCGGATGGTCGGAGGCGGAGGTCGTGTTCGTCTACGGTTTCTTCATGGTGCCGTACGGTATCTTCGCGACGTTCTTCAGCTTATGGAATTTCGCCGACCGCTACATCGCGAAGGGGGAAATGGACAGGGTGCTGACGCGTCCGGCGCACAATCTGTTCCAGGTCACGCTCGAGAATATGGACCCGCCGTCGCTTATCGGCTCTCTTGTCGGCATCATTATTATGGCGGTCAGCTATGGACAGCTTGGGCTCACGATCCATTTGCTCGACATTCCGATCATGATTCTGCTGATCATTGGCTCCGTGCTGATTTATGCGGGCATGTATACGGCGCTGACGGCGATCTCGTTCTACTCGGACGCACCGACGGGCATTCTGCCGCTCATGTACAATATTCAGAGCTATGGCCGCTACCCGGTCAATATCTATAACAAAATCATCCGCTTCGTGCTGACGTGGGTGCTGCCGTTCGCATTCGTCGGCATCATTCCGGCGTCGTACTTCCTTGAGCGGAAGGCCGACAACATCGCTTCGCTCGCGCTGTATACGCCGCTTGTCGGACTGATCGCATTCGCGATCGGACTGACGGTCTGGAACCGCGGCGTGAAGCGGTACAGAGGCGCAGGATCGTAAGGGATTGGTTAGGTTTAAG
>NZ_BILZ01000079.1 GCF_004000825.1 Paenibacillus kobensis NBRC 15729 | reverse complement strand
CCCGGAGTTTGAGCAAAGTTAGTACGAGCGTTAAGAATGCCTTGGATAAGCTGCTCAAACTGCAAGTACCGTATCGCATGAGACGGCTGGCAACGCCAATGGGTCCAACCGTATGGAATGTTGACAACAAGTCATTGCGTGAGGTTCTGGAAGATCTGGGGATTATGAAGAGTAGTGCTTTGCCTCAGGGAAGTAAGGGAACGGGTGAAGGTAGTAAAACTATTACTAATTCAGAATATTTCAAACTAAGAAAGAAAACGCCAAATGACGAAATAAGAAAAATGGTTAATCCAGAAGGGCCTAAAGTTGGCCCAGTTTATGGGTATGAGGTTGAAAAGTTAGAAGCAGATCATATTTGTGTTTTAAACTTAGTTGATAACTTCTTAGGTCTAGGGAAATCGACTAATGCATCAAAAGGAGCAAATACTTGGTCAGAGTGGGTAGGCCATTCAAAACTTGGACCAGTACCAGACGATATAAGAGCGGAAATGCTTGAGCTTGAGAAAAAGGCTAAAGAAGCAATTTTAGAAGCGATAAAAAAGGGGCTTAATAACTAATGATCCAAAGCGCAAAAGTTATAAGTGGAAGGAAATTTGTTGCTAACTGTGAGGAATTTTTGTCACCACAAGTAGAGTGGTTATTAGAGTTATTTAAAGAAATAGAAGCAGATCAAGGTCAAATAACATCTGGAATGAAAATACAGATAGGTTGGACTATTTATACAGTTATTGATCGTGATGGAGTCTTCGAAATAGTTGCTCCTAATTACAAAACAAACCCATTTAGTGACATGAGTGAGGATCTTTCAGTTTCTCTATCGGTGCAATTAGCACAAAATCATATATTACACAAACTAAAAATTGATGGGGAAGCATCTTTATTTCAAGATAAAATTGTTGTAGCCAAAGGAGCTATTGATCTAGAAAAAGTATATTTGGAACGTTCTAAAAATAGTACTAATGGCGACTCTGGGTGGTATCTCGGACCAGTTGAAGACTCAAATGAGGATTCTGAACTTGAAGCCTACTATATTTATCAATTATTAAATCTTAGGCCGTCTTTACTTAAAGCACTTGCAATTCCTAGCGGTCATATTGTTGTATTTGAAAAGGATGAGATTGAAGCGGTATTGGATGAGGATGACAATAATATATGGTAATAAAGGCGGGGCAAGTGCCGAATGAACTTATTTCAACCATTAACACATATAACCCATGTAATACCCGTATAAAGATTTCGTAAATTCGGTTGTACACACATCAAAGCTTGAATTTTATAACCTAAATTACGCTATTGCGTTACATTGAACAGGTCGATTATGGTCAGATACTACCATGAGTGACCTGTTTTTATTTTGGCCTAGAACCTGCTTGTAGCGAACGGAAGCGATCGGATAAGCTTCGCGCCGTACGACGACGCACCGAAGCAAGGCTAGTTTTAGTTACTCGGATAAACAGAACAAGGGCGGGGATTGTATTCTATAGAATAGCAGAATCATACCAACGTTCCATATGAGCTGGAATAAAACCTCTTAGCCATTCCTTTCACCCATTCCCCTTCACTTACGAGATTCATAGAATACTATAATCTCATTCACAGGGGGTGATAGTTAATTGGCTATACAGTTTTTGGACGAGCGAATTTCTGTGCACCGCAATAATAGTACGGGGGCAGAAGTGCTGAGCGCGACGCCGCTGTTGATCGGCGATATCGGTCTTCAGACGGGAGCGGCCGTTCCGGCGGGGAATGCCTCTCTTGTAAGGGTTGCCTTGACGGGGACGGTTGGAGTCGGGGTTGTTGAGGAAGTGGCGCCTACGGTTACATTGACCATCGAGCGCAACAGCAACGGCACGGCAGGTACGGGTGTGGTGATCCTTACGGATACATTCAACATCGGTTTCTCATCGAGTCTTCCTCCATTCAGCGTGTCCGGAGGCGATTTTCCTCCAGCGGCAGCGGTAACGGCTGGAGCGGGGGAAATCCGCTACAGTCTGTTCCTGAGCGTCGATACGACGGGCGTCGTACTGACGGGACCGGCCGTATTCAACGGTTCGGCGTCTGCCGGCACAACTTAATTGCTTTAATGCAATTGAGGGATGAAAGGAGGTGTATCGGGTGGCGAATCAATTTTTGGACAAGAGGCTATCCGTTCATCGCAATGATAGTGCTGGTACCGATTTCTTGTCGACGACACCGCTCCTGATCGGGGACATTGGTCTTCAGACAGGAGCTGCCGTACCGACGGGCAATGCGGCGAATGTACGAGTAGCCTTAACAGGCACGGTCGGTATATTGAACGATGTCGCAGTAGTTGATGACATCCTATTAACGGTGGAACGTAACGGCAATGGCACGGCGGGAACCGGCGTCGTCATTCTGACGGAGGCTTTCAATACGAACGGAGCGCCTATAGCTGCCCCGTTCAGCATTACGGCGGGAGATTTCCCTCCGGCTGCAGCCGTTATTGCAGGTGAAATTCGGTACAGCCTGTTTATTAGTGCAACCGGAACGGGGACGGTTCCACTGAGAGGACCGGTCGTATTCAATGGTTCAGCATCGGCGGGCACGACATAAAATAAGATGAGCTCAGTAACGCGTCAAACCTTGCTAAATCCAAGGGGATGTCTCATGGTGCAACAAGAAAAAGCCTCCGCAAAGAGGCTTTTTCTTGTGAAAAGGTTCGAAGCAGCTAATTCAATCAATTAATCTCCAAGTAATCCAGGAACGCATCCCATTGCCCGTTATCCGCAGTTACGACAAGCTCGACCTGTTGATTTCCGGTTCCTGTGCTGACGTTGTTAATGGTGTAGACTGCAGGATAACTTCCGCCGTAGTAGAAGGTTCCCTTGGTTACCCCGCCGATTTTGAGATCGACTCTCGCCATGTTGGAATTGTTCGAAGCGCCGCGCAGCGAGAAGCTGTGGGTGCCGGTCGTGAAGTTCTGCGTAAACTTCACCGAGTCATTATTGGCGTACAGTGCGACTCCGTTGAACGGCGAGCTGATATTGCCGGTGTATTGGCCGCTCTTCGTCATGCTCTCGGCTTCTACTTTCACCGTTCCGGACGTTGGAGGATTCGTCGTACCGCCTCCGCCTGTATTTCCTCCGCCACTGCTTCCTCCGATTGTAATCGTATTGCTTGTGATCGAAGCGCTGCCGCTGCTTTGATAGCCCTCTACGGTGAGCGATACCTCGTACATTTTACCGAGATTCATGCCTTTGCTTGCCCATGCGTTAAAATGATCGGTTACCGAGATCGTTCCGCTCGTACGCTTGGACGTCCGGACGCTCCAATACTGCTTGAACGTCGCTGTTCCTTTAATGGAAGGCTGGTTCGTGCGAGTCGTCTCGTAGATGTCGTACGTGCCGCCGTCAATCGTTACCGTTCCCTTGGACGAGCTGCCTGGCGGGCGCCAGCTGCCCCAGCTGTCGACGATGTAATATTCGACAAGCGGATCGACCGACCAGCCATAGATGCATAAATACGAGTTGCCGTTCGGCGAATAGTTGGCGCTGTAGTTGACGGATATATTTCCGATCTGTTGATGCGTCTGCGTTTCGTTGAATTTTTTGCCTTTGCGGAATAAGGCATTGTTGATATTGCTCCACGTAGCGCTGAAGTTGCCCCCGCCGTTGAGCGTCATGCTCGTGTTGCCGGAATCCTTCCAGAGCTCATAATAATAGCCGTCTTCGGTGCCGGTCGCATTGTTCGTAAGCGTCGTGGCCGCTTGTGCCATGCCTGCTGGAATGACGAGGACGAAACTTAGTACCATCAACAATAACAGCTTCATGCTTTTTGGTTTCATTTTTTTCATCTTCCTCCTTTGGTTGTGTGGTCATAACGGAACGGATATTCTGCCTGCTCTTTGCTGTGAGAACAATCGTCCTTACAAACAAAAGAAAGACCGAATAGTCGATGAACCACCGCCTTTCGAGTAAAATGAAAGCACTTACATATCCAATTATAGCGGAATTGTTCTTTTCATTGAACGAACAGACTATAGGTTTTACCTTACAAATTTTAGTTAAATAATGGTGATAAAAAGAAGGAAACGCAAATAAGAGGAAACCTCTTGCGAGGCTTCCTCCGACGGCGGATTAAAGATTCTGAGTTCATGAATCGAACGACACTTCGCGTTGTTAGCTGACTTGGTCACTGCTTCTAATGAAGCGTGTGCTTATCAGAGATACTCTGCGGCACAACCCCTCGCTTCCTAAGCTTCGTGGTTAATTAATGTCTCCTTGCGTTCCTTGTACCGTTATCGGGTCCAATGGAGCCACACCTCTCATTCACGCCGTCCTTAGTATGATGCACAGATCGGACAAGCTTTATACGGGGATGTTGAGAAATTGTAAAATTAAATGTTGCGCCGAATAACACGCCGAAAGCAAAAGAGGCCCTTGCGGGCCTCCATGACGGTGGTTGAATTTGAGTTCATTGAATTGAACGACTTCGCGTTGTTAGCTTACCTGGGAACCGCTTGTATGAAGCGGATGTGAATTAGAGATACTCTGCAACACAACCCCTCGCTTCCGTAGCTTCGTGGTTAATTAATGCCTCCTGCAGTCCTTGTACCAGTTATCAGGTCCAATGGAGCCACACCTCTCATTCACCGTCCTTTGTATGATGCACCGCTTGATGCTTGTTTATACATCTGATGCATCACGAATTTTCTTATATAGTTCCAAAAGGTACGCATATGCTCTATTCTTGAATAGAAAGCAGTCCATAAATCCATCCATATAGACCAAAAAGGGGATCACGCCATGCGCTTAATGCATACGAGAATCTGCTCCATCATGCTGCTAATCGCTTTCACCGCTATGCTGTTATTGTCCGGATGCGCGGAGAAGAAGTCTGGCGCCAACGAGGAGAAGGGCGAGGGGCAGCTCACGCGGATCGGACAAGACGCACGCTCCGTCAGATGGTCGCCGGACGGTACGAAGCTTGCGGTTGTTACAGCCAAAGGATACTTGGCGATTTATGAAGCGGCCAATGACGGCATGTTCCAATTGTCCCGTTATGCGGACAAGAAGACAGGGTATATTAACGCCCGGTCGCTCGCTTGGGGAGCAGATGGAAGCAAGATTTATTATTACGACAGACTGATCGATGAGAAGACGAATGAACCTGCGCCGCTGGAATATGGAACTCAGCTCACGTCTGCCGATTTGATTTCCGGGAAGGTAACGAATGTTCATCCGCAGTTCATTGAATCCGTAAGTTCCTTGGATGCTTCGCTGGAAGGCAGCAAGCTGTATATGACCACCTATGAGCGGAAGAAATACAGCATCGTCTCTTTTCAGCTTAAGGAAGGCTTGCATCAAGATCTGACGAAGCAATTGGCCGTTGACCCGGCAGGAGGCAGCCGATTGTCGCGCGACGGACGATGGCTGTTCGTGAATGAACATTCGGCAGAAGGTGACCGTTATCAAGGCGTTTTGATCGAGTTGGCAACGGGGCAGAAGCGGGTCATCAGCGATCAGTATTTGGACAGCGCATCCTTTTCTCCCGATGGACTGTGGCTTGCGTATGTCGGTACCGATCATACTGTATTTGTCATTCCGACGGATCAACATGCCGGCGCCGATTCGATTGTGTCCTCGGAGCAAGGCGTTATGGCTCTAGACTGGTCGCCGCAAGGAGACAGGATCGCATTGACGGCGCAGGCCGAGGCTGGCAGCCGCTCTGCCCAATTGTATTTGATGGAAGTACCACAGTCCTATCGCTCGAATGCTAAGCCCTAATGATATACCAAAGGGAGGGCAGGTCCATTAGGGGAAGCATTATGCGGGAAAATGAGTTATAATAGACGCTTATAATGAAAGAGGTCCAGGAGTTGATTGTTTTTGAGTAAGATTGGAAGAAATGAGATTTGTCCTTGCGGAAGCGGTCTTAAATATAAACGCTGCTGCATGGAGAAGGAACAAGCAGAGACCCGTCAGCAATCGGCTGCGAACAATGCTGGCAAGACTACTTTGTCGACAGAAGAGATGGCGAAGTGGATCAGCAAGCTGCAATGGAAGCGCGAAGCTGACCGCGAGGCAGCATCTATGCTTGTGAAACAGATGGAGGGCGAATACGATCCGTCGATTATCGTCCGCGCCGTATGGGTATGGCACTGCTACGCCGACGAGACGACGCTGTCCGCATCGGTCAAGCTGGAATCGTTCTGTGCCGCAGTCGAGTTCCTCATGAGCGAAGCGCATGATTTGCAGAATACGCAGAAATCAATTGCGGCGAAGTACGGCATTTCGCCAACGACGCTGTCCAAGCGGAACAAAGAATTGACGGCGTTCTTCGAAGAGCGGGCGGCGAATGCCGAGGAGACAGATAAGCGTCTTCCCGTCATGGCCTAGATTGCATCGTACCGCCGCATGAATAGGTTTCATCTAAGGCGTCCGCATCCGCGGACGCCTGTTTCATTGTGTTCAAGAGGCCGATCTACCTAACGGTGGGACGAGCGCCGATTGACCTGGTGTACGATCAGACCTATACTTACTTTAAGTAACTACAGGCGAATGATTGTTTCGGGCGATGGATGGACATGATGAGAACGGGTGGCGATGAACAATGGAATTACAGACTGATATATGTATCGTGGGCGCCGGGCCTGGCGGGACTTTGCTCGCGGTACTGCTCGCGGAGGCAGGCGTATCGGTCGCCTTGGTCGAGCGGCATGCCAGCGTATTCAAGGAATTCCGCGGCGAGCATCTGAACGAAGATGGCGAGCGGATCTTGGAGAAGCATGGCGTGCTTGAAGAGGTGCGCAGAAAAGGCATGCTTCTGATGAAGCGTATTGAATATATGGAGCAGGGACAATTAGTGAAGACCGTTGTGCCGGATGAAGGACATGCTCACGTCGGCATTCATGTGCCGCAGAAGCATTTGCTGCAGGCGCTGTTCAGCCGGTTGGAGCAAAATCCGAACGCGAAGCTGCTGACTGGCGTCGCGGTCAGCCGATTGCTGCAGGACGCAAACGGAGTCGTGCAAGGCGTCGTTGGCAAGCGGGGAGAGGAAGAGATCGTGATTCACAGCCGCATCGTCGTAGGTGCGGACGGACGGTATTCCACGGTGCGCAAGCTGGCAGGCATTGAGACGGACGTCATTCGTCACGGCTACGATCTGCTGTGGGCGCGCATCCCGGCCCCAGAAGGATGGGAGCCCGTCATTCGGATGACGCTGGCAGGGGGCGCTCAGCTAGCTATGTTCACGCAGCAGGGCGGCTTCATCCAGATCGGTTGGAGCATCCCGGAAGGCGCTTATACCGAGATGAAGAAGCAGCCGATCGATTCACTTGTGGATACGCTCGTAGAAGCGTACCCAGATATCGCACAGCCAGCTAGAGAGCATCTGCGGTCATGGCAGGACTTCGTGCTGCTCAAGGTGCACAGCAGCAGAGCGGGTTCCTGGGTGAAGGATGGGCTCGTCATCATGGGAGATGCAGCCCACACGATGAGTCCGACCGGAGCCTTCGGCTTGAACTGCGCTCTGAACGATGCGGATACGCTGGCAGGCGTGCTGATTAGTGCTATAGCTGCCGGCGATACAAGCGCAGACCGGCTTGCTGCATTCGAACGGTCCAACCGGGTGCCGACGGAGGCGCTGCAGAAGCGGCAGTTCGAGATGGAGCAGACATTCGCCGGACAGTTCGGTAAGTAAGCAGAAGCAAGAAGTGAAGGAGCGGCTTCCCGTTGGATGGGGGCCGCTCCTTCCGCGTTTCTATTAACTATTCCAAATAAGGCTTTTCTCTTAAGTCATTCATCCAAGAGACATCTATCTCTCGGTCATATGCTATCTTATAACGATAGGAAGAGGGAGACGATAGACATGGTTGAATCGCATGGAAGACGGGTGCCTAACAAATGGGTGAAGACGGAAGCGCTGCTCGGTCACTCGCTGCTTGCCTCGCATATTCCGCCAACTCGCTCTTATACGGCAGATAATCTGAGGAGTATGCTTAACGAGCACGGCATGGTCGTGATTAAGCCGGTGCTAGGATCGGGCGGCAATGGGGTCATTAAAGTCCAGCAGGAAGGAAGCGGTTACTCCTACTCGTATTATGCGAGAAAGAGACAATATGCGACCTTCGAAGCATTATTCGCTTCGATCGGAAGCGTGAAGAAGAAACGGGCGTACTTGATTCAGAAGGGGATACGTCTCGCGACGATCGGCGGTCGTCCGATCGATTACCGGGTCAAATACGAGAAGACGGCAACCGGATGGATCTATCGTTCGATGGTAGGGCGACTGGCGAAGCCGGGACTGTTTGTTACGAACTTGTGCAGAGGCGGTACGATGGTGACGGCGGCGCACGGCATCCGCAGATCGTTATCGGCCAGTCAGGTCGCCTCGAAGAAACGAGAGATGAGAGAGTTGACGGTAGCGGCGACGCAAGTGCTCGAATCGAAGTTTCCTGGCGTCAATCTGCTCGGCTACGATTACGGGATCGACAGGAACGGAAAGATATGGATCTTCGAGGTCAATACGAAGCCACAGTGAGCTAGCCTGTATCTTGCATGAGCATCCGCTGACACGACGCGAACCGACTATTTTATGATACATTTCGTTAATTATACCCATAAGTACTGATTAAAGTTTTTTATCGAAAATGCTTGTCCCAAGCCTGTGTATAAGCCTGTCCACATGTTCCCCGTTGCTAAATCTCAATAATCCATGCATACCCACACGCTATACACACTCTGTCCACACCAAGATGTGGATATTCGGAACGCTTGTTCCGTTTATATCCCCATGCTAATATGAGTGAGGAAATAAAAGGAAACGAAGAGAAGGGAGTGTGGGACATGGAGTTGCTGTCTGATGATTTGCTTGTCGACTCATACGTAGCTGCGGTACAGCTGCATCTTGAACCGGATTTCATACGTCTGCTCAGCGAAGAGATGGAGCGCAGACAGATCAACCCGGAGAGCTGCAGAATAGGAGCGTAATAAACGGACGTAACGCTGCGTTTAGCCTCTAATCGACATCTTTCACTACATCCACCTCGAAAGCATACGAACAGCACGAACAGAAAGCGGCATGACGGCATGTATTCTTTCCTTCCATCTGATTAGCGGCATATTCGACTTCTATCGGTTCATAAGGCGCGTAAGGCCCCATCCAATCGCTCACTCGCCCGCAATCCTCCGCCGTACCTGAACAGGCAGGGCACGAGGCATCGAGTGCACGGATTCCGTTGCATACTGCGCACAATGACATAAGGGTATCCCTCCTCGGTTGATTTCTTCCAAGGTAGGATACCCTATTTTGTAGCTGCTCTATTTATAATTTCATGTTGCTGCTGTGGCCAGGCGAGAGCTTAGCGCCCGGATCCAAATATACTTTCGCATTATTGACCGCCGTAGGCGCTTCACCGAAGCCGACGGCAATGAGCTTCAGCTTGCCGGGATAGGTCGTAATGTCGCCCGCAGCGAATATGCCCGGCACATTCGTCTCCATCCGGGAGTCGACGACGATGGAGCCTCCTTCGATCTCAAGCCCCCATTCGGCAATTGGACCGATGGACGAGACGAATCCGAAATTGACAATTACAGCATCGACATTCACTTCCAGCGGTTCTTTCGTCTTCGCCTGCTCAAGCGATACGCGCTCGATCCTCTCTTCGCCATGCAGCGCTGTCATCTCATGAGAGGTGATGACCCGCACGGTGGATTGATATAGATTGTTCACGCTGTGCTCATGCGCCCGGAACTTATCCCGGCGATGGACAAGCGTTACGCTTGCCGCAATCGGCTCCAGCATGAGCGCCCAATCGACCGCGGAATCGCCGCCGCCGCTAATAAGCACATGCTGCCCGGCGAATTGCTGCAGGTCATTCACAAAGTAATGAAGATTGCGCTTCTCGTAGCGGGATGCTTCCGGCAGCTCGAGCTTTCTCGGCTCGAATGCGCCAACGCCTGCCGTAATAATGACGGCCTTCGCGAAGTGGACCGACTTGTCGGTCTGAATTTCGAACAGCCGCTCATCACGCTTAATGACTTGCGTTACTTTCTCTTCGAGGCATATATTCGTTGGAAAATGATCCATCTGCCTCTGCAGCTGGGCAACAAGCTCGCCGGCGGTTACTTTCGGGAATCCGGCAACGTCGTAAATGTGCTTCTCTGGGTACAACGCAGCTAACTGTCCGCCAAGCTGCGGCATGCTTTCGATCAGCGTCACGGAAGCTTGCCTCATCCCGCAATAGAAGGCGGCAAACATGCCCGCCGGCCCGCCTCCGATTACGATGATATCAACAGGCTGAAGTTGTTCTGAATCCGACATTCGGCACCTCCTTTATATCATGAACCCACCTTACATTATAATCGTTTGAAAGCGCCTGTGAGAACCGTTCGGATTGGAACATATGACGAACATTTTCGTATAAATAACCATTGAACTTTTAGTGAAAACTAGGTATCATTCTTTCATGAATAGTAACTTCGACAATCCTTGTCGACAAGCCAATACACAACGTTTTTCACCCCCGCTCGTACTTAGAACGCCTTTATTTTTTAGACTTGGATTGTGTAATTTTTCACAAGGGATTCCCAACTAAAAATAGACACATATATAAATAAGGGATAGGAAGGGATTCAACCATGAGTAACATTCCAAAAATCGTCATTCTAGGCGCCGGGTACGGCGGCGTTCTGACGGCGCTTCGGCTGCAAAAGCAGTTGAATTACAACGAAGCCGACGTCACGCTCGTGAACAAGCATGACTATCACTACATTACGACACACTTGCATATGCCGGCTGCCGGCACGGACAATCCGGAGAACGCGCGCGTCAGCATCTCCAAGCTGATCGACGAGTTCAAAATCGACTTCGTGAAATCGACGGTCGTCCAAATTCGTCCGCAAGACAAGAAGGTCATTCTCGAGGATGGCACGCTTTCTTACGATTATCTCGTTATCGGTCTTGGCGGCGAACCGGAAACGTTCGGCATTCCGGGGCTTCAAGAGCATGCGATGAACATCCGCAGTATTAACTCGGTTCGCTTGATCCGTGAACATATTGAATATCAATTCGCGCGCTTTAAGCGCGAGCCGCACCGCACCGACTACTTGACGTTCGTCGTCGGCGGAGCGGGCTTCACCGGCATCGAGTTCGTCGGCGAGCTGGCGGACCGCATTCCGGAACTGTGCAAGGAATTCGATGTTGATCCGAACTTGGTGAAAATTTACAACGTCGAAGCAGGCCCGTCGGCATTGCCGGGCTTCGACCCTGAGCTTGTCGAGTACGCGATGAACGTGCTGACGAAGAAGGGCGTTACGTTCAAGATCGGTACGGCAATCAAATCGTGCACGCCTGACGGCGTCGTCGTGCAGAAGGGCGAAGAGCCAGCCGAAGAGGTGCGCTCGCAGACGGTTATCTGGTCTGGCGGCGTACGCGGCAACCGGTTGATCGAGGAAGCGGGCTTTGAGACGATGCGCGGCCGCGTTAAAATTGACGACAATCTGCGCGTGCCTGGCAGCGACCATGTATACGTGGTCGGCGACAACTCGCTGATGTTCGGCGAAGACGGACGCCCGTTCCCGCCGACGGCTCAGATCGCGATGCAGCAAGGCGTCGTCTGCGCTCATAACTTGGTCGCATCGATTCGCAACCAGCCGCTGAAGAAATTTGTGTTCAGCAACAAAGGTACGGTAGCATCGCTCGGCAAGGGTGAAGCAGTCGGCATCGCCTTCGGCAAGAAATATAAAGGCCGCGTAGCGGCTTGGCTGAAGAAAATGATCGACATTCGTTATCTGTTCATTATCGGCGGGTTGCCGCTCGTGTTCCGCAAAGGCAAGTTTCTGTAATGCGCCACTGCAGCGTGCAGGTGCGCGGTCTGCTGACCAGAGACGAACTTGACCGGTACAACGCTCTAATGGAAGTCGGCTCCTTCTTGGAATCGAACAACCGTTACGATCTGGCCTACACCGTGCAGAAAGAAGTCGACATTCTAATTATGCCGGCGATCGAACGATTGAAGGATAAGGGCCGTGCCCGCGACCGGGCGACAGCGGAATATTTGGAAGAGAAGCGTCTGAAGCAAATGGCCGAACTAGCTGCCGCCTTGGACGATGAAGACAACGATTAAGCCGGCTGCCGGCTTTCGCCCATATCCCATACACATGTTATAACCTTCAACTAACCACCAAGAGCCTCCGACTGCAGCATGACAATGTTATGTTGCTGCCGGGGGCTTTCTCTATTCGCGACAATTGGAAGGGGACACCAGTTCAAATGAACAGCTTACAAACCCGTATCGTACTCGTATTCTCCATTATCATTACCATTTCTGCAGCAGTGCTTGGCATCATGATCGTCAATGACGCGCAGCGTCTTGTTGTCCATTCGCTCGGCACCCAGGCGAAAGCTATTGCCGAGCATACGGCAGCGGGAATCGATGTGAAACAGTATGAGCAGCTGACGCCGGAGAGCGGGACGGACGGTTATTATACACAGCTCAGAGAGCAATTGAACGAGATGAAGAACGGCTATGGGTTAAAATATTTGTACACGATGGGCAGCCGGACGGTGCAGGGCAAGACAGAATACTACTATATGGTTGACGGAGCGCCGCTTGATCAGACCGATGATGTATCTGCGCTAGGGGAAGTAGAGGAAGAGCAGTTCCCAGGGCTTGTCCGGTCGTTCGCGAACCAATCGGTGACTGTCGGCGAGCTGTCCAGCGATGACGAGTACGGGGCGACGGTTACGGCTTACGTACCGATTCGCAACGAAGCGGGAGCAATGATCGGCCTTGTCGGTGCCGACTTCGACGCCGAGGATGTCTACGCGCTTATGCAGCGTAACCGGACGACCGCAATCTTAATCGGTCTCGGTGTATTGCTCGTCTCGCTGCTCGCTACCTTGCTATTCGCGAAGCGGCTCGTACGCCCGCTCAAACGGTTGACGCAGGAGATGGCGCGTGTTCAGCAAGGCGATCTGACCGTAAGCGTGACGGCGCGCGGCAAGGACGAAATCGGCAAGCTGGCCGGTGCGTTCCAATCGATGATCGACGATTTGCGCGGCATGATTCAGCGGCTTAACGATAACGCGCTCCAGCTGCACTCCGCTTCACAAGAGCTGACGGCGAGCGCACAGCATACGCAGTACAATACAGAGCAGATTGCAAGCCTCATCCGCGTTACGGAAGAGGAAGGCGTTCTGCAGGCGAACCGCTCGAATGATGTGATGTCGGCGATCGGCGATACGGACCGTTCCGTTCAGAGAATCGCAAGCACTGCGTCGTTCGTCGCTGCGGCAGCGCACGATACGGCATCAGAGGCGCAGACGGGCGGCCAATCGGTACAGCTTGCCATGCAGCAGATGGAATCGATCTATCGGAATACAGAGTCGATGAAGGAAGATATCGAGCAGTTGTCGGAGAAGTCGGATCAGATCCAATCGATTATGGAGATGATCGGTTCGATCGCTTCGCAGACGAATCTGTTGTCGCTCAATGCGGCGATCGAAGCGGCCAGAGCGGGTGAAGAAGGCAAGGGCTTTGCCGTCGTTGCGGATCAGGTCCGCAAGCTGGCGCAGCAATCGGAGGAATCCTCGCGTGTCGTTGCTGACCTTATAATGGACATGCTCACCCGTATAGAACGTATTGTCGATGCCGTTCACGGCGGCAGCCGGGAAGTCGAAGAGGGGCTTGTGATCGTGGACCGCGCGAAGTCGGCGTTCGCGTCCATTATGTCGGAGATCGGCAAAATATCGGCGCAAATGGACGAGCTGTCCGACGTATCGGCCCGCATGGCGATAGGTTCGAAAGAAGCCAGCGAGGCGAGCGGGGAGCTTGCTGCCAGCGTTCGGCAGTCCGCACAGCGGTTCGCGGGCGTAGCGGCGGCCGCGGATGAGCAGTCGGCTTCGATGCGGGAAATCTTCGTCTCGACCGAATCGCTTTCCGGCATGGCGAACCAGATGAATGATATGATTGCCAAGTTCAAGGCGTAACGACGAAGCGTGATCTGATGATCAGATGGTTGGTATGAAAAAAGCTTTGCAGCAGGAGGGCGGCGCATGAAGCGCCTTCTTCCCGCGGCAAAGCTTTTTGTTGTTCTATACGTGAAGCAACGCCGTCAGCTTGTCCGCTGTCAGCAGGTTGCCGACGTAGAAATCGCCGAATTCGCCGAACCGTGCGCTTACTTCGTCGAAACGCATTTCATAGACGAGCTTCTTGAATTGGAGCGCGTCGTCCGCGAACAGCGTAACGCCCCATTCCCAGTTGTCGAAGCCGACGGAGCCGGTAATGATCTGTTTGACCTTGCCTGCATACTGGCGGCCGATCATGCCATGGCTGCGCATCATCGCTTTGCGGTCGTCCATGCTGAGCATGTACCAGTTGTCGTTGCCGTCGCGGCGTTTGTTCATCGGGTAGAAGCAAATGTGGTTCGCTTTCGGAAGCGTTGGCTTAAGGCGTGCGGCCACTTCCGGAATCGTCGTCGGATCGACGCCTGGCTGACCCATATAGTTGCTCAGTTCGACGACGCTGACATACGAGTATGTCGGTTTCGTGAAGGCGGCGAATGCCGATTTGTTGAACGCCGTCTCAAGCTCGTTAAGCTCCTCGAGCGTTTCGCGCAGATGCATGAAGACGAAATCCGCTTTCTGGCCGATAATCGAATACACCGCCGTGCTGCCATGTTTCATTTCGTTCACGCGGTCCCATTGGCTTAAGTAAGACTGAAGCTCGTCCGCCGCTTGGGCGCGTTCCGCTTCGGATGCCGCCTTCCATGCCTGCCAATCGATCGACCGGAAATCGTGCAAGGCGTACCAGCCTTCTAATGTTTGTGCTGCTTCACTCATCGTTCGTTTCCTCCGTCCATTCCGTTAATAAGCAATTGCTACCATTGTAGCTTAACGTGCACGGCTTCCGCAAATGACGGACTTGTGACATTTATACAATGGAAATTGACTTCCGGACAGCCTTTCATTAAACTAATATCGATAAATAGGGATAGAATGAACGATCGGTTTTCATTCGACACGGACATAGAAGGGGTTACCGAAAGATGGACAATATGGTCATTGCATACGTACAATTAATTGTAACCATGGTGCTCGGCTTGATTCTGATGTTTGGCATCGGGTTTATTCTCAATATGCTGCTGAAGACGACATGGTTTCCGATCTACTTGTACATTATCATCATCATTCCGCTTATGATCTGGGGAACGTGGAACAGCACAGACTCGTTCGCCGACAATTTCAGATCGTTCACGATCATTGATATTCTTCCTGCCGTCACAGCGCTTGTTGGCGCGTATGTAAGCGGCTGGTCGATTCAGGCGCTGCGTCGCGGCGGCTACAAGATGTTCTAGTTTTCAAACTTGTTCCATATGCGTAAGTCATAAGTTCCTCCGGTACCTGTATCGGGGGGATTTTCTATTTTTCGACGTCTGACAAGCGGCCTTATATTTGTGATAGAATGATAGGAAAGTCTTAAAACGGATGGAGTAGATCGAATGCGTATTGGTCATGTGCTGCAATTTACGGAACATCACCGGTACTACACGTTTCGCGGTTTTTCGCTAAGTCCGCTCGACCTGCGAATGTTGTCGCTTATTTATCAGCCGATGATCGGCGCTTCTGCGATCAGCCTCTATCAGCTCCTGTATCACGGCGTAATGGAAGGACGGACGGGTTATTCTTCGGTTGAACCGCACCGGATGCTGTTCTTGGCGCTTGGCCTTGAGATGAACGAACGCGGACGCAAGAGTCTGCTGACGGATACGTCGCGGCTGGAGGCAGTCGGTCTTCTGCAGACGTCGCGGCTTGCGATGTCGGATAATGACGATGCGGTGTACGAATACGAGTTGTGCGCGCCGCTGTCGCCGGAAGAATTTTTCCGCAATCAGCATCTGTCGCTGCTGCTGCGGGATCAGATCGGCAAATATTCGGTCATTGCGCTTCGCGAGTCGTTCAGCGCGAAAGAGCCGGACGAACTGGCGGAAGCACGCTGGCATAAGGAAAATATATCGGTTCCGTTCTATGAAGTGTTCCGCTTGAACACGTCCAACGTGGACGACGAGCTGGAGCAAGCGTTAGTCGAGGTCGCGCCTGCACGTCAGCCCGCACAGCGTCCGCCCGTATCGGAGACGGCAGGACTTACGGTCGGCGAGCTGCTGATCCGGTTCCCGCGCGGAGCGGCTAACCGGAAGTACGTCGAGCGGCTGCGCAGCGACGATGATGCGATGGCACAGATCAATTACGTTGCGTATAAGTACAGCATCGGAGCGGCTGACATATGCCGGCTTCTGGATGAAGACGGCGTATTCACGGCACAAGGCGAACTGCTCGTGGACGAACTGCAGCTGAAAGCGAATCAGATGTACCGTCAAGATAAGAAGAGAGAAGCGGACCGGCAGCGCGTGATGGCACGAACGGGCGTTTATGCTGGCGAGCTTGACGATCAGCAGGAAGAGGAAGACGAGCATGCGGTGCCGGAGGAGCTGTACATGGCCGTGCCGAAGCAGCTCGAAGGCCGATGCGACATTCACCAATACAATATGCTCATGCGTAATGAACCGCATACGCGGTTTCTGCAGCGGTATTTTCCAGGTGCGGTACCGGATATGATCGACCGTACGTTCGAGCGGATCGATTTGAACTACAAGCTGCCTCCGGCTGTTATTAACGTTCTTATCCATTATGTTATCGGAGCGAACGATTCTCAGCGCGTAACGAAGACGTTCATCGAGGCGGTCGCTTCCAACATGCTGTTGAAAGGAATCGACACGTTCGAGAAGGCGGTCAAGTACGTGCGGGAGCAGCAGCAGCTTGAGACGGACCGCGAGCGTCAAGGCGGAGGCGCGTCTGCCGGACGGTCTGCGGGCGCTCAGAGCGGCCGGGGCCGAGGCAGATCGGGCGGAGCGGCGGCTTCGCGTAAGCCGGCGATACCGATTGTGCAGCAGGCACAGCAGGAGAACGGATCGATGTCGGCAGAGAAGCTGGAGGAGCTGAGAAGGCTCGCTCGGAAGCTGGACGGCAAGAAGTAAGGTTGGAGCGGGATGGCTAGAGGCTATTCGGAAGACGACAAGAGGAGAGGATGACGAACGATGGAATCGCTTGGCGAATTGTTGAAGCGGACACCGATGGGGAGCGATGCGCTCCGGCGTTCCGCTGAGCTGATGGATGAGCTGCTTGCGGATCCGCTTGTGCAGCGGTTCCGTGCGAAGTATCCGGCTCTTGACGATCAGACGTTCCGGATCAATCTGAACCGGTTCTATCAGTATGTGAAGGAATACCGCAATTGCGAGAAGTGCCCCGGTCTTGACCGTTGTCCGAACGACTTCGAGGGGCACTATACGATGCTGTCTTGCGAGACCGTTGGCGGCGAAGTGCAGCTGTATGACCGGAAGGCTTCGTGCAAGAAGTTCATTGCACGCCAGAACGAAGAGCAGATGCGCGGTCGTATTCGCAGCTTCTATGTCGATCAGAGAGCGCTCAGCAACGGGTTCTCGGCGGAAGAGATTATGACGAACGATCTTAATCGCGCCGAGGCTGTCGGACAGCTGCTTGAATATATCGACCGGACGAAGGAAGAAGGCTTGCAGGATACGGGTCTGTACCTTGCCGGCCACTTCGGCACAGGCAAGACGTTCTTGATGTGCTACATGCTGCATGAGCTTGCGAAAGCGGGCTACTCCGGCGTCATCGTTTATATGCCGGACTTCGTCGAGGATTTGAAGGCGATGATGCACGAGCCAGGCAAGCTGAAGGAAACGGTCGACATGATGAAGGAGACCGACCTGCTTATTTTTGACGATATCGGTGCGGAAAATTTGAGCCCATGGGTTCGCGATCATGTAATGGGCGGCATACTGAACTACCGGATGCAGCGCAAGCCGACATTCTATACGTCGAACTATGAGCTTGACGCGCTGGAGCAGCATTTCAGCTTTACGAGCAAAGAGGGAGACGAGCGGCATAAGGGCGAGCGGATTATGGAACGGATTCGGCCGTATGTCGATGTGATCCGGGTTGCCGGCACGAACAAGAGAAGACGTTAAGGAAGTATATAGAACAAAACCGAATTGGAGAGTCGGCTCATTCGCGAGCGGCACTTCGATTCGGTTTTTTTGTGCGTTTGTGCATACTACAGGAGGCAGGTGTAAGAAATGGCAGCCAACTATAAAGGAGAGATGTACAATTGCTCAAGCCGGGAACTGCTAGACGTACGGTTGCGGCTGTGATGACAGGGGCTGCTGTGCTGCTGCTTCTGTCCTCTTGCGGAACAGCTGTTCACCGTCAACCGAATGCGGGCAACGTTCCGAATGGTGCGAATATGCAAGGGACGAATGCTGTGCAGCCGCTGGCAACGGACGGAACGAATGCGGCAACAAGCACAGCCCGCCGGAAGAACGCCCAATCCGATAAGCATCTGCATCGGCAATTTCTCGATCGGGTGCATCAGGCGGCCAGACAAGGACGAATGGTCAACGCAGCCGACTTCGTTGTCGGGAAGACGCTGATAGACGAGGTGCACCGGCAGTGGGGGAAGCCGAACCGATCGGAGGGCGGCTACGACTATTATTATCCTGGTATGATGAAGGGCTCGATCGCATTCGGCGTTGGGCGGGGTGACATCATCAAGGAAATCCGCATTGCGGACACGGCGCTAGACCCGGTGAAGGACGGAATCAAGGTGAAGGTGTCGGAAGTGAAATCGGCGCTCGGCAAGCCGGATTCCGTGCGCAGGGTCGGCAGACAGAAGCGGTTAATCTACACGCTGGGGGAATATAAGCTGCTCTTCGATTACAATCCGACAGCTTCGCAAAATCCGGAGCTTGAATCGATCAGCGTATTCTCGCCGAAGGCTGCGAAGCCGATGGGGGCGGGACGCTGAACCGATATGGCCCTCGCCAACGCAAAAAGCCGCTCACTGGAACAATCCAGTGAGTGGCTTTTTGCGTCGCTAAAGGGGGTGCGGCGAGCGGTCCGGCGCAATAGCGACACATATTGTGTCG
>NZ_BILZ01000078.1 GCF_004000825.1 Paenibacillus kobensis NBRC 15729 | reverse complement strand
AAACGTTAGTTGAATGACAACAGCGGCAGTCTAAGACTTTATTTTTTAAAGTCTTGATCAGCCGCTGCTATTTTAATGGATCAGTCTAAAACTTAAAAGCTGATGATTCTTCAATTCAAAAACCGCGGTAACTCAACGACTCCAGTCTAACTCTTTATTTTCACCGAACAGCAGTTGCAGCAGTTGCACCAATAGCAGCAGCAACAACAGTATCAGCAGTATCAGTCACCATATCTGCTTTGGCAGAGCCTCTTCGTGGCCATAGTTGATATCAACTGCACGATAACCTATGTCAACTGCATTGCATCTCACATACGACACGGTCGAAACGGCGGCTCAACAGATCGTCCTCCCGAATCCAGAAATAGATTCGTCCGACGTCGCCCCACATCATTCCCGTCTTCTCCTCCTCGGAATCGATCTGCAGCAGCAGACGCCACTTCGTTGCCTCTTGCAAGAGGCGTTGTCTCGCCTCCGACTCCGGCAAAGCAGAGTAAGAATGCCACTCCGTCATCTTTTCGCACGCAGTCTGCATATCGCCCTGAATCTGATCGGGATGCCCCAGCAACCGATGGCTCCAGCCGTCTTTCTGCGCCCGCTCCCGGTACTGACTGAGAAACACATCCCAATATTTCTCGAACAGTTCCTGATTCAGGCCCCAGCCAAGTCCCATGTCCTCAAGATAAGCTGACTCCGACGCCGGCACGCACAGCTCTTGCTCGTATGTAAGCCGGTTCGGCCTCAAGACGGCGTCCGGCGACAACTTATCCGGCTGTTCTCTGCGTTCCAGACCGGTTCGTTGCTCGGCCTCTTCAGTATAAATCACTTTGCAGGTGTCCGGGTCGCCATAAAACTCCAGATCCCCATACATTCCCTCAACCGTATAGAAGAACGATAACAATCCGCGTTCCGGCAGCGGCGAAGGCTGGGGCAGCTCGCTCAGATCGATCTGTGCGATGAAGGACATGCTGTATTGTTTCCAGCTCGGCCATTCCGTCTGCGGCGGAAGGTCCGGTACTCCCCCGAGCTTGCTCCCACCAACCGGAACGGCGCCGTCGTCGACCGGCTCCAGCCCGATTCGCAAAGACGGGAAGATAAGCGGTGCAATCCGCTCCTTGTAAGCCGCAAGCCCCGAATCCTCGAGCAGCTTCAATATGTCCTTGTCGTTCATTGCAACCTCCCTCTATTCGTTCACTACGGACAGAACTGAGGCAAACTCGCTGTTATACTTCGTCCGTGAAACGGAATTGATCCAGCTTAAACTTGCCGGACTTATAAGTTACGTTTGCCTCGACACTGCCGATATACTGCGGTTCCGCAACGCCGTCAATAAAGAGACCTACCGCCGCCGTGAACGCCAGCTTCCCCTGCTCGGCCTGGAATTGAATAATTGCGCCGAATCCGAGCTTATCCGCAATTTTCTCTTCGCCGTACCCCTTCTGAAAATCAGCCAGACTGACCTCGTACTTCTGTCCGCCTATCGTAATCTGACCGTACAATACACCGTCTTTCATGACCTTCTTGAATGCGAGCGCTTGGCTAAGCTGGGCGAGATAGTCCTTTTCCGCAAACACATGATCCAGATACGGAGCCTCATCCCCTATGCCTTCCAACATATGAAGCTCGTAGATCGACAGGCCCGTTCCGGAGCCCACATACGTTACAGCGGCCAATTCTTCTTTCTTATCGCCGTCGTAATCGCTTAATTGCAACTGTGGCATGACCATTCGCGGTGTGTCATAAAGCCAGTCGAAATGCTGCTTATGCTCTCCAATCTGCAATAGAACGCCGGCATCGCTGTTCTGCTTTTCCGGATATAGATAGATGTCCTTCTCTGGCAAAGAAGCGATCGGTTCGGTCGGCTTGCCGACATCAGCCTCAGTGGCGTTCTCAGCGGAAGCCTTGTCGGTGGCTACATCGGTGCCTGCATTGGCGGCAGTATCCGCATCAGTCCCCTCGACTGATGCATCTTCCGTAATGCCTGCCCCTTCGCTCGGCTTCGTCTCCGCCGTATTGTCCTGCTCATCTGCTGCGGTTGAAATACCGGCTTCCTGCTGCTGAGATCCAGGATCGCTTTTGTGCTTATCTACAGTCGAGCAAGCCGCTAGCAGCATGGACGCTGCCGTCAGTCCGATAACGATGCGGCTCGCTTTGTTTTTATACTTTCTCAAGGTATTTGCGCCTCCCCCAGTGCTATATACACCTAAACGCAGTCTAGTGGGAAATGTTGCACGAGAATGCTCCTTAATAGACTGAGGAGCTGCCGCCATGCTAATATATGGATTAATAATCATCAATTGTAAACGGGGGTTGCTTTTGAATAATATTTGTAAAATGTATTCCTGTCGACTTGGCCTACTCTTAGTCGCTTCCGCATTCATTCTATCCAGTTGTTCGACTCCATCTAGCTCCGAGAAAGAATCGACTCACAACTTAAAAGTCTTATATTGGGATGAAGCTTTATTTATGCAACGATTCGGGAATTTTTATTCGATGGAAAGCAGCGATCTGACATTTGATGTTGTTCCATTGAAACAAATTTATGGAGAAGAAGGCAAAGATCCCGATAAGGAACTACAGAAATTGATATCGGAAGAACACTTTGACTTCATTTTTCTGAAACAACTCTATCAATACGATGATCTGCTCCATAATAATAAGCTTGCTCCGATTGACCAATTGGTAAAGGACGGATCATTGTGGAACCAATCGGTAATTAAACAATTATCACGAGATGGATCGATCTATGGTTTTTCCCCTACTTTTTATGCTGATGCGCTCTTTATTAATAAATCATTATTCGAACAGACAGGTGTACCGCTCCCAAGTGAAGATTCCTCGATGGATTGGAATCAATATTTTCAGACTTTGAACCGTTTTGGTCCAGAAAATGCGGGGATGTCTACAAGCAGTAATGCTGGGCTATTTGCTCTAATTCTAGGTACGCTTCAGGGACTGACCTTCTATCAAAATGATAATATCGTCTTGGCCACTTCAGAGTGGGAGAAAGTATTTGATCAAGTAAGACAGGCTTTCAAGGATAAGGCAATTCGCATCGAGGACAGCATAGATCCTATGAACGGAGATTTATTCGAACAGGGAAAAGTTGCCTTTAAGTTCGAAACGAGTGACTATATCCGTTCTCTTCAAGAAAAACAAAATCAAGCTGCCCGACCTTTCGAATGGATGGTTGCCCCTATGCCTCACCAGTCAGACAGCTCGTTATCAAATGTGCCATTCATACATCTTAATGAAATTGCAGCTATTCCAGCGGATACAGCAAATAAGAAACAAGCAGAAGAGTTTCTGAGTTTCATAATGGGAGAAAAAATGACAAGGGTATTCCAACAACAAGGAGAATTAACAACACGAAATATGGAATCGAACAATGATAAATCGGTCAAGTTCTCTTACTTGAGAAACATGGATTTCTCATCTCAAACAACTAAATCCTACAATGAAATCATGATGTCCATGCCGGACCAGTATTACTCCACATTATTAGAAACTGTAGGAACCGTTATGAATGAGTTAATGGAGAGTAATACGGCTACAATGGAAGGCTTACAGCAAATAGAAACCGCGATGCTAACTGCTCCAAATTAGCGAGCCGACTGACTCAATGAATCCGTGTGAAAAATAAAAACTCCCCGGCCTATTAGGACGGGGAGCACATCTAGTTACAACAAGCTGAGATCAAGACACGCCCGCCCGGTCGCGGAATTCCTGCGGAGTCATGTTCGTAAACGCCTTGAACAGCTTGATAAAATGCGGCACCGCCTGATAGCCGATGAGCTGGGCGATCTCATAAATCTTCTTATTGCTGCTGCGCAGCAAATACGAAGCCAGCTCCATCCTGTAACGCTGGATATAATCGCTCAGATTGTTGCCCGTTTCGGCCCGATAGGCTCTCGACAAGTAGGCGGGATGAAGACCGATATGCGCCGCGATCGTCTGCAGTGACAAATTATCGTTCATGTTCTCCTCGATAAATTTATGAACCTTATCGACGAGGCTAGCCGGCTTCACGGCTTTATCCGCCGAATGCGCCCGCAGACACCCGAGAATCGTAAACGCCCACTTCTCCAACTGCTTGATGGATGGTGCTGCCGGCATAAGACCGAAGGAAGAGGCGCCGATCTCGCTGAGCAGCTTCCCTCTCTTGTGCGCCATATACTGATAAGCATTGGCAATGGCGAAATAAGCTTCATTCGCATGCTCGGGAGGATAGTTCACGCTCTTCAGCTCAGCGAATATATCGTTCAGCTTCTCCTCCGCTTGTCCCCAGTTCCCCGTATCGAGCAAATGGATCAGCAGAGGCGGCCGGTACAGCGACGTCAACGTGCCGATCCGAACCTGATCGAGATTGCCTGCGATCCGCATGAACACGCCTTGCCGCTTCTCTTCAATGACCTTCATGCCATCGATGACCGACCGGTACAAGCCCGGAACGCCTTCCGGGAAGTACGACCAGTTCTCCGCCAACACGATTGAGATGTTGCCGCTTAAGAGCGATTCCGCTTTCTTCTTCAGCGCAGCCGCCTTGGCGTCCATCGCATCGTGCAGCGCCCGCCCGTCCGCGCCCGTCCTCTCCTTCGCCGTGACGAGGCAGACCAGATACTCGTTATGGTCGCGGCAGAACCACAAATGATAGGCGTCCCGGAACAATTCCTCCGCCATATTCGTAACCGCGTATTCGATCAGCTGCTGATCGAGCCTTTCATACTCTTGCAGCTTGCCCTCCAGCCGTACGATGAAAAGTCCGACCTGCTGCTGCGGAGAGAAGGGCAGGTTGAGCAGAAAAAGCTTCCGCTCCAGCTCGCCGCCCGGAATGCCGTTTCCGTACAGCAGACGGTTCAGCAGCTCGCCTTGCAGCGCAGGCAGATTTTCCCGAAAAGCGTAGGCATCGCGATGCTGCTCTTGCTGCCGCCTCGTCTCGCACTGGATTTCTTCGGCCAGCTTGGCCAGCGTCTCCCGCATCTGGTCCGGGTTCACCGGCTTCATCAAGTAGCCGGATGTATTGTAGGGGACGATGCTTTGGGCATATTCGAAATCCGCGTAGCCCGAAATCACTACAATTTTCACCTTGCGTCCCATTTCACGGATATGCCGGATCAGCTCGATTCCGCTCATCTCCGGCATCCGGATATCCGTAATGACAATGTGAATGTTATGTTCACGGTAGAGCTCCAACGCTTCTTGGCCGGAATAAGCTGTATGAATGCGCCCAATCCCGAGCTCATCCTTCGGAATCGTAGCCGCGAAGCTGTCCACTTGAGAGGGGATATCGTCTACGATTAGAACTTCCAACATCGACATCGTCAATCGCCTCCGTCCTTCATCATCAGCCCTACGCGAAGCCCGCCCAGAGAGGAATGTTCAATCCGAAGACCCGAGGAGGGTCCAAAATAATGTTTCAGCCGTTGATGAACGTTTCGGAGACCCAAGCTGCGGTCCGCGCTGCCCTGCAAGAGCAAAGAGCTTTTTAACGCTTCCATTTCGTCCTGCTGCATGCCCACACCATTGTCCTCGACGAAGAGTTCCCACCCGTCCTCGGTTCTGCTGCCGGTGATGACGATCTCGAACTTGCCTGCCTTGCCTTCCATCCCGTGCACGATCGCATTCTCGACAAGCGGCTGAAGCAGCAGCCGGGGCATCAGAATGGACATCATGCCGTCTTCGATATGTTCATGAAATTGCAGCCGCTCGGACTGCATCCGATGGATTTCCAAGTAATTGCGAATCAGATCCATTTCTTCCGCCAATGAAGTGAGCTGCTGCTCCGTCCGGGTCGTATACCGGTAATATTGGCTGAGATGCTGCGTGAAAGCAACGATCACTTTCGTCCGTTCCAGCTGCGCCATGCTTTGAATATAGGCGAAATTGTTGTACAGAAAATGCGGATTGATCTGCGCCTGCAAATGCTTGAGCGACGATTCCTTCGCATGGAGCTGCTCCGCGTACACCTTATCGATCAGCGTCTGAATATCTTCGGACATCAAGTTAAACTGCTCGATCAAATAATGAAACTCATTGTTCGACTTGGGCTTGATCCGGTGATCGTACGCGCCCCGCCGGAGCGATTTGACAGCCCGAATCAGATCGTTGATCGGCTTCTGCACATTGCGGTACAGCAAGGCTGCAGAGGCGATGCCCATGACGAGCAGCAGCAAACCTGCGGCATAGAACATCCGCTTGCTGTGGTCGATCGGTGCAAGCACCTTCGCCAACGGCTGGAAGTCGACCATATACCATCCGAGCGATGCCGAGGTGACGTAATTGACTAAGTACGGTTCGTTCCGAAACGTGATTTTGACCGAGCCTTCGCTCGTGTTCGGCGCTTTGATTCGTTCGAATTGCTCCGCCATCGCGTCGATCAGCACGGAATCGCGCTCCCTCGGCATGATCGGGTCAAATCCCGGATGGTAGAGAAACGGCTGTCCGACGCTGCCTTGCATGAACCGCTCGAGCATCTTCACCAGGTTGGCCGATGAGAACGTTACTTCGACATACAAGTTCGGATCGCCCTGTTCGGACAGCGACGCGAATGGCGTGATCAAGTCCCGCACGAACGCTTTCTCCGGGCCCCGGTCCGTTACGATAACGCGGTAATCCCAATGCTCCTGGCTCGCGCTCTTGAAGTACTCCTTATCGTAAACCTGTTTCAAGTTCGTCGATACCACGACATCCGACAGCGGTGAATAGACGGTAAAATCGTTCACCCATTCGAAGGTAGTCGACTGCATATCCAGCTTCTGCAGCAGCAGTCTCTTCGAGGCCAGGACGGAATAATCAGGTTCCGAAGACCGGAGCTGCAATTGCAGCGTATCCGGGTCGGCCGCGACGACGAACGCAGCCCGCCACAGCCGGTCCGCCTCGACGTCCATCTGTTCGACGAAGAACCGGATCCGGTTCAGGTTGATCTGAAGCAGCTCTTGCTCGACAACGCCGGTGCTCGTTTTATTCGAAGAATTGTACATGACGATAATCGGGGTCAGCATCAGGACGATGACGATCATAATTTTCGTAAAAATATTCAGTTTTCCGACCGGTCCGCTTCTGACTCTCAACATGAAGTTCACCCGATTCGATCCGATTTGGGAGGTTTGGGCAGCTTACCGAAATCGTTTTAGGATTTCACTGAGCCGAGTACGATTCCTTTGACAAAATACTTCTGCAAGAATGGGTAGACGATCAGAATAGGCAATGCTCCTATAAAAATTTGAGCGGATTTGATCGTTCGATTGGAAAAATTATCTATGCTTTCTAATGTTACACCGACTCTTGATAGGTTGTCACTTACAATCATAGAGTGCAAATACGTGGCCAGAGGATACTCTCTAGGATTGGACATATAGATGACGCCGTCGAACCAGGAGTTCCAATGAAACACCATCGTGAACAGCGACAGCGTCGCGATGGACGGCATCGATACCGGCAAATAGACGCTCCACAGCACCCGCAGATGGCCCGCTCCATCAATATGGGCCGCTTCCTCCAAGTCCTGCGGAATCGTCCGGAAGAAATTGAGCATCAGAATCATATTCCATACGCTCACGGCCGAAGGCAGTACCAGCGCCCAGATCGTATCGATCAAATGCAGCTTGCTTATTAGGATATAAGAAGGGATCAATCCCCCGGAGAACAGCATCGTGAAGACGAAAATCCAAATGTACACGGTGCGCCCCGGAAACTTGTAATTCGTTTTCGATAAACTATACGACGCCATTGTCACGACAGCCATCGACAGTATCGTGCCTAATACCGTTCTCTCCAGACCGATCCATAACGACCGGAGGAACGCCGCGTTGCCGAGCGTCTTCACGTAAGCGTCCGTCGTAAAGCCGATGGGCCAGAAGTTGACGATATTGGCCGTTGCCGCAGCCCGCGAGCTTAAGGACAGGGCAAACACGTGGATGAGAGGGAGAATGCATACGAGCGACAGCAGACTAAGAAAGACCGTGTTGGAGTACGTGAATACGGTGTAGCTTCTAGAGCGGTAGCGCATGGTCGACCTCCTTAGAAAATCCGGTAATTGGCTAGCTTGAAGGCCATTCGGTAGCTGATCACGATCAGGATGAAGCCGATTGCCGATTTGAACAAACCGACCGCCGTTCCGAAGCTGAACTGTCCGTTATTCAAGCCTTCCCGGTAGACGAACGTATCGATAATATCCCCGTGTGAGTAGACGAGAGGGTTATACAAGTTCAGGATCTGATCGAATCCAGCATCCAAAATCCGGCCTAGCGACAAGGTCGCGACGACGATGATGATCGGCATAATGAGCGGAACGGAGATCATCGTAACCTGCTGCCAACGGGATGCCCCGTCAATTTCGGCTGCTTCGTACAATGCCGGATTGATGCCTACGAGAGTAGCCAGGAATATAATCGCGGAGAACCCGAACTCCTTCCACACGTCGCTTAGCACGACCGTGAACCGGAACCACTGCCCGTCGCCTAAGAAGAAGATGCTGTCGATGCCGAACGAATTGAGCGCGCGGTTGATGATGCCGCCCTCCGTCGACAAAATATCGATCAGAATGCCGCCCAAGATGACCCACGACAGAAAGTGCGGCAAATAAACGAGCGTCTGCACGACTCTTTTGAAATACACCTTACGAACTTCATTGAGCAGCAGAGCGAATACGATAGGGATAATTAAATTCACGACTAATTTGAACGCGGAGATGATCAACGTATTCCATATGATCTGCTTGCCGTCCGGGTACGTGAACAGGTAGTGGAAGTGCGCAAACCCTACCCAAGGCGAGCCCTTGATTCCGAGCCATGGCTCATAATCTTGGAAAGCAATAACGACCCCGAACAACGGGATATATTGAAATACGATGCACAATGCTAGAGCCGGCCACAGCAGAACGTGAAACGGCCATGTTTTACGCCAATATGCTGCCATTACGCATCCTTCCTATCCTTAAGAAAAATAGAGGAGGAGCGAGCGCGCCAAGGCTGCCCTCTCCTCTTGAATGACTACTGGTTCTTCGCGTACCATTCGTTGACTTCGTCCGTAATCTTCTGCCCGCCGTTATCCAGCCACTGCTTCACGAACTCGTCGAAGTACTCGATCGGCTTCTCTCCATAGATAATCTTCAGATAGCTTTCCGTCGCCAGCTTCTTCAGCAGTTCGCCCTTGGACTTCATCGTCGGCGTCATTGCACCGGTGAAATAGTTCTTGCCTTCGGTGACGGTCTGGTTAATCCGAACGCCCGCTGCATCCAGCTGTCTCTTCTTCATTTGCTTGGTGTCGAATTCGAGGGCCGTTACAGGCTCTGCATTCGGATCGGTCAGGAACTTCTTGACCGCATCCACGTTGGACAGAGGAATGCTCGTGAAGTTGCCCAAAATATTCGTCATCATGTACCGAATGTCGATATTGCCGCCGTCTTTGAGCGGCCACTTATCTGCCGGCACGCCTGCAGCCTCATAATTGCTCTTAATGATTTTGCCGTCTTGTTTCACGTAATCGTAGCCTTCGTAGTAGCCGTCCTTCCAACGCGGATCGAAGTACGGATCGCCTGTCATCTCCAGCTTCTTCGCGAAGATTTTGTTGAAGTACGCGAACCAGGCTTCAATATTTTTGAAATCTTTGCGGAATACGGTGAACCCTTGGGTCAGCGGCTTCTCCGCGCGGCCTACCAAGCCTGTTGAGCCAGCCGGCAGCGGATACGGTTCGAAATCGGCCTTCGGATTATTCTTCGTCGCATCTCCGAGCGGCCATTCGCCCATCCAGAACGGTCCGAACATAATGCCGGCCTTGCCGCTGGCTGCCAGCTCGGACGCCTTCGCCGGATCCTTGATGCCCGCTTCTTGGTCCATGTATCCTTTGCTCATCCAATCTCGCATCTTCTGCAGATACAGCTTCGCGTCCGGATGGATCGCGCCGTAGCTCAGCTTGCCGTCTGCGCCTTTGTTCCAGAATAACCGCACGTCGTACGTATTGATCATTTGATCCGTGAGAGCGCTTACGATTGCGTCCGTCTGACCCATCCAAGTCCAGGGTCCTTCCTTCAGCGGTACGGCCAGACCGATCGTGTCGTTCTTGCCGTTCTTATCCGGATCGCCCGTCGTAAATTGATCGAGAACGTTTTCGAATTCATCGAGCGTCGCAGGAGGTTGAAGTCCGAGACTGTCCAGCCAGTCTTTGCGGATCCACATGACCGTGCCTTCATCCCCCATGAAGAAGGCTGGCAGACCGTAAATTTTGCCGTCTTTCTTCACTTCGCCCAGTGCGTAGCCGTACTTCTCCAGCAGCTTCTTATACTCTGGATGCGCGTACTTCTCGATCGCTTCATCCAGCGGCATCAGCTTGTTGGCCTCGAGCAAGCTTTGCAGCGGATCTCCTCCGGCAGCGAACGCATCCGGCAGCTTGCCGCCGCTCGACAGCAGGAGACGCAGCTTCGTCTCGTAATCTTCCGGCTTCGTCACGATAAAATCGAATTTCACGTTGATGCCCATATTTTCGCTCATCCAGCGTGTATTCGCATTGTCCTCCATGGACTCGCCGGGCTTGAATGCATTGCCTCTCGACGTGCCGTCGTCCAAGATCGCCGTTGTGATCGTCACCGGCGGGTCGAACTTTTGATTCCACAGCTCGGTTGGCTTCGTCGTTTCCGTATCCGTTGCGCTTGCGTCGGTGTTCTTCTCGGTTGTATTCGTCGTGGTTGTGCTTGCCGGCGGAGTCTCTTTGTCTTGCTTGTCGCTGCCGCCGCCCGAGCACGCCGCCAACGTCGTCGTCAGCCCGATCGCGATGATAAGCGCGGATAACCTGGTATGCCTCACATATCGACTCATACGTTTCCCCTTTTCTTTACAGTAGTGAGTGGTATGAGTCAAATTATATGGACCTAACAATGTTATTTATATATATGATTTTTTACTTGATAGAGGAAAGTGTACATTGGGGGTGGGGAAATGATAATAGCCTAACCTGGTGGGGTTAGGCTCTATTGCACGTCATCTTGTTTCATCTGTTAACCCTCATCAATCAGTCTAGCGAACTCACCTGCTTGTTCCTTACTTATTCGTTCAAGCGTAAAATCTTTCGCAATTACCTCCACGATAACCTCATGACCATGCACTACAAAATGCTTATAATCATGACTCGGAAGGCTATTGGAATAAAACTTTTGCTTTCTAGCCATCCGTTCGTTAAGCCATCTTGAATGCTCAACAATTAGAATGCACGAGTGGTACCTCTGCCCCACAATTTTGTACGGCAAGTGTTCGTCATGTGTGTACTTGGCCGCCGAGCAGTTCTGAAATGTTAACTTAGCAATATAATCGGCAGGGTTAGATTCTTCATCCCAGCATCCAAAATACACATGACACTCTCTTTCTGAAACCTTCAGAATGACGTCGCCTTGCGGGTTCTGCCATACCTCTAAAGGTATTTGTCTGGCACTTTCAACCATCACCGCTACCTCCTTCGTATAAGCACTATCCCCACTGATAAAACTCCAACACAAACACCCTATTATCGACAGTAAAATAGAATTGCTCCCAATCAAATTCGTCCTTCTCTTCAACGTGGGTATTCATAAGAAAGACCTCTACATCTCTACCCTCAAAAAATTGCTCGAGCAATTCTATCAGTTTGTTACTGACAAAGTTCATACTTTTATCGTATTCTGCAGGTTGTAAAGGTAACTCGTTTCCTTCACCATCATGGTATCCGATTTCAACTTGGAAATTTTGCATGCGATAAAGCGAGAAAAACCAGTCTGCACTTCGTTGAAATAAGGAATCCTTCCAGTCATCCACTACGACTAGCGGGAGATACTTAATATCATGGTGCCTGCTCAAATTACCGGTTTTATTATAGTAAGTGACCGCTTGCTCGATAGGTTGGACGATCTCAGCAAATATATATTTGTGGCCGTAACAGTTACCGAAATAAGTATTTATTGTGCTAAGACCCTCTAGATAACCGTTTATTTTGTTAAAAAGGTCGCTGTTCATTCTCTCCCCCTATATTTATGTTGTTAATATAATTATCTATTATTCAAATATTCATCTGCTATCTTTCGGCATATATCTTTCGAATCATAATCAGTATCTATTAAATAACGAATAAATAAATCTTCAACTTCCGTACTGTCTATTGTAGCTATGTAACGGAATACTTCTTCAAGCAGTGCCGTCCAATTTGGGTCGTTGATTATTCTCTTTGCAAGTTTGAACGCCCTGTTAAGCTCCTGTATTTGCAGTTTTTTAAAAATCATTTCCAACTCAAACTCTGCCTCGTCATCTCGCCTGCCTATAACATCATCAATGCGTCCATCCGACACATCCCCCGCCATATCTGAAAAAGCGATTGATAAATAGTCCGGATAAATCCTCTTACCAAAATCATGATCTACAGAAGCTGCTTCATTTGCCCACATGTTTCGACAATCACCAAGAATCTTTTCAACCTCTTGAACTTCAAGTTGCGACTTACTCGAATCAAATGTCTTACTTAGATATTTATAGATCCTCTCAGGCTTACTAAATAAGCTGAGTTCATATATTTCACCGCCAGCATAAATCTTATCTGGCTTTTTGCCTTGATCGAATCCTAATCCTGTTACTTTTATAATGGTTAAGCACTCAATAGGTTTATTTTCTATATAAGCTGCGGTTGCTCTATGATGCCCATCTAATAATGTGCTCATGAATCCTTCATAGTAATAGACGAGCCCTGTCATCGTTTTACCATTCTTCAACTGATCTAAGTAAAAACTTACCTGTTCTTTATTCAAACATTTCAAACTCTGAGATGGAAGGAGGAATGCAGGAGTCCCTGAACGGATATGAAGCTTATAATATATATCCGCAGGTGCTTTATAGAGCCTCTTAGAACTAGACAAGTTCCAATAAAAATTTCCTTCCCCGTCAGTTGGAAACATCTCTATGCGCGATAACAAATAATAGCCATTTTCTAAAATGGATAGCATAGGTTTTATATTTTCAAAGGCATCCGTAATTTCATTGCCTGGATCTTGTGAGCGTTTGATTGTGTCAATTAAGCTCTGATTAACGTTTTCCCTGCCCAAACCAATACTTAAAATCTTAGCACAAGTTGGACAATAAAGTTCCTCTCCATAGCTATTAATTAATGGTTTATCATCTAGTAGTAAGAATCTATACGCATTACCTTTTTTATCTCTACCGTACTTATTAGACAACTTTCCTAGTCCTTTATTTACCCTGAAGAGTACCGCATCGTTCCCCCATCTATTGTACGCACTTGGAATCAATCCTTCGTACTCAATCGGCTCAGAGGAATTAAAAAGTCTCATTTCTTCACCACTCCTTGTGTATCTATTTTCTCTAATCTCTAGAGAATCGAACACGGTGAAAGTATGACGACTATACTACACAGTCAACTTCCTCGTCAGAATTCCGGGCGGCCGGCCTTAAGAATAGAACGATTTTGGATAAAACATAAAACCGCCGGTCCCGAGACCGACGGCTTTATCCCTATCATAGATTCTGTCTACCTCTTACCACACCGTTACATTAGAGCTGCCGCTGCTTTGGTAGCCCTCTGTCGCGAACATCTGGTAGGACCAGCTGCTTCCCAGGTTCATGCCGAAATTCTTCCAAGCGTTAACATGGTTGCTGAAAGTAATGGCGTTGTTCGTACCCGTCGTTCTCTTCGATTGGCGGACGCTCCAATATTGGGTGAACGTTGCCGTACCGTCAATGGAAGGCTGATTCACGCGCTGTGTCGTATAGACATCATAGGTGCCGCCATCGCTGGACACCGTGCCTTTGAACGATCCCGTAGGTCTATATGTGCCCCATGTATCCACGACATAATATTCGATGAGGGAGTTTCTTGTCCATCCATAGAGGGACAAATAACCGTTACCGGACGGCGACCAAACACCAGCATTGTAGTTGATTACCCGTGAAGCATTACCCGTATTCCAGCCCTTACCGACAACAAAGTTACCCGTGTTGGACCAATTAACACTGTAATTGCCGCCAGTACCGTTCGTTGCGTTTACCGTTCCGCCGCCATCGGTCCAGTTCTGCCAGTAGTCCGTCGCTGCCGCACTCGTCGTTGCTGCAAACGCGCTAAAAGTCATTGAAGCTGCCACCAATGCCGTCAACATCTTCTTATTTACATTAAACATATTTTTTCCCCCTCAAATGTTGTTTCATTTGTATTTTTCATTTAAATTTTAAACCAATTGACCTTTTTTTTAATTTCCTCCCTTTCCCCACTTCTTTAGGCAGAAACTCAAGATAATATAAATCTTGAATAATTGAATTATAGAATGAAAGCGTATACATAACAACTTAACAAATTATAGATTTACCCCAACATTATTAATTCTCATTTGTTTACATTTGAATAATTATGAGTCAAAAGAAATAACAGTATCATAAAAATGGAATAATATTCTATGTATTTGATTCATTGAAGTTCGGTCAGTCCCTCTCCAATAAACAAAAAGAAAGACGCCTAATTTCTAAAATTAAGCGTCTCCCTAACCATCCGTCTATTCGATAATGATCGATTTATAGCGTCTCCGAATTAAGCGTAAACCCTTCGATCACGACATCCTCGTCGACCTCGATCATCACGCAGCGTTTTCCTTGGAAATTAACCTGCCGGATATATCTCAGATCCTGCGGGCTGACGGAAATCGTCGCGACCTTCGTCTCGATCTTGATCGACTTCGTCGTGTACTTCGGAATGACGCTGCTCGCCTTGAACTCATAATATTTGTCGTCGGTGACCGCCTCGAACGCCCGCTCCACTTTCTCCTTCGTCACGTTCTCCACGCCGCTCGCGGTCAGCATCCGTTCCACGTCGACAAAGTCCAGCTTCGGAGGCTCTTCCCCTTGATGTTCCTCGATAACCCGGTGAATCTCCTCGTACACCATCGCGATCGTAGAGGCTTCGATCTGCTCGCCCGCCACTTCCATAACGATCTCCTCGAACACCGCTTTCTCCTCGTACGCTGTCACCGTCTTATCCGCCGTCAGCACCGTATCGATAAAATGCTGATTCGGCTCATGCGCCTTACCTGCGCAATACAGCACTCGATTCACGTCGGAATAGTTGTCCGTCACGCTAGGGTAGAAGAACCCTTGCTCCGGCGTGTTCAGCTTAATGATCGGATCGACGAATAGATTATATTTGTACTCCCGCTCGATGTAGTCGAACATGAGCGTTTTGCGCTGTGTTTCGGTCGTGTTGATGCTGCACAGAATGAACGGATGCGCGAACATCTCGTCTTTATCGCTCGTCTCGGCTTCATCGTTCCGGGCCATGGTCGGCCGCGAATACTGTCCTCGAACGAACGTAATGACCGTATCCCGTTCGTATTTCGTATCCTTCAGCATTTTCTCTACGAGCAAAATCATCAGATCATGCCACTCATCCGGATCGCCGGTCACCAGAGCTTGATGGAGAAGCTCCTTCGAAGGCTCCTCGGCCGCTTCCTGGAACTTGAGCTCGAACAGCTTCTGATCCAATTCGCCAGTGAGCAATTTCTTGAAATTGCCCATATAGAGCTCCTGTTTCTCCCGCTCCACCATAGCAAATGGCTGACGCTCGTAATGATAAATCTCATTCGTTTCCTTCATAATATACACGTTAAGAATGTCGTAGATCGATAACAATTCGTGGTCCAGCTTCAACTGCTTGCGAATATGCGCGAGTTCCTTCTTGTTCATGGTCCGTCAGACAACTCCTAACAAATGAAATGGCCTTTCCAGTATAACCGATGAGGAGCGGAATTTGTAACCGACGGATTGCTCCTGAACGCCAGTAATAAATAAAAGCCCTTCGGATGAAGGGCTTTACCTGGTTCTTAGCTGCTTTCTTCCTTTCTTCCGCCAATCAGCGAGCTCAGCCGTTCCAACAAATCTCCGCCGCCCGTTAATGAGATGGAGCCAATTTTGTCGCATATTTTCTCGAGGAATTCCAGCTCCTTCAGACGGAACAGCGTCTGGTTCTCATCCATCAGCTTCGCCGTATTCAGCAAGCTTCGGGTCGAGGCCGTTTCTTCCCGGCGAGTAATTAAATTCGCCTGTGCTTTCTTCTCCGCAAGCAGGACGGTGTTTAAGATTTCTTTCATCTCACCCGGCAGAATGACATCCTTCACCCCTACGCTCAAGAACTGTACGCCGAATTGCTCACTCTTCTCATGTAAACGGGTCAGGATGAACGACGCAACGTCCTCCTTCCGTTTCAAAAGCTCGTCTAATTTAAGCGCTCCGACATATTCCCGAAGCATGAGCTGAAGTTGGATGTGGATCTGCTCGTCGAACGATTTCATTTCCAAGGCACGCAACGGCTTAATGATCTTGTATTGGCAGACGAAGTTCAAGCGCAGCGTAACCTTGTCTTCTGTCATGATTTCTTGACCCATGAGATCCATCTGCTGCTGTCTCAAATCGATCGGTTTGACCGCAACCGAAATCGGTCCCTTCCAGAAGTAATACTTTCCCGAAGAAAGCTCTCGCTGTAAAACATGATCATAAAACAAAAATCCGGATTCGCAGCTCCCGATCTCGAAGGACTGTACATGAACGATTAGCTTCGGTATAATCGAGCGGTCTACCTCGGCAGGCAATTCAGGATTTCTAATGTCAGCATGCAAAAAGGTATGTTTGCCTAGTATGTTCCAGTAAGCGTATGTGCCAGGCTTAAGCAGCTGTACGAATTGACCATTCTCATAGTGTAGCGCGTATTCATGATCTTGTACTCGCTCGATATCTAGTTCCCGCACGAGGTCTTCATCATGAAGGAATAATTGCAATTCTTTCCCCTCTACAACGAACGGTTTCGTGATATTCAGCACCACGACAGTGGTTGGTGACCACATGAAGAAGCGGTAGGTCCCCGGATTGAGCTTTTTCACATAACTTCCTTTATGAAAGAGCAAACCGCGCTGGTCAGCTTGAATCGTAACTTTTTTGAACATCTCATTACCCCCTTGATGATTCGGCCAATGGATAAGAATCCTACTGCAGTTCCGGCGGAATCTCGTTTAAGAGAAGCGGTCCACCCGTCGTTTCTAAGGACATCCGATTCGGAGAGGGACCACGCTTCAGCCGTCCTCCTGTCTTTTCCATCCTCACAAGCATCCCGGCATTTCGCACCCTCGGTATCCACGAATTGCAAAGCCATCCTGCAGTGCGCTCCAACTAGCCGCTTGGATTCTATCCTTTGGTCCTTGTAACTTTGTGCTCGCTCGATTGAAAGTCGAGTGTTCTACCAGAATCGCTCCACAGGCGATTGGGGAATCGAACCCCAAATGGTGGTTTCTTACCGGCCCGATCGTACAGGATACCGTAACCTACAGGTACGGCACTGCGGGACAAGCCGATGTCCCAGCCTCGTTACGACCGTCCGAATAAGAACCGATGTGTCTTACAGGTTCTATAATCGCTCATTACCATTGGAACGAACATGGCGAAAGTATTACGAACGGGGATAAAGTTTTCCATCTCAACATAAAAAAGGAGCTGTCTCAAATGAGACAGCCCCGCTTCATATCCTAGATTACGTCTAGATTAAATATGCGCATAATTAATAAGCCGTATAGTAAACCGAACAGGGCACTTACTAATGTACCCAGCAGAAAGTTCTCGGCATAACTTTTCTCATCAAATTGCTTGTATCTCGCCATTGCCTTCAGTGCACCGAGGAATGCAATCCCCGCATACGCACCTTTCACTACGAGAGCTGCGATAAGGAATCGTTCAATGATACCAATATAACTCGCGATTAACGGAGAAGAATCGTTGAAGCGGCTTGTTTGATAAGAGATTTTGTTTTTGACCTCCGTCTCGCCGCCCTTCTCGGTAATTTCGAGTGTCCGCTCCATATGAAAATCTTTCTGGTGATCTCTTGTATATTGATAAAGGGCATCCACTTCACTTTGAATGTATTGCTCGGTTTGCGCTTCTTTTTCTTTGGTTAATTTCTTAGACGAGAAAGGAGGGAAAGGAGGGATCAATAAATTTCGAGTAACCTTTTCCTCTTGACCAGACGCCGCCGCAGCAGCAACTTGCTGTTCACCTTGCACAACCTCCTGCTGCCCCGGGCTTGCTGTCCCACGGCTTTGTTTATCCGGACTCGCGGAGTTTAGATCCTGCGTTATGAGCGAGATAAATTGAGACGTAACCTTAACAGATAGAATCAGTACGATTAGGAAGAAACAAACCTTCGTTTGTATCGATACAATGACCGCAGTGCCGAATAGGAAGTTGTATATTTTGTGCAGATGATCATAATGACTCTCCACATTGTAGCCTTCAACGCTGTAATAGAGAAGAAAATAAATCACCAGCATATTCACAATCATATGAGATATGTATAATAGCCCGCTCCTGCGTTCCATCCATTTGCGAGTCATTACTTTCTTACCGCCCCAACTTAGCAGCAGTTGCAGAGCCGCGAGGATTGGTATTGCGATTTGCAGACTTATCAACTCATCTTGCATGAATAATACCGCGGTCAGTTCTAAGACAATCAGACGGAACAAGAAACCTGCAGCAATAGGAATGAGTTTTCTTTCTTTTAGTTCAAGCGGTTTTACAACCTCTACTGCCAGCCATGCCAGAATGAAAAATATTACCGCGTTAAGCATATTAACCCCCGCTATGATAATTGATTTGTATAAAATCCAATAGCTTGCGAAGACTATATTGCGCGTCCTTTACGAGTTGATAGTGCGATCGTTGAATAATTTTGTAAACCCCGTTCTCCGTTATCCCAATGAGGTCGGCAATCTCCATGCTTGTTAATTCGGGGTTTTTCTCTATCAGACCGACGACCTCTTTTTGTTTATCTGTTCGGTTCGCGCCGATTGCATTGATGTTGCTGATCATATGATTTATCGCTTCATAAGGAATCGTTTCGTCCAAGGAATAGGCAAAGGTATGAATATCTTTGACATTTTGATTATATTGCTTGGAGTAGGACTTATTTTGCTTCAAATAAAAGTCTCTGGCCCGAAACGCACTATTAATGGCCGTCCCGTTGATTTTATCCAAACTTCTTTCTGATTCATCGTCAATGTAACCAAATCCAAGGCCTATATAGGCCGACAGCTTGACTCTATCATTCGAACTTTCTTCTATCCAATCATACAATTCACAATAAGCATCGTATCCGGCAGAAAATGAAGAAAATACCGCTATCATTTCGTCTCCTCTTCGAATAGAAAAGGGGATATGACAATGCTCCCGCTCTTTATGATTAATCTTCTTCGCTATATGATCGAGCTCATTCGTTACCAGCTCTTGTTTGGACGAGTTTCTAATATCCATTGCAATCGTCATAAATGATTGTCTCTTCATATCCATCCTCCCTAAGACATCAATCTTTAAGGACACATTCCACTAACATATTAATATAATAGTGGAAGGATTCCAACGATCACTGGACATAAATATGTACATTTT
>NZ_BILZ01000077.1 GCF_004000825.1 Paenibacillus kobensis NBRC 15729 | reverse complement strand
CCGCGCGGTGCCCGCGCTGGCTGACCGGCTGCGGAATGCGCAGCCGGTGGAAGGCTCGGCCGCGGTGACGCCGGTGGCGCTCACCCGCGTGCCGCGGGCATGGGGCGTCGTGCCGCATATCGGCGACGCTGCAGCTGTTATCCCGCCGCTGTGCGGCGACGGGATGGCCATGGGGCTGCATGCGGCGACGCTGTGCGCGCCCATGGCGGACCGCTACCTGCGCGGCATGCTCACGCTTGGCGGCTGGCGCGCAGCGTACGAGGAGGCGCTGCGGCAAGATTTTACCGGGCCGCTCCGGTGGGGGACGCTGCTGCAGTCCGCTCTGTCGAACCGCGGGCTATCGCCATTGCTGCTGCAGCTCGGCCGCTTGGCCCCGAGCTTGGCTTACCGGTTCGTGGAAGCAACCCGGCTGCGGCCTTATGAGGCTGGGCAGCTGTTATAACCTCCCGTTCGCTTCAAAAAAGCTGCTTCGCGAATACGGCCGGATGCCGTGTACGCAAAGCAGCTTTTTGCATCCAGCCAGCTACACGCTAGCGGTAATGCTTAATCCAAATGGTGAAACAATTTGCCGATCGCCCGGATAAGCAGCCGTACGCCGACCTCTATTAATTCCGCCAGAACATCGTACCATGACCTCTCTAACCAATGATAGCGTCTGGGCTTCTCGGTCCGAATTTTCGGGTCCGACATGCCGGCCAGCCTCCTTTTGCACATTTAACGCAGTGCGGGTTTTATTGCAGTTGTAGTGTGTACAACGGAAAAGCCAGCATGATGTTCCGTTTCAAGCGTTCGTTATACGTAATATCATGAACGCCGTTGCAGGCGAACGGTGCGGTGCAACAGCCCTAGGATCGCGTTGTATCCACGACTCTAGTGTTTATAGCCGGAGATTGAGCGGTCCTCGTCCTGCAGCAGCTTGGTCAGCAGCACAATCTGCCCGGTATGATAGCCGTAATGCTCGCATACTTGCATGAGAATAATCTGCAAAGGTCTTGTGTAGCCGGGTTCGGCCTCCTCCTGGCTCCGGTCCTTCATCGCATGCCAATCTTCCTCGGAGTAGGGTACGAATACCGGCCGGTCCCCATCTTTCTCTGACAAACCGCTGAGCACGGACAGCGACTGTTCTCTCGTGAGGGACAACAACTGCTTCAATTGTTCCCGGGTGTAGGTGTGCTCCACCGTAAATTCGAGCGTCCGCTCCCGGATGTTCGGTTCTTGGCCAATGCCGCTAATGAAATGCTGACGCTCGTTGCCGGCAAGGTGGACGCATAAGTGGCCGACTGAATTCATATTCGGTTTCAATCTTCGCCAGATTTGGTCATCGCTCAGCATGTCCAAGCAAGTTAGAATACGCCCTAGCTCCGTGTTCAATGTCCGAATGATCTCATCCGTATACGCTGTCGTCATAGACACCCTCCTAGTCAATCACTCTATCTAAATATGGAAAATATTATAAATAGATTTGATCAATCAGGCAATACCCGTACCTGAATAAGGAAGAACGATCCAAGTAAGTACTCCTACTCCTGTCGATGCTTTGTGCGCTGCTTCGGGTGGTTTATCGACACTGCCTTTCCGGACAAAAAAAAGACCCCTTGCGTGCTCCGCAAAAGGTCGGTGATTTTGGTTAAGGCGTATAGTTCACGTTCGCTGAATACTTATTGCCGGCGTTCCAGATCAAATATTCGTGAATGCCCGCGTCCTTGAGCGCCTCGATCTGGGCATCGACTTGCGTCTTGCCGTAGCGGATATAGCTGCCTTTCGCCAGCCAGGAAGCGGTGAAATCTTGAATCCATGGCCGCGAGATCGGCGGGGTCTCCAGCGCATCCAGCTTCTCCTTCTCCCGCTTGGCATATTCCTGCACAAGCCGGTACGGCTCGGTGTCCGGATGATTGATGCCGAAGTAGCCGTCGCTCCAGTGGCTAGGATAGATCATAGAAGAGATGACATCGACATTTTCCGAAATGCGGCTGAAATTCTGCCCGATGCCCGGAGCTTCCGGCAGCGTAGCGGAGTAACCGAATATATCGACCGATACTTTGACGCCATAAGGCTTGAGCTGCTCCTTCGCATACTGGACGAAGTCCGTGACCGCATCGACGCGCAGCTGTGTAAAACGCGCCTTCTCGCTGAAATCAGGCTTCTTCGGCTCCGTCTTCTTGAAGTCGGCGAGTGCTTTCTTCGCATCGTCCAATACCTTCTTATTCTCGTCGGTCGGCGTCGCGTGATACGTCGTTGAGCCGGTATCGATCGCTTCTTGAAGCGGAGCGAGACCTGCTTCATAAGCAGCCGTTGCCTCGGCGTAAGCTTTCTCTTGTTCCACAAACTTGGTCGGTTTCTTATCTTTATACTCCCCCATGGAGTATTGCAGCACTTTGTCCTTCTTCTCGAACCCTTCCGGGAAGCGGACGTAGTCGAACTGGATTTCCTGGAATCCAAGCTTAGCCGCTTGAATGGCCGCATCGACGTTATGCTGCCAATTCTCCTTCAGGAAAGGGTTGATGAAGCCGTCACCGTTGCCGTTGCGCCATACTTTGCCGTCGAGCGTGTAGGAGAGATCGGGTCTCTTCTTCGCCAGGACGGAGTCTTTGAACACGACAATGCGGGCGATCGGATAGATGCGATGCTCTTCCAGCGTCTTCATTAGCGAATCTGGGTCGCGTATGTACGGTTGCCCGAATTCGGCCAGATTGCCTTCCGGCTTGAACGTAATATAGCCGTCATCGTCTTTGATATCGATGACCATGGCATTAAGCTCGGTATCGTCTACGAGCTGCAGCAGCGACTTCATCTTCTCGCCGCCAGCCGACCAGCCTGTTACATAGATGCCGCGTACCGCGTCTGGGTATTCGAATTTATAAGGCGATACAGGGACCGCCGGTGTGGTTGGCTCGGTTGGTGTCGTGACGGGCGGATTGTCTTCGGGAAGATCCGGGTTGTCCGCCGGGTTCGGCGTCGTTGCAGGATCAGCGGGATCGGCAGGATCAGAAGGCGTATCCGCACTGGTCTCGGTCTTGTCCGGAGCGGGGGTGGCTGAAGGCGTATCGGTCGGTTTTTCGGTTGAGGATGAGGATGAGGTGCAGGAAGCAGCAGACAACAGTAGACCGCATAGCAGGATAAAGATAACTATTTTTTTCACAGCAGGGCTCCCCTTTATTCGAAACTATAGAGCTGCGGCACTCGTCACTCCTGTAGCGGGGGCAGTGGATCATGCTTGGCAGCTCCCGGGACGGCGTGTTCAACTTAACTATATGCGGGGCAATCCAATACATGATTCCGTTCTGGCCTGTTCTTCTTCTTGCTCAGGCTGGCGGTACGAGAAGAGGCGGTCATCGTGAACAGAGTAGAATATGAAATTCCAGTCAGATGCAGAGGCATTGCTGTGGTATTGTTGAAACGGTTCGAGGACGAGTACCGGGTGTTGCTGCTGCGGCGTTCTACTCCGGTGCTGCGCGGGCTATGGTGTTATATCGGCGGGGGGATTGAAGCAGGGGAGACATCTTGGGAAGCAGCTATAAGAGAAGTTCGAGAGGAGACGGGCATTACGAAAGTCGACCTGTATAATTCGAACAAATTCGACCAGTTCTATTCTTCGGCGGATAATTATATTTATCTGGCGCCTGTATTCGTTGGATACGTGAACGACGATCAAGACGTCGCGCTTAACCATGAGCACAGCGAATACCGGTGGATGACGTTCGGTGAGGCAATCGACAGCGCCGCCATACCGGGCAATGACGAAGTCCTTCGATTCGTGGAAAAACACTTCGTGAAGAGAACCCCGACGGAATGGCTGCGTGCGGTGCCAAAAGGGTAGGAATGGACTCAGGTCTCTGGTATAAGAGGAGAGGCATGTCGAAGAGGCCGCACATTGGTGCGGCCTCTTCGCGCTTCGTATACGAATACAGCGGTGCTTGGTCTACTAAAATTTTACACATGGACAAGCAAGTACCCCAAATTACGATCATAGATGTAGATAGTGATGGAGGGTAATAGGTTTTTAGGCTCTGCGCAATCAATTACGAATAAGGAGGAATCGGCAGGCATGATAACGATGCCCCAGAGGCATGGTGTCCCGAAGGCTGTATATGGGCAGCTTCCGCTGACATTCACGCCGAATGCTGGCCAGGTCCGCGATGAGATCCGTTACGTGTCCAACCATCCAGGCTGCAAAATCGGTTTTTTGTCCGACTCGGTCCAGTTTCTATGGTGCTCGCCGGACCGAAGCGAGGGGATGTCGCTCTTGCTGCAGTTCTGCGGTGCGAACTCTGCTGTCGAGCCTAAGGGCGAACTCGAGCATACGGAGAAAGTCCATTATTTCCTCGGGAATGATCCGTCCAAGTGGATGACCGATCTTGCGACCTATAAGGGAATGATCTACCGGGAGCCATGGCCGGGTATCGACCTGCATTTCTACGGGGATGGGGAGAAGCTGAAATATGATATCATCGTCCGCCCAGGCGCCAGATTGGACGATATCCGGTTTGTCTATAGCGGTGCGGACGGGTTAACCCTAGACGAGGACGGGCATCTCCGCATTCATACCGCATACGGCGAGCTGATGGAAGAGCGTCCCGTCAGCTATCAATACATGGAAGGAAGCAAGGTACAGGTCGAAAGCCGGTTCATCTTGCATGAGGGGCAGGGTGCCGGCACTTACGGCTTTGAGGTTGGCCGCGGCTATAACCCTGATCTTCCATTAGTCATTGACCCTGCCCTGTTCTATTCCACCTACCTGGGCGGCAGCGATGCTGACGCCGGTCTCAGCATCGCGGCTGACAATGAAGGAAATGCCTATGTCACAGGACAAACGTTGTCATTCGACTTTCCGATAGCAGGCGGAGCGTTCCAGCCGGGCTTCGACGCCTCCTCAACCGCGTTCGTCACGAAGCTGAATCCTTTCGGCACAGCCATCATATATTCTACATTCCTTGGCGGAAGCAGCGCCGATCAAGGGAATGGCATTGCAGTCGATCCGTTCGGCAACGCTTATGTGACCGGGCAGACGCTTTCGCCTAATTTCCCGACGACGCCGAATGCATTCCAGCCCTTCTCGCTCGGCAACCAAGACGCTTTCGTAACCAAATTAAGTTCGAACGGCAACTCGCTTATCTATTCCACCTTCCTCGGCGGACAGGGGGTAGATGCGGGCGTCGGCATCGCCATTGACAGCGAAGGCAACGCTTATGTAACGGGATCGACAAGTTCCATCGATTTCCCCGTCACGCCTTCCGCGTTTCAACCGGGGCTTGCAGGGAATCTGGAAGATGCTTTCGTCACGAAGTTAAATGCTGACGGGACGGGGCTGCAATACTCGACATTCCTAGGCGGCTTCGGAGTCGACGAGGCACTGGGGATTGCGGTCGACGGATCAGGGAACGCCTACGTGGCAGGGTTCACGACTTCCTTCGACTTTCCGACGACGCCGGGAGCCTTCCAAATATTCTTGAACGGCGTCATCGCCGCCTTCGTATCGAAATTGAACTTCAATGGCTCTGAACTGTTATTCTCTACTTACTTAGGAGGCAGCGGGGACGATGAGGCGCGGGGGATAGCCGTCGATGAGTTCGGTCAGGCTTATGTGGCGGGCAGAACGACTTCTCCTGATTTCCCCACGACGTTCCAATCGTTCCAGCCGTTCTATAACGGCGGGTCGTCCGATGCTTTCGTCACGAAATTAAGCCCTGAGGGCAACTATCTTGTCTATTCCACTTTTCTTGGCGGATCCGAGTCCGATGCAGCGAATGGCATCGCGGTTCGCTCAGGCTTGGCCTATGTCGCGGGCAATACGGGGTCGTTCAATTTTCCCGTTACGCCCGACGCGATACAGCATTTCACGGAAGGCGGCGACGGTTTCCTTACTCAGCTGAATATTGACGGCGCCTCCTTGATCTTCTCCACGTTTATCGGCGGCAGCTCGAACGACGCGGATAACGCCATTGCGGTCGATAGCTCAAGCAACGTCTACTTGACCGGACAGACGTTCTCTACGAATTTCCCTGTCACGCCGCCTAACGTCGTCCAGCCGTTCCTGCGCGGAGGCGGCGACGCTTTCGTCATGAAGTTCTCCTTGGGCTTAGAGCTGTTCGTCAAAAAATTTACCGACCGGTTCGAGGTTGCCCCCGGCGAGCAAGTGACCTACTTTATCGATCTGCATAATCCTAGCGCGGCTACGATTACGAATGTCATCATTGAGGATCCGCTGCTTGGCATTTTTCATATCGTGCCCGAAATTCCGCCATTCTCTTCCATTGTCTTTGAATTTCATTTCATCGTCCCGCCAGACACGCCTTTCGGACTGTTCCGAAATGTTGTGAGGATCAGAGCCGATCAGATCGGTGAACCAATAGAGGCGGAAGCGGAGATTAACGTGACCGGAACTCCGCTTCTCCTAGCATCCAAGACAGTAGAGCCGCCGGCCGCTGCACCTGGCGATACGGTCATCTTCATCATTCAGCTTGAGAACCGCGGCACGATCGAGCTGATCAATGTCCGCATTAACGATCCGTTTATCGGGCTGGATGAATTTATCGGCAATATTCCCGTAGGGGAGACTCTAAGAATAGATTGGCCTTTCCAAATACCGTTCGATGCGATTGCGGGCTTCACCATATCCAATATCGCCGTCATTACCGCCGATAATCTGCCCCATCCGGAGGAGGTGGGAACGGTCGTCGAAGTGCTGCCGGTGCCGAGACTCGAGATCGACAAGACAGCCGACCGGGCCGCCGCCCTTCCTGGCGAAACGATTATTTATACGATTCATGTTGCCAATACCGGCAACTCGGAAGTGACGAACATCAAAGTCAACGACGATGTGACGGGATTCGAAACGCTGATTCCGATTCTCTTCCCGGGTCAAGGCGAAGTGTTCACGATACCCTTCATCGTTCCGCTGGAAACGCCGCCTCAGGTCTATCTGAATACGGCCACTGTTGTCAGCGATCAGACGGAGTTCATATTCGATACCGAGGAGGTCGTGGTGCTTGGCGTCCCGCGTCTGGGGATCAGCAAAGTTCCGGATACGCCATTCGCGGCGACCGGACAGAATATCCGATACACGGTCACATTGGAGAATATCGGCAATGTGCCGCTGACGGGCGTCCGAATCATCGATCCGTTGCTAGGCATCGATATACCCGTCCCTAATCTCGAGGTAGGGGAAATTCGTCATTTGGAATTCGAATTCACCGTCCCGCGAGATTTCCCGATCGGATCTGTTATTGTTAATATTCTGACCGTAGAAACCGCTGAGACGGGGCCTCAGGAGACGGAGTCGCTTGTTACGGTGACCGGTTTCGGTCTGTCGTTGCTCAAGGAAGCAGATGTTGCAATCGCCCAGCCGGGCGAAACGGTCACTTACACGTTGACGGTAACGAATCTGCTTGGTTTCCCGCAGACGAATGTCGTATTGGATGATGCGCTATTCGGGCTGAGCGAGACGATCCCTGTGCTGCAGGCGAATGAATCGGTGATCCGAACGTTTACCTTTACGGTGCCCGCAGACGCCGTACCCGGCAGCATCATTCGCAATACGTTCATCGCCAGCTCGGACCAGACACCCCAGCAGGAGACGATTAACGATGTCGTCGTGCTGGAGCCGCCGGGTCCGGCGATTGTCATTCAGAAGCTTCCGGGCCTCAATGCAGCTTCTCCTGGCGAGACGATCACGTATACGTTAACCGTGACGAATCTGCGGAATTTCCCTCAGACGAATGTGGTGCTGCTCGATGAGCAGCTTGGATTCAGCGAGACGCTTGCAGTTCTGCTTGCGAACGAAACGATTACTCGAACGGTAACCTTCGTCGTTCCGGCCGGCGCCGTAATCGGCAGCATCATCCGGAATACATTCATTGTCAGCTCGGATCAGGCACCGGAACAGGAGACGATAGCCGAGGTTGAGGTGCAGACGCCGCCAGGACCGTCGCTTCTGATCCATAAGCTTGCTGACCGTAATACGGCCGCACCGGGCGAGACGATTACGTATACGCTGACGCTCACGAATCTGCTGGGCGTGATTCAGACGAATATCGTGTTCACGGATCCGCTGCTTGGATTCAGCGAGACGATAGCCGTCCTGCTTGCGAATGAGACGATTACTCGAACGGCGACGTTGGTCGTGCCGGCAGATGCAGTCATTGGCAGCACCATTCGCAATACATTGACGGCCGTCTCGGATCAATCCCCGTCCGTAGAGACGGCGGCCGAAGTAGAAGTGGAGCCTCCTCCAGTCGCCGAGACGACGCTTACCGTCCGTAAGCGCCCGGACCGGACGGCGGCAGTGCCGGGCGAGACCATCCGATATACCGTCGAAGTGACGAATACGGGCCGGAACCCGGCGACGAACGTCGTCGTCAGCGATTCCCTGACTGGCGAACAGCGCACCATTGCGGTCATTGCGCCGGGAGAGACGGAGCGGGTCACGTTCGCCTTCACGGTACCGGCCGGCACCGTGCAAGGCAGAGTTATGGCCAACCGCGTCACGGTTACGTGGCCGGAGCAGCCGCCGGGTTCCTTGCCGGTGGAAGATGAGGCGAGAGTGATTGTCGCTGACCCTGCCGAATTGCCGGATGTGTCGGTCGAAGCGAAGCCGGAAGCGCCGAAGCCGGGGGATAAGGTACAGAAGACGATAACCGTCACGAATGTTACAAGTCTTCCGATCACGAACGTGCGCGTCTTCGATCCGCTGCTTGGCTTCCGTACGGTCATTCCGTCTCTTGCTCCCGGAGAGAGCCAGGTGTTCACGTTGGAATTGCCGATTCCAGCTGGAACGGAAGGGGGAACGGTGTTCCGGAATACGGTGTCCGTATTCTCCGATGAGACGCCGCTGCAGCAAGAGGAGGTAACCGTTCAGACGCAGTCGCTTCCGAATGCGGCGCTCACCGAGTCCGTCGACCGGCCGTTCGGAAGGGCAGGCGAAACGGTGTTCTTCACAATAGTAGCCCGCAACACCGGGAACGTTCCGCTGCTCAATGCGCGTCTGACTGCTCCGCTCCTGGGCGTCTCGCTGCGCATTGTAAGCTTTGAGGTCGGAGCGATTGAGACGCTGCGCATCCCGTTCGTGCTTCCGGAAGTCGAAGAGGATACGGTTATCGTCAGCCCGGCGACGCTTGTGTCGGATAACGGACCGACCCGGCAAGCAAGCGCGTCCGTAACCGTTCTGGCTGAAGATGAGGAGTGAGCGGGCAGGGGTAAAAGGCTAAAGAGAGATGAATTACAATAAGAAGGTTGCAGAGTAATTGAAATGGAATGACAATGGGCTGTACCCGAAGTCATTGGATGACTTGGGCACAGCCCATTGTTATGGAATAAGCGCTTGATACGTTGTCGCGCAACGCGTGCTTTCTATTTGCCCCTGTAGACGAGCTTGCGGGGGTCAACGCCATTATCCATCGCTAGGTTAGGTGTAACCGTCTGAGCGATCTCTTCCCACGGCACGAGCTTGAAGTTCTGATTCAGCTTCTTGCCGTTCTCCATGTTGGCATCGTCTTGGGAGACGAATAAGCCGTACGGGAATTGCTCGCCGAGGCCGAAGCCGATCACGTCGATGCCGTCGGTCTCGGTCGTGCCGTCCACTTGTCCGCCGTCGGCAATGCTGAAGCTCGAGATGAACGCATTGTCGCCCTCGCGTTTATAGATCGAATAACTGTTGCTGCCTTGGCTGGAGGCGATCAGGTAGCCCTTGCCGTCCTTGGCATAGTATAGGGTCAAACCTTCGATATCATCTTCCAGACGGCGTCCGTCTGCAATATCGACTTGCTTGATCTGCTTCGCGCCGCCATCCGGTTCAGCGCTGTACTTCCAGATCGCCGCATCTTCTTCGGCAATATAGACGTAGCCGTACTCGTCATCGGCAACCATCCCTTCGGATTGCGTCGCCAGACGGAACTCGCGCACAAGCTTGCCCGTGATCTTGCCGCTGCCGTTGCCGGACAGCTCGTACTGTTCGAACTCGCCTTTTTTGCCAAGCGCCATGACATAGAACTTGCCGGTCTTCAGACTGTGGTACAGACTGATCCCGTATACCTCTTCCATCTTCGCCTTAATCGGCTTTGCGACGATGTCGACCAGCTCGCCGGTGTCGCCTTTGAACTGGAATACATCGATCGTATTGGTCGTCCGGTTCGTCGCCGCCGCAATATCAATCTTCTTGCCGCCTAGCGGAAAATCGTACCGAAGATCGATATTGTTCATTTTGCCCGTTGCATACGATTGCAGTTGCTTTCCGTTCAGATCGTAGACAAGCAGGCCGCCGCCCTTATTCGTCGCAAGCAGCTTGCTATCCGCCGGATTGTCCGGATCGACCCAAATCGCAGGATCGTCTGCCGCATCGTCGCCGGATTCGACCGCAGCCGTCTCTGTCTTGGCTGTGACCTTCACGCGGGGAATGGCGTCCCCGGGCTTGGTGTACTTCTCATTCTCGGCCACAACGAGCTTTATCAGCTCTGCTGGCACGTAAGTAATCCCGTTTACCAGGCGAACTTCCCCAGACAACTCAGCCGTTCGGCCCGCGAGCCGATATTGCGTGTCGCCTGCCGTCAGCACACCGACGATTCCGTTCTTCAGCTTATACCGAATTTCTTGGTCTTCCGCATTCCACTGAACCGTTGCGCCTATGGACTGGAGCTTCGTGCGAAGCGGCTCATACCCTTTAGGTGCAGAGTCCGCCGCTGTTACGGCTTGAGCAGCAGGTGCCAGCAGGCAGGCCGCGACCACGGATACGGTTATCATTTTAAATACCGGTTTCATTAACTTTGTCCCCTTATCAATGAAATCTAAAGCTTGGACAAGTGTAAGGGTCCGGTGTTAAGTGATCGTTATCGATAAGATAAGGTTGTGTAAAAATAGCAGGCAGCAGCCTCACTTAGCGAGTTGCTGAAAACACAAAGGGGAAGACCGATGCGGTCCTCCCCTTGTATTACGAGCGCTGTTATTGCGGTGCTGGTCGTGTTTGCTAGTTATACGCGAATGTCGATCGTACGGTCGGAGTTCGGCACGGGACCGACGCTTGATCTGCCTGCAGGGGAGTTTGAATCGCTGCTAATGCCGTTCTTCTTCGTGGCGTCCGCCCGCTTTTGCGCGATTTGCTGCTCCAATAGCTGCATTTGTTGTTCTAGCTGCTTAATTTTCTCGCTCTTCGTTTTCTCGTCATCCTTGCTTTGGCGTTCCTTGGAGATTTCTTGTTGCAAATCGGTTTTCTGCTTTTCCAGGGTCGCCACTTCGGACGTTGAAGAGTTAGATGTGCTCGCCGTACTCGTGCTGCTGTTGTTTGATACGCCGGAAATATTCATGATGACGCTCCTCGTATGCGGAATGGTAGGGAATACCTTTACATATACGAGTATAAAATATGCCCATTCTTGAAGCCTGAATGCCAACTTAATAGATGCTGAAAAGAATAGGTTGCTGGCACCTAAAGCCGTTTATTGCTGCTGCAGTTGTTATTGGGTCTGCTCAAGGTTTTGAATTTAATAAGCTGACCATTAAAGAAAATGCAGCCAAACACGTCTTCGCATCATGTGCAAATATAAGTCACAGTTAGCATATCCGAAGGCAGTGAGTTTGTTATAAAACTGAACTGATCGTTATTTAATCAGCCTTCCTGACTAGTAGAACTTTGGTCATAATCATTGGTGTCACTTTTTTGTTTTCCTATATCTGGACTCCTAATTAATTAGTGGATTCAAATCCTCCCTTTACATGATATGGGATTCAATGGTACACTCTGGTAATTAAGAGGGAATTCAAATTATTAAACATACAACCGATACCAGCCTACTTTGCGAGGGTCTGCTGGAATCGGTTGTAGAGAACCTCTTTTTGTTGTGGAAAAAAAAGGTTACATGCTATTATACCACAACTAGTTATTGTTCAAAGATTTGAACAGCTGGCCAGCATTCAAATAAAAAAAGTTAAAGACGGGAGCATAGAAAATGAAAAAAAAATTACTGGGCCTACTTGTTACGGTAAGCGCATTCACTGCAATAGTATCTTCGGTATCTGCCCAATCGCTGATTACAGGGGGTGTATCGGGTGGATGGAGTGAGGACACAGGGTATTTCGTTATTAATAATACTAATAAAACGAATACATTTGCGGTTGCAAGTGCAAGTTCATCCCAGCCGGATTCCCACAAGGCGACTGTTGATTCTAGATCCGCTGGCACTGGCGTCTCTGAGAGACGCATAACTGCCAAAACAGTATGGACTGGAAAATATCACTATACGCGCGCTAGATTTGAGGAAATAATAGGAAGCGGCACTGTGGGTGATACGGACCGCGTTTGGGGGAATGACACCACTACTGCAATAACTCCGTGGTGTGGCACGGATCTCATGGTCGCAAAATCTTATTGGGGTTCCTAATAAAACAAATCAATAGTTAACACGGAGAAAGAGAGAGATAATCCTATTATCTCTCTCTTAACACAAACATGACAAATAAGTATGTTCTTGTGAGAGATAAATGGATATTCTATGTGGCGCTAGTATGTTTTAATTTGATTTGCATAGGTTTACTTTGGGCAAGTTCGTATATCGATGAAATCAACATGATCAATAATGGCTATAAGGATAAGAGCTCTATCACGTTTAGAGTCGACAATGTAACGAAACTAGCCCCAACAAGACATAAATATATTTTATTTCAATACGATCCCGAGATGCCCAAGATCAAGCATATAGTGCTTAATAGAGAGATTAAGCTCCCGCCTATTACAAAAATAATAGATTACGACATAAATGATCTTAATCAAAATTTTGCGATTATCGGAACGGAGGCGGAGTTAAACGATGTTCCCGAGGGATATCGCATAATAGGATATTTTAATACGCCAAACTCCTATTTGTTAAACTCCGAAGTGTGGCTCATTTCTCGTAATTTTGACATTAATCATGGAAGAGAATTTACGATAAATGCACCTAACCACGATGAGAAAAGCATAATAAATCAAGTTTTCAAAGATAGCCAATACAATATGATTAACACAGAACAACGCGGATCCTATCTTTTATTCTCGAATAGGCTCTTGTCTCTGGTCATCCAGCTTTGCATCGTGTTGACTTTCATAATATTAGTCATGATTAGTATTGTTCGGATTTCTAGAGAGAAATACATGATTAGAGTCATGCATCTTTACGGGTGCACCGTAGGTACGATTTTTAGAATCGTTTTTTCATATATCTTGATTCCATACCTAATGCTTTCAGCGTTAATTATTATTATGTCTCTATTATTTCAAACCTATATTCATCCATTATGGTCATGGGTCTGGATTTCACAATCTATATACATATTTGGCAGCATAACCTTTTGTATATTAATAATAATTACAATGCAAATCGTCACGACAATCTCGCAAAAAGGTGGTAAGCGATTTTGAAGATATTCTGGATTCTCTTTAAACAAAATATTGTTTTCAATATAATCAGCATTCTCTCGGCGCTAATATTTTCTCTTCTAATCCTTGTTCTAGTCGTCAACGTCCACCAATCCAAAATTGAAATCGATTCGGTCAGTCATTTCAAAGACAAAAATTTATATAAAATATCGGACAATTTATATAATGAAAAAGAGACTGAATTCTTCTCGAAAAGTGACAGTAATAGTATTCTAAATCGTTTTGCGAATAGCTTGGCTAACTCATCGGAATTTCTGTATTACAATGCCAATTGGCAACCCGTTGAAGTCTCTGCATTCAAAGGAGATATTCAATTCGACGCCTATTACGAAACGGGAAATAACCGTGCCGAGTATGAATATAATAATAAGAAATATAGAAATATTAAATCGATGCAGCTCAGCTCTAATGTATTCGAGATGAATAATGTAACCTTAAGCTCAGGGGAATTCTTTAGCGATAATGACTATTTTTATGATGAAAAGAGAGAAGATCTTCCGGTTATTCTCGGTTCTGATTATAGCGAAGTATATAAACTTGGAGATCGTCTTGACATATTGTATTACCAGAAAAGTTTTACCGGGACAGTGATTGGATTCTTGACGCCTAATCAGACAATCATGACATCTCTAGATCCTCAATTGGTTTTGAACAGGTATATCGTTATTCCCGCGCTGTTTTTCGATCAATCATTTTCATTTCACAATGAGGATGTATCCGCAAACCCGATTTTCTTCAAAGCTTCTTTATTGAGTAGAATCAACGGGAATTTGATTTCCGAATTATCCCCTTTAGAGATTAGAAACTCCCTGGATGCAATCAAGAGAACAACCGGGTTTACGGATTTTTCCGTGATTGGTGCCAAGGGGACCGCGATTAATACAATTATTAAAATGACCGAGACAAATAAAAGTATCCTGTATATTGGTATATTCGTCAGCTTCGTAATTATTGTGCTAGTTTCTTTAGTATCAATGTTATTCGCAACGAGAAAGAATGTAGATACATACAAAGTTATGCTTATCAGTGGTTCGAACGAAAATCATATTTATAAAATAGTGGGTTCCCAAACCCTATTGATTCATTTAATTGTAACGATAGTTCCTTCACTTTTTCTATTTAGCTTAATCAATAATTCATTCGATCTATTGACGAATTATTTATCTTACTCATTATTCGCTAGCTTATTTATGACTTTGACAAGCGTAATAATCGCAAAAATCTGTTTTATGAAAGTCGATATCATTCAGCAATTGAAAGGGTGAAGCGAATGCCGCAAGTTATTTTGAAGAATATAAAAAAACAATTTAGAGGCAATACGATTTTCGATAACATCTCAATATGTGTTGATAATGGAGATTTGGTGGCTATAAAAGGAACTAGCGGCATAGGTAAGAGTACATTACTAAATATAATTTCCGGTTTAGAGAAACCATCGTCGGGAGCGTACACCTTTAATGGGAGAATCATGAGTGATTTGAGGTTGAATCAGCTGAGCAAAATAAGGAGCAAACAGATTGGTTACATATCCCAATTTAGTCCTATGATACCCAAGCTTACTGCAATTGAAAATATTAAAGTCCCTTTATTGTTTAACAGTAATAATAAAGATAATAAGTCATTAACTAAACGAATAGAGGAACTAGTTGTGTTGTTCGGTATCCAAAATATAATAACGAAAAGAATTGAATTATTGTCAGGCGGGGAAATACAAAGAGTAGGGATTATTCGATCTATAGCAACTAACCCAGAATTAATTGTCGCAGACGAACCGACAAATGCTCTCGACGATGAAACAGCTTTAAAGGTGCTGCACTATTTTAAAGAATTGAAATCAAATGGAACAACAATTATTATAGCAACTCATAGCGCGAATGTAGCGGACTATTGTGACGAGGTGTACCTTTTAAGTAAAGAAGGACTGTGCCCTGTTTCCGAAAGAACAGCAGAAGTTTAATCGAGACCATAAAAGACGATACGACTATTCTAGTCTTGCTCAAACAAAAAGAACCGCAGGCTGCTGCGGTTCTTCGATTTTAAGATATGGCGCGCCCGATACGATTCGAACGTACGACCTGCAGTTTAGGAAACTGTCGCTCTATCCTGCTGAGCTACGGGCGCGCGGTAAAATCAATGATAGCACGAAGGCCTTGTCTGACGCAACTTGAGAACAGGGCATTATTTACAGGACTCATGCGCATAATGTATCGCAATAGGATAATAGAAAAGCAAGGGATTACTATGAAAGGCAACTTGGTTCATCCAAAAGAAATGGAGCCTTATCGTGAAACACTCGAACAGTCATTCAAGCCATTCATTCGGATCAAACCAGAAAATCGGCCTGCTTCAAATCTTATTGAACGAGACCTTCTCGAAAATAATGTATCATTGGTCGGATTAAGGAGAATGAAGAAAAACGCATTTAGAATTAAATGTCATTAGTCAGGTAATAAGACCTATCGATATTGATATTAATGTCGAAAAATATGCGGATTTTCCATAAATTATTCGACACAATCCAACAGACTCTCTTCCTGACGTTGGTTATAATAGTGCATATAACCACAAGAGTTAACGTAATGATGGGAGCGAGCCTAGAGCGTGTGTCATGGATAAGAATGAACTGCTCACCCAATTGCAAGCGCTCCGTCTGAAGCTCCACGAGATGGCTGAAGCGCGCGGTACTTTAACAGACCCAGACGTTATTGCGATCAGCGAGGAAGCTGATCGCGTCATTATTGTATTACAACAATTGCATCGTACAGGGGCAGTTCGTTCGGATCGCGAACGAACGTAACACCTCGACCTTGAGATAGCGCCTAATCCTATTAGGCGCTATTCTTTTTTGCGGCGGAGTCTTCGGAAGAAGGTCGTCAGCAGCGATGCGCATTCCTCTTGCATAACACCGCTCGTCAATTCCGCCTCGTGATTGAAGCGGGGCTCCTGCAGCAAATTCATCAGCGTTCCCGCACAGCCGGCTTTCGGATCATGCGTTCCGTAGACGACACGCTTCACCCGCGATTGAACGATCGCACCGGCGCACATAGGGCAAGGCTCGAGCGTGACATACAGCGTACAGTCGAGCAGCCGCCATGCTTCGATGTTCCGGCTCGCTTCCCGGATCGCGATCATCTCGGCATGAGCCGTTGAATCAAGATCCGTCTCCCGCAAGTTGTAGCCTCGCCCGATAATCTCTCCGTTACGTACGATGACCGCTCCAATCGGCACCTCTCCGATGGCTTCCGCCTTGAGCGCCTCTTCAATGGCGGCCGCCATCCAGCGGCGGTCCTCTTCTCTTTCAAATCGTTGTTCTACCGTCACGAACCTTTCACCTCGCCCTTATTGTACCCTGTTTCCAGGCGAATGACGAGCCGCAGCGGGCGATCGGGGGATCGAGCAGGGAGAAGGTGTGCCATCACCGAAGGCAGCGGCGCGAACAGGCTAAGTAAACCATCAAAAAGTGCAATAGCGCCGGCATTTGCGCCGTGCACAGCGAAATAGTCCACAAGAATCGGCAAAGCCGTGGATAAATTGCGTCACAAGCACCAGAACCGCATATAACTCGTACTATCGCACGATTCGACGAGGCGATTATGTCGAACATGATCGAATTATGCCACGAACAAATATTCGTTGTTAACAGCATGTGTATACTTTTGTGGATAACAGGGTCCGTTGTCCACGAATCCATCCACATTTCATCCATAGTTGTGAACAAGTTCTGTGCATAATGTGAATAAGTTGGGGATAACTCGAATTTCATACACATCGTATTCACAAATAGTTAGGGATAACTTCAGTACAATGTGTAAAACCATTCTGCGGCGGTCTTCACAGGTAGAGTCAGACGTGGATCACGGAGGTCTGAATGGCCCTTACTTTCATTTGATGTAAATTATGGTATGATAATTTAAAGAAGAATTATAGCGAAATAGAGCGAAAAACCGTAAATCAAAGGGCGTGGCGTATGTGTCAGTCAAAAAGAAGTTAACGCTTGTTATTGCAGCTATCATTAGTGTAATTCTTGCGACTTATATGCTGCATCAGTGGACGATGCTCAATAAAAATCTGAAGCAGCAGGTCGTAGCGTATCTTAGCGACATGACGGTGAATATGGCGAAAGGTAATGCGCTGGAGTCTTATACCGATCGAATCGGAACCGATGACAGCTTTATTTATATCGGAGTGCAAGAAATCAGCGCGTTCCGGATTCAAGACGGTAAGCCGGTAATGACGGGGGGAACGTATAACTTCCGCAGCGGCAGCGATGAACAAGACTCCATTATAAAGGCTTCGAACGGGGGAGCAATTACTTCGGATCTCCGGTTCGGCCAAGGGGAGCATTCGCTTGTCTATTATGCCCGGCTCGATCGCGCCGATGCTACTGTTGTCCGAATTGTGTTCGATCTGTCGCGCACGGATGCGATAGTAGGCAAGGAGCTTCGCGAAGAACTTGTGGTATCGGTTATTTTGCTGATCACGTTGACGGTTGCTTCCTACTGGCTGTTGGGAACGATCTTTAAGCCGCTCGATACGATTGTATGGAAAGTGCAGAAGGTCGCGAACGGCAAGTTCGACGATATCATCCCGGTAAGCGGCAAGGATGAATTCGGCCAATTGGCGAATCAGATGAATAATATGTCCAAAAACATGGGCGTTTATATGAACAAGCTGAAGCGTGCTTTTGAGGATAACCGGTCCATGAAGGATTATCTGGAATCATTCATCAATCATACGACCGACGCGATTCATGTGTTCGACCAGAACGGGATTATCTCTTCGACTAACGCCGCGTTCACTCAGATGTTCGGCTATGAGGAGCATGAAGTGATCGGCCGCAAGCTGGCCTTCGTGCCGGCGCAGTGGGAGCAGGAAGAGCGGAAGGCAATGGAAGCGCTCCTTGCGGGCAAGGCCGTGCCGCCAATGGAATCGGTGCGGCGCAAGAAGAGCGGCGAATATATCTCCGTCAGCGTCACGATATCGCCGATCCGCGATACGGGGGGAACGATACGGGCATTCGCCAGCATAACGCGCGACATGACAAGCCGCAACAAGATGGAGGAGCTGCTACGCCGCTCGGAGAAGCTGACAACGGTCGGCAAGCTGGCGGCTGGAGTGGCGCATGAAATTCGCAACCCGCTGACGACGCTGAAAGGGTTTCTGCAGCTGCAGATGCAGACGAACAAGCTGAACCCGCAGCATATTGATATGATGATGACCGAGCTTGACCGGATCAACCTGATTGTCGGGGAGTTCCTTATTCTTGCGAAGCCGCAGGCCACGAAATTCGAAGTGAAGGATGTCCGGTTCGTACTTGGCGACGTTATGTCGCTGCTGGATAGTCAGGCGCACTTGTGCAGCGTCATTTTTCAAAGCGAATTTACGAAGGAGGCATGTAACGTACATTGCGAGGAGAACCAGCTGAAGCAAGTGTTCATCAATCTGCTCAAGAATGCGATGGAAGCGATGCCGAACGGCGGCAATATTAAGATTGCGGTTGAGCTTGGCGATCAACAAGAGGTTCGCATTGAGATTGTTGACGAGGGCTGCGGCATCCCGGAGGAAATGATCCCGACACTCGGCGATCCGTTCGTGACGGGCAAGGAAGCAGGCACGGGACTTGGCATTATGGTCAGTCAACGGATTATTCAGAGCCATCGCGGGACGATGTTTATCTCGAGCCAAGTGGGAGTCGGAACAACCGTCATGATTACGCTGCCAAGCGGCGTAGACGAGATGGAGCCGCAGCATCCGCTCAGTCTGCAAGAGATTTCGTAACGGTAACGGGATGGAGCTACAAGCTTCGTGCAGGACAGTCTCGATTGACGGACCAATTTCAGGTACAATAGACGATACAGATCACATAGCGCTAATGCGGCATAAGAAGGATGGGATCGGTTCGTGGAACGTCATCAACCACAATTCACTTCAATAACGGGATACCGGGCGCTGCTTATCGGCGCGACCGGTCTGGTCGGAAGCAGTCTGTTGAGAAGGCTGCTGGCGCAGGATGACTGCCGCGAGCTGACGATATTGACTCGCCGTCCGCTTGATGGCGCTTCGGCGCGAGCCGTGTCAGCGGCGGG
>NZ_BILZ01000076.1 GCF_004000825.1 Paenibacillus kobensis NBRC 15729 | reverse complement strand
TCTATGCGGAAGTGGCTCAGCGGTAGAGCATCGCCTTGCCAAGGCGAGGGTCGCGGGTTCGATTCCCGTCTTCCGCTCCATTTTTGTTTTCTTGGCGCCATAGCCAAGTGGTAAGGCAGAGCTCTGCAAAAGCTTTACCCCCAGTTCGAGTCTGGGTGGCGCCTTCACCAATCATATGTGCCCTTAGCTCAGCTGGATAGAGCGTTTGACTACGAATCAAAAGGTCAGGAGTTCGAATCTCTTAGGGCACGCCATTAACGGGATGTAGCTCAGCTTGGTAGAGCACCTGGTTTGGGACCAGGGGGTCGCATGTTCGAATCGTGTCATCCCGATATGATAAACATTTATCCCTTCCAAGGGATTGATCGATAACGTGAAACAAATGAAACACCTTCAAGAGAACGCCCCGCCGCAAGACATGGGAGGAGCCCTGAAGGTGTTTTTTGTCGTCTTCGCCGTTGACCGCTTAGCTTCGGGCCGGATATAACGAGGACTTGCCTCTCATCAAATGCTGGAGGAATAATCCTTAGTCAATATCCGAGCGGTTGAGTCCTAGCGATGGGAGTGTCTGCAGCTTCTAGTTCGACTTTTCCTTAAGGAAATGCAGGATTTGCTTGTCCGTTACACAAGGAGTAGGGCCGGACAAGCCGTTATACGGTGGTCCCTGCCCTTAGCAGCAATCCCGCCAACGTAGCGGTTACCGGCATCACGCTTAATTTTGTTGCCGCACAGATTGAACAAGGCAAGACCGCAGCTATACCGCTGCGAGCACGATTAGCCCCGCAGCAGACCACCGTCACCATCGGCGATGAGGTGCGCGGTCTGAAGAAGACCAGCAATAACCTGCAGTTCTATGTGAATGGCGCAGCTTTCGCCGATCTGCACTACAAGATCAACAACGGTGCTCAGGTGAATGTCGGCATGCCCATCGCGCTGCGGAATGGCAACTTCACCTACTCGCTGAACAATCTTCAGCAAGGGGATAAAGTGGAGTACTTCTTCACTTATAATCCGGGGCAAGGCGCGCTGGATACGCAATGGTTCACTTATATCCATGGTGTGATGTTGGGATCGTAGGCATAATCCAACCAAAGGGCCGGGGCAGTCACCTCGTTAAGGGTGGCGGCCTCGGCTATTTATTTGTTATTAGGGCTCGAGGACTCAATGTAAAAAGGAGGTAAAAAGAAATACTTCTAGAATATCACATAAAATGAATACGCTTACCTATTTGAGGAATGGCATTAAGACTAAAGGAGGATTAGAACGAAGATGGGACGGAGCACAAGCCTGCCTCACTTGGGAGGGGCTGACGGCATTCGGGCGATTGCCTGTATGGCGGTCATTTTTCATCATTTTGCTCAGCGATTAGCGCTGGAGGATCAGCAGTTCGGCATTCAGCAGGCACAATCCTTCTTTCTGTTAGGCAATTCGGGTGTCAGCATTTTCTTCGTGCTGAGCGGATTTCTGCTGTCCTTCCCGTTCTGGCGCAATTATTTGTCCGGAGCGGAGTTTCCAGGGATGCGCCAGTATCTGTTTCGGCGGGCTGCGCGGATCATACCTGGTTATTACGCGGCTTTTCTTGTCAGTATGGCGCTGGTGCTGCTGCTGAATATTCCGAGCGAGCACTTCGCGTTGCGGAGTGTGACCGGACTAACCTTCACAGCGGGCTTTCATTACATAACGATGTTCCCTTCGGACATCGATAGTCCTTTCTGGTCGATTTCGTTCGAGGTCTTCTGTTATGCGCTCATGCCGATCTTCATGGCGGGGATGTTCAAGCTGTTGGCCAAACGCTCCTTCACGCCCTCATTCGTGTACTGGATCGGCGCCTTACTCGTTACGCTGCTGTTGAACCAGCTTGTTCATCAGTTCCTGACGCCCGGCAATGTGAATCGCGGTTGGGATTTCGGCCAGATCGGCGGCGCAAAATATTGGATGCCGAATTATAATCCGATCGGCTTCTTCGGCCACTTCGCGGTCGGTATTATGGCTGCGGGAATTGCGGCGAAGCTGAGGCTGCCATCCGTTCGGGTGGAGAGAATGCAGCGGGCCGGGCTATTCGATACGCTAGGCGCCGCCGGCTTTATATCGGCATTCTTGATGCTGTGGACCCATCGCCATGCGCTCGATTTCAGTGCAAGCTGGCAGCATCAGCCTTACTTTTATCCGTATTTCGCGGTGCTGATTGCTATCCCGTTGGCGACAGGCTCGCAATCGATTGTTCTGCACAGGCTGCTCGATAACCGCCTCTTCAAATACACGGCGCGAGTATCGTTTGGGCTGTACTTATGGCACTATCTCCTGATCGCACTGACCGCCAAGTATTGGGCGAAGGATTATCAGTATATGGGGGTTTCAAGCATGGGGCGCTGGGCTATGTTCTCGGCGGGTATACTGATTGTATCCTTCGTGATTGCCTCGCTTTCTTATACCTTCATTGAGAAGCCTGTGTTGGATTGGGCTCACGGGAAACGGAGACGAGGGGATCGGACCGCCGGGCATAGCGGGACGGTTCAGCAGGAGGCTTAATGAGGCGGCGGCGAGGAATTGGATGGGCAGCGGTTGGGGTTGGATCGAAGTCCGGAAAGGCGGTTCAGGAGATTCTCCTGAGCCGCCTTATTTTATAGCCGCTAAGAACGTAAATAAGATCAGGGATTCGGACTGGCCTTCGTCATTTCGGCCAGCATACGTTGGCGAACGGTTATCGGATTCAGATCAGGAGAGGTGATATGCTCTACGTAGCGTACAGCGCTATTGTCGATTTGGACATCCGCCGCCTTGATGGCGCCGTACAATTTGTAATGCGGGAGAAAGACCATTCCGATCTGGTTTGCAAAGACTTGAATAGGACGGACCAGCTCACTGATCGTGTAGCCGATCATGCCGCCCGATTGGTAAGACGATTCATCGCCTCCAATGGACATCGCCACAACAAGTTCTTTCCCGCCAACGGCTTTACCTCCGGTTCCGAACAACCACGATGTCGTAAACACGTCATCGAGCCACTGCTTAAGCAATGCGGGTACGCTATACCACTGAATGGGAAACTGCAGGACGATGCGGTCATGCCGTGCGATAAGCTCTTGTTCGTTCTTCGCGTCAATGGCGAAATCGGGATAAGTCTTATACAGCTCGTGAACCGTAATACGATCCGGATATTCACGCAGTTCCGACAGCCAGCGTTGGTTGACGCGCGATTGTTCGATTCTCGGGTGAGCGGCAATGATTAGAATATTCATTGATCTCCTCCCTCTGGCGAGGCATCCATCCCAGTTTCCTTGCGTATCGTTGACAAAATAATCACTCTCCTTGAGGTCATTATATTTTTGACTGAGTTTCAAGTCAACCAAAAAAATGTAAAAATTTAGTCCGGTCTAAAAAATGAAATAGCCGATTCGGAGATCTGGCTTAACTTCTCGCTCATTGTCCGGTTGATTTCCGTCTTGGTTCGTTCCTGTGCGTTAAGCTCTTGAAGCAGCTGATCCAAATAACTCATGCCTTGCGAAATAGCTCCCCAGAATTGCATCGCCATCAGGTTCGCATCGCCCTGGCGGAAATCGCCGCTGCGAATGCCACGGTCGATCGCTAGCGCCATCGGCTGGATAAAGTTCTTCATCCAATCGAATGGAGACAACTCTCCCGGCTCATAGAGATGATGCAGATCAAGGCTGATTCGCATATAGAAGCGCTGGGTCTGAGGGTCTGTAATTACGCGCTCGCAGACGATGGCGGCATAGTGCTTGAATTGCTCAAGAGACGGTATTTCCTGTTCGAAATGCACCGTCGTAAACCGCAGGGACTGGTCCATCATGAACTCGTACAACTCGCGGAAAAGCTGTCTTTTATTCTTGAAATAATAATAGACCAGTCCGTTCGCCAGACCGGCTTGAACCGCAACATCGCTTAAATTCGTAGCTGCAAATCCCTTCTCTACATATACACGGATGGCCGCCTGCAAGATTTCTTGCTTGCGCTGCTCGCGAATAGCCTCATTTTGTTTATTCGTGCGGGGAGACATGTCATCACACCTTGTTCGGTTTTCATTATTTCCAGTATACGTGACAGTGGTCCAAATGGAAAAGATACTTATCGGACAGAACTTTCTTATGAAAATAAACCGGCAACGTTTCCCCTTTCGGCGAGACGTTGCCGGCTTTGGCTGTTATAAATCGATTCCGACCATCGATTGCGCCAGCGACGGCGTATCGGTTATCAGGCCGTCGATCTTGAACTTCAGCATCTCCTTCAGATTGTGACGCCCGTTCACCGTCCATACCCATACCTCTCGATCGGCGGCATGAGCACGGTTCACGAGTTGCTCGGTCACCATCACTCGCTCAACGGTATAGAAGTCCACGTCCAGCGACGACAGATCGCCGAAGGCGAAATACATAATTTGACCAATCCGGATGTCAGGCGACAGCGCCCGGATTTGCCGCAGCATGCTGCTGTCGAAAGACTGAATGTATATGTCCTCTTCCATCTCGTAAGCATGGATCAGCCGGATGGTCTCGCGCACGAGCGGCTCGCTCGGTCCGTGCGGCTTCAAATCGAGCAGCAGCTTGATTCGTCCTTTGGCCACGGTGAGCGTTTCCTCAAGCGTGGCGACGGGGACCGGTACCCCGTCCGCGTCATGCCCGATCGTAAGCCTGCTTACTTGCTCATACGTTAAATCGGCGACCCGGTTGTTCACCCCGGCCATCCGCTTGAGCGTGGTGTCGTGGTTCAGAACGGCGACGCCGTCTCTCGTCAACTGAACGTCGATCTCGACGGATTGAATGCCTTTGTCGATAGCGCTCTGAATAGACGGCAGCGAGTTTTCCGGCGCGTTCTCCATGTCGCCCCGATGAGCTGAGATGAGAACGCTCCACTTGGCATAGACCAGGTGGCCGCTTGCCTTCAAGCCGACGAACAGCGCCAGGCTTACATAGACGATGGCTATCGCGGCGAATAGCATCCGTTTGCCCGCGAACTGCTTCGCTGCCCCGGCCAGCTTGTCCTCCCAGCGGCCTAGGAAGCTGCGGTACAGCTTCAGGTGATCGCGCGGCAATTGTCCCCTCTCCCGTTTGAACGCGTAGAACAAACGGGTGATCACGATGATATTGAACGGCATAATCGCCAGCGTCAGGACATAGGTGAGCATCGTGGATAAGGTCAGGGAATAATGCTCGGTGAAGGCCTTCAGGACGTTGTGATTGAGCCAGTAGGGCAAGAATGATAAAGACGAAAGCAGCGCGAAGCCTGTACCAATGAAGACCGCGTTGATCAGGAACAATGAGGCGAGCACTCTCAGACGTTTGCCTCGCGTCAGGTGAAGGCTGCTTCGGATCGCAGAGTCGATCGTTCGGCCCTCGAGGACAATGTAGTGCAGTACGAAAATCCACCGCAGCACCAGGTAGATGGCCGCAGCCAGAATGATGACGTAGACGATCGTCATGATAATGGACGGATGCAGCACATTGCGCTGCAAGAAGAGCGGCACGTTGAACAGCGCATAGAACGATTCCGACATCGGCGAGTCTACGAACGGGATCAGCACGAGCAACATGACGAACAGCTGCACGATGCCGAAACCAAGCAGGTGAGGCGTCTGGCGGAACGCGGCTAACAGCGCATCCGCGATCGCGGCCTTATTGCCGAAATACCGCTGCTGCACGAGTATGATAAGAACGGACAGCTCGATGAATACAGCGAATGATGCGACTAGACCAATGGCAAGCATACCGAGCATGCCTTGCCAGTTCAAGCCGAGTTGAACGATATCGTCGTTCATGAGCGAACCGGAGCCGACTACGGTCAGAATACGGTTGAAGATTAACGTGATGATCGGGATAATGACGACGCTGGTGATCAGCATGAATAAATACTCGAAGATCAGCAGTTGCGGGTACGCGGCTCGGAAGTCGCGGATGCTTCGCCGGAGCAGCTTGATCATGGGGTTCATCCTTTCTCCAGCCCTTCTCGGTTGTAACGATTAAACGGCATGTTACAAAAATACAGCATCTCCCGAGATAAAACTAGTATCTAGGTCCTCTATTAAGTAAACAAGCGCTACGGCAATGAATGGACAAACATTGTTGAAATTAGATCCCCCTGTGGCATCTATTATGATGAGAATGAGAGGGAGGGAAGAGTCATGGCGGTTTGACGGCGTGTCTGATCTTTCCGGAGATCCGGAAACTTGGGCTGCATTTTAGGTTATCGACCCCAAGGGAAATCGTATTAATGTGTGGAATTGTAAGTAGAATACAACATCGTTCATGTAACGGTCAGGAGATGCAATCGGATGCAAAAGACATTGTCCGTAAATTTGGTGCCAACGCCTAGTACGATCGTTCAGGCTACTCATATGGTGCTGCAGCATACGGATCAAGCAAGCCTATCGCTGTCTGAAGTGATGGGATATTCATCGCACGCTTTTCGAATCAATGTGCGGCCGAAATCTATCGAAGCCGACAGCCCCTACACGATTCATGGCGGAGAGGCACTGCGCCGGGGCTTTCAACTATTGGGATTCGATACGCAGATCCTATGTCCGCCGGTCAAAAGCATTACACCTAATATGTTGACCGATATTGTAGATGCTATAAGGCAGAGTCTCGACAGGGGAATACCTGTTGCGGGCTGGAATCTATTCGCGATGGAATTCGGTATTATTTATGGCTATGACGATTCACGCGGCGTGCTGCTTGCCCGAGACAATTCATTCGACGGTCCCATTCCATACGACCAGCTTCCGAACCGGCGGATTCTGTGCCTGTGCGTCCTCGGCCAACCGATTGAGATCGAGCGTAAGGACCGGTTGAAGAAGGCGGTTGCCGCTATTCTCGACCATGCTTATAGCCGGGACGGACTTGCGTGGGATCAGGTTCAGGATGGATTACGCAGCTATGATGCATGGATCGATGCTTTTAACGGGGACAAAATCTCCAATAAAGGAAATGCGCTCAACCTTCACCTGATCTCGGATGCACGGCGCCATGCCGCTGCTTTCTTAGAGATTGTGTCCAAGCAGTGGGAGGATGGAACGGCATATGGTACGAATGTAAGCCGTCTGGCCGAACAGGCGGCAGCTCATTATGCCGATGCGGCAGCATGTCTGGGGGAGCTTGCGATGATGTATCCTTATCCGCTTCGTAAAAAAGGGGCCAATCCCCGCCAGAAAGAAAACGTCCCGCGCAGCATTGAACTTCTTAGCCGTACGAAAGAAGCGGAAGAGCGCGGGATTGCGGTTTTGAACGAGCTGTACGCAATAGGTTGATTGATATGAAAGGGCTGTGGCCGGTTATGCGAAATTGACCTGACCCGCTGCAGCCCTCTTTGGGCTTTCCGTATGCGGTCTTCCGGGCTTATTCAGTCGGAGTGCTCAATCGATATCGCCACGCCGCCTCTTTTGCGCCCTTTCTCTACAAATTCATGCGCTTCAACAATGCGGTCCAGAGGGTAGGTTCTGTCGACGACGGGTTTAATGTGTCCTGCATCGATTAGCTCTCTGAGCGTATCCAGACGTCTGGATTGCAACAATAATTTGCCATCGTCGATCGATACATATTTCCCGGTTGGGCTCAGCGATTGTCTGCATCGTTCTTTTACTTTGGAATTTTTAGTTTGGCCGGCGGTATCGAGCATGAGGTCATAACGGTCGATGGATTGCACCGCAGCATCATCAATGGTATAGTCGATCACTTTATCGGCCCCCAAAGATTGTACAAACTCTAAATTCCGGGTACTGCATACGCCCGTCACTTCAGCGCCATAATGTTTGGCTATCTGGACGGCCATTGTACCGGAAGTTCCTGAGGCCCCGTAGACAACAACATGTTGTCCGCGTTGAAGCTGGCCTTCCTCTATTCGCTGTAATGCCAGAAGTCCTCCGTATGCAGCAGCCGTAGCTTCTTCGTAGCTTATCGTTGTTGGCATAAGAGACAGACATCCGTGTAGGGAGTCCGTTTCTTTCATACACTTGTACTGCGCGTATGCGCCAAGTCCAAAACCAGTGATCCCATAAACCTGATCGCCAGCCTTAAACCGTTGGATGTCCCGGCCGACGGATTCGACTTCACCCGCCAGCACCAGGCCGATAACAGATTTTCTCGGTTTGGTAATCCCCAGGGCAAGGCGCATCGGCACCATGAACCGGAGCGGGATTCGCGAACCTCGAATATACAGGTCGCTTGCTGTTACGGCTGAGGCATGGATTTTGATGCATACTTCATTGCGCTTGGGAGAAGGTTTGACAATGTCCTTAAGCTGGAGTACTTCAGGGGGACCGTACTTGGTACACACAACCGCCTTCATTCGATCAATTCCTTCCGGATTGGAATGGGAGATCTTTGACCAGAATACACACGCTGATAAAAATCACGAAAGGGACGATGAACAATCCCCTTCGTGAAAACCATTTCGGCATAAACATATATTCTTGTCTGATACGGAGTAGTACGAAGAAAATGCTTTTAGATTTAGCCTTTAGAATCGATATTGACCGATGAGCTCTTGGCATCCCAGCTTACGTTCATGCCGAGTGACTCTCCGACGAATCGAAGCGGGATATACGTGGAATTGTTGACGGATTGGGGAGCGACGGTCAGTTGCTTCGCTTGGCCGTTCACATAAGCGGTCTTCGAGCCCATGGCCATTTGGATGTTCAGGCCTTCTCTAGTGCCGGTTATGGTCTGTGATGCAGGGTCCCAACCTACTGCGAGACCAAAACCTTCGAATAGAGAGCGGAAAGGCACTAATACAGTACCGCCATCCTTAATCGGTGCGACAGACAGGGGCAGGGACAGATTATCTTTGTATACTTGAATTTGTTTGGGACCGAAGGCCACGAGTCCGATGTCGTGGTTGCTCGAATAGATATTGCCGTTCTTCCCGATTACGATCTTTGTAATCTTGTGCCAGAAAGCATTTCTAAGAAACGCAAATATTTCTTGTCCATCGGGGTTGAGGCCGATAATATTCCCGGACCCGGTATTGAAATAGGCGTTTCCTCGGCTGTCAGTCACAAGCGAATCAAAATCTACGCCATAATTTTCTGTTGCTCTTTCGTCATACTCCGATATAATATCTCCGGCGTAATCAACCTTTTGGACTATTCCCCGAGGTATAATATAATATCCTCCCTTACCGTCTGTCGGAATACCGGAAGAACGGATATCGGCAATATCGGAATCACGAGTCATGGTCACGGTGCTTCCATCTTCAGCGTTTAATGCATGCAGACCACTGACTGTCAACATATAGAGGAACCCGGCATCGGAGAAATACGGATGAAAGGTATTGTACGGGTCCAGATAGTTTTGGGGAGCGGATGTCCATCTCACGTTGCCTAGTGAGTCCAAAGAAATGATTTCCTTGTTAGCAGAATCCACGTATATATTACTTTGCGGATCGGTAAATAGATTCGATATATGCAGGCCATCTAAGTAGTCTGAGCTTGTGATGTCTTCATCAATCCAGTTGATATCGCCTTTCGCGTTCCGTGATACCAGTCCTTGGTTGGTGAAATACACGAGGTTCCCCTGCGCATCACCGGCAAAGTGGTCATCAAATTGGCTTATTATTGTACTGGTAGGTGAGAGATTCCATTGCACTTTCCCTTCCGGTGACAATGCATAAATCGATGTCAATCTTGGGTCCCCTAATAGGTTTGAGCTATGTGCATAGATCGTTCCGTCCTGCCCGAGTTTCAGATAGATGACCGGGTTTTCGAACCCCATATCCAGTTGGATACTCCATTTGACCTTGCCGTTCGGATAAATGGCTTGTACGATATCATCTGCATCGGTCGTATATATGATTCCATTCTGATCCTGAACAATGTCAACTAAAAGTGAGTTGTCGATTTTCCATTTGGTTTCGTAGTTGGCCGAGTTGAGAAGCATCGGTTTCGGGCGTTTCGGAGGCGTCTCTTTGTATTCCCAATCCAACTGCACTCCAGTTGAGTCGGATAAGTGGACGTTTGCAGAGGCGCCAAAGGCTAGACTGGGCATACTCATAAGCACAAGCATAATAATCATAAAACAAACGGTTGGTATTCTAAATTTATTCATTATTAACACACCCTCCCACCAATAGATTCTATATGAAAATAAGGCGAAAGAGTAAGTGTGCCGTAGGATTTATAACAAAAAAAGCGATAAGACAGCACCAAGACGACCGTCTTACCGCTATATCTTATTTAAACAGCATCGTCGGATCGATTCCAAGAAGATTGTTATGTTGATAGCAGGGGGCCGGTAGGAATCTAACTAGGAATCTGGCAGCAGAGAGTAGTGGAGGTATCGCCTACACTACTCTCTGCTTTTTCTCGTGCATTAGCGCATAGGTACCATACAAAGATAGTACTATTGAGGCCCTTTTCCTCTTTGTAAAATGGTGATTGCAGGGAGGGGGCTGGTTATGCGCAAAGGAATCGTGCTGTTGTTGCTTACACTTTTGTCAGCTCTTACTTATAGTTACACGAACCATTCGGACCAGGATCCATATCTCCTGACAGATTACAGCCGGCTGCATCCCGTTAAAGTGAAACGTATCGTTAAGGGGCAAGAGACCGAGCAACTGGTTCAAGTGGTGCGCGACGCCGCTGCCCAAGGTCTGAAGGTCTCTATTGCGGGTCAACGACATAGCCAAGGCGGCCACACCTACTACAAGGACGCGGTCGTAGTCGACATGACGCCGTTTAACCGCGTGTTGGCTATAGATGCTGCCGCTCGTACGGTTACGGTCCAGGCGGGCGCAACGTGGGCTGATGTACAGCGCAGTATTCAGCCCTATGGACTGGCGATTCGGACGATGCAGTCTCAGAATATATTTACGGTGGGCGGTTCGCTTAGTGTTAACGCCCACGGACGAGACATTCGTAATGGATCATTGATCAAAAGTGTACTATCTTATCGTTTACTTATGGCAGATGGCCGGATTCTGGAAGTTAGCCGCACAAGTCATTCCGAGCTGTTCCCGCTCGCGCTTGGCGGTTACGGCTTGTTCGGCATTATTCTCGACGTCACCTTGTCACTAACCGATGATGAAATCTATCGGCTACGAGTTGATACCGTGTCGACAGAGGACTACATAGATTACTTTCGACAGAATGTGCTCGGAGATCCGAACATTCAGATGCACTTGGCGAGGGTGTCGGTGGGACCGGATCATGATTTGACGGATATGTATGCTTTGAATTATGAGATTGCGGCTGAAACGGAGCAGGATCCAGGGTTATTCCGTTTGCGTGACAACGAACAGTGGGTCACACCAGCCAAGGCCTTGTTCCAGTTGAACCGGTTGTCCGACGCTTGGAAAGATACCTTTTGGAAAATGCAGTTGAAGGTGTTTCAAGGTCAAGACGGGGAGCTCATCAGTCGGAATAACGCGATGCGGTCCGACTCCGATTTCATGGAGACTCAAGAGCCGGGGTGGAACGATCTGCTGCAAGAATATTTTATTCCAATGGATGAGTATGCGGATTTTCTAAGGGACTTTGGCTCTGTATTGAAGCGTCATGAGATGAATCTGCTCAATATTACGGTGAGATATGTAAACAAGGATGATGAAGCCGAATTATCGTATGCGACGGAAGACATGTTCGCGCTCGTCTGCTTGTTCCGTACACCACTTAGCGAACAAGGGCAGGAGAAATTCGGTGAAGGGATTCAGACCGTCGTGAATCAGGTCATCGCACATGGAGGTACTTATTATTTGCCCTATGCGGGATACCCGACGAAGGCACAGCTGTATGCGGCTTATCCGAAGGCGGAGACGTTCTTCCGGCTGAAGCGGAAGTATGATCCAGACGAGCTGTTCTACAACGGATTTTACGAGCAGTATGGCGTGAACTAGGGGGGCATAAGGTGAATATTCGTACATTAATTCGAACGCAGAGTATTGTCACTTTCGCAGGGGGATTCATTTATCCGTACTACTTGTTGTTTCTGAAAAACCTAGGTAACAGTTATTCCAAATATGGGTTGGCATTCGCCGTGTTCACAATCAGTTCTGCTGCCGCTTCGCAGTTATTGTCACGCTATGTAGACCGGCATTCGAGGCGGCTGATGTTAACAGGCTCGCTTGGGTTGACGGCAGCGATGCTGTGTTTCCCTTGGGTGATGTCTTATATGGCAGTTCTCGTTCTCCAGATTGTCATGGGTATGTGCAATGCAATGCAAAGAATGAGTGAAAAGGCGTTGTTGGCCGACGAGACCGAGGCGGGGAACAGAGGCAGGCCTATAGGCGATTATCATTTCTGGACGACCGCCACATCTGGCGGCGCGATTCTGGCGGCGGGGTACGTCATCGATTATTTGACTATAAACGTATTGTTTAACGTTAGTGCGCTGTTATATGGCATAAGTGCTTTACTGACTTGGCGGCGCCGTATGAACGAGGCATCATAACGGAACGCTGTCCGCCGGAGTTCTTTTTCGAATTTACGTGCCCCGTCATAAAAGCTAATATAGTAATAAGGCTGTCATTGGAAGGGGCGTTCACAAGAATGGTTCAATACGATGCTTCTCTATTGTTGAAAGCGATTTCAGATCGCGTGATTCCAAAAGATGAGTGGCCGTCGGCGACCGACGCTGGAGTGCTGGCTTACTTGGAGCGTCATGCGGTTCAAGATGCCGCCGCCTGGGCGGATGTGATAGAGCCTGGGCTTCGGGCCCTGAATGCTGAAGCATTCGTACGGCACGGCCAGTCATTCCCGGAGCTGTCAGCAGAAGAACAGGATCGGTTGCTTCATGACGCAGAGATTGATTCCTTGCGGGATTGGTCGGTTTCTCCCAAACACTTCTTCAATACGTTGTTGAATCTCGTTGCCGAGGGATACTATGGCAATCCGGAGGCAGGCGGGAATAACGGGGGCAAGTCGTGGGAGATGATTGGCTTTCGCCCCGGTATTGTGACCGATACGGCAGTACCTGCCCCAGAAGCGGACTTGCCGCAAAAGCCGTTCGATCAGCTTCAAGACCGCTACGATGCCATCATTATTGGAGCGGGTGCCGGCGGTTCGGCAGCGGCGGCCGTATTAGCTGAGGCCGGGCTTCAAGTGCTTGTCGTGGAGCGCGGCAGCTGGCTTCGCTACGACCAGATTGGCCGGGATCACTTGCGTAATCATCGGCTCAGCCATTATGGACATAACACAGGACCTGCACGTGAGGGTCATCCTCGTACGATTACTCTCCCGAGCGGAGCCGAGCGAATGACGGTGCCCCACGAGGGGGACTACCACAATAATGCGATGACGCTCGGCGGCGGAACGCGGGTTTACGGGGCCCAAGCCTGGCGGTTTCATCCGGATGACTTCCGTATGGCGAGCCGCTATGGAATACCGGAAGGGAGCTCGCTGAGCGACTGGCCGATTCGTTATGAGGATCTCGCACCCTATTACGACAGGGCGGAATGGGAGATTGGCGTTTCCGGTGACGGCAATGCCCATTCGAGTCGAGGGGAGCGGCAGCGTGATTACCCGATGCCGGCCCTGCCGCTGACGTTGGATGCCGAGCGGTTAGCCCGCGCAGCGAAGAAGCTGGGCTGGGAAGCGGGACCGGTTCCGCTCCTCATCAACTCCGTAGAGCGGGACGGGCGGTCGGCTTGCGGCCGGTGCGGCGAATGTGTCGGGTTCGCTTGTCCGACCAACAGCAAGAACGGCGGGCACAACACGATGCTGGTCAGAGCTATGGCTACCGGCAATTGCGATCTCATCTGCGATACGATGGTGGAGCGCATCGACACGGAAGGCGGAACGCATGCCACCGGCGTTCGGCTTGTACAGGAACGGGACGGCTCTATTCTGCGGCGGCAAGTGCGGGCGGGGCATGTGGTCGTTGCCGCGGGAGCCATCGAAAGCGCACGGCTTCTTCTCCATTCCGCAACCGACTCGGAACCCGATGGCATCGGCAATCGGAACGGACAAGTCGGAAGGCATCTGCAGGGCCATGTTTATTCTGGCGCTTACGGCCGTTTTGATGAGATCGTTCAAGACGGTCTTGGACCCGGGGTGAGCATTGCGACCTTCCGCTTTGATCATAGCAACGAGAGTGGGGTAATCGGCGGAGGATTGCTTGCTAACGAGTTCACTCGGCTGCCGCTCATTCACTGGTATCGGGCGCTTGCGCCGAATGCGGCTCGATGGGGGATCAAAGGCAAGGAAATGATGAGAGATAGTTATTTGCGTACAAGTCAAATTATGGGCCCGATCCAAGAAATCCCGAGCGCTGACTCCCGGGTGCGTCTTTCGAAGACGGTCAAAGACCGTTATGGCATACCTGTCGCTAGCCTCTCAGGGAGTGTTCATCCGGAGTCGCTTCGAGCTTCAACCCTGTTGGGAGAGCAAGCGGAGAAGTGGCTTTGGGCGGCTGGAGCGCGCGAAGTGTGGCGGACGGGGCCTTATGGCGGGCTAAGCGCCGGACAACATCAAGCAGGTACACTGCGGATGGGGAACGATCCTTTGACATCGGTCACAGATCCCGAAGGCCGCGTGCATGGTTATGACAATCTCTGGGTGAGCGACGGCTCCGTACATGTGACCAACGGCGGCGTTAACCCTGTGCTGACGATTATGGCGTTGGCTCTTCGTACCGCTGAGAACGTGGTGAAGCAAGGGTAGGGGCATTCTAGCGACAGCGGACAGCGTGGTGCAAGCTCCAACTGCGACTCTCTTAAGGAGGGCAAAAGATGATAGAAAAGGGAAGCATTAAAGCTATTATTCATCGAGAACAAGCCTATAACTCTGCCTTAGTGGTGTTAATGTGCGGCATAGCTGGATCGGGGAAAACTACTTTTTCTCAGAAGTTAGAGAAGCTCGGCTTTACACGTCTGTCTATCGATGAAGAGGTCTGGTCTGTATATGGCCGCTATGGAATCGATTACCCCGCTGAAAAATATAGGGAGTACTTAGATGAATCGCATAAAAGAATGCGCAGCAAACTAGTTGAACGGATTCAGGAAAAGAAACGGGTAGTCGTCGACTCTAGCTTTTGGAGCCGATCTGAAAGGGATGCCTATAAGCAGCTTATTGAGAGCGAGGGAGGAGAGTGGAGGCTCGTATTTCTGAAGGTGCACCCGAATGAACTGCGAAGACGCCTTAAAGAACGGAGTGAACGTTTTGATGCGAATGCAGCCTTTACTATAACGGAAGAAATGCTTGTGACCTTCCTCAACGGGTTTGAAGAACCGCATGGTGAGGGAGAAATCGTAATTGAAAACGAAAACGAATGATTTCTTCTCGGCTACATTCTTGTGTGGGTCGAACGTCCTCGCCTATTGAAGAAGAACAACAGTTGGGGACCTCGCAAGTTACCGGGACGATCCATTCGTTAATTCGTTATGCGAGTACCATCTCCAAGGCAGAAGCTTGGCTGAGAAACCGATAGGGGCGCGTTGAGAGAATAGTCGTCCTTTTTTTTATACCCCCCGTATCTCGAATTAAATTTTGCTCGTTATGATAGAGGAAAAGAAAAAATGGAGGGTTGTTTATATGAAAAAAATCGTTAGCAAAGTCAGCGGTATCTTCATTCCGGTGACGGATACGCGCCGATCGGCGGATTGGTACATACGCGTTTTTGGTCTGGAGATTATTGAGATCGATGAATGCTGCGCGGGACTCGCGTTTCCGGGAGAGGCGACGAGTATTAATCTATGGAAGGTTAATCGTCCGCAGCCCACGCAATTTGAGTCGAGCGGCGGGTTTCTTGTCCCATACTACAACTTCGAATCTTTCGACATCGAATATTCGCATGCTTCGCTTAAGGAACAAGGCGTAGAGGTTCAGCCTATCGTGAATGATACCGAAGGTGTCCGTCACTTTGACTGTCTGGATCCGGACGGGAATGTGATCGGAATCGTGGAAGAGCTGCCGGGCTCGGCTTATTACCCGCATAAGCAGAAGTATAGACGGGACTAAGCGTTATGGAGATGGCCTTCGAGCACGAGTTCGAGAAGCAAACGACGGCATACCGGACGGAATTGCTTCGCTACTGCAGGAGGCTGGCCGGTTCGGAATGGGACGGCGAGGATTTGTTCCAGGAGGTCATGTTGAAGGCGTACCGCAGATTCGAGCGTTGGCCGGAGCGGGAGCTGTCCAAGCCGTATCTGTACCGTATTGCGTCGAATGCTTGGTTCGATATTTGCCGCCGGCGTAAAATCGCATTTTATCCGGAGAGAATTGAGGATCTGAGTGCGATCGCGTACTCCGAGTGGAGCCGCTTTGACGTTCGGGAATCGTTGGAATACTTAATGGATACGTTGGAGGCAAGGCAAGTGGTGTTGATTCTGCTGTCGGATGTGTTCGGCTTTACGCCTGCCGAGTCGGGACATGCGTTGGGCCAGCCTATAACCGCAATTAAAGCGGCACTTCACCGGGCCCGTTCCAGATTGAAGAAGGCGGCCGACCGTGAGTTGTACCGATTATCAGAAGAGAGCAGGCCGGAGAGGCGGGGCGAGCATAGCGCGAAGACAGATAACGATCTGTTCGAGTCCTTCGTGAGGGCGTTCCGGGAAGCGGATACGGAATCGATGTTTCAATCCTATCGGGATCTAACGGTGCAAGGTGTAACGGTAGACCGGGTTGTATTCGTGCGCGGGCAGGCTTGGTTTTATTTCAAAGATCCGGACGGCAACATCCTGATGGTGTCAACGCCTTACAAGAGGAACGAGGAGTAAGTTCGTAAGCCGAAGAAAAAGAAGCATTCAGAAACTGGAAATTTATTTGTGTGATGCTATTGCATTTCCTACAATCCCAAGTATAATACTAGGTATAAGCGACAGGCAAGGATGGAGATAGCTTATGCTGACTAACGTAACGCTCGAGAAACGCTGGGTGGACGACTACTTGGATTTGTTGAATTATGCGAAGCAAATCGGAGATATGGAATGGCAGCAAGAGATTGTAGGCACGCTTGGCGATGCGGAGCAGCGAGAGAAGCAATCATCGCGCGAGCTTCGTGCCGAAGCGCTATGGCGTCAGTTCGATACCGTGAACGCGACAATGCTGGAACTGTATCGGCAACTGCGTGAAGCGGGGAACGCGAACATTGCAGCCCGGATTAACGAAGAAGTCTGGGAACTCAAAGTTCGGCGAATCGAGATTAGCAGACAATTAAACGCCCGATAAAAAAATAAAAGCCCGAATGCAGTTATCTGCTCTATCGGACAATGGATAATGCTATGCACTTGAGATATTGATGTCTGCGTGCAGCCGACTGCTCCGCAGTTAAGGTGCAAATCCATGGCCTAATGGATTCGTACAATTAGTTTATCATTATACAGCGAAAACGACAACCGCTTGTGTTCGATTCTTCTTGGCAGAGAGGAATCTTACATGGCGGTTTGTTTCATTTGGCGCATCATGCTCATCATCGTTGTCATCATCTCGTCGCACTGCTGCATGTTGGACATCATGCTGTCCATATCCATCGTGTCCATCATATTCATCTCTTGCATGCAGTCCATCATCATCTGCATGTTCTTCATTTTACACATCATTTCGTCCATGCACATCGTCATCATCATTTTCATCGTCATCATCTCCATCCTATTCACCTCTTTCTCCTACTGGAACTATTTTGCTCACAAATAGAAGATTAACCGATATAGATGGAAAAAACAAGATAAATTTAATAAAAATATTGATTTTGTATTAAAGTGTATGTTACTATATTTGATTTATAAATCCTGTATGATTGATTGGTATTGTGGGCGTTTAGCTTATATAGACAGATGAAAATAGGGCGGCCGCCATCAAGAAGGGGATTGCTCCGGCTCATTCGGATAGGGCTGCAACAATAAGAAAAGTCTAATTGCAACGCGGGCGGCTGAACGTCGTATAATGAAAGAGTCCGAAAAGTTCCATAGTATATATAAGGAAAAGCATGCTAGGAGGCCATCAATGGCTTACGATCTGCTTCAGAATTTTATCGACCAGTTCGGAGCGCTCTCGCTGTTTCTTGTGTTGTGCCTTGGAATCGTGGGCCTGCCCATTCCGAACGAAGTCGTCGCTATGACGGGAGGAGCGGTTAGCTCCGGGGATTTGCTAAGCCCGGTCCCGGCTTTCGTCTTTCTATACTTAGGCGTGTGCTCAGGTGCAACGGTTGGCTATCTGCTCGGCAGGTTCTCGGCGCAGACATTCGTTCGGCGGTTTCTGCGCAAACCAAAGTTCGGCAAGTTCATGGCCAAGGCCGAGGCGCTTAATGTCAAATATGGCAGCTTCGCCGTTAGCATCAGCTGTTTTTTTCCTTTACTGCGCAACGTAACGCCATATTTGGTCGGGATGAATAGAATGTCCTACCGGAAGTTCGCATTGTTTTCTTACACGACTGCACTCTTGTGGACCTCTATCTACTTTACTGCAGGTACATTGGTCGGCAATCAATTAGACGAAACAGGCGATCTTATTGACCGGTACGGTTATTATTCGCTTGGTGTATTGGGCCTGGCATTGGCCGTGCTGGTGGTTCGATTGAGGCTGAGGCACAAGTCCTCCTCGACGGAATCTGGGGAGAAACAATCCGAATTGGGTACGTAAGTGAATCGAGGTTCTACTAATCATATGGATGACCGAGAGGCTGCCTGCTGCGGCGATGCTCTCGGTCATTTTTTTATAGCCATGTAACTTTCTGGCAGGGGCTCTCGTTAGAGAGGTAAAGCCTATTGGGGAGAAGCGGAAGGGAATGAATCCCGAAAGAGGTGTCCGATGAAAAAAATCCAGCACAGCTTATTATTCCTCGTCATACTCGCCATAATATTGCAAGCCTGCAGTAAGCATCAAGATACCGAAGAGGCTGCCGCGGATACACCCCGGATTAAAGAAACGCCGAGTGCCGCAATAGACGGAGAAGAACCAGTGCTCCTTATTACACTTGATGAAGACAAGGACGTCGCCATGCTGACAGCCAACCGGGATATCGATCAGCAGTCGGTTGAAAAGGCCGTGCAATCTACCTTTTGGGTCACACGGAAGGATAAGGCCGTAAAGGCGGAATACATTATCGATTCGATTGATTCGCGCCGAATGGACATCCGTTTTCCGAATTTGCCTCAAGGAGCTATGGTTCAATCCAAAGTGGAAGGCGCTAAAGCCATGGATGGAGCACCCTTCCGAGTTCAATCGCCTCAGGACGGTTTAGTCATCACCATGTGGCAAGGCATCGCATGGAGCGGATTTCGTTGGTTGGATACAACGGGAAGAACGGTTCGCGAGCGCGCCATGAACTCGGCCGCTTTCGTTCAGCCTTCGGGCGATGGGGAGAAAGACTGGCTGATCTATACCCATGACCAGACCGTATTTCGGTTTAATTTGGAGAGCGGAGACATGAAGGATGTCACCATCCAAGATTGGAAGGAGGATAAATCCAAGTACTATAGCGAATACGGAACCAATGTCATTTATTCGTATCCGGTCGGACGAGAAGGCTTCTATGCGGCGAAAGGGCTGCAAACGATCTATTATGTGAATGCAGCGGATAATAAGAGTCAGCTCATTTATGAATCGGAGCGTCCGATCTACGGCATGGCCTCTTCTCCTGACGGTCAGTATATCGCTGTCCTATTGGATTCGGAGTCCAATCTTGGACCTTATGCCGATCTTTTGGTCATCGATGCCAAAGGCGAGGTTATATCGGAGTTTCTGAGGGCGGCCTATATGGGACATAGCGAAGGGTGGCATTTCATTTATCCGGTCAGGTGGATGGATAAGGAGACCATAGCGGTTCCGCTCGTCGGCAGCTCGGCTGAATCCTTCTTCAGGGGAAAGGCGTTGTTCCATTATAGGAAGGGGCACCTGTCCAACGAGGCGGATCCTGCACTGCCGGAAGATGCGGTCGCTCTGTTGAACTCGGAGATCGATGATCTGGATGGGTTAGAAATCAATCAGGTGTTGCCAAAGCCTAACGATTTAAGCAGAAGATATTATGCCGTGTCGCTGACGGACGGGAGCTATCTTATTGACCGGGAAGAGAAGAAGGTCATGCAGCTCGGGTTCGGTACATTAGCAGGGTGGACGCCAGGGGGACAAGTTGTCGTCTGGCATTCTACGGAAGGCAAGTCTGTGAATTGGGTTGGCATCGAATAAAATGGAGTAATCTCCGAATACATTTCCAGTCCAATAAGTGCCGGAATTTTAACAGGCCGCTTCGGCTGCCGGCGGGATGCGATCCCGCC